>CAZINN010000030.1:0-35355 GCA_964540615.1 uncultured Treponemataceae bacterium | reverse complement strand
CGCTGTCCTTCCAGCTTTTATCGTAGTCGTGGTTTCCGGGGACGAGGCCGTAGGGAAGGGCTCCGTCGAGTCGGGACAGGGCGGCCTCGGCGATCGCCCATTCCGAAGGCTGCGTGCCGTAGTTCTGCACGATGTCGCCGACATGAACCGCAAAGGCTATGGGCCCTCCCGCCGAAACGGCGTTTTTCGCGATGTAGTCCATCTGCCGGTGGAAAATGTCCGCCTGGTCCATGACGAAGGGAGGATTCGACGAGCGCTGGTAGCGGTAGTCGGTGTAGTTCTGCGTGTCGGAGATGACCGCAAGGGTGAATGTTTGAGCGAAGAGCGCCGCGCCCAGAAGGACAGCGGCCAGCAACAGGAATATCCGTTTCATGCAAGCCTCCTTGTGCGGGAAGCTTTGCAGGGAAATGTTGATATTGTATGTGCGCGACGTTAATTGACGGTTTTTGTAAGGTAAAAAAAAAGACGGGGCGCGCGGCCCCGTCTTTTTATAGGGGACCTCGAAAAATTTCAGTTTTTCGAGGTCAACCTTATATAAACGCAATTCCCGAAGGGGAATTGCAAGGGAACCTTAAAAACCAACCGGGTTTTTAGAGGTTCCCTATACATCACGAAGCAATGCGGAAATCAGTCGTCGGCATCCCAGCCTACAGAGGTCACGAATACATCGAAACTGCTATCTTCCCCATCGTTGCTCCAGATAAAATCTTCTGTACCAGACGTCATGGAACCGCTACTTATACTGAAGGGGCCGAGCGTATGCGTTATTATTGATGCTTCACCAGATTCATCAATACGCCACGCTTCGATTTCTACTTGAACATTTGACAAATCTCTGGTTCCAACATTTGTAAACTCATACGTTATGGTTGCTGAATCATAAGGACCAGTAGTTCCACCGGTAGAACTAGAAACATACACATTCATGTCCAACTGATAATCCGGCAGCATACACCCCGTCAGGCCTCCGAACGCCAGGGCGAGGGCCAGGCAGGCGAGTAATACGCGCGCTTTCTTCATTCTTCTTCCTCCTTAGACTTTCCTATAAACATAGCACGATCCGGCCGCATTCCAGGAGCTACTACGTACTACAACACAAAACTGCTGGAACAGTGTCACCAGCTGTCGCTACACTAGCCCTATGCGTGTCGCCCTTGTCCAGTCCTCGCCCGAATTCGGAGAGGTCGAGAGAAATCTCGAGCAGCTGAAGGACCTTGTGACATCCGTTTCCGCAGAGCTGTATGTCCTGCCCGAGCTCTGCCTGACTGGTTACGATTTTATGGACAGGGCCGAGGTCGAAGACTGCGCCGAGACGGTGGACGGCCCAGCAGTCTCGGCGCTTTGCCGTATAGCGGCGGATCGCGGGGCCGCCATCGTATTCGGCTTCGCCGAGGCCGCGCCCGGCGGCCCCTACAACAGCGCGCTTCTCGCCCTCCCCGAGGGCCGCAGGCGCGTCTATCGCAAGACCCATCTGTTTTCGCGCGAGAAGCTGTGCTTCTCGCCGGGCGACACCGGCTTTTTCGTCGAGGAGTTCCGCGGCCTTCGCATAGGTCCGGCGATCTGCTTCGACTGGATCTTCCCCGAGAGCTTCCGCAGCCTGGCCCTGCGGGGCGCGGATCTTATAGCGCACTCGGCCAACCTCGTCCTGCCCTTCTGTCAGCGCGCGGATTTCGCCCGCGCGGTCGAGAACCGCGTCTTTGTGGCGACCGCGAACCGCGTCGGATCGGAGCAAAGGTCGGGCGGACGCCTCGACTTCACAGGCGGGAGCGTCCTCGTCTCGCCGCAGGGCGAGTATCTCGCGAGTCTTCCGCCCGACGAGATCGCCGTCGCTGTCATCGATATCGATCCAGCGCGCGCCCGCGACAAACATATCACGCCCTGCAACGATCTTTTCGAGGACCGCCGGCCCGAGTTCTACGAGCGGTAAACGCGGCCATTGGACTGCCAGAATGATGAGCGGAGGCGAGTTCATCGTCGGCCTGCCAGGGCTGTCTGACGCCTCGCACAAGAAGCCTCATTCGTGCTACTATGGTTCAACTTTTCTCCAGAAGGAAACACCATGAAACGTATTCTCGCCATCGCTCTGCTCGCTCTGTTCGCCGTGGCTTTTCCCCTGGCCGCGGAGGACTCGAAGGCCGATGTCAGCTACGCTCTCGGCATGCTCCTCGCCCAGAGCGTAAAGGGAAGTTATATCGAAGTCGATGTGGATTCGCTCGTCGCCGGGATCAAGGCCGGCATGGGATCGGGCAAGACCAAATTCACCGAGGCCCAGGCCAACTCGATCGTCCAGACCGCCGCGCAGAACGCGTATACAAAGAAGAGCGCGGACAATCTCAAGACAGGCAAGGCCTATCTCGAGAACAACAAGAAGAAGTCGAGCGTGAAGACGACAGCGTCGGGACTCCAATACGAGGTCATCAAGGAAGGCTCGAGCCAAAAGCCCAAGGCCACCGACACCGTCACCGTGAATTACGAGGGCAAGCTCATATCCGGCGAGGTGTTCGACAGTTCGATCGCGCGGGGCCAGCCGGCGACCTTCTCGCTCGGCGGCGTCATCAAGGGTTGGACCGAGGGACTCCAGCTCATGGGCGTGGGAGCGAAGTACCGCTTCTATATTCCCGCAGAACTCGCCTACGGCTCCCAGGGCGCGGGGACGATCGGCCCCAACGAGGTCCTGATTTTCGAGATCGAACTCATCTCGATCGGGAAGTAAGGCGCGCTCGCCGACGCACTACTTAAGGAAGGGGGTTGTATGCGTAAAGGCGAAGGAAAAAACCTGAACACCGACCCGTTATACGGCCCCCTCCCTCTCGAACTTTCGCTCAATATCGAATCCAACAACCCCTGGTGGCGCGGCGAAGAAATGATACGCCCGCCCGTTTTCCGCCGCTGGCCCTTTCAACGGCTTATGCGCCTCGTCGAGCGGGGGATCACGCAGGCAGTAGTTCTGCGCGGCCCCAGGCGCGTCGGGAAAACCGTGCTTCTGCGCCAGACAATCCTCGCCCTCCTCGAAAAAGGAGTTGAGCCCAAGAAGATTCTTTATGTAGCCTTCGACGAGCTACCGAGTCTGAGGGGGATCGACGAGCCGGTTCTTGCGATATGTCGATGGTATGAAAAAGAAGTACTGCACGGCGATATTAACGCGGAAGCCAACGCCGGCAAGCCCGTCTACCTGTTTTTTGACGAAGTGCAGAACCTCGATTCCTGGGCGCCGCAGATAAAGAGTTTTGTGGACAACCACGCCGCGCGCGTACTGATAACAGGGAGTTCCTCTCTGCGGATCGAGGCGGGACGGGACAGCCTGGCTGGACGAATCACCACCATCGACATGGGTCCGCTTCTGCTTCGCGAGATAGCGGAACTTCGCTTCAATGAGCATGTAGAATCGCAATTAGGTGACAACGGCCTGGAAAAGTTCGTGACGCCTGACTTTTGGAACGAAGCCGTTGCCCGCGGTAAACGAGACTCGCAGATACTTCGCCGAGCTTTCACCGCTTTTTCCGAGCGCGGCGGATATCCCGCCGCCCACGAACGCTCTGATATCCCATGGCATGAACTCGCCGACTTTCTCAACGAATCGATCATCAGGCGCGCGATCCAGCACGATCTTCGTATGGGGCCGCGCGGCCAAAAGCGCGACGAGCGATTGCTCGAAGAAGTCTACCGTCTCTGCTGTAGATACGCCGGCCAGGTCGCCGGCCAGTCGGCCTTTGTCCCCGAGATACAACAAGCCCTGGCCGCCAACATCGGATGGACGCGAGTTTTGTCATACCTGAACTTTCTCGACGGCTCCCTTCTCGTCAAGCTGATACAGCCCATAGAACTGCGCCTGAAACGCAAGAAGGCTCCTGCGAAAATATGTCTTTCCGATCACAGCCTGAGGGCCGCGTGGCTCCAGGAAGTGGTACCGCTCGATGCGCAAGGGCTCGCGGAGAATCCGCATCTCTCGGATATCGCGGGCCATCTCGCCGAAAGTACGCTCGGTTATTTTTTGGGCTCGTTCCCGAACCTCGATGTCGCCCATTTCCCTCAACGCGGTCCGGAACCGGAAGTGGACTTTGTCGTCACGATAGGCACAAAGCGGATTCCGATCGAAGTGAAGTATCGCAGGCGCATCGATCCTTTGGATGATACTCGGGGTTTAAGATCGTTTTTAGAGAAGACCGTTTATAACGCTCCCTTCGGACTTCTCGTGACGCTCGAGGATGATGTCAAAATACACGACCCCCGTATCATTCCGATCTCCTTCGCATCGTTTTTGTGGATACGCTAGGGGGAAAGCTCATAACAGTGCATGTCAAGCCTGTAGGAAGCTCTGAGCATAAAAGTACCGGTAATCGCATGATTGTCCTCGTCCGCTTCAAGGAAAACAGACATAAACTCACGCTCGATACACATCTTTAAGGAGGTATCCCGTGAAAAAGGCCGTACTCGCGATTTTCTCGCTTGTCGCAGCCGCCGGTATCCTGAGCGCGGCGCCTATCAAGCTCAAACTGAGCGAAGTCCACATGGAAGGCTACCCGACGACGCTGGCGGACCGCGAATTCGCCAGGCTCGTTAAGGAAAGAACCGAGGGCCGCATCGAAATCACGGTCTATTCCGGCGGCGTGCTCAACGCCACCGAGGCCGAGGCCGTCGAGGCCCTGGTCATCGGTGAACTGGGCTTCGCCCGCGTCTCCGCGGCTCCTGTCGCCGAGTTCGTCCCCGATCTCAACGCCATCCAGCTGCCCTTCCTTTATAAAAGCAGCGAACACATGTGGGCGGTGCTCAACGGTAAAATCGGGCAGGACATGCTCGCCAAACTGCAATCCTCGGGCTCGGGACTCATCGGCTTGTGCTGGTATGACGCCGGGAGCCGATGCTACTACCTCACCAAGAAGATCACGACACCGGCGGAAATGAAGGGTCTCAAGATCCGGATGCAGGACAACAAGATGATGTGCAGAATGACCGAGCTTCTGGGCGCGGTGCCCGTGACCGGCATCGGATCGAACGATATATACTCCAATATCATGTCGGGCGTCATCGACGGCGCCGAAAACAACTGGCCCACCTACGACACCAAGGGCGACTACAAGGCGGCGAAATACTACATACTCGACCACCACACCCGCGTCCCCGAAATTCTCCTTATGTCCGAAGCCTCCATGAAGGCGCGCAAGGTCTCCGCCGCCGATATCGAAATCATCAAACAGTGCGCGAAGGCGACCCAGGAATACGAGATCGCCCAGTGGAAGGAAATGGAGAAGAAATCCGAGGCGAACGTCCGCGCCGGCGGCGTCACGGTCGTCGAACTCACCCCCGCGCAGCGCCAGCTTTTCGTCGACGCGATGAAGCCTCTGTACGCCGAGTACGGCGCCAAGTACACGAGCATCATCAACGCCATAGCCGAGGTCGGCAAGAAGTTTTGAATAAGTAACAAAACAGCGCCGTCGGAGGGGGCTCCCGCCGCGGGGGCCCTCCGCTCGCTTGACGGGGGAGGCAGAAACGATGAAACCCGCAGATGCACTGCGTTCTATCGACACCGCTGTCCATAAGGTTTTGCTCATCGTCGCGCAGACGGCCCTGCTCGGCATGATCGTCATCGTCTGTGTGACGGTGTTCTGCCGATATGTCCTGAGCACCGGCATCATCTGGGCCGAAGAAGTCCCCCGCACGCTCGTCGCCCTCTTCGCGTTCATCGCCTGCGCCATGGGCGTCCGCGACCGTCTGCACATCAGCGTCGCCGTGCTCTACCGTCGATTCAGGGCTGGGGGCGCGGCGCGCAGAATCATGGACGCCCTCCTCAATCTCGCGACTTTTTCCTGCGGAGCCATAATGACGGTATACGGCTGGAATCTCTGCGCCCAACTGTGGCGCTTCACCATGGCCGCCACGGGACTGCCCCGCTCGGTTCAGTACATTTCGATGCCGATCGCCGGGGTGATAATCATGTATGACTCGCTTCTCTTCCTTTTCGGCGTGTTGAGGGACGACGACCGCCTCTTTTCCGAAAAGGAGAAGGAACTCGATGTCGTTCACGTAGGACAAGAAAAGAAAGTCGGCGCGAAGGGAGGTGATGCGTGAACAACGAGCTTGTTTCGACCATCGTCCTTTTGGGCAGCTTCGTGTTTTTCATGGCCGTTCGCATACCGGTCGCCTTTTCGCTTCTCTTGTCCGCCGTGTTCGGCGCTCTTGCGCACGGGCAGGGCCTTTCGATCATCATTCAGCAGATGGTCAAGGGGATCGACAGTTTCACGCTCCTCGCCATCCCCTTCTTCATCGTCATGGGCGAGATCATGGGCGCCGGCAGGATATCCGAAAAAATCGTCGATCTCGCGAACTTGCTCGTCGGCCGCTTCCGCGGCGGGCTCGCCTATATCAATTGCGTCGATTCCATGTTTTTCGGCGGCATATCCGGCTCTGCGGTCGCCGATGTCTCGTCGCTCGGTTCCATTGTCATTCCCCTTATGAAAAAGCAGGGCTATGACGATGACTTCGCCGTCGGACTCACCGTAACGACGGCCTGTCAGGGCGTTCTCGTTCCGCCGAGTCACAACATGGTCATCTACGCCCTTGCGGCCGGCATCGGAGGGCAGATCGCCGATCTTCTCTGGGGAGGGCTCGTTCCGGGCGTCCTTGTCGGCTGCCTCTTGATGATTCTGTGTTTTTTTATGGCAAGGAAATATAACTTCCCTCGATGCGACCCGGTGCCGCGGGGTCAGCGGCTCAGGATCGTCTTAAGCGGCATTCTCCCCATGATGATCTTCGTGATCATTATGGGCGGCATCGCGATCGGCGTCTTCACGGTCACGGAGTCGGCGGCCGTCGCCTGCCTGTACACGTTTCTGCTTGCGTACGTATTCTTCGTCGTTTACCGCGCCGCGGCGCAAAAGAGGCCCCTGTGGACTGAATTCAGAGAAACCTTCAAAACCTTCGGGCCTGTGCTCAGGAACGCCCTCAAGACTCTGGCTATTGTTCTTACGCTCATCGCGGCGGCAAAGGCTTTCGCGTACATGATGACGGTTCTGCGCATACCGGACGCCTTGACCTCGGCTCTTCTGAGCCTCACCGACAACAGGGTTCTTCTTCTGCTCATCATCAACGTCTTGCTTTTGATTCTCGGTTGCTTCATGGACATGGCGCCCCTCATTCTTATCATGACGCCGATACTCCTGCCGGTCATCACCGGGCCGGTGATCGGCATGGACCCGGTGCAGTTCGGAATTATGCTGATTCTGAATCTCGCCGTGGGATTGTGCACCCCGCCGGTCGGGACGGCGCTCTTCGTCGGCTGCGCCATCGGCAAGACGCCGATCGAGCGGACCGCCGTACGGACTCTCCCGATGTACGCCATGATGGTGGTCGCTCTGCTGCTCGTCACATTTGTGCCTGAAATCTCGCTCTGGCTGCCGAGCCTGGTTTTGAGGAAGTGAATCTTCGCCCCTCTGTGGGTTTTCTTTTCTGCACTCCTCCTTGATCCGGCGCGCCGTCATGAGTTTTCATGGCGGCGCGCCACCTTTTGAAATTCCGCCGCCGAAAGCGCGAGTATCCGCTATGCCCGCACGAGGTGGAAGGCGAAGCCTCCGATCTGCTTGTCAAGATAGACGGTTTTGAGCCGTCCTTTTTCCATTTTCTCGCTACCTTCCGTGACGCCGATGCCCATGCCGCGGAACCGAGCGAGCGCGCGCTCGACATCGTTGCAGCGGATCGCGATATGGCCCTTTTCGCCGAGGTAGGGCCTTTTCAAAAGCTCGATACAGCTGGACATGAAGATGGACGACTCTCCGTTTTTTGTCGGAAAGCCGAAGAGCGAGGCGATGAGCGCGGCGTCTTTCGCGGCGTCATCGGAGTTCCGCTCGTTGATGCCGATATGAGCAAGTTGGAATTCGTGCAGGGCGGATACAGCCTCGCGGCCGAGCTGCTCGATTCTGTCCCAGTCTTCGGCCTCGATGAGTTCCGGCTTCACCATCCACGATCCGCCGACGGCGAGCACCGATTGCTTTCGCGCATAATGGCCGATGTTCGAGGCGTCGATGCCGCCGGTCGGTACGAATTTCATGTTCGGGAACGGTCCCGACAAGGCCTCGATCATGGGGAGTCCTCCCGAGGCTTCGGCGGGGAAAAACTTGAGCGCCTCAAGTCCCTTCGAAACGCCCTTCATGACCCCGTCCGGGCCCGAAACTCCTGGAAGGACCGGTATGCCGCGCTCGAGGCACCACTCGACGACCGCATCGTCCCATGCGGGGCAGACGATAAAGCGCGCCCCCGCGGCGGCTGCGGACTCGGCCATGGCGACGGAGGTTACGGTCCCCGCCCCGACCAGAAGCTCCGGCAGTCCGGTGCTGAGTCTCTTGATCGCATCGGGCGCCGCCTGAGTCCTGAATGTCACTTCCGCCGCGCCGATACCCGCCCTTGCGAGCGCGCGTCCCAGAGGAAGCGCCTTATCCGCGCTCTCTATCTTGATCACCGGCACTATCCCGATTTCCCCGATCCGTTGCAGTGTCTCGTTCATACGAGGACCTCCCTACAGCTTCAGTATAAAACGAATAATAAAAATGGACCAGTGTTTCAAAAACGATATTGCACCTCTTCGTCCCTCGTGCTAGACTGTCCCCGAGGGATTTCAAGCGCGTGGGATTATCTTTGTACCGACTTACGAGGTTTAAATGAAGAAGGCGGTCACCTTCGGTGAAATAATGCTGAGACTCAAGTCCCCGGGCCGAGAGCGGCTCTTTCAGTCGCCGACGCTCGAAGCGAGCTTCGGCGGGGGAGAGGCGAATGTCGCCGTTTCGCTCGCGAATTTCGGTATGAAGGCGGTCTTCGTCAGCGCCCTGTCCAGTGATGCGGTCGGCGACGCCGCCATCGCCGCGCTGCGCAGCCGGGGCGTCGACGTCTCGTTCGTCCGGAGGACGAAGGACCGCACCGGCATCTACTTCCTCGAGACCGGCGCCGATCAGCGGCCTTCGCTCGTCGTCTATGACCGATCGGGAAGCGCGGCCTCGGCCGTGGCACCCGGCGATTTCGACTGGCCCGCGATTTTCAAGGATGCATCCTGGTTCCACTTCACGGGTATCACGCCCGCGCTTTCGCGTTCGGCCGCCGAGGTCTCGGCCGAGGCAGCGCGCGCAGCCCGGGCCGCGGGCGCAAAAGTCTCTATCGATCTCAACTACCGCAAGAAACTGTGGAATTACGGCGTGAAGGCCCCTGATGTCATGCGCAGTCTCGTTACGCTCGCCGACCTGCTCATTGCGAACGAGGAAGACATACAACTTGCCCTCGGCATCGCGGCGGACTCGGATCCTTCGCGCGGTATGGTCGAGACCGAGTCCTACCGCGTTCTGGCGGAGAAGACCCGGGCCGAGTTCCCTAATCTCGAGGCTGTCGCGATTACGCTCCGGGAGTCGAGATCCGCCGATCGGAACGGCTGGTCGGCCGTGTATTCAGGAAGGAAAGATTTCATAGTGTCACGGCGCTACGATATCGAGGACATCGTCGACCGCGTCGGGGGCGGAGACGCCTTCGCCGCGGGCCTGATCTTCGGCCTCCTCGAATTCGGCGACGAGGCGAAAGCGCTCGAGTACGCGGTCGCGGCCTCGGTCCTGAAGCATACGATACCCGGGGATTTCAATCTGGCGACGCGGGCCGAGGTGGAGGCGCTCGCCGCCGGCGACGGCGCCGGGCGCGTTGTGCGATAGAAATACGGCAGGCGCCGGTGAGACCTCGGGTCCGAGGCGCGGATGCCGCTGGGAGATGTCATGGGAGCGGTTTTTTTCCCCGATTCCGAATCTATGGTCGAAATTCTCGAGGCCGGGAAGGTATCGCGCAAAATAAAGGCGCGGGGCGGCGCTCTTATGATGGTCGAAGTGAGCTTCGCCGCGGGGGGCAGGGGCGCTGAGCACGCCCACCCCCACGAGCAGGCCACCTATTGTCTGTCCGGGCGCTTCAAATTCACGGTCGAAGGAGACACGAAGACGCTCGAGCCGGGCGATACGGTATACGTCCCGAGCGGCGCGCGGCACGGCACCGTCTGCGAAGTGGCGGGCGCCCTGCTCGATGTTTTTACACCGCAGCGCGAGGATTTTCTGAAAGGCTGAGAAGAGGAGACAACGATGAAGCTCGATATGCGGTACGGGAATCATCCCAATGACGTCAAGCGTTACGATACGGCCGAACTCAGACGGCACTTCCTTGTGGAGAAGATTTTTGCTCCCGGCGCTCTCAATCTCGCGTATACCCATGTCGACCGCGTCATCTTCGGCGGAGCCTGTCCCGCCGCGTCGCGGCTTGAACTCGAAGGCGGCAAGGAACTCGGCACCGAAGGTTTCCTCGACCGGCGCGAACTGGGCCTGATCAACATCGGCGGTCCGGGCAGGGTCCTGCTCGACGGCGAGTCGATCGAGCTCGCGAAGGGCGACGGCCTGTATGTCGGCATGGGGACGGCGGGCGTCGGCTTCGAAAGCGCCGATCCTGGGCATCCGGCGAAGTTCTACCTTGTCAGCTGTCCGGCGCATCAGACCTATCCCACAGTCAAAATCGAGCGCGCGAAGGCCAATCCGAGGAAACTCGGCGCTCCCGAATCATGCAACGTACGCACGATCTACCAATATGTCCACCCGGCCGTGTGCAAGAGCTGCCAGCTGGTCATGGGCATGACAATCCTCGAACCGGGCAGTGTCTGGAATACCTGGCCTCCGCACACCCACGAGCGGCGCATGGAGGTGTATCTGTATTTCGACATGGCCGAGTCGACGCGGGTCTTCCATCTCCACGGGCAGCCCGGCGAAACCAGGCACCTCGTGGTCTCGAACGAGGAGGCGGTCATCTCCCCCTCGTGGTCGATTCATTCCGGAGTCGGCACCGGGGCTTACACCTTCATCTGGGCCATGGCAGGGGAAAACCAGAACTTCGACGATATGGACAATCTCGCGCCGGCCGCGGTGCGCTGAGACGGGAGGTCTTTTCAAGGAGGCGATCATGGCGGGTGTTCTCGATAAGTTCAGACTTGACGGCAAGGCTGCGATAGTCACTGGATCGGAGCGCGGACTCGGCCAGGCCTATTGCATCGCCCTCGCCCAGGCGGGCGCGGACATACTCGGCGTGACCTACGCCGACCAGGCGGACGAGACGGCGGATGCGGTAAAAGCCGCTGGCCGGAAGTACGTCCACATGAAAGCGAATCTCATGACGCTCGATCCTATTCCTGCGGTCGTCGAGCGTGCGTTAGCCGAATTCGGCAAGATCGACATCTTGGTGAACAACGCCGGCACTATTCTGCGACATGCGGCCATCGACTTCACCGAGAAAGAATGGGACGACGTCATGAATCTCAACCTCAAGACGGTCTTCTTTCTCTCGCAGGCGGTCGCGAGGCAGTTTCTGAAGCAGGGAAGGGGCGGCAAGATCATCAATATCGCCTCGATGCTGTCGTACCAGGGCGGTCTCTTCGTTCCTTCGTATTGCGCGTCGAAGAGCGGCGTCCGCGGCATCACCATGTCGATGGCCAACGAATGGGCGAAGCACAACATCCAAGTCAATGCGGTGGCGCCCGGATATGTCGAGACGATGAACACGGCTCCGATCCGCGCCGACGAGGAGCGCCGCGAGTCGATCACCGCCCGCATTCCGGCCGGCCGCTGGGCCCAGCCCGAAGACATCGCTCCGGCCGTCGTCTTTCTGGCGTCGCCCGCCTCGGACTACCTCAACGGCGCAGTGATCGCCGTGGACGGAGGCTGGCTGGGCCGCTGAAGGCTGCGGACGCGGAGGTGCTTTCAGCTTTACCCGATGCTTGGTAGTATAGCGGCCATGCGTAGATTTTTGGACGAAGATTTCCTGCTCACCACGAAGGCGGCGAGGCGGCTCTACCACGATTATGTGGAGGGCCTGCCCATCATCGATTATCACAACCATCTCCCCCCCGCCGATGTCGCGGCGGATACGCGGTTTTCGAACATCGCGCAGGCCTGGCTCGGCGGCGACCACTATAAGTGGCGGGCCATGCGTGCGAACGGCGTCCCGGAGGAGGAGATCACCGGGCATCCGGCCGACAAGCGCACCTTCATGGCCTGGGCCCGGACCGTCCCCGCCCTCGTCGGCAATCCGCTCTACCATTGGACCCATCTCGAGCTGAAGCGCTACTTCGGTATCTCCATGGTGCTGAACGAGAGGACCGCCGAGTCGATCTGGGAATCGTGCAACGCGCGCGTCAGCGGCCCCGATTTCGGGGCCCGCGCCCTCCTGCGGAGGATGAAGGTGGCCGCCGTCTGCACGACCGACGACCCGGTGGACAATCTCGAGCACCACGAGGCCTATGCCAAGGCGCGGCTCGCGTCATCTCGAAGCGACGAACCGGTCATGCTGCCGGCCTTCAGGCCGGACAAGGCCCTGGCGGTCGAGACGCCGCGCGAATGGCGGGACTATCTGGCGAAGCTGGGCGCCGCCGCTTCGATGAGGATCGACAGTTATGCAAGCCTGGTCGCGGCCCTGGACAGACGGCACGAGTTCTTCCATTCGAACGGCTGCCGCCTTTCGGATCACGCCCTTGTTCAAGCGCCCGCGCGCCCGGTGAGCGCCGATCAGGCGGAACAGCTTTTCGCGCGCGCGTTCAGCGGTTCCCAACTTTCCGAGATCGAGACCGAACAACTTAAGACCGCGCTTCTTCTCGAGATCGGAAGGATGAACGCGCGGCGCGGTTGGACCATGCAGCTGCATCTCGCGGCTCTGCGCAACCTCAATTCGCGGATGTACGCGTCCCTGGGTCCCGATACCGGCTTCGACGCCGTGGGCGATCCGGTCAAGGCCGCCCCCCTCGCGGCCTTCCTCGACGCGCTCGCGCGCGAGGACCTTCTTCCGAAGACGATCCTTTACTCGCTCAATCCCACTGATTACAGCGTCCTGGCAACCGTGATGGGCGCCTTCCAGGGCGGGGGCGTCGCCGGCAAACTACAGCTCGGCTCGGCTTGGTGGTTCAACGACCATCTCGACGGCATGGACGCGCAGATGCGGGCGCTGGCGAGTATGGGGCTCTTGTCGCGTTTCGTGGGGATGCTCACCGACTCGCGCAGTTTCCTCTCCTTCCCGCGTCACGAATACTTCAGGCGCATCCTCTGCAATCTTGTCGGCGGCTGGATCGACCGCGGCGAGGCTCCCGCCGATTGGGACGCCCTGGGCGGTATCGCGGCGGATATTTCGTACCGAAACGCCCGATCGTATTTTGCGCTGCCCGGGCTGTGAGCTCAAAAATAACTGAATGGACGAATTGGAGATATGATGATACTATTAATGCGTGACTATACGCACTAAGCTCACGTCGCTTCTGTTTTTTCTCGTAGTATCATTCGGCGTGTCGATAGCCGTTTACTTCGCGATACTCGGGCCGATCGACAGGATGAATGAAGAACGAGGGTCGATCGATGCTCTGCGTGAAGCATTGAACACCCAGGCCCTCAAGGCAAGCAGTATCGTCGTCGCCTCGTCTTTCCAAAAGGCCTGCGAAGAATATCAGAAAAGTTATGACGCCGCCCGCGCGGCGTTTGAGAATCTTGAGCAATTGAAAGTCCTGCCGAAGGTGAGCAAAAACATCAGCAATTCGCTTGCCGTTGTCGAACGGCTGAGCGCCCTCATCGAGACCAACGCCGCCACCGTTTCTGAGAGAGTTGCAAGCGTCAAGGAACTCGTCGACCAGGAATTCACCGAAAGCCAGCAGGGGACTTTACAGCTCTACACAGCCTCGCATTCGCAGAATTTCACCAACATCGACGCCACGCTTTTCGGCTTTAATGTGAACGCCCTCGTCAGGGCCGTCGACAACTTGAACACGACGATAACCGCGGCCCGCACCGCGATCGACCGCCAGTACGAGCTGATCGCGAAAGAGAACGATCGGATCCAAACCCGGGGCGCTCTCATCGCCGCGGTTTTCACCGTCGGCTTCATCGGCGTTATCCTGTTTCTGACCATCATCGCCGCCGGCAAATTATCCGCTTCGGTCCGGATGATCGGCGGCAGGATTTCATCGCTCAAAAACGGAGATCTGACGATCAGCTTCCCCGACAAGCGTTCGGATGAGATCGGCGCGCTGTCGAGAGACCTGAACACCTTTGTGGCGGCCCTCCGCGATTCGATCGCCGAGATACAATCGGTCTCGAACGAGAGCATCGCGATGAAGGAGAGCCTTGTCGCGACGGCGGGGCAGGCTTCCTCCTCCGCGACCCAGATCGAGGCGAGCACCTCCTCGATCGAGCAGAGAATCTCCGTGCTCAACACGAGGCTCGGAGACGTGACGAGATCGGTGCAGACTATCGCCGACGGCATAGCGGGCCTTCGAGCTCAGATCGAGGAGCAGCTGGCCATGGTCGAGGAGTCAACCGCCTCCGTCACCGAGATGATCGCCTCGGTGGACAGCGTGGCGCGGATAACCGATCAAAGGCTCGGCGCCTCCGAGCGTCTTGTCGCCACGGTCACCGACAGCGGCGAGAAGATGCGGACAGCCCTGGACATCATCCGGCGCATCAACGAGAGCGTCGGCAGCATCAAGGACATAACCGGCATCATCGCAGGCATATCCGCGAAGACCAACCTCCTCGCCATGAACGCGGCCATCGAGGCCGCCCACGCAGGAGACGCGGGCAAGGGCTTCTCCGTGGTCGCCGACGAGATCAGGAATCTCGCCGAAGCCTCGGCCGTCAATTCGAAGCAGATCAGCGCGATTCTCAAGCAGATCGTCGGCCTCATCGGCGACGCGACCAAGGCGGGAAGCCAGACCGGTGAAGCTTTCGAGTCGATCGACGCAGAGGTCAAGGAACTCCGTTCATCCCTCGGTGAGATATCGACCAACATGAGCGAGCTCAGGACCGGCGGGACGCAGATACTCGAGGCCATGACCGTCCTCAACGAGGCGTCGGGGAAGGTCGGCGACGTTTCTTCGCAGATAAACGCCAACTCGGCGACGATCCGCGACGCCATGAGCGAGCTCAAGCGGATCAGCGACGAGGTCGATTCGGGCATGAGCGAGATAGCCGCGGGTATAAAAGAGATTTCGGCGGCCTCGGTGAGCGTGCTCGCCGACGCGGATCGGCTCGGATCGATCAGCCAGACCTTGAACGACGAGCTTTCGCGCTTCAAGACCGCATAGAACGATTCGGCTTCGGCTCAACCCAGTGTAATGACAACTCTATGGCTCGTACCCGCGGGGAAGACGGGCAGGACGGCAACCCCGCCTGCGGGGGGCGCGGCCTTCCCGTCGATCTCCACCGAGGCGACGCCCTTGCAGACAGCCTTCGGGTTGCGGACTTCGATATGGTATTCCGCGCCTCGGAAAGTGCGCGTGGCCGTGAAGCTTTTCCATTTCTTGGCGATACAAGGGTCGACGATAAGCCGATCGTAGCCCGGACGGATGCCGAGTATTCCCTGGGTCAGCGCGACAAAGGCCCAGGCGGCCGTGCCGGTGAGCCAGGAGTTCTTCGCCTCGCCGAAGCAGGGCGCGTCCTTTCCGGCGATCATCTGCGCGTAGACATAGGGCTCGCTCCGGTAGAGATCGATTTCGTCTTGCTTCGCCGAGGGACAGATGGAGAGATAGTACTCGAGGGCGCGGTCGCCCTCGCCCAGAAGGCACCAGGCCAGATGTATCCAGGTGTTGTTGTGGCTGAAGATGCCGGCGTTCTCTTTGACGCCCGGCGGATAGCTTGACACCTCGCCAAGTTCGAGGTGGTAGGTCGAATAGGCCGGTTGCTGAAGCACGACGCCCTTCGGCGTATACAGATATCGATGGACACTTTCCAAAGCTTGCCGCGCGCGTCCTTTTGTTTCTTCCGGCGCGTCGTCAGCTCCCGCGCCGCCGAGGATGCACCAACCTTGGCTTTCGATAAAGATTTTGCCTTCCTCGCACTCCTTCGATCCGACGGGCTTGCCGAAGGCGTCGTACGCGCGGCGGTACCATTCGCCGTCCCAGCCCGCCGTCTCGACGGCTTTCAGCATTTCATCGCGCGCCGACCTCATCCGGGCTGCCTCGCCGGGCTTTTTCATGTAGTCGTAGAGCTCGGCCATTTCGCGTGCGGCGTAGAGGAAAAGGCCGGCGATCATGACCGACTCGGCCTGGGAATCCTTGACGTCGCCCGCGCATTGGAAACTTTCATTCGGCTCTTTGGAGAAGCAGTTGAGGTTGAGGCAGTCGTTCCAATCGGCGTGGCCTATCAGGGGCAGGCCGTGCGGGCCGCGCTTGCGCATGGTGTACGCGATGGAGGTCTCAAGATGGTGCAGAAGAGTTTCAGCGCCTTTTTTCCTGCCGTCGGGGCCGAGCTCGTATTTTTTGTCAGCGTAGCCGCAGCCTTCGTCGAGAATCGACAGATCGCCGGTTTCTTTTATATAGGCGCAGGTCGAAAGCACGAGCCAGAGATGGTCGTCGTAGAAATCGCCGCCGATTTCCGCGTTGCCCTTCTTGGTCAACGGCTGATACTGGTGATAACAGGTACCGTCCGAAAGCTGAGTCGCGGCGATGTCGAGTATTCGTTCCCGCGCCCGCTCGGGGATCATGTGCACAAAGCCCAGGAGGTCCTGGTTCGAGTCGCGGAAACCCATGCCGCGGCCGATGCCCGTCTCGTACATGGACGTCGAGCGCGAGAAGTTGAATGTGGCCATGCACTGGTACTGGTTCCACGCGTTGAGCATGCGGTTCGCATGCTCGTCGGGCAGTTCGCCTTGGAAGTTCGACAGAAGACCGCCCCAGAACGCGTTCAATTCGGCGAAAGCAGCGTCGACGGCCCCGGTTTTTGAGTACCGCTCGACGATTTCGCGGCCGAGTTCCTTGTTCATAACGAAGGGCGCGTCGAATTTTCTCCGATCGCCCTGTTCGACGTAGGCCAGCACAAACGCGAAGTTTTCCTCCTGCCCCGGGGCGAGGTCGAGATCGACCTGATGCGCGCCGATGGGGTTCCAGCCGAAGGCTTTCGAGGACGAACACCTGCCCTCGAAGGGAGCCTTGGCCTCGTGAAGTCCATTGTGCAATCCGACGAAAGCGTCGCGATCGGTGTCGTAGCCCGAGATCGGACGGGTGCAGGCGAAGAGCGTGTAATGATTGCGACGCTCGCGATACTCGGTCTTGTGGTAGATGGCCGAACCTTCGATCTCCACTTCCCCGATCGACCAGGTGCGCTGGTAATTGGTCATGTCGTTGAGCGCTTCGAAGAAACAGAACTCCTGGTACGAAAAGAGGCGTGGGGTTTTGCGCGCGGCGGACTTGTTGCGCACCGCGACTTTCCAGACTTCTTCGTTGCGTTTCGGAGGAACGAAGAAGAGAAGCTCGACCTCGAGCCCGTTTTTTCTTGCTGTTATACGAGTATAACCCATGCCGTGGCGGCACTCGTAGAAGTCGAGCGGCGCCTTGACGGGCTTCCAGCCGGGGTTCCACACGGAGCCGGCGTCGTTGACGTAGATATAGCGTCCGCCGAGGTCGTAGGGGACGTTGTTGTAGCGGTAGCGCGTAAGCCGCCGCAGGCGGGAATCCTTCCAGAAACTGTAGCCGCCCGCGGTGTTCGTGCAGAGGCCGAAGAAATCGTCCTGCCCGAGATAATTGAGCCAGGGCAGCGGAGTGTCCGGTCGGGTGATGACATATTCGCGCCGCGCGTCGTCGAAATGGCCGTACTTCATGGAATGACTTTATCTCGGTTGGTTGTTTTCGTCAAGCAACCGCAGGATTGCTTTTGCGTTAAAATTGACGATTTGCGCTCCTCGTGCTATACACGGTTTTTGCTGTACCGGTCAACGACCGCTCTACTGATGCGAGAGAGGAGGAATATCGATGCCGAGGGGGAGCGGGTTCGGGTCCAATACCGCGGCCCGCATCGTGCGGACGATCTGGCAGAATCCCCGCATCAGTCGCGTCGATATCGCCGAACGCCTCGGCCTCGATAAGTCGACGGTCAGCAATCAAGTCGCCCGGCTGATCGATATCGGACTCGTCGAGGAACTCGACGAGGGCCTGAGCAGTACGCGGGGGGGCCGGCGTCCGATTCACCTCTCTATAAAAAGCTCATACGGCAAGGTCATCGGTATCGAGATCCACGTCGATTCATATATCGCGGTGGCCGTCGACCTGGCGGGTTCGATTCTCGGCGAAAAGCGCGGCCGCATTTCGACGCTGCGGCAGGATTGCGCCGGCGCGATGCTCGAGGTTGTAAACCGCTGCATACAGGGGCTCTGTCCCGGCGGAAGGAATCTCCTCGGCGTCGGCATCGGTATCGGCGGACTTGTCGACGCCGAAAAAGGACGGATACGTTATTCGGTTCCGCTCGGCGTCGATACCTCCGTCGATATCGCCGGCGCGGTCGCTTCTCTCACTGTCCCCTGCCGAATCGAGAACGACGCCAACTGCTGCGCCTGGGGCGAACTCGCCTTTAATCGAAGCGAATCGCTCCGCAACTTCCTTTTTTCGCTTGTGGAGTTCCGCCGCGATCCCCGCTCGATCGACCAATCGGGAGGAATCGGCGTCGGATTCGGTATTGTGCTGGGCGGAAGGGTCTACTCGGGTTCTCACGGAAAGGCCGGCGAGTTTCGTTCGGTGCTCTGCGAGGGCCCGGGCCGGAGTCAGCTCTCGCTCGCGGCTTCCGATCTCGTCCGCTTCGATTCGGACCGGCAGGTGCTCGCAGCCGCCGCCGACGAGCTTGCGCGCAACATCGCGATGCTCGCAAACACCATGGACTTTGAACGCATCTATATCGGCGGCGATATCGAGAACCTCGACGTCGATTTTCCCGCTATGCTCAGACGACGCCTCGCGGAGAATTGGATGTATCCCGCCGTATCCGCCGAGATCGACGTGCGCTATTCGAGCCTCGGAAACAAAGCCGTCGCATACGGCGCCGCCGGCATGATGCTCAACAGGCTCATTTCAGAAGAGCCGATCCTCGTTTCGAAGGCGCTCGATCTCCGGAAATAGAACAGCCCCGGCACGTCGGGGCTGTTCTAATCTCACAGGGACAGAGCTGGTCTTTAAGAGGAATGGAGACCTCGAAAAACTTCAGTTTTTCGAGGTCTCCCAATGCCATTTATGGTAACTTCTCCAAAACCAAATCACCCTGTGAGGTGGTGACAGTAGCAGAATCTTCATCTTCGAGTACGGCCTCGCACAATCCATAGAAATCAGCTGATCCTGTTACAGTATTGATTGTCTGTTGCGTGATGTGCGTAAATATGAATGTCGCGGTGCTTGTGGTGACTACGCCCCATGTTCCGGATTGCGCTAGATCGAGCTCTGTGCCGTCAAACGCGAAATCAAAGCTTCCATCCTCGCCGAGGATAATATCGGCGGTACCGCTTTGTTCTCCCCAGGTACCTTCCCACTCACCCACCCAGGCCGCCGGCTGATCGGGTGTATCTATTTTCATGAAATTGACGGTCAGCGTTTCATCATTGTCACCATCCATGACTAAGCTGCAGGTTGCTCCATTCACGGACAACAGCATGTTTTTTTGAGATGGTGCCGAAACCCATTCCGAGTCCTCAGGGTCATAAGCAGAAGCTACTGAAACACTCAAGGTATCTATAGTATTGGTATAGGTGCCGCGCATCCCAGATAGTTGATCTCCATCCTCTGCAAAGACAAGGAATTCGATCGAGCCGGACTGGAAGCGTGTTAAGAAACGCACGGTGTACGAACTTTCACCATCTTCAATAAGTACGTCGGGAGCCAGCCAGTACCCTGAAAGATCGGGAGGGGACTCCTCCTTGTTGAACTTGAACAAATCACAGGCGGCCAGGAAAAGGGTGCAGGTTATAGCAATAATCAATCCATAACCCGCCTTTTTCTTTGTGGAGTAAAGAGATGATTTGTTAATCATAGACAACCTCCTCAAGGCTGTATAAAAAACAACATATCCCGCTTACCACCGACCAACCGGTTTTTTGTCCTCATCTTCCTGCCCCGCATCGCAGCTCGAGCCAGTTCGCCACCCAGGCCAAGGGGGCGTTCCAGTTGAGGCAGACCTCGTTGGTCGCATAGGAGCCGATCACATCGAGGTAGCGCTTCGCGACGGGCAGGGCGCCGAGTTTCGCCGCTTCCATCTCGGGGTCTTCGAGCTTTTGGTTCGGGCCGCCGGCCAGGACTCCCGGCGGCGGGGCGACGTAGCCCGAGTCGGGGTCGTTGGCCCATACGCGGTGATGGGGATGATAGACCGAGTGGACGCCGTAGCCGGTCACGAAGCTCCGTCGAAGGGCGTTGTAGCCGAGGATATAGTCCATCGCCCGAACGACCGCGTCGCGGTAATCGCTCTTCTTCTTGAGATCGTAGGCCAGGGCGAGGATGATCGCGTTATTGAGAACGCCGCTGTTCGAGCCCCAGACATAGCCGGCTTCATTCATTGGAACGCCGTAACCTGGCTTCGCGGCCTCTTTAAGATACCGGTCGGCGGTCGCCGTTATCTTCGACGCGATAGTCGAGACATCCGCCTTCGCGACCTTGCCAGTCCGCGCAGAGATCAGGCTTATCGCTCCCAACGCGGCCGTATCGGCCCAGCCCATCGCGTTCGCCTTTGAGACGTCGAGGCCGGGGAAGGATTTCCAGTACGGCGAAGCTTTCAAAAACTCTATATACTCAGCCTCGCCAGTTGTCGCGAACAGCTCGGCGGCCGCCCAGAAGAACTCGTCAGTTATATTCGAGTCACCATAATTCCCGCCCCCGTCGCCCGGCACATTACCGGCCAGGAGGACTGGATTTGCGCGGGCCGCCTTCCACGCCGTCCGGGCCGCTTCGAGGCATCTGGCGGCGAAGGCCGCGTCGAACGAGGACCACAGCCGCGCGGCCTGGGCGGCGCAGGCCGCAAGGTTGAGCGTCGCCGCCGTCGTCGGCTGGTAGACGAACCTTCCCGTCTCGCAATTCCCGGCGCGCTCCAGGTTGTTGTCGTACTCGGTCGGCAGAGGACAGGGCAGGGCCGCCCACCTGCGATCGTGAAGCTTGTGGAAGCACATGCCGGCCAAGGCCTGGCCTTGCGGAATCTGCATGTTGAGCATGAACTCGAGCTCCCAGCGCGCTTCGTCCAAGATGTCGGGCCGTCCGTTGCCGCTCTCGGGTATGTTGAGCCGGCCGTCCGCAAAACGCTCGGGATAGCGCTCATACGCGTTCTGCAGCGTCCACACGGTGATGCCGCCGTTGACCACGTATTTCCCGAAGTCCCCGGCGTCGTACCATCCGCCCGAGCCGTTCACGAAAAAGTCGTAGCCCTCCCACTTCTTCCCTTGCGCATCCGTGCCCGAGAACACGGCGACCTTTGCGTCGGTGATGTGTCCGGCCTCGCGAGCCCAGGTTTCTCCGGCATACTCGGCCTTCAGTTCGATCCCCGATCGACTGCGGTAGAAATATTTGAGGGCTTCGACGGAAAGGCTGCTCAGTATATCGTCCGCGATCGTGAACTCGCTGCTCAGAATACCGTCGATGATCAGGTAATACCGCCCGGGTTTTTTGATGGACGAGAAATCGACGGTATGCAGCGTATCGCCGGAGACGGGATCGAATATGCCCGCCGACGTCGAACCCGCGGCGACGATATCGCCGCTGGCCGCGTCGGTAAGGCTCCAGGCGAGCTTCCCGGATTCCGGCGAATTGAGCGATGCGATCTTTTTCGATGACGGGTAGTAGCCGAGCTGATTCAAGGAGACGGCGGGGGCCGGCGGATCGGCTTTTTTCGCCTTCGCTGTTTGAACTGCCGCGCTCGGTTTCGGGATATCCGTGCTGCCTATTTTAAAGAAAAGAGCCCGCCCGAACAAGCTCGGATTCTGCCAGGAATTGTCGGAGCTGTCCGCCGTCGACCATATCAACTTCACATCGCGGTCCTTGACCGAGGCGCCGTTCATCTGAGCCTGGAACCCGATCTCCCTGCCGTGGACCGGCGCCGCCTTCTGGCCGATCGCGACCGCGCCCTCGAAGCCCCAGCCGTCCTCGGTCTTGAAAACCTTCGCCTTGAGCGGGAAGACAGTCACATTGTTGCCCGAGACGTTGATTTTACTCGGATCCTCGTTCCCGATATCGCCTGGTATGACGCGATACTGAACTATCTCCCGAGTATACTTCTTTATATTGAGATCAGACCCCAGGTTGATATAGAACTCGAGAGAATCCTCGTTCCATGTATCGGCCTTGTGCATATTAGTGATAATATTTTTATCCTTTGCGAGCATGAGAATGTACAAGTTTTCGGCATCGGCGGCGAGGGCGAATCGAAACGAGCCGTTCTCCGCGGGATCCTTCGATGTCATAGGGCCGCGGTCGACGGTCTGAACAGGCACGCCTTTCCAGTCGTCAAGCTTGCCGTCCAGGCTGATCGACACGGGGAAGGGAATGTATACGGCCTGACCCGGTATTTCGGCGGGCGCCAGGGCTTCTTGGGCCCCGATGTCCAGGATCGCAACGAGCGACAAAAAGACACAGAGCAGAACTGGTTTTGAAGCGACGGGCGTTCTCATAGTCTGCTGTCCTTCCTTGCTGAGTGTGATTCGCGGTCGATTGTATACCTCGTTACGAAGAATTCGGAAGATGAAAAAAACAAGCGGGCCGGGTGCAGCCCCGACCCGCTTAGGACCCGCAGTCACAGCGCCGGTTTTTATTCAGTTTTGACACTTACGAGTTTCGGCGAAGCCTCGGGTTTCTTGTGGACCTCGATGGTAAGGAGCCCGTCTTTAAGGCGAGCCTCGATCTTCTCGGTGTCCGCGTCCTCGGGGAGCGCGAAGCTCCTTTTGAACGAGAAGCTGCGGCGCTCACGGCGGATCCACTTCGAGGACTCGTCCTTTTTCTCCTCGACCGACTGGGCCGCCAGAGTCAGAAGGCCGTCCTTAAGCTCGACCTTGAGGTCTTTCTCTTTGACGCCGGGAAGCTCGGCCTCGATGAAATAGCGGCCGTCTTTCTCGCGCACATCGACAGCCGGGGCCCTGCCGTTGAATCCCGGGATGAAATCCTCTTCGAAGACCTTATCGAGGAGATCGAAGGGATCGGCCCGGAAAACACCGCGGAATGCGGGCAGAAGCGAATCATAAACCGTCATGCTTTTCATATCGTTACCCTCCACATGTGGTTTGTTTCGCCATCGCTTTTGCGAAGCCTATGGTGGAGCGTTAAGCTCACTTGCTTAAAAGCAGAGATCATGCCAATTTTATATTTCACGTGGGCGTTTCTCTATTTTGTTTTTATATAATGAGATAAATACTCAACATTGAAAAAGGCCCAGGCAGGTAAAATGATGAGGAAGCTTTTAAGTGGGTTGTTGCGAAATAATTGTGTTAAAAGGGGTCATAAAAGTGTGTCGATAGTATACAATTAGCAGCCCAGTGGCGGAAGGCGCGGTAGCCGCAGCCTTTCCAGGGGCAGTAAGGGGAGGTGCAGCTCATACCCTTCCTCCCTGCATTTCTCAACGCAACAAGATTCGAGGAACTACATATAGCTTGCATAGAGGTGCATCACCCGCACTTTTGATTGCAGCCGATCGAGCACGTCTCGTGTCGTGCTCTGTGGAGAAGAACGGTACGTAATACGGCGCTCTTCGCCGCTCATCATGTGAAAACCCGCGTCATTGAAATGCCCGGGCGTACCACGTTCGTTTTCTATGTACGGAGTGACATAGAACGCAGGAGCGGCGGCCCGCAGGAGCAATTCGGGCCCAGTCTCTCCCTCGCTACAGGATATCTCGAGATGCGGATCGACCAGACTGCAGCGTTTCGGTTCGGTGAGGAAAAGCACCGCGCTCCTGGTCAGGGAAGCTTTGTTCACGCCGACCGAGGCTTCGAGGAAGGCTTCGTCTGGAGGCACCCAGAGGTCGTCAACATGGGACTGCCATAGCAATGTCGAGCCGGCGGCCTCCGCATCGGCATCCGACGAATATTCGGCGACGATAGCGCCGTCGAAGCGTCGAGTACGTACTTTGAGAGTGCAGGACAGTTTTTCATCGGTATCGTTCACCAGATAGGCGTAGACGATCTCTTTTTTTATGAATACGCTGAGGAGGATTGGATCGTAGAAGCGCCGCGCTTCATAATGGAGAAGTTTCCAGCTGCCGTCGTAATCGAGGCTCGACCAGCTCGAAGCCGGCCATACGTCGTTCAATTGCCAGTACAGAGTCCCCATGCAGATCGGTCTGAGACTTCGCCAGTATTCAACCGCGGTTTTGACTGCCAGGGACTGCTGCACCTGTGATAGGTACAGAGTTTCGAGCCCGCTTTTGGGCATCCGAAAGTACCGGGCCATGGATTCGATGATGAGCTCGTTGCCTTTGGGGTGACGCTGATGATGTTCCATGACTGGACTTGTGACGTTTCGTTCGTGTACAGGGGCGAAGTACGCGACGGTCGAAGGGTTTGGGAATGACTGAAAGCCGAACTCGGAGGCGAAACGCGGAGTATAGAGATAGTATTCCGAAAAATCCTTGCCTTCGTGCCAGACGGACCAGATGTGCATATCGCCTCTACCGTCGAGGTGCCAGGTGTCGATGTATTCGCCCGGCCCGCCGCAGGGCGACGATGGCCAGTAGAGCCTGTCGGGATCGAGTTCGCGGAGGCTGCGGCCGATCGTGCCTTCGTATAAGCGGTCGTAGTCGACGGCGTAGCGCATGATTTCGCGCTTTGATTCGTCGAACCATCGCAGGGCTCCCAGATTCTCGTTATTGCCGCACCAGAGCGCAAGGCATGCGTGATCTTTGAGCCTCTTGACTTGATGGCGGACCTCGGCCTCGACCTCCGCGAGAAACTCCGGCGTAGCCGGATAAAGAGCGCAGGCAAATGCGAAATCCTGCCAGATCAGGATACCCTTTTCGTCGCAGAGATCATAGAAATCGTCCGATTCGTAAAGACCGCCGCCCCATACGCGAAGGCAGTTCATGTTCGCCTCAACCGCCGATGACAGCAGCTTATCGAGGCGGTCTCGGTTCCATCGGGAGGGAAGAGCGTCCGCGGGGATCCAATTTGCCCCTTTGCAAAAGACATCACGATCATTGACGCGGAACGTAAGGCCGCGGCCAAGCTTGTCGGGCTCGGCGATGATGTCGAGTTCGCGGAATCCTATTCTTTTCCGTATTTCATGCCCGCGGCTCGAATCGATTCCGTCGGGGCTGTCTGGAATACAGCGGACGACCAGTTCATAGAGCGGTCGTGTGCCTGTGGGATCGGGGCCGTATCCGAGAGGCTGCCAACGCTCTACGCTCGCGCCGGGGATACATAGTTCGAGTTCGACATGACATTCTCCGGCCGTACGATCGATATGCCGCGAAGCGCAGGTGTTCGCAAGCTCGGCCTCGATCCGTGCTCCGCGAACGACGGATGCGAGATCGATCATAACGAGGACAATCCACTGCCCGTTTTCGAAATGGACGCGTGTCGTCACATACTCCATCAAGGGGCCGTCGATCGCATAGACGGAAGCCTGTTCGTAAATCCCGCCGGTCATGAGGCAGGGGCCCCAGTCCCAGCCCGACATGCATTGCATCTTGCGGACGAGATTCCGGTGCGGCGAGGTTGCAGGAAACTGGACATGAGGTATCGGATAGGGTAGAACCTCAGCCGCCGCGGCAGCCTCGCGCTCGGCTGATTTGATCAGCACAGCGATGACATTGTCCCCCGGCTTTAGATAGGGTTTCGCGTCAATTCTGAACCGGCGGAACATGTTTTTGCTCGTCCCCACGGGATGAGCATTGATGCGGATTTCGGCGATTGTATCGATCATCGCAAAATCGAGAACGAGGTGGTCATAGGAAAGAAGTTCAGGGTCGAACTCGATACGCCGCTCGAGGAGCCAATCCTCGTTTCCGATCCATTGCAGGGCGCTTTCATTGCGGGCTATATAGGGGTCCGGAACCTCTCCAGATGCGATCAGCGCGCTCATGATGTCTCCGGGAATCCGTATAGGACGGCGGCTTCCATCGGAAACACGCGTAAGTGTCCAGATTCCTTCCAGTTCCATTCGCCTCATGTGCATCCTCCCCTCGGCGGGAAAACAGTTCCTAGGATTGTCCCCTCTGAAATGCATCTCAACAAGGTTCGAGGAACTCAAAAAGAAGATTGACGGCTGTGAAAAGCCATGCTATATCATGCTTGGTTGAAATAATCAATCAACCAGCTTGGTTGTTGTACGCCCAAAAAAGGTGAGAAGTTCAACTCACGGGAGGGGGCGTTGTGGCGCGCGGGAATACGATGGGGCCGAACACAGCGGCGCGCATAGTCAGAACGATCTGGCAGAATCCTCGCATCAGCCGGGTCGATATCGCAGAACGGCTCGGCTTTGACAAATCGACGGTCACGAATCAAGTAGCTCGGCTTATCGAGATCGGTGTGATCGAGGAGATAGCCGAGGGCGAGGCCGGCATAAAGGGCGGGCGCCGTCCGATCCATCTTGCCGTGAATCGCTCCTTCGGCCGCGTCATCGGCATCGAAATTCAACCCGGTTCCTGCATAGCGCTCGCTGTCGATCTCGCGGGCGATGTGCTCGACCAGATACAAATTCCGGTCGAGCTCGGCGGAGGTCGCTTCCCCGAGGCTGCGGCGGAAATAATCCAGGAATGTGCAGCCAGGCTCTGTCCCGAAAGCCGCAAGCTTCTCGGCATAGGCGTCGGGATCAGCGCTCTTGTGGATCTCAAGAAAAGTCGTATCCGCTATTCGGTGCCGCTCGGGATCGCCGAGCCGGTCGATTTCGCCACTGCGGTCGCGGCGCGCATCCCGGTGCCCTGCTTCATTGAGAACGACGCAAACTGCTGCGCCTGGGGCGAACTCGCCTTCAACCGTGACGAGGCCCTGCGTGATTTTCTTTTCGCCCTCGTCGAAATACGACGCGATGCCGGATCGATCAGGGACTACGGCGGACTCGGTGTCGGCTTCGGCATTGTGCTCGGCGGCAAGGTGTATTCGGGTGCGCACGGCGATGCGGGCGAATTCCGCTCGACGTTCTGCGACGGTCCGGGCGAATTGCAGTTTTCGCAGCCGAAGGCGACCTTGTCGCGCATCGAGTCCGACCGCGGCGCCCTCTCCGGCGTGGTCGATGAACTGGCCCGCAATATGGCCATGCTCGTCAATACGATGGACTTCGACCGCGTCTATATCGGCGGATCGATCGAGTCCCTCGACTCGGACTTTCCCAGCCGCCTGGAGCAACGCCTCAAAGACAATTGGATGTATCCCTTCTCCAAGGAAATTCGGATCCAGTACTCGAGTCTCGGAGAGCGGGCGGTCGCATACGGCGCCGCGGGCATGGTGCTCGACCGCCTTATCTCGGAGAAGGGGCTGCCCGGACTCGGTCTTGCAGTCGAGCGGGCGGGGGTCTGAGGGAAACAGCCTCTCTCGGCTATCCATCGCGCCTTCAGGCCACGGCCTGGGCGGGAGGATGTTGATATCGTTAAGAGGAGGTTATCGATGAAGAAGGCGCTAAAGATCGCAATCGTCTTCGTGGCGCTTGCGATGATTCCCGCGATGGCGTTCGCCCAGGCGACGCTGAATCGCAACGAGACGCTCTATGCCTCGGGCGGTCTGTGGAGCGCTCCGTCCAACTGGAATCCCTTCCAGTATACAGGTGTCGCTTTCTCCGGAACCGTCGGTCTTTTGTATGAGCCACTCTTTTTCTACAACCCTGTTACTGGGGAGAACCCGCCCTGCTTGGCCCTGTCGGGGAAGTGGATCAACACCACAACCTACCAGGTCAAACTCCGCGAGAATGTGAAGTGGTCGGACGGCAAGCCCTTCAGCGCCGATGATGTCGTCTTCACGTTTATGGTGGCGAAGGGGACGCCCATAAGCTGGGGTTCGCTTTTCGACCCCGCCGCAGGCGGTTTGAAGAGCGTGAACAAGGTCGACGCGAGCACGGTCAACTTTGTGTTCGAAGGCGCGCGCTACCAGCAGTTCCAGTGCCAGCTCTACCAGATCCCGATCGTTCCCAAGCATATCTACGAGGGCGTGCCCGTCGATAAACTCATGGCCGATAACAACGAGAATGCGATCGGCACGGGGCCCTACCTGCACCTCAAGGCGCTCGCCGACCGCGACATTTATGTGCGCAACGACAATTGGTGGGGCAAGGAGGCTTTCGGCAAGCTTCCCGCCCCCAAGAACATCGTTCTGCTCATGGTCAACGACAATGCGACCGCTTTGGGCATGATGCTGCAGGGGCAGATCGATATTTTCAACAATTACACGCCCGGCGTCGGATCTCTCGTGCAGAACTTCGGGAATCACCTCACCTCGTTCTATAAAAAACAGCCGTACAATTTGTCCTACAACACGGTCATGCTGTACATGAACACGAAGAAGAAGCCGATGGATGACCCGGCGTTCCGCAAGGCTTTGGCCTTCGCGATCGACACTCAGAAGATCGCCGACGTCGACTATACCGGCGGCGTTCTGCCCGCCGACTCGAGCGGCTTCCTCCCCACCTCGACGCTCATGTCCTACATCGACAAACCGGCGCTCCAGAAGCTTTATTTCAAGTACGACCCCAAGCAGGCGGCCGCCCTTCTTGACAAGGCCGGCTATAAGCTGAAGGGGAAGTACCGCGTCAACAAGGACGGCACCCCGATCACATTGCAGATCAACTGCCCGACCGGCTGGAGCGACTGGGAGATCGGCATCAGGATGATCGCCGAGAATCTGCAGGCCGTGGGCATCAACGCCGAGGCGAAGCCGGTGGACTTCAATCTCTGGCAGAGTTCCCGCTTCAAATGCACCTTCGATATGCTGCTCGACAACAACACCGCGATCTCCTCCTCGCCGATGAATTACTTGAACGGCGTCGTGACGCAGAATATCGATGCGGCGAACAACACCCGCGGCAACTGGGGGCAGTACAAGAACGACAAGCTCAAGGACCTCATGAATCAGTTCGATATGACGAACCCCGTCACCGACATGGCCAAGAGCAAGTCGATCATGACTCAGATCCAGACGATTCTCCTCACCGATATGCCGGCGATTCCGCTGTGGTACAACGGTCTGTGGTTCCTCGGCGGCACCGACGTCTGGACCGGCTACTCGAACGAGGAGAACAAGCTCGGCGTGACCTGCATCTGGGGCAACACCTGGCAGATGGGCACGGTGCAGGTTCTTCTCAACCTGAAGTCGAAATCCTGACGGAATAGAAGTTCGAAGAACATCAGCTGTCCGCCCGCGGCATGCGACAAGGGCGGACGGCTGAAGGGAGAGGGGGATGCAGAAATATTTCAGAAGGAAGTTGGGCATATATCTTTTGACATTCTTCTTCGCGGTGACCTTGGATTGGGCGATCCCCCGGATGATTCCCGGCAATCCTGTAGACACCCTCGTTTCCCGTTTCTCGTCCATGCCTCAGGAGGCGCGTCAGCAGACGGTCGAGTACTACAACCGCGTATTCGGCCTCGAAAAATCAGTGTTCGAGCAGTATCTCAACTACTGGAAGGAGCTGTTCAAGGGTAATCTCGGGATCAGCATCACTATGTATCCAAGAACCGTCATGGCCGTCATTATGGAAGCGGCGCCCTACAGTCTGTTTCTGCTGATTCCTTCCGTGATCCTCACGTTTATTTTCGGTAACCGGCTCGGGGCGGTCACGGGGGTCAACCGAAAGCTCGATTCCCGCGTCATGCCCTTTCTCTATTTTTTGACCTCCATGCCCCAGTTCTGGATGGGGGTCCTCCTTGTGTGGGTCTTTTCGACGACGCTCAAGGTTTTTCCGGGTTCCGGCGCATATAGTTATCAGATGATTCCTGATTTCAGCATTTCGTTCATCCTGAGTTATCTCTATCACATGGTGCTTCCTTTCCTTTCGATATTCCTCGTGGGCTTGGGCGGCCAGGCGATCGGCATGAGGAACATGATCATCTACGAGATGGGCTCGGACTACTCGAGGTACATGGAGTCTTCGGGCGTATCGAACGCGATGATACGGCGCTATGCCTACCGCAACGGCGTATTGCCGCAGATATCCGGCCTCGCCATAGCGATCGCGCAGCAGTTCGGGGGGCAGATCATCTTGGAGGGGGTTTTCAATTACCCCGGCATCGGATATCGAATATTCCAGGCGATAAACAGTCTTGATTATTTCCTTATGCAGGGATGCTTCCTCTTTATCGTCGTGGCGATGCTCCTGTGCAACTTCGTCGTAGACATCGTCTATATGGTCATCGACCCCCAGGTCCGTCATTCCTACGCCGGGGAGGTGTGAAGGCGATGACACTCGCGGAGCGCATCAAGAAGAACGACAATCTCTACTTCGCGCTGCGGAGCGTGAAGGTGCGGATAGGACTCGGTATATTTCTTTTCTTTTTGCTCGCAGGACTCATCGGCCCCTTCTTCGCGAAATACGACCCCTTGCAGATGATGGTCGGCGCACCTATGCGTCCGCCCTCGAGCGCCTATCCTATGGGGACGACATATTTGGGCGAGGATGTGCTCTCGCAACTGCTGCACGGTCTTCGAAGTACGATCTATGTGGGATTTCTGGGCGGCGTCATCGGCTGGATCATCGGCATGGTCGTCGGTTTTATCGCAGGGTACAACGGCGGGAAATTCATCGATGAGCTGCTTATGCTGCTGACGAATATTCTTCTTGTCATCCCTACGCTGGCGGTCCTCATCATTCTTGGGTGCTACCTTCCGTACCGCGGCATCACCATCGAATCGATCATCATAGGACTGACGAATTGGCCCTGGGTCGCCCGCGCGGTCAGGGCCCAAACGCTCTCGATCAAGAATAAAGAGTACGTGAACCTGGCGCGGATTTCGGGCAATCCCTCTCGGAAGATCATTGTCCAGGACGTCGCCGTCAACATGTTCTCGTACTGCTTTATGGCCTTCATCCTGCAGTTCCAGGGCGCGATTCTTACTTCGGTCGGATTCGATGTCATCGGTCTTGGACCGACGAAAGGTATATCTATCGGCATGATCCTGCGCTGGGCGAATCAATCCGCGGCGGTCCAGCTGGGGCAGTGGTGGTGGCCCTTTTTCCCCGGATTGACGGTTACGCTTCTCATCATGTCGCTCTTCCTGATAAACACGGGTCTTGACGAGGCCTTCAACCCCAGACTGAGGGAAATGTAGTCCATGAACACAATTCTTTCGGTACGCGATCTCCGTATCTACTACAAGACCATGCGGGGCTACGCCAAGGCCGTCGACAGCGTGAGTTTCGATGTCGATTCGGGAGAGATTCTCGGTATAGCCGGCGAATCGGGCTGCGGCAAGAGCACGCTGGGCAATTCTCTCGTGCTGGTCAAACCGCCCATGTACTACATGTCGGGCAAGGCGGTTTTCGGTTCGTGGAATATCTTCGAGCTCTCGCGCGAGGAAATGGACAGGATACGTTTCGCCGAGATTTCGATCATCCCTCAATATGCGATGAACGCGATGAGCCCGACGAAGAAGATCGGAGTTTTCGTCCGCGACCTGCTCGAAGAGCACGGCGTCGAATTGGACGAGGATATGAGAAAACGCCTGCGCGACCGGATCGCCCTGGTGAATCTTCCGCAGGAAATCTTGGGGAAATTCCCGGTCGAGCTGTCGGGCGGCATGAAGCAGCGCATACTGATGGTCATCGCTACATTGTTGAATCCTCAGCTTCTTGTCGCCGACGAGATAACCTCGGCCCTGGACGTGACGAGTCAACGCTACGTCGCCGACATGATCGCCGACTTCCGCGATAAACATATTGTCACCTCGGTCGTTTTCATAACGCATGACCTCGCGATCCTCAACGAAATAGCAGACCGCATCATGGTCTTGTACGCCGGAAAGGTCGCCGAGATCGCGCCGACCGAAACGATCATACGGAGACCGCGGCACCCCTATACGCAGGCCCTGGTCAAATCGCTGCCGCGCCCCGGTATGAGGTACGGCATGCAGATGTTGGAGGGGATACCGGGGACGCCCCCGGCCCTCATCGGCATAGCCGAAGGCTGCCGCTTCGCGGAGCGCTGCCCCTACGCGACCGAACGCTGCCGCGCCGAGACCCCCCTCGCCGAGGAATGCGGGCCCGGGCACAGCCTGGCATGCTGGAACTGGAAAACCGTCGATGAGGTTCAGAAGTGATAACACACAGCGATACACCGGTTATGGAAATATCCGGTCTTACGAAGTTCTACTCCTCGGGTCTCGGGTTGCGTCATGGGGATCCGGCGGTCGCCGACGTAAGCTTCTCGATTTCATCGGGCGGTTTTATTTCTGTCATCGGGGAGTCGGGTTCGGGGAAGACGACGCTGGGCAAATTGATCCTGCGACTCCTCAGGCCCAGCGCCGGAACGATCAAATACAAGGGAAGGGATATACGAAGCTTGAGGCGGGACGAGCTTCGCAGCTATTACCGCGAGGTTCAGGGTATCTTTCAGGATCCCTTTTCGTCCTTCAATCCGCTCTATAAAGTCGACCGCACGTTCAGGATGATATACGAGAATTTTCTGTTTGATCATGATTGGTCGGAGTTCGAGGGCAGGGTAGAGAAGGTGGTCGGCATGGTGGACTTGAACCCTCGGGAAGTCTTGGGGAAGTACCCGCACCAGCTCTCCGGCGGGCAGCTCCAGCGCCTGCTCATCGCGCGCGCCCTGCTCATGGATGTAAAGCTTTTGATCGCGGATGAGATTATCAGCATGCTCGACGCCTCCACGAGGGCGGATATTCTCAATCTTCTCGGCAAGCTCGCATACGAGGAGGGCATGGCAGTCCTTTTCATCACCCACGATCTGTCGCTCGGCTATTACATCAGCGCCGAGACCATGATCATGTACAAGGGCCGTGTCGTCGAGTACGGCCTGAGCGAAAAGGTTTTCAGGGAGCCTGTTCACCCCTATACCAAAATTCTCTTCGCCTCAGTCCCCGACATCGCGGCCGAACGCGAACGAAGCGCGCAGGAGAATCTTGTCCGCGCGATCCAGGGGATGAGCAAAGAGGATTTTCTGCCCGAGGCGATAGCGCGTCGAGTTCGGGAATTTTACGCTGTAAATCACAAAAGACCAAAGGGCCTTGTCGAGGTTTCGGAAGGGCATAGGGCTGTGCTTACAGTGTAAACAATCTCGCGTCTTGTCGCAGAGCGGTATCTCAATCAAAGGGAGCGGCACTGCCGCATCTTAATTGTGTCGCATAACGTATTTGTGTGACGGCCTCGGTATGATTACGGAAATGTAAAGATACGGAAGTGTTCGATTTTTTGGTTGAGTGTTTCTTTTGGAATGCTAATAATAAAGCATTGTTTTATAAGTAAATAATCAACGAAATATAAAGACTGCATGAAATTTCAAAATTGTAATCAAATTACGAGAATGTTAAAAAATCGGGCTTTGACCTCGCTTTTTTTGCTCTCCCGCACTATACTTTTCTATGGAAGAAGTTATTTCTTACCGATTTAAGAATGATGTCTGAGCGATATCCAAAAGTACACATTCCAGCATGCTCTCACCCGGGGCCAAGGAGGCGGATATGGGCGAGAAAACACTGTCGACTCTTCGGACTTACGCTTGCGCGATAGGCCGTGTCCTTCCGCTTGCGATCGCGGCGGTGCTGCTCTCCACCTGTGATCTTTTCAAGGCCGGCCTCGGCTCGAAAATAGACATCTCGGCGCCGACCGTGGATGTCACCAGCCTCAAGAACGGAGATTATATCAATGCAAAGAAGACGCTCTTGGGCACGGTCAATGACGATGTGCAGGTGACGGCCGTCACTGTTTCGGTCTATTCCGGCACGACACTCGTAGATACCTTGCAGGCGTCGATAAACGGCTCGGCCTGGTCCGTCGACATCGATCCAATGGATCTCTTCCCCTATCAAGAAGTACAGGCAGATCTGAAAATTCAAGTGACCGACAATACCGGAAAGACTACCGATCGCAAGCTTGTCCTGTACTTCGATACTGTTCGTCCCAGCTTCAGCTCCATATATCCAAGTATCGAAAGCTTGGAAACACTTACTGGGGATTTAACTGACAAATACCTAAGCGACACAGTATTGTTCGAGGGGAGTGTGCGTGACGGCTTCGGGATCGATCATGTCGAGTTGACGACCGGCGGTCAGAAGCAGACGAGCACGTCGAGTTCGTGGAGCTTCTTTGTTAATACGCGAACCTTTAAGGCGGATACCGATGGTGTTATCGATGTCGGCGGCTCCGTGTTCAAGGTCCCCATCGCCCTGGTCGCCACCGACAAGGCGGGCAATGTCTCCTCGACAATCGTATCACCCTCTACTCCGGCTACAGCAGGCTATTTCTATGTCGACCAGAGCCGAGCGGCACCATTGATAACATGTTCCCGGACAGGCTTTTTTGAGCATTCATATGGATCCGGTCTGACAACAATCCTCGATCCCGGTGCGCTGCTTGACTTCACGATTTCTGATGCCGAATGTATTGATGTTTCTTCTATTGTTATAACTATAAGCGATCCTAGTCACCAGGTCGCTGATTTTGTGTATAGTAAAGCAAACGGTGAATTGAACGTGGAGAGGACCCAAGGCGAGGGTGATGTATATTTACAAGCCAAAGCAACTTTTCAATTGCCCGAAGCAATTGAGCTTGCTCCCAAGGGGCTCGGCGAGTACGCGCTGTCGATCACCGCTTCTGATGATATCGACTATAAGTATGATCCGAAGTCGGTCGCCATTCGCGAGTATAGTGATATTTCGCTTACAATCAGCAACGCCATACCGACGGTGTATGTAACGAGCCCCGTCAACGGAGCGATCGTTCAGAACCTTTCGATGACGGGGACTGTCGAGGACGGCGTCGGCGTCCATTCGGTGCTCGTGAGTATTGATGGGGCGACGGGAGTTCCCGCCGCTCTCGCGTCTTCCGGCGCAGGTGTCGTTTCCACTACCTGGACCTTCTCCTCGACCTCGTTGACCGAGGGCAGCCATACGATCGATGTGTATGGTTATAACGTCGGCGGCAAGCAGAGCGCGATGGTTCAGCGTCAGATTGTCATCGACCAAACAGGTCCTTCCATCACTGTAACGACTCCAGAAGCGTCCTCATGGCAGAGCACGACACCCCTGACAATCCGCGGCGGAGTCGAGGACAATGCGGGCGTTCAGGCCGTGTACTATCTTGCGACGGCCGCAGGCGAGGATCATTCGGGCGATACGCCGGCGGTCATACAAGCCGCTCCGTGGACTCAGGCGACCGGCACCGGCAGCTGGAGCGGTACACTCGATCTTTCGTCTCTGGGAGAGGGGTCGAAGCAGCTCTGGGTCGCGGCCCAGGACAAGGCCGGCAACTGGTCGACTCCAACCGCGACAGCCTTTGCAATCGATCTTTCGGCCCCGCGCGCCACGTTGAATATGACAGGGACCTTCGTCGAAGTCGCCATGCTGCAATCGACGAGACTTCCCTTTACCTTGAGCGGCACGGCCGACGACGCGGGTTTCACCACCGGCAGGGCGGCGGCCTCGGCCGTTCTGAGCTACACAAAAGACGGC
>CAZINN010000029.1:0-35992 GCA_964540615.1 uncultured Treponemataceae bacterium | reverse complement strand
GAGCGGCTGCCTCCTAAGCAGCAGGTCGTGCGTTCGATTCGCGCCTGGGCCAGAGCACAGCTTAGAAAAAAGTTTCTCAAACCTTGTTGAGAATATGTGCCGCCCTTTGTATGTTTGGTTTAGGTAACAGGTTGATGACAAACATCGAGTTTGCCGTCAACCTGCAAAGCTCAACAAGGTTCGAGGCACTTCCTTCCTTAATCAAGTCTTTCTTTCTTCCTTCGGCCCTGTATCCCCCTGCTTCGGATTCTTTTCTGCGGCGAGACGCGCGACCTCAGCCTTTTCAAGTTCGGCGAAGGGGTCCTGCGCGCTTTCGTCGTAGCCGGCGCGAAGATCTTCGAGGTATCGCGACAGCAGTTCGGTCCTGGTTTTGAGCGACTCGAGGCCGCCGGAGACCTCGGCTCCCGGCGAGGCTTGAATGCGCGCGATGTCGAGCCGCATTTGTTTCAGCTGGTTGACGGAAGAAGACAGTCTGAGCCGAAGGACCTCGCTCTGGTCTTTGAGCTCTTGGTATGAGCGTTCCTGGTGTTCGATTTCCTCAATTGATTTCCGGTATTCGGTTTTGAGGACGGCGCTCGATGCCGATTGTTCTTTGGCGAGGAGCGCTTCTTTGTCTCTGCGCAGGTCAGTCATAGGAATGCTTTCTATGAGGCGGTCCACATCGTTCGCCGACTGCGCGATGAGCTTAATCTGGCCGAGATACTGCTCGAGCGCGGGTTCGAGATCATCGCCGCTGATATCTTCGGCCGAGGTCCGTCCGGAATGCAGCTGGACGATAATAGCTTCCTTTGCAGCCTCGGCCTCGCGGTAGTGGGCGGCGTATGGACCGAGTCCGGATAGATCCTGCGGCCGCGTCCGTTTTCGCCTGAGAAGCTCCTTCCATCCTCCCTTGATGCCGAAAGAATCGAGGATCTTGCGCTCAAGACGCGGTTTTGTGACGCTGTAGGCTGCGACGTGCGAGATGAAGCCGATGACCATCGCCGCGGTCGGTATGAGGAACCAGGGAAACGCGAAGCCGGTCAAGATATTGATGACGGCGAGAAGTACGGGGACCATAAGCGTGCTCGCCGCGTGCTGCGCCAGCGAGTCCTTGACGCGGTTGAGCTTTTTATAATCTGCGAGCTGATTCGAATCGAGCTCCGGCATGGACTCGATCTCGCGCAGTTTCGCGCCCGCTCGCCGCGCAGCGACGATGGAGGATGCGAGACCGATGCCCCAGGCCGCGCTGACGATCGCCGCCCAAAGAAATCCACCGCCGTGTGTCAGGTTGATATACCACAGTCCCGCGTTGACCGCGAGGAAGCTCAGAAAATTGCCGACAAAGCCGGAGCGCTGACTGCGGCAGCGCTCCGTCAGTTTATTCTTGTACGAGGCGAAGTCCTGCGAAAGTGTTTCGGCCCCGGCTTTCCATGTGTCGCTGTCGTCGAGCTCGCGGTCCCATCTGCCGGTCTCAAGGTCTTCGGTTTGGCGCTTCGCTTCGCGCCTGATCTCCCGGCGTTCATGGCGGCGCTCCCATCGCTCTCGCTGACGTCGGCGCTCCTCGTCCGACATGCTGCGTTCTATCGCGCCCTGTATTTCATCGACGATCGTGCCGACGGCGCCTTGTATTCCGGCTTTCAGCGCCTCGGCGTCGAATTTGCCGTCCGCGTTCCGACCGAATCCGGCGATGAAGGAGGGAAGCGAGGACTGAGCTTCGAAGGCCGCGCGTGTTTTTGGAGTACGCGTCAGAATGCCTTGATCCGCCATGGCGGCGATGACCTCGCGCGCCTCGACACCGTAGGATGAGTAGCGATCCAGAGCCTCGTCCACGGACATGCGCCGGCCGAGGTCCTTTATATCACCGAGAATGCGTTTTCTGATCTCGGCCAAGATAGTGCGCGAGCCTTCTTCGGAGTAGCTTCGGGATGCGTCGTTCGGCCGATTCTGCCCGGTCGTCGCCGTCTCGCGCCCCTCCTTGGCGCCGAGGTATGAGCCGGGCGGATAACCGGCCCTCGGCTTGCTGCGATCGGGATCGAACTCGATATTGGGCGTCGTTATCTCGTAGGCGTGTATTTCCTTGGTGATGTTCTTGAGCGAGACCTTGCCGAGTTTTTCGGCCCTGAACTCGAGCTTATTGAGGACGATGTTATAAATGTCCTGAGAAAAGCAGATGCAGCCGGGCCGCGCGAGAGATTGCAGGCGGGCGGCGATGTTGATGCCCTCGCCCAGAGCGTCATTCTCGAAAAAGTAGATGTCGCCGAGGTGAAGACCGATGCGCACGAGCAGCGGCAGATTCGGGTTCTCCGTATTGCGTATATAGAGCTTGTCCTGGATTTCGAGCGCGCTCTGAAGCGCTTCGACGGTGTTTTTGAAATCGATGAGAAGGGCGTCGCCGATGGTCTTGATGATCGTGCCGTGGTGGCGTTCGACGACATCCTTGATGAGCGTGTTGTGGTAATGCAGAAGTTCGAGCGTGCCCGCCTCGTCCTTCTCCATCATGCGTGAAAAGCCGGCAATGTCTGTATACATGATCGCGGCGAGACGATAGTCTTTTTGTTCCATGCTTCGTATAGGATAAATACAAACAGGATAAGGGTCAATTCATTGCGGAGCCGCTTCCTCGAAAAAGGCTTCGAGCGCTGCGAGGTCGACGCCGACCAGCCTGACGGCGATACGGTCGTCACAATTCCGCGATGTGCGGAGCCGTATCCTCGACTCAAGTCCCAAATCGGGCAGGTAGACAGGAAAGAGTTTCCCTCCCGCGCCGGAACCGGGTCCGACGATGACAGCCTCGCCGGTCCACCCGGGTGAACGTACGAGATACGCCAGCGTCCAATGCAGAATGCTCGAGCGTTCGGCCTGGCGCGTCAGCGCCGATGAGGCCTGAGCCAGCGCGCAGCGCCGTGAGATTTCGTCCTCGTCCATTACTCTGCGCCCGGCGAGACAGGCGCGAATCTGCATGTGCGCGAGAAGGTCCTGGTATCGTCTCAGCGGGCTGGTGACCTGGGCGTAGAACGAGAGACCCAGACCTCGATGTGCGCCCGGGTTCGGCCCCCAGATGCCTGCACGCATAAGGCGACGCCGCGCGAACTGGGCGGACAGCCCTTCGCCCTGGGCGGTTTGTCCGGCTTCCGAGGGGGCTTCTTGTCCGTAGTACGGGAAGGGCAGACCGCGTTCGAAGGCCCAGCGGGCGGCTGCCTCGCCGGCGAGAAGCATCATCTCGCGCACGAGATCGCTCGACGCATCATGCTCAATACGCTCGATCGATATCGAGCGGAGTATTCCCTCCCCCTCGACGCGGACCCTGACTTCCGGAATATCGATTTCGACGGCGCCGTTGGCGAGCCGCCGCGAGCGTCGTTTCGCGGCGAGGGCGGCGAGGGCGGTGAGCGCCGGCGCCTTCCCCTCTGCGATCGCGCGGTCGGCCTCGGCATAGCTTGATCGCCTGACGCGGACGCGCGAGGGCATAATCTCGACGGTCCTCGGCGAACCGTCATCGGCGGGCTCGACCCGAATGGAGAGGGCGGGGGATGTTTCGGATAAGCCTAATCCGAAACGATCGAGCGCCTCGTCCGGCAGCATGGGGGATATACGCTCGGGGAGGTAGAGCGTCGTTCCCCGCTCCAAGGCTTCGCGATCGACGGGCGAACCGGGCTCGATCGCCGAAGCAGGATCGGCGATGTGAATCCAGACCGAGGAGCCGTCCCAGCCGACGGCGTCGTCGGGGTCGGTCGACCAGGCATTGTCGACAGCCCATGACTCGATGCCTTCAAGATCGACACGCTCCTGTGCTTCGAATTCGGGACCGAGGACGAGCTGCGGCGCCGAGAGGGGGCAGCCCGCGCGGATAGGGTGAGGGTTCACCGTTTCATCCCAACGGCCGATTTCCAGTAGAAAGGCATGGGCGGCCTCAGGCTTCTCGGTTATGCCCAGATCGCTGCAGATGCGGCTTTTTACGCTTTTGCCGAGCGCAACGGCCTCGATTTCGGAAAGGAAACGCATGTCGGATTGGCTGAACGATACAGATGCATGCTCCTTGGAATCCGCCTTTCCCGGGGCATTGTTGCGCGAGTCGTATACCCCGCGGCGGCCTGCCTTAATACATTGAACCCGTTGAAGGAATTCGCTCCGTTCGGCGGCTTCGCTTTCTTTTCTGGCCAGTTTCTCAGCCTGCCGTTTCACTTCCTCGTCGCTCAGGGGGAGGGGCAGTCCTTCCTCGAGTTTGAAGAGCCTTCCGGCGGCCGCTTCTTTCCAGCAGGCGAGGGCTTCGGCCGGTCCGGCGCGGCCGAAAACCAGTTCCGAAAGCTCGTTCCACGACAAAGGCGAAGCCGCAGTTTGCGCATCAGCTATGAGCATGCGGCGGGCGGTATCAAAATCGCCACCCTCTGGCGCCTGCGGAATGGCCGCCACCGGCCCTTCGCTCAGCAGAACAAGATCTTTTTCCCGGACTTTGAGAACGGAGCCATCCTCAAGCCGTATGTCGATTCGATCCCGTGCCTCGAGTACAATGACCGGGCGGTTTTTATACAACGCAAGGGATTGGCTTCGCAGCATCGGCAAGAATATACGCGCCGCTCGAAATCCCGGCAAGCAATGGAACTAATGTTGCCTTATCAAGCCGGTAATGGTATCATTGCCGCGTTGCTGCATCGTGATCGATGATGGTAACTCCAAGGAGGATAAGAAATTATGGTTGCTTTGATAGTCGGAGTCATCTTTATCGCCTTTGCTGTTTTTGCCTGCGTGCCCGGACCGCTCGCATGGTGGCCCGAGGTTGTCACGTTTCTGAAGGGCATGCTTCCGGTATTGGCTGCCTTTGTCGGCATCATCGCAGTGTTTATTGGGATTGCGGATATAAAGGATAGGATCGAGGCCAAGCGCGAGGAGGCCGAGGAGGCGAAACAGGCGGCCGCAAAAAAGGCATAGAATGTCCCTCGAAGGTTGTTGAAACTCAAGGGGGAGGACGGCGAAAGCCGTCCGGTATTGACATCGGCCTCAATAATATGGGAATATTCCGCCCGCTTTCAGCTGGGCGCGAATACAGCTGATGTGCTGTTTCAGCGCCCCAGAAATCCGAAGGTGAAGGTACACACGTCATGAAGACTGTTTTTATCACGCCCCAGTCCGAGTACTCCAAGCGCTCCTGGTACGTGATCGACGCCCAGGGCAAGTGCCTCGGTCGTGTCGCGGCAAAGGCTGCTTCGATGCTCCGGGGCAAAAATAAGCCGACCTACGAGCCCTCGCAGGAAACCGGCGACTTTGTCGTCATTATCAACGCCGATAAAGTCATGGTGAGCGGCCGCAAACGGCAGAACAAGATGTATTACCATCACACCGGCTTCCCGGGCGGGCTCAAGGGTTTTTCCTTCAGCAAACTTATCGAACGGAATCCTGTCGCTCCTCTTGAGATCGCGCTTCGAGGCATGTTGCCGAAAGGACCGCTCGGTCGGAAGCTGTACAAGAATGCGAAGATATACGCGGGGCCGAACCACCCGCATGCGGCCCAGTCTCCTGTGGCCGTCGACCTCGACTGAAGGGAAGTGCGAGAATGATCAGTAATCTTGGAATAGGTACAGGCCGCCGCAAGTGCGCAGTCGCCCGCGTTTTTGTCCGCGAGGGCCAGGGAAGGGTAAGCATAAACGGTATTGAGCTCGATAAGTACTTCAAACTGAACGAGCTAACCACGATTGTCCGCCAGCCTCTTCAGGTCACTGCCGCCGAGAATAAATACGATGTCGTCATAACTGTTGTGGGCGGTGGCCCCAATGGGCAGGCCGGCGCCTGCCGGCACGGCCTTGCGCAGGCTTTGGCGCAACTCGATCCCTCGAACCATGCATCTCTGCGGGCGAACGGCTTTTTGACCCGCGATCCGCGGATGGTCGAGCGCAAGAAGTACGGCCAGCGCGGAGCTCGGCGGCGCTTCCAGTTCAGTAAGCGCTGAAATTGCTGTCGGTCAACCCGTGAGGGTGGCGGACGTTCATACAGGAGCCTCCGGTGCGGCGACGATCGTCGTGGACGGAGGCTTTTCGTTTATTGTCGATCTCGATCTGCTTGCCGAGCTTGGACTTCCCCCAGACTCCCTCAGGGCTGGTGTTGAATTGAATGAAGAGGCCGCGGCCCTCGTGCGTATCGCTGCCGAGACCCGCAAGGCCGAGCTTCGAGGGCTCGCCCTGCTCGCTCGCGCCGAACAGTCGGAGTATATGCTCAAAATCAAACTGACCGGGCGCGGCTTCAGCGAAACGGCAGTCTGTCTCGCGCTCGGACGGCTGAAAACCGCCGGGTATCTCGACGACGAGCGCTTCGCTCGGACCTACGCAGCATCACGCTTGTCGCGCCGCCGCGGCGGAGAGGGTCCCGCGACCTTGGAGGCCGCACTTCGAAGACGTGGTGTGGATTCCGCTGTCGCCGAAGCGGCGATAGCGGCGGTTCTTGGACCCGATGAACGCTGGGACGCTTTGGTTCAGGCCGCGTCGGAAGCGCTCCGCCGCAGCGGGGGGAACAAGGCAGTGGCCCGAGCCCGTCTCCGCCTGCTGGGATTCAAGGGCGGGGAAATATCGGAGTGTTTCGAGCGTTTCGACGAAGGCGATTCGAACACCGAATAGAACGTGATGATCTTCGTCTGGAATTTCCCTAATCCTTCGAAATTGTCTCCAGGATGCTTCTATTCTTGACTTTCCATCGCATCCATTACAGAATACTGCGGAATTATGATCATAACGAGGAGCTTTTCGCATGGATGACGATATTCTGACTATTGAGGAAGTGGCGCGCTATCTCCGCGTGTCTGAACGAACGGTCTATGACTGGGCGCAGAAAGGAGAGATCCCTTCCGGAAAGATCGGTACCGTGTGGCGCTTCAAGAAAAGCGAAATCGAGCGCTGGGTCAACGAGAGACTTTCTTCAAATAAGCCAAGCAGTGTTTTCAGCGTTGTCCAGATACAGAATATCCTCTCGCCCGATCGTATCATCTTTTTAGGTCATTCGAAAAAGCGTGATGCCCTCGTCGCGCTTGCTGAGAATCTCGGCGGCGCCCCCCAGATCAAGAATCGGCAGGAACTTGTTGCGGAAATTCTGCGCCGGGAAGAACTTATGAGTACGGCGATCGGCAGAGGCATTGCGATTCCCCACGTGCGCTTGTCGTCGGTCACCGATCTTGTTGTGTCGGTAGGAATAAGCCAGGTCGATATTATTGATTTTCAGTCGCTTGATGATGTCCCCGTGCGCCTCTTGTTCATGATAGCGGCCGCGTACAATCAGCACGCCTATTACCTGCAGGCGCTCTCCTTTTTCAGCTCCAAGCTCAAGAACAACGATCTGCGCTCCGCCTTGATGGGCGCGTCTTCGACTCGCGAAGCGTATTCGCTCCTTGTAGCTCAGGATGAGAAATAGCGATGATGCAGTCTGAGCGGCGTTTCAGTTCTGCCCGCGATCCTCGGCGCCCGGGGAGTCGTGTCATCGGGCGCTTCGACAATCCGCAGGAAGTCACAAGGCCTCATCGAAGAGATTGTGCGGCTGTCACGTATTGACTGTCTTCGTTTAACAGAAGCTTTATACGAACTTAATAATCGGCTAATGAACAGCCTCGATAGTAACGCTGAAGTTCTATTCAAGGAGGCTGATACATGAATATCCGAGCTAAGCCGGGACTACGCCGCTTATTCGCGGCGGCGGCGGTCGCCTTGCTCTCGTTCGCCGCCGTTCCGGCGGTCATCGCCGCGCCCGTGGCGAAGTACGTCTTCCTGTTTATCGGGGACGGCATGGCCATGCCGCAGATCAACGCCGCCGAGGCCTATGCCAACGCCGTCGCCTCGAAGGACGTGAACATAAAGCGTCTGCGCTTTTCACAGTTCCCCGTGGTTGGTCTGACCACGACGTATGACGCCGGAAGCCTTATCACCGATTCCGCCTCGGCCGGCACGGCGCTTGCGACAGGCAACAAGACGCTGAGCGGTGTCATCAACATGGACCCGTCCAAGACGACAAAGTACACGCCGATAACAGAGCTCGCTAAAGCAAAAGGCATGAAGATCGGCATTGTCACGTCGGTGTCGCTCGATCACGCCACCCCTGCGTGCTTCTACGCCAAGGCGCCCTCGCGGTCGAACTATTACGACATCGCGGTGCAGATCGCCTCCTCGGGATTCGATTACTTCGGCGGAGGCGGATTCCTTCAGCCCAAGGGGGCGAAGGGGGATCAGACCGACGTCGTAGAGCTCGTGAAAAAGGCTGGTTATAAATTTATCAACACCAAAGCCGATTTTCTGGCGCTGAAGAAAGGGGCCGGAAAGGTCGTGGCGGTCAATGAGATTCTTGCAGATTCGGCGGCCATGCCCTATGAAATCGATCGCAGCCCGGATGATCTTTCGCTTGCCGACTACACGGCCAAAGGCATTGAGCTCCTTTCGGACAGTCCCAAGGGCTTTTTCATGATGGTGGAAGGGGGGAAGATCGATTGGGCTTGTCATGCGAACGACGCCGGCGCCTCTATTTACGACACCATCGCCCTCGACGCCGCGGTCGCGAAGGCCCTCGAGTTCCAGGCGAAGTACCCCAAGGATACGCTTATCATCGTCACCGGCGACCACGAGACCGGCGGTATGGCCATAGGATTCGCCGGAACCCAGTACTCGACCGCATTCACGAAGATCAGTAAACAGAAAATTTCTTTCCAGAAATTCACCGACAGCATCGTCAAGCCCTATAAGGAGAAGGCGAAGGCCGCACCCGAGGATGCGGATTTCTCCGATTTCTTCCCGATCATGGAGGAAAAGTTCGGACTCGGTCTCAACCAGCTGAGCAGCGCCCAGCAGACCGAGCTTCAGTTCGCCTACAACCGGACTATGGGGAATCAGTACGTCCGACCGACTTCCGACGACTATGTGTTGTACGGCGGCTACGAACCCCTGACGGTCAAGATCACCCAGACCCTGAATCAGCTGGCCGGTATAGGCTGGACGAGCTATTCGCACACGGGCGTGCCGGTGCCGACGTTCGCGAAAGGCGTGAACCAGGAGCTCTTTGCGTCCTACTATGACAATACCGACATCTATCGCTCGCTCGCGAAGGCGATGGGCATAGAGATTCCAGTAAAAAAATAACACGTCATGACGGGGCGGGGGATGTTCCCGCCCCAGCCGACACGACAAGGGAGACCATGTGCTCGCACAACGCGCCCGCCGGGACGAACTGATTTTCATCGCAATCATCGTAAGTATTGGCATCGGCCTTGCTTTCCTGCCCACGGGTTTCCGTTCCCCCTATGCGCCGGGAAGCAATATCCCCGCGGTCGCGAGGGTTACGCGTGTCGACAACGCCGTGCTTAGGCAGATCGGACCGGTAAAAGAAGGCGAACAGCAACTCGAACTGCGCATACTGACCGGTCGTTTCGCGGGCAGGGTGTTTCAAAGTTCCAACAATCTGATCGGCAAGATGGAACTCGACAAGCTCTTCGCGCCCGGGGACCGGGTTTTTGTCGTCATCGACCTCGCCGAAGGGGGCACCGAGGTCGGCTATGTAAATGTCATCGATCACTTCCGAGTAGATATACTTGCGGTGTTGGCCCTTGTATTCCTCGGTCTTTTGGTCGTGTTAGGCGGCTGGACCGGCCTCAAATCGGTGCTTTCGTTCGCGTTTACAGCCTTGGTCATTTTCAAGCTTCTCATGCCCGCGATGCTCTGGGGATGGGATTCGATTCTGACGACTATCGTTGTCGTCGCGGTCATCGAGGCCTCGGCGATCTTCCTCATCGGAGGTCTCACCCGGCGCGCCCTCGCGGCCTTCGCCGGAGCCATGGGCGGAGTCCTGGTGACGGCCGCCTTGTCCTGGGCGGCGACGAATCTGCTCAAGATACACGGGGCGGTGCGCCACTACGCTGAAACCCTTCTGTACTCCGGATTCGGCCACCTCGATCTGACAGGCCTCTTCATTGCGGGAGTGTTTTTGGCTTCCTCGGGGGCCGCGATGGACCTTTCTATGGACATCGCCGCTGCGATGGACGAGGTGCGCGAAAAACATCCCTCGATCAAACGCACGGAACTCGTAAAATCGGGACTGACGGTCGGAAAGCAGGTCCTCGGCACCATGACCACCACGCTCCTGCTTGCATATTCGAGCGGGTATTCGGCTTTGATCATGACATTCATCGCCCAGGGCGTACCCCTCCTCAATGTTCTCAACATGATTTTCGTGTCTGCCGAAATCGTACATACACTCGTGGGCAGTCTGGGGCTTGTCCTTGTCGCCCCGCTGACCGCGATCGCGGGGGGAATTACGCTGGAAACTGCCGCGAAGCGTGTTGAAAACCCGACTGCGGCGACACAAAAATCATAATTTTACCTACCCTTGCGATTTCCGCGCCGAGCGTGCTACAGTTCTGGCAAGTCCGACCTACTGCGAGGCCCGACGCGTGTTCCTGAAAAGTTTGGAGATTTTCGGCTTTAAGTCCTTTGCCGATCGTACTTTAATCGAATTCTCGGACGGTATTTCCGCCCTGCTCGGCCCGAACGGCTGCGGCAAATCCAATGTCGTCGACGCGATAAAGTGGGTCGTGGGCGAGCAGTCGGCCAAGAGCCTCCGCGCGGACAGCATGGAGGACGTCATTTTCAACGGCACCGAGACGCGCAAGCCTCTGTCGGTCGCCGAGGTCACTATTACCATTTCGAACGAAGAGGGGCTCTTGACCGCCCTCGACGCGCCCGAAATCGCCATCAAACGGCGGCTCTACCGTTCCGGCGAGGCCGAATACTTTATAAACGGGGCTCCCGCCAAGCTCAAGGAAGTCCGCGAACTTTTCTGGGACACCGGAATTGGAAAATCGGCGTACTCCGTCATGGAGCAGGGCAAGATCGACCAAATTCTGTCCTCCAAGCCCGAGGACCGGCGCTATCTCTTCGAAGAAGCAGCCGGCATCACCAAGCACAAGGTTCGTTCGCGCGAGGCCGAGTCGAAACTCGAAAAGACCGAAGAAAACATCCGTCAGATCAGCGGCGTTCTTGGCGAGGTCAAGCGGAGCCACGATACCCTGAAGACTCAATCCGAAAAGACGCTCAAATACCGAGCCCTTCGGGACAAGATTTTCGAGGCGGAACTCGACCTTCACCTTCTTAAGCTCAGGCAGTTCGTTCAGGAGAAGGACCGCCGCGACGAGGAGATGTCGCGGAAATCGCAGGAGCGCGACAAGGTGAAGACCGAGATCGACGCTCTGAATCTCTCGCTCGAGGAGAACCTCGACGTCGTCAACGGCATGGAGGCCAAGCTCGTCGAGCATCAAAAGACGGTGTTCGGTCTCGCGGTCGAGGCCAAGGGGAAAGAGGACAAGCGGAAGTTCCTGGCCGAGCGGGTCTCGGAGTCGAAGGCGAAGAGGGATCAGACCTTGCTCAGACTGAAATCCCTGCGCGAGAAGATCGAACTTCTGCGCGAGGACGAGGCCGAGAAGGAGGGGGAGCTCGCCGGGCTTCGCGCCAGACTCCGCGACATCGAGAAGAACATCGCCGACTTCGAAGCGTCGATCCGCGCCGCCGAGGAGAGTATCCGCGACAATGAAGCTTCGATCGTTCGAGCGGAGGCTGAGATCGTCGATATCGAACGGAACCGGGCCGAGGCGCACCGCAGACTCGACGCGATCACCGAAGATATCGTGGCCGAGCTCGATGCGCGGCTCAAGGAATCGGGATATTCGGCCCAGGAGCGCCGCGCCGCCGAAGAGGCGATAGAGTCGCTCATCGCGGCGATCCAGGCGAGGCTCTCGGGCAAGGGAGCCATTCTCGACGACTTGGGCAGGCTGGGGACCGCGTCCTCGGCCGATCGGGACGCGATCGTGGCGAAGGCCGCCTCCGATCTCGCCCAGACCGCGGCAAAGGCCGAGGAGCTCTCGCGCCGCTATCAGGAGTACAAAAAAACCACCCCCTCGTTCATTGACGAGTTCCTCTCGCCCGAGGGTATTATCACCAAGAAGCGCGCCATCGACCGGGAAATCGCCTCGTGCGGCGAGGCTATCGCCGAGCGTCGCGCGCGAATCGCCGAGTGTCAGAAAGATGCGAAAGTTCTCGCCGACAAAGTCGAGGAATATCGCGCGACGCTCGAGGAGCAGCGCGGAAACCGCATCCGCATGCAGACGCAGGCATCCGGCGCCGAGGAGGCTCTCGCCCTGCTCCGCCGCGAGATCGCCGGCCAGGAGGGCTACCTCAAGGAGCTCGAAAACGAGGTTTACGTCGAGGAGCGCCGCCTCAAGGAGGCCGAGGAGGAACTTGGCGGCATCGATGCGGAGATCGCCGAGCTCGAGCGCCGCGGCCGCGAGCTCACCGCAGAACTCGGGCGCCTCGAGCGTGACATCGCGCTCAAGAACTCCGACCTGTCGAAGCGCCAGGAAGATCTCAAAAAACGGATGGAGAAGCTGGCTGCGCTGCAGGCCGAGCTCGAGCATCTGCATCTTGGCCTGGCTCAGACCGAGACGGAGATCAGGAACGTTAAGGAAAATTTCACCGAGCAGTATTCGCGCGACCTCATGGAGTTCGAAACGCGCATGTTCGAGATACGCACTCCCGTGGCGGAACTGCGCGAATCGCTTGCAGGGCTCAAGCAGTCTTTGCGCGATCTGGGGTCCGTAAATCTCATGGCCCCCGAGGAGTACACCGAGGTCAAGGAGCGCTATGATTTCTTGTCCGGACAGCTCGGCGACCTCGAGAAGGCCCGCGCCGACCTCAAGCGGATAACCGACGAGATCCGCGACGAGAGCGCGGCCTTGTTCCTCGAAACCTATAACCGCATCAAGAAAAACTTCCATAACATGTTCCGCAGGCTCTTCGGCGGCGGACGCGGCGAACTCAGACTCGTGGATCCGAATCACATACTCGAATCGGGCATCGAAATATACGCTCAGCCGCCGGGCAAGAAGCTCGAGGCGATTTCGCTCCTCTCCGGCGGCGAGAAAACCTTGACCGCCATCGCCCTTCTTTTCGCGACGTACATGGTCAGGCCAAGCCCCTTCTGCTTCCTCGACGAGATCGACGCCGCCCTCGACGAGCAGAACGTCGCCCGTTTCGTCAATCTTCTGCGCGAGTTCGGGCGCACGAGCCAGTTCGTGGTCATTACGCACAATAAAAAAACTGTCACGGGCGCCGACGCACTGCTCGGTGTAACGATGGAAGAATCCGGCGTCACGAAAGTCATCGCGGTACGGCTCGAACGTTTCGACGGAAAGCTGCCCGAACCGGTGCGAAGTCTTTCCGAGATCGAGGACGAAGAGGTCGAGTACGAAAACGGCACCGAGCTGCCGCCCGAGGCCCCGGGTTCTGCCGCTGCCTCCGGTTCCTCAAGGGGGGCGCGGTCCTCAGGTTCGGAACAGAAAGAAACCTCTATGGTTGCGAGCGAGCCTGGCGCCCACGGATAGAGCGCAGGCTGCGTCGTGCAGAGGAGGAGAGCCATGGCGAAAATGTCGAAGGACGACGGAATCGGCAAAGCACTTTCCTCGGCCAAGTCCGCGCTCAAGTCTGTTTCGAAGCGGATACCCTTCGTCAAGCAGCCGGGGCCGCAGTCCGCACCGGAGCCGTTTACGGCGATAGAGGATGAAACGCCGGTCGGCGATCTGCTGTCCGAGGCGAACGCCGCTCCCGGCGCCGCTCCGCCTCCGAAAGAGAAAACAGGGATCGACTTCGGAGCCGTCGCCGATGCGGCTTCGAAGAACCCTGTTGTTCTCGCCGTTGGTGTCATCGTCCTCATTTTCCTCGTCGCCGTCGCGGTGACGATGATCATCGTGAACGCGCCGCCCAAGCCGATCCGCTCTTCGTCCGCGTTCAGTGAGGAGGGGGCGGCCCTCGTCAAAACCTGGCTCCTCCCTCCAGGCGATCCACTTGAGCCGAGAATCGAGTTTGAGCGCGAGGGAGCGCCGGACTATACCGCGGTGGACGCCGCTGAGATCGGCCTTGCGCGATCATCAGAGTATATCGTTCAACTCGCAGCGAGGAACGATGCGGCCATGGACGATGTCTACGGGACTGTCCGGTGATGCGACGGACCGCGGCCTTTGTGATTCTGGCGCTCGCGCTCGCGTCCTGCGCGACCGCGGTCAAGCCGGCGAAAAGGGAGGCAGCGGCCGAGCTTTCACAGCCGATGCGGAAAGCTCCCGCCGCAAAACAGCCTGCCGTAGTCTTGAGAGAGCCGGATATGCCTTCGGGAGTGCTTGCACGGTCCGACGCGGCCGAGAAAGCGACCGCCGATGAGAGGGTGGAGCGCGACGCTGCAGAGAAGGCCGCGCGCGATGCGGCGGAAAAAGCCGATGCCGAGAAGGCAGCCCGCGATGCGGCGGAGAAAGCTGCGGCGGAGAAAGCCGCCCGCGAAGCGGCTGAAAAAGCCGCGGCAGAGAAAGCCGGGGCGGCTAAAGCCGCCCAAGACAAGGCGGCCGCAGCCAAGGCAGCCCAGGACAAAGCAGCTGCTGCCAAGGCAGTGCAAGACAAAGCGGCTGCCGGGAAGTCGGCGCCGGCTCCGAGCACGCCGAACATCAAAACTCCTCCTCCCTCGCAGGCGATCGTCGTCGATCCCTCGGCCGAAAAAATCCCCGATGTTTCTCGCAGCGTCGCCGTAACGGCGGGGTCCCGCTTCGAACTGCCCTTCGAGGGCTCGGGCTGGACCTATCTCGGCGAACGGACGGGCAAAGACGGCGTACGATACGACGGCCGCCGTTTCGACGGCGCATCGATTGTTTTCTCGCTCACCGCCTCGAAGGAGGGCGAGTACGTCCTGCGTTTCCAAAGGCAGGACGCGTTGCGCGGCATCAGCTATGAGGAACATGTCGGCGTCAAGGTATCGCCGCGTGGATCGGCGGCGGCCGGCGCCTCGGTCGGGGTGTCGCCGGTTGGAGCGGCGGTGACGGCTGCGTCGGGCGCCCCCTCCTCGGGAGGAGCAGGTCAAACCGCCGCGGCCGGGCAGACCGCAGTTCCAGAGGCCTCTGGCGCGGCGCCCAGTTCCACATCCGGCGCGGCGCTCCCCGACACGCCCGAGGGCATGCTTCTGTACGCGCGCGAACAGCTCGCCGCCGGCAAGCCGCAATCGGCGATCGAGGCGCTCGATCGATTCTTTGTACGCTATCCGGCGGGCATGGACGAGGCATTTTATCTGTACGGTCTCGCCCTCGAGCAGTCCGGTCCGCTCAAAGACATCAAGCGCGCTCTCTCGTTCTATAAAATCGTGCGCGACGATTATCCTGAAAGCCCCTTCTGGGACAAGGCGACCGCGCGGATCAGCTATATCGAGCGGCACTACTTCGATATACGCTAGCAGGCTTGACCGCGGACGCTCTCGGGCTTGAGGTACAGCGCGCAGTGATATCCCGAGGGGCCATTCCCCCCTCCCCATTGTCGGAATTGACCGAGTATGCATATGCGCCCGACGGATGGACCGCGACTATCCCGCTGAGGGGAGGGGATCCATCCGTACCGAGTACCTATTTGCGATGTATGCGAGGGAGCGCAGGTCAAGCCCGACCTCGACCTTGAGGGACTAGCTCCATTCCGATCGCGGGCCTTGCCTCCCGCGGTTCAGGCGAGGGTCGGAGGGAAGTCGAGCTTGTAAATTCTCGACCTGCGCTCGGTGTCGTAGGTGGCGCGACGTTCCGCCGGGAGGTCGTCCACGGTCGCAGCCGTGAAGCCCTGGCTCAAAAACCAGTCCGAGGTCCGCGTCGTCAGCGCGAAGACCCCGGCGAGGCCCGCTTTCTTCGCCTCTTCGATAAGATACGCGACGATACGCTGCCCGATGCCGAGGTACTTGAAGTTCCGGTCAACGGCGAGGGCTGCGATTTCGCCCAAGGCGCGGCCGCCGCTCGAAGAAAACCGATGGAGAGCGCCGCAGCCGCGCACGGTGCCGTCGGTCTCGAAGACGACGTAATCAGCCCGTTTTTTATGCAGGTCCTCCTCGCTTCGGCGGATGAGATTGCCCTCATGAACCAGGGGTTCCATGATTCTGAGGACTTCCGGAATATCCTCGGCCTTCATGGGCCTTATGTTTTCGAAGGGGTCGGCGTGAACCATGGTGCCGGTGCCGAGCGTCGAGAAGACTTCTTTTAAGACAACGCCTTCCTTCGAACCGTCGAGGAAGTGCACGCGCTCGACTCCGGCGCGGCAGGCGGCGACCGAATGCTCAAGCATCTCTCGGTCGGCCTTTCCAAGCTCGAGATCGGCGGACGCAAGGATGCGCTCGGCTGCCTGGACGGTGAAGCGGCTGGCGAACCTGCCTTCGGCGTCCGCATCGCGGCGGATGGCGACGCCCTCTCCGGCCGCCTCTTCGAGCGCCCGCGAGAGGATGTCTCCCTCGGTCAGGAAAACGAGTTTTCGAGCCTTGAGGCTTATGGCGAGTTCGGTGGCCAGCTCGATCGACGAGATATTATACGGCTCGCCTATCGAACTCCATCCGATGCAGGGGAGGATTGGGACGAAATCATCCTCCAGCGATCGTTGAATGAGGTCGGCGCTGATCTTGTCCACCACCCCGGTCTGCTGGAAGTCGACGCCGCCCCGGACGCCGTAGGATCGGGCGCGCACCCAGTTGCCGATGACGGCTTCGACCTTGTTTTTTGCGAGCTGGTTCATGAGCCGCGTCGCGGTGTCGAAGGCGGCCATTTCGATGAGCGGCATGGCTTCCGGCGTCGAAATGCGCAAGCCATCGACCTTGTCCGTCTTGATGCCGTAAATGGCGAGTAGTTCGTCGATCCGCGCTCCCCCTGAAGGAACGAGGACGATTTTGATGCCGTTTTCGTGGAGCAGTGCGAGATCGCTGACGAGGACCGGAAAGGCGGGATTGTCCATGAGCCGCGCGCCGACGCGGAATACGAACACCGATCCCATGAAGCGGTGGGCGTAGACGAACACTTCTCTGATGAGTTCGGTTTCGTCGCGCCGCGTTGCAAAATCCTCGCCCATCTCCAAACCCCTCTGTAAAGGAGTATACGGTATTCCAGCCCTATCCGCTATACTGGCGTCGGTATGAACGGCGCCGAACGATTGTATTATTCAAATCCGCGTCTCGGCCGGAGCGAGGCCTGTGTCGTCGCCGTCGAGGGGCCCCAGTCATCGCCGACGATCGTTCTCGACCGAGCGCTTTTGTTCCCCGGCGGAGGAGGACAGCCGGCGGATTGCGGAAGAGTCGAGGGCGTCGAAGTCGCGGAAATAAGCGAGGCTCAGGGCCGCCCCGCGGTGACTCTCGCCGCAGCCTTGAACGTCCAGCCGGGATCTCGTGTTCATGTCGAGGTCGATATGGCGCGTCGTCTCGACTACGCCTGTCAGCACACGGCCGAGCACCTCATCGCCGCCTCTGCATGGAGGCTCCTCGGTATACGCTCGGTTTCGGTGCACTTCGGACCTGAACGTTCGCTTGTCGACTTCGACGCGCCCTCGATGAGCGAGTCCGATCTCGATACGATCGAGGACGAGGCGAACCGCATTGTCGCTGAACACGCCCCCCTGCGCGTCCACCTCTGCCCCCCGGAAGACCTCTCGGCATTCACGCTTCGAAGACCGCCCCCCGCGGGAGAGAAGGATATCCGCATCGTCGAGATCGATGGATTCGATTTCACGCCCTGCTGCGGCCTCCATCTCGAATCGACTGGTGATTTGCGCTTCATAAGAATTCTCGGGGCCGAGCGATACAAGAGAATGACCCGTGTCTATTTCATCGCGGGTGGAAGGGCCGCGTCGGACTACCGCGCGCTGTCGCGTATCGCGCGCGAGACCTCGCGTCTGCTCGGGACTTCCGAAGCCTCGCTCTACCAGGCGGTCGAGCGCGAAGTCGCGCGGCGCGGCGCCGCTGAGCGAGCTCTCGCGGATCTTCGGCGGCGCAACGACGAGCGCGACGCCGCCGCGGCGCTCGAAGAGGCGCATGCCCTCCAGGGCTCCGATTGTCACGGAGACCCTCCTCCCCTCGCGGTGCGGCGCTACGCCGACCGCGGCGCCGAGACTCTTTTGGACACTGCGAAGGTATTCGCGTCCGCGGGAATGACGGCCCTTCTCGCTTCCCTGCCGGACCTGACGATCCAGGCTGTCGCCCCCCCGAACGGCCCCGATCTCGGAAAAAGACTTACGCCGCTTCTCGCCGCATCGAGCGGGAGGGGCGGCGGCGGACCGGCATCGTTCCGCGCCGTTTTCGTCGATGCCGGTTCCCTCGAGACCTTCCTGGCGGCCGTCGAGGCCGAACTGCGGCGCTAGGGCGGGTGCTTCTCGCGACCGCCTACACGACCATCTCGGCCTCGGACAGGGCGGCGCATATCCCCTCCGCGGGGAAGCGCGCGACGACCGATCGCAGTGCGTCTGCGGCCCTGTCGGCGTCCTGTTCGGGCAGATAGCTGAAGAGCAGAAAGTTGGTCTCGGGCCAGGTGCGCGTACCGAGCTTGCGCTTGCGGCCGCCCTTGCCGTGCACGATGGGCGCGATGGTGTACTGGATCTCCGGGACGGCGGTCTCAAGCGCGAGTTCTATCTCCTCGCGGACGGATTGGTTGGCGATGATCTCAAGCCGCTTCATAGAGTTCCTTCCTTGGCGGCCTGGCGTTTGTTGACCAGGTAGTAGATGACGGGAATGAGGAGGAGCGTGATGAAGGTCGCGCTCGTGAGCCCTCCGACGACGGCCAGTCCGATGGGCTGGGTCATGCTCGAACTGGATGAGGGGAAGAAAGCGAGCGGCACGACGCCGAGGATGGTGGCGCCCGCTGTCATGACGACCGGCCTGAAGCGGCTCGCTCCGCCCTCGATGCAGGCCTCCATGAGTCCTGCGCCCCTTCCGCGCAGGAGGTTCGTGTAATCGACAAGGAGGATTCCGTTGTTGACGACGATGCCCGTGAGCATGACGATGCCGACCAGCGTGAACATGCTGAGGTTCTGACCCATCAACGCATAGGCGACCAGGACGCCGATGAGCATCAGCGGTATGGTGAAAAGATTGATGATCGGGTCCTTGAAGGATTCGTACTGCCCCGCCATGACGCAGAATACGAGAAGCACCGCCATGATGATGATGACGAGGAAGGACCCTCCGGTCTCGGTGATCTCGCTCCAGGATCCCTGGTACGTGAGATAGACATCGCTGGGTACAGTCATTTTCGTCGCGACGAGAGACTTGATCTTCTCTTCGACCACGTTGGCCTGCTTGCCCGACGCGAGGTTCCCGGAGATGGTGATGGTGCGCGCCTGATTCGTTCGTCTGATCGAGACGGGCCCGAGACCCTTCTCGACCGTCGCGATGCTCGAGAGCGGAATCTTGGCGCCCGACGAACTCAGCACGAAGATACGGTCGAGGTCGGCGGCGTTCTCGCGGTCCGAGCCCTGGAGACGCACGACCACATCGTACTCGGTGCCGCCCTCGCGGTAGACGGTCGCGGTATTGCCCTTGACGGCGCCGCGGATCTCAGAGGCGATAGACTGCACCGAAATCCCGAATGCCGCAGCCCGTTCGCGGTCGATCGCTATCTCAACCTGCGGCAGACCGTCGGAATAGTCGCTCTCGGGCTCGAGTATCTCGGGCACCTCGGATTTGAGCAGGGCCATGATCTCCTTGGCCGTCTTGCCCATGGCCGCGTAGTTTGTCGAGGTGATCGCGATCTCGATATCGCTGCGCGTACCCATCCTGAAGCCTTGCGAGAAGGCGAACTCGGCGGACGGATAGTCTTTGAAATGCGCCCTGAGCTTGCTCTGGACGGTCATGGAACTGTCGCCGTCCGACGCCTTATCGGGCAGGGCGATGGTCAGCGAGCCTGAGTTGCTCGACGAGCTCGAGGAGAATCCCCCGCTCGATCCTGTGGTCGCGATCACGTTTTTCACGCCGACGAGTTCTTTCTGGGCGATCGCGGCGAACTCTTTGACGACTTTCTCGGTCGTCGAGAATTCGGTCCCGAGGGGCAGGGTGATCGAGAGGGTGACCGAATTCTGCGACATGGGCGGCGAGAAGACGATCGTCAGACGGGGCAGGAAATAGAAGAGCGAGACGGCGAGCACGACGGCGACGGTCCCGACGGTCGCGATGCGGTGTTTGAGACAGGCCGCCAACGCCCTCTTATAGACCGCCACGAGACTGTCGATCACCTTCGCGATCCCCTGATCCATCGCAAACGCGATACGCGATCTCAGTGGCTTTTCCTCGCGGATTGTAAGTGGAAGGTATTTGCTCGCGAGGACGGGCACCAGGAAGACGGCGACGGTCCAGCTCACCACATGGGAGATGATGATCGTGAAGATCATGTCCTGGAACATGATGCCGAGCATGCCCAGCTTGTCGGCGAAGATGACGATGGGGAGGAAGACCGACATGGATGCGAGGATGCCCGCGGTGATCGCGACCATCATCTCCTGGCTGCCCAGGACCGCGGCGACGGTCGGCTTGGCCCCCCGCTCGCGGTATTTGAAGGTGTTGTCGAGGATGACGATTGAGCTGTCGACGATGTTACCGATGCTGATGAGAAGCCCCGTCATCGTCATCATGTTGAGCGTGAATCCGGTGAAATACATCGAGAGCAGGGTGACCGCCACGCAGATCGGGATCGCGAGGCCGATGATGAACGTACTCTTCCAGCTGCGGAGGAATACGAAGACAAAGATCATGGTCAGAATCGCGCCCTCGGCTATGGCCTTGATAAGATCGTGGATCGTCGTCCTGATCTGGGTGGAGCTGTCATCGACGACCACGAGTTGGACATCCGCGGGGATGGTCGACTTGAGACTCTCCATGGCCGCATAGATGCCGTTGCAGACCTTGACCGTATTCTTGTCGGACTGCTTCATGACGGAGAGGTAGATGCCCGGCTCGCCGTTGATATAGACCGATGTGTCGATATCCGCATTGCCCGAGTAAACCGCGGCGACGTCCTTGAGCCTGATCGGCACTCCGTTTCTGGTGGCGATCAGGGAGTCGGCGATGTCCTTGTCTACATCGGAAAAAGCGCCGGTGATTCTGACCGTGTACTCGGTGTTAAGGTCGGTCACCTTGCCGGCGCCGAGCTCGACGTTCTGGGCCGCGAGAGCGCTCGTTACCGCGCTGATAGTGAGTCCGTAGGCCTCGAGTCGGTTCTGTGATACGTCGACGCGGATCACACCGGTCTTCCCGCCGAGTACGGATACCGAGGAGACGCCGTCGGTCTGCTCGAACTTCGGCGAGATCGTATCCTCAGCGAGCCGTTTGAGCTCCTCGGAACTCCGGTTCCCGCGGACCGCGACTTTGATGATGGGCTGGGAGTCGGCGTCCATCTTCATAATGGTCGGCGTGTCGGCGTCGTCAGGCAGGCTCGAGCTGATCCGCTCGATCTTGTCTCTGATATCGTTGTTCGCCTTGTCCATGTCCTTGCCGTAATCGAATTCCAGACTGATCATCGAGCTGCCGTCGGACGATGTCGATGTCATGCTCTTGACGCCCTGGACATTGCAGAGGCTCGACTCGAGGACCTTGGTCACGGTCTTTTCGACGGTCTCGGGGGACGCGCCCGTGTAGGTCGTCATGACCATCATCCGCGGCATATCAGTCGACGGCATGAGTGCGAGCGGAATCGAGGGGATCGAGTAGACGGCGACTATGATGACAAGGGCGAAGAGGACCAGTATGAGGACGGGCCTGTTCACTACACGCTGTGAGAGGGTCATTTTGTCTGCTCTCCGATTACGGTCACCTCGGCGCCGTCCGACAGGAGGTCCTGGCCCTCGTAGACGACGAGGTCGCCCGCGGACAGTCCTTCTTTGACTTCGATTTCCGCGTCCACCGAGGTTCCGACCGCAACCGTCCGCTTGCGGGCGACCTTCTTCCCCGATTCGTCGGCGACAATATAGACGAAGGTCTCCTCGTCGCGCGTCACCACGGCGACGGAAGGGATGACGACACGGTCCGCCAGAGGCGCCGTGAAGATTCTGACGCTCGCGTACATCCCGGCGGCGACCCGATCGTCCTTCGAGTCGAGCTTGACGGTGACCTCGCGGGTCCTGCTTGTCGAGTCGAGGACGGGGCTGACGCGGACCACGGTCGCGGCAAGACTCTCGCCGGGCAGGGCCTCGAGGGATATCCTCGCCTTCATGCCCTTCTTGACTTTGGCCGAGTCGCGTTCAGGAAGAGCGACGGAAATCTCGAGATCATCGATGTCGCCGATCTTTGCGATCGCGGTGTTCGAGGAAACCGTCTCGCCCGCGTTGACGAGTACCGCGGTGACCGTGCCGGCGATCGGCGCCGGGACCTCGCTGAGGGCGTAGCTTGAGCCCGGCTTTGACGGATCGATGCTTGCGATGCGGGATCCTTTGCTGACCGAATCGCCGACCTCGACCGCGAGGTCCGTGAGTTTTCCGCCGATCTCGGGATACACGGAAACCGTCACCGACGCATTAACATCACCGCCTTGATCGAGGTACGGTCTCAGCGTTTTGATCTCGGCCGCCTTTGCGCGCACGGATTTCGCGTTTGCAGTTGATGCGCCGATGTCGGGCATCGCGCCTCCGGGGAAACCCTTTCCTGAAGCGACTTTCCCGTCTTGAGCGCCTGCAGACGGCATGCCGGACGGAATCCGGCCGGCGTCGCCGAACGCCTCGTCCGGAGCAGCGCCGGCCAGAGTGCCGTGCGGGGACCGCTGAACCGATACGGCGATTATCGCGGCTCCGAGTGCGGCGGTGCCGAGTATGACCAGGGCCGCGAGACCTTTCTTCTTCATGTTCAGAACCTCCCGATGTAGTCGAAGGGCAGCCCGGCCTCGGATTCGAGGTCCAGGACCGCCGCGATAAGCTCGTAGGACTTCGAAATGGCGCTCAGCTTGGCCGATTCGAGGCTCCCCGCCGCGCTCTGGAGCGTGGTCAGATTTGTATAACCTTTTTCGTAGGCGGACTTGGTCGCTTCATAGGCGCGTTCCGCGAGCTCGACGTTCAATTTGAGCGCGGCCAGCGAGCGGCGGCAGCTTACGACATTCCGCTCGGCCGCCTTCAGCGCAAGGGCGGAAGACTCCTGGGCGGCGCGGAGCGCGCTGGCCGCCGTGGCAACCGCATCCTGCGCCGATGCGACCGCCTGATGTGCAGTGGAACCCGGCAGTAGGTTGCCGATGGGGTAACTGAGCATCGCGCTCGCGCTGACATTCGTGTCGAGCTCGGAGCCGTTTTTCAAGGGAACTGACGGCGATATGCTCAGACTCAGGTTGAGCGAGGGCAGGTACGTCGAGCTCTTGATCTCGCTTAGGGACAGCTCGGCGCTCTCCAGCGCTTTCTTCGCGGATGCGACCGACAAGCTCGTCCCGGCGCTCGCGGCCAGAAGCGAGTCAATCGCCGAATCGGAGATATCGAGCGTGCCCTTCACCTCTATCGCTTCGTCGGGGGGCAGGCCCATGAGGCTGCGCAGACTGTCAAGATCCGATGCAAGCGCGGTCTCATAGGCGTCCACGGACGGCTTGAGCGTCTCGAGACTCACTTTGGCCGTGAGCAGGTCGAGTTCAGGCACCAAGCCTGCCTTGTACTTGGCCTCGGTCTGGACATAGTTCTCCCGGGAACGCTCTACACTCGCCTTCGCGTTTTTGAGATTCTCCTGGTCGAGAAGTATCTTGTAGACGGCTTTGCGCGCTGCGAGCTCAACCTTCCGCCTCGCGGTCTCATAGGTGATCAGCTGGCTTTCGTAGGCGATTCGATCCGCGCGCAGTGAATCTTTAAGGGAGGGCAGGAACGAGAGGGACGCGGAGAGGCTGCCTGCGGCCTTTACGCCGTCCGCGACCGATGCGTCGGGCAGTGTGTCGCTCGCGGAAAGGCCCGCACTTGCACTGATGGTCGGCAGCAATGCGCTCCACCCGAGATCGACGGCGCGTTTCTTGGCATCGAGGGCGATCTTTGCCTGTTTCAGAGATTCGTCGTTCGCAAGCGCGGCCTCGACGGCCTCATCGACGCCGATCGTCGTTTGCGCGATGCCCGGTACGATTGTCGTCCATGCGACAAGCAGAACGATAAGCCTTCTGTGGCCGTGCTGAGTTTGAACCATAGTTCGTTTCCTTAGTGCGTCGAATTCAGTGCAGGCGACTCAGATCCGTGCGACGTCGACGACGATCGTATAATGGCGATATCGAGTTCGGGGATACATAAACAGAATATGAAAAGTCGATGAAAGCTTGTTATAAACGTCTCTTCTGCCTTTGTCGCTATTGGTCACACTCCATATCACACATATAATTCCTGTGAAAGGATTGAGAGGAAATGCGCGCGAAGGTTCTTGTAATCGAGGATGTTAAGGAAATGGCGGACCTCATCGCCCTTTTTCTCGAAAAAGACGGTATGAGCGTCGAGACCTGCGACACGGCGGAAAATGCGCTCGCCATGCTCAGTGGATCGGCGTTCGATCTCATCGTGCTCGACATCAATCTTCCGGGGATGGACGGCCTCGAGTTTTTGACCGAGGCGAGGAAGTCCACAAACTGCCCCGTCCTCATCGTCTCCGCCCGCGGAGCCGATGAGGATCTCGTCACCGGGCTCGGCCTCGGCGCGGATGAGTACATGACCAAGCCGTTTTCGCCGAAAGTTCTTGTCGCACGCGTCCGAGCGCTTCTTCGGCGTGCGCGAGGCGCACCTGCGGACCTTGCGGCCGATACAATATCGTTTGGGCCCTTCGTCCTTGACCGATCCGTCTTCGAGCTGCGCAAGAACGGGCAGATAGTCCAGATCTCGGTAAAAGAGTTCAATCTTCTGTACTTCCTCGCCTCGCACGACGGAATTCCTCAGACGCCCCAGGCGATCTACGATGCCGTCTGGAAACGCGAGTACGGCGATTTAACGGCGGTCGCCGTGTACATTCAGCGTCTGCGCAGGAAGATCGAGGAAGACCCCGTGAATCCCGTCTATATCGAAACAGTCCACGGCAGAGGGTATCGTTTTAACTCGTCCGCGAAAGGCGCTCAATGAAGATAAAGACACAATCTTTTATCCTTATTTCCGGCATCCTTTTCATGCCCATTGCAGTCATCTCCCTTTTCTTTGCGGTGGAGAGGATGTCCTTCAATGCCCGTGAGGCGAAACGCTTCGAGGAAAGAAAACTGGAACTCGCCGGCGCCGATCCCGAGGAGAGCATAGCCCGAATCCTCAATGAGAGGCCGGAGGGCATCGACATCGCTGTCCGGGGGCCCGATGGGAAGGTGTCGTGGTCTTCCATCGACGGCATGCCGGTCGATTCTGATTTCATGAAGACGCTCGTCGCCGTCGCGGGCTCGCCTCTTGGCGGAAATCTCCTTATTTTCGGTTTTACGCCTCCCCTCCCCGAGGGCTATTCCGCGGTTGCGCTTGTCCCGAGGTCTTTTTTCCTGCAGCCGAAGATACTCGAAGACACTTTCAGGATCGGCATTGTCGCGCTCGCCGCAATTCTCATCTTTGCCACGACGATGAGCATCATCATGCTGCGGTCGATCACACGCTCCGTACTTGATCTCGAAGATGCCACGAGGAGAGTCGCGTCGGGGGAACTCGATATTCCAATCACCGTAAAGGGCGCCTCCGAGATCGCTTCGCTGTCGCGTTCGCTGGACCGACTCAGGGAGGAAATCAAAGAAGAAAACGCCCGCCGCTCGCGTTTCATCATGGGCATATCGCACGATTTGAAAACGCCGCTCGCCCTCGTGAAAGGATATGCAGAGGCTCTCGAGGAGGACATGGGCGAGACGGGGACCGAAGCTCGTTCATATCTGGGGATAATTCAGTCGAAAGCGGATCAGCTGGAGGGCATGATCGACGATCTCATCGATTTCGTCCGCGTCGATACGGGCGAGTGGATTCGGGGGCTGAAACATGTGGAGTTAGTCTCCTTTCTGATGAGTTTTGCGAAACGTGCCTCGGCGGATGCGGCTCTGCTGGGACGCAGGCTGCGCTGGAATGTCGATCTTCCCGGCCCGACGTATGTCCGTATGGACGAACGGCTCGTTTCGCGCGTCCTGGAGAATCTCGTCAACAACAGCCTCCGTTATACGGCAGAGGGCGGGACGATCGAATTCTCCGCCTATGCCGGAGATGCGGCCTATTTCGTCTCTGTTTCAGACGACGGACCAGGCATTTCCCCCGAGGATATACCGAGGATATTCGAGCCCTTTTACCGCGGTTCCGCTTCGCGGAGAGAGGAAGGCATGGGGCTCGGCCTCTCCATCGTTAAAACCGTCGTCGAATCGCACGGATGGACGATCGAGGTCGAGCCGGGGCGGGCCAAGGGGGCGGCGTTCTCGATACGGATTCCCCGCGAAGGCAGTTGCGCCCTACAGCTCGACTGATCGGCGATTGTCGGCCAGCCTACGCATCAGGTACCCGCGGTCGAGACCGAGATCGGAGACCATGGAACGCAGCTGTTCGGCGGACAAGAGATTCTGCTCGGCGTAGAGATAGGCGAGGGCCCGTTCGGCGAGGCAGGGAAGACGCAGGGTGTTCAGCATGACACGGCCGGCGTCCGTAGCCTCGCTGCGGGAGCGAAGGCTTGCGGCGAGACGCGAGTCCGGGTTCCCCCCGGCTATGGCGGCGAGCTCGGCGAGAAGCGGCCTGGTGTTCCCCCGCGCGGCCGCCTCGCCCAGGGGCTTCAATGTGAAGAAAGTATACTCTTTGGCGGGCAGATGGTGATGCTCGTCGCATCGCGTGCAATAGTTCGGCTCGCGGCCGTCCTCCTTCGCGCGGTCGCCTCCGATTATGATCAGCGGATCGAAGTAGGGGGCCGGGCACTCGAGGCCGTCGACGATGTAGTAGCGGTAGGTGTACAGCGAAGCCTCCAGGCATTCCGGGTGCTCGCAGTAGGCCGTCAGGGGGAAGACGTCCGTCGCGTTTTCGAGGAGGAGCCGGGCGGTCTGGTTGAAAATCTCTCTTCGGAAATTGAGGACGAGAGTCGGGCACACGAACACAAGGCCGCGCCTCGTCGATTCGTCGCGCATAAGGTAGGCGAGACGCTCGTCGAAGAAGGCGGCCTCGTCGATAATCCACGTGCCCGCGCGTGGGTTCTCGGCGAGGAGCGTCTCCAGCGCGAAGGAGTCGTTCGCCTGGCCGATGCGATCTGCGCAGCGCTCGAAACCGCCGCGGTAGGCGAGAGCGTCTGAAGGGTAATCGGGGAAGCGCGCCGCGTCCAGGCTCGATCGGACCACGAAGATATCCCTTCGGTCGGCCCCGTCGGTCATAGTCGCTTCCGCAGCCCTGCCTGACTTCATCCGGGCGATTTTCCCGTCCCGCCACAGCCTCGCCGAAAACTCGGTTTTGCCCGAGCCCATGGGACCGATAACGAGAATCCGCCGCCCCGGCTTCGTAAAGTCGAAGTGGTTGAATGGATGATGCACGCTGAGCAGGGGGAAGCCGAGGTTGCGCAGGAGATTCGCCGCCTCGGCCGTCGAAGTCCCTGCGGAATCTTCAGACACGGCTACTCGATTTCCTTCGGCTCTGCGATGCGCCTCAGCGATATGAGAAGCCCCCCGAGGCTCGCACCGATTATGCCGGTGATGAAGAAACTTCTCGCGATGGGGCCAAGGCAGCTCGCGAGATACGCGCGCAGCTGCGCTCCCGCCTCGCCCTTTACAAAACCGAGGACCTCCGCGGGCAGAAGATTCTGAAGTATCATCCCGCCCGGTACGGCGATCAAGGCTCCGACACCGAGCACAAAGATTGAAGGTATAATAACATAACGGCCTGTCCTGGCCATCCTCGCCCCCCAACCGGCGCCGCCGAGTATCCCGAGCCCCGCGAGGAGGATCGACGCGAAAAAGGTGGTGACAATGCTTGTACGATTCAAGAGCGCCTGAGAGATGCTTCGTTCACGACCGACTGGGACCGCAGGAGGCGTAGAAGGGACAAGCGGTGCCTCGAGGACTGTCGTATCGGGAATGCCTGTGTCGACAGCCTTGGTCAACAATTTCGAAACCGCCGATGCGGCGGTTTTTTCACTTACGCTGCTTGAGCGAAAGCTGAGATCGTCAAACGAGGGTGCACGATTCTCGACCGGCAGGGCCGCCACATAGTCGCGGGCCGTGGAAGGACTTGCAGATCTGAAAGCCGACTTCAGCGTCGTAAGGTTGATCGAAACCGGACTGTTCGAGATTACGAGCGCTCTGTCCATGACTTGATCGATCACGGATTCTCCCGTCGTCTTTATAGCGTCGACGGGGAGATTTTTCTGCGCCGCGGAGATCAGGGCCGGACCGTTGAGGCTTATACCGTCGAGGCGGATTATCTTTTCGGCTCGCTCGGCGATCTCGGGAGCCTTGAGCGCGGAATAGAGCCGGTCGTCCAGCACAAAACGCTTGTAGGTCTGTCGATCGAGGGCCCAGGGTCTGACCGACAACAACATAAGCGCCGATAGAGCGAGGGGGAGCCCTAGAAATATGTACAGGACAGTCGCGAGCGCTTTACGCATATTCTCATCCCCCCGCTAAAGTGCGGCGGCCGCGTCCGCCGCCGTCGCGACATTCGGCCTGACACTTCGTTCGCCGAAAGCGAGATACTTGAACGGATGGATATCGAGCATATTATTGTACCATCCGTCGATGTAATCCGTATCTATGACATTGGCCGATATGCTGTAGTTGATCGGCAGCACGGCCGCGCCCTCGAGAAGATAGGTCTCGGCCTCCGCCAGCGCCTTGAGGCGTTCTGTGCCGGTCTTCTGCGCCGCCTGGGCGAGGAGCCGGTCGAACTCTGGATCGGCGTAGCGCGAGTCGTTGAGGCTCGAATCCGAGCCCCACATCTGCAGGAAGGCGAGGGGATCCGCGAAGTCCCCGATCCAGCTCATGGACGCGACCGTCCATCCCCCCTGTGCGGGGCCTGCGCGGACAAGATCGAAGTAGTCCGACGCCGGGACGCTTCGTATCGTGATACGGAGGTTCGGAAGCGCCTCCCACGAACTTTTTATGAGCTCGGCGATCCGCTTGTTGTCCTCGCTCTCCTGCGCGATGAGGACGGTTATCTCGGGCAGCCCTTTGCCGTCCTCGTGCCCGGCGTTCTTGAGCAGACGCTTCGCCTCCTCGGCGTCGCGTGCGCTTATGCCTTTGGCGTCGCGGTAATTCGTATAGGGCAGGACCAGGGTCTGCGCGGGTGAAATATAGATATCCTTCGACCTGAGCTCGTCCAGGGGGAGCAGAAGGGCGAGCGCGCGGCGGATGTCGCGGCTGTTCCATGGCTTCGCGCTGCAGTCGAAGAACCAGTAGTGAGTGCCGAACATGAGACCCCACTGAATCGAACTCCGTGACAGCAGTGTGTCGAAGTCGGTCGGACCCGCAAGCCAGTGGATGTCGCCGTCGTCGAAGCGCATCGATGCGGCTTTGTCGTCGTCGGTGAAGACCGCGCGGAGGCGCGGAATTTTCACGGAATCCGCGTCCCAGTACGCATCGTTCTTCTCGAGCACAAGCTCGCCCGTGAACGACACGAACCGATACGGGCCGTTGACGGGATACGGAACAGCCTTGCGCCAGTCGTTGACGCCGAGCATGGAAGGATGGATCGGCGAGAATGAGTGGTGGCAGAGAAGCCGCGTGAAATAGTCGGCCCGGTACTTCAGTTTCACCTGGAGGATGCGCTCGTCGATGACGGATATCCCCACCGCCGACGGGTCTTTGCTCTTTCCGGTCCGGTACTCGTAGGCCCCTTCGATGATGTCGTAGAACTCCACATAATCCGCCTTGGTCCGAGGGTCGAGGGCCCGGAGCCACGCGTCCTTGAAATCCCGCGCCAGGACCGGAGTGCCGTCGGACCAGCGGGCTTCATCGCGCAGGTGGAATGTGTAGACAAGACCGTCCTGCGAAAGCTTGTACGAGCGGCACACCGCCTTGACGGGATTCGTCGTGTCCGGGTCGTAGCTGAAAAGGCCTTCGTACAGCGCCGTGAATATCTGCGCCTCGGAGGAGAAAATCGCGTGATGTGGGTCGAGCTGTACATTCAGATCATTGAAGGCGACGACGAATTCCGTTTCTTCTTCTGCGCACGCGTACAGCGATGCAGAAAAGACAAGCACCGCCGCCGCGATCATCCGCATCATCCTTAATTTCATCAATTCACCTCTACATGCTTCAAGGAGTATCGGGGAATTCTCGATACTCCGCGTGAACGCTATGAATTCACGTCCTTGATCCCCAGTCGCTTCAACTGCTCGGATTCTTCGCGTTGGGCGACATATTCGTGCCGTTTCTGGTTCGCCTTGATAATAGCACCTTTGATCGTCGTCATCTCGACGCGCACGCTTTTCATTCTCGGCTTCATCGCCTCGGGCAGGTTTGTCCTGAAAAAATCCTCGAGGGCGCCGAAGGTCCTGTGCATCCGCTGAACCTCTTCGATATGTCGTTGCAGGAATTGATAGAGCTGCTCCTCGGTCATGGCTTCGAGCCGCTTGAGCGGGGCGCCGCCCCGCTGTGACAGCGATGCGAGAAGCCGCGATTTTCTGCCGGCCTCGTCGATGAAACGATTGAAGTCAAGGGATTCCGTGGTCCGTTTGCCCGAAAGCTGGTCCACGAACACGATCTCGTATTCCAAGCCTCTGTCGTCCGGACTGAATATCCTGCGGATGATGCGGCGGAGCCGCGCGCCCAGCCCTTGCTCGAGGGACTGGAGCAGGGCCGAGTCTTCGCCGAGCTTGGTCGCGGCGGCATCGATGGACCAGGCGGCGCCCGCGAGGGCCCGCGCTCCGTCCATAAGAAGTCCCCTATATGATTTTTCCTTTATTTCCGCGTCTTTTTTTTCTTCCGCCACGGCCAGCTTGGCAAGCAGTTTCTCCCTGAGCGTCGGCCCATCCGAGGAGTAATCCTCGTTCAGCACTTCTTCGACCAATTCGGGGTAGAACGGCAGCTCACCCGCTACTTCCCCGAACTTCTTTTTTATCAGCTTCATCGCCTCGTCGCGGCGACCTATGGCGCTGTCGGCGTCGAGATTCAGCCCGACGAGCACGATCTGCCGAAGATCGAGCTTATACCGTTCGCGGTGATACTCGGTGAGTTCTTTAAGGACGGCGAGAATGTCGCGGGTCGCGCGCTCGAGCTGCAGGGACGATTCCGCGATGAGGCCCGCCGACAGCTGGTCGGTGCCTTTCTTCACCATGCCCGCGATCTCGGCGAGGGCGCGGGTGTTGGGCTGGGTGCTCGTCTCGGTGAACTGCTGGAAATTGAAGTATTTCACCAGACCGAGAAGCCGCTTGATCCTGCCCATCGTCAGAAAGTCACACGAGAATTGATAATAGTTGTTGAGAAAATCGAGGTAGGCCTCGAACTGCGAAACCCGGAGACTTATCTGATCGAGTTTTTCCGACTCCGAAAAGGGACTTTCCGGCGGATTTTGAACCTCGGATATCTTGAGTTCGTATTTGTAGGGATCGTCGTGGAGGACGCCCTTTTTGTGCAGAACCGATTTCAGCCCCTGGAAGGCCGCCTGGAAAAGTTTGAAGTATTCGCGCAGCTTGGGCAGCTCATTCCGATCCAGCTTGTCCCGCCGCGCATCGAGACAGGCCTCGAGACGCTGCGCGAACGATTGCGAGTCTTCCATGGATAAAAGAGTATCGTGTACATTGGCTGCAAGGCAAGCATAATGGGCGTAGCATCACCATTCAGACCCGAACGGCTCATCGTTGCGCTTCTTTCCTCTCCCTTGGCCGGCCAGCCGGATAGAGACCGGCTGGAGCGGGAGCTTTCTTCGCGCTTCGGCCCCTTTGTCCGCGGCCCGTCCTTCCCTTTCGAATGGAGCCCCTACTACGACGATGAGATGGGCGGACGGCCCCTGCGCGGCTTCGCGGCCTTCGAACGATCGGTCGATCCATCGACCCTCGCCGAGATCAAAATACAGACAAACGAAATCGAATCGCTTCTCTCTCGTCCGGGCGGAGGGCGTCTTTTCAATCTCGATCCAGGACTTCTCTCGCTTTCGCGTTTCGTCCTCGCCACGACGAAAGAGCGTCCGCACCGCCTCCCGCTCGGCCGCGGAATATACGGAGAGCTCACCCTCCTTTTCGATAAGGGAGATTATCGCCCCCTGCCCTGGACCTATCCTGATTGGGCGAGCGAGGGCTATCGTTCGTATCTGCGTATGCTCAGAGCCTCGCTCAAATCCGAATTGAGAAGCCAAATGCGTTTCAAATAGTGAAACATCCAGCGTAATCTGAAGCTTATTTTTGAAGCATGTATTGTTTATACTACTATAAATCATTATAAATAAAATAAATATATGACTAACACAAAAAACATATCTATATACGGTGAGCTGCTCTTTACAATTATTTCGATATACGATACGGTAGAGCACTGCATTTTTCGCTGCGTGGGAGTAACATGGAACGCTACGTTCTTTCGGCCCTGGTCCAGAATCATGCCGGCGTTTTGTCCCGGGTCTCCGGACTTTTCAGCCGCAGGGGCTATAACATCGACAGCCTCACGGTCGGCGAGACCCAGGATCCGGGCGTTTCGCGGATGACCATCGTCGTCCGGGGCGACGAGGCGACGATCGAGCAGATCCAGAAACAGCTGGAGAAGCTGGTCGAGGTCGGGGCCGTCCACCTTCTGGATTCTTCAAACTCTGTATTCCGCGAGCTTGCTCTCATCAAGATCGCCGCGGACAGCGCTTCGCGGCCCGAAATCATCCAAATAGCCGGCATCTTCCGCGCGAGGATTGTCGATGTATCCCACGAGACCCTGACTGTGGAAGCTACGGGGGATCAAGCCAAGATCGACGGCCTTCTCGAACTTCTCACTCCTTTCGGGATACGCGAACTCGCCCGCACCGGAATCGCCGCGCTGGAGCGCGGATCACGTCTGTTATCTCTTATTTAGCCGCCTTCGCGGTCCTTCGGGGCTGCGAAGGCGGCGAATCACCGACAAAAAACGAAACGCGGGCCGTATGGCGTCCGCGGAATCCTTGAAATGCCTGCGCCGTCATTGCGCGCGGGAGGAGGCATAGTATCGTGGCGATCATGTATTACGACAAGGACTGCGACCCCAAGGCTCTCGCCGGCAAGACGATCGCCGTCATCGGCTACGGGAGCCAGGGCCACGCCCACGCATTGAACCTCAAGGACTCGGGCTTCAAGGTCATCGTGGGCTTGTACGAGGGATCGAAGAGCTGGAAGGAGGCGGAGTCGAAGGGCCTCAAGGTCATGACGGCCAAGGACGCGGCGGCCGCGGCCGATTTCATCATGATCCTCATCAATGACGAGAAGCAGGCCAAGCTCTACAAGGAAAGCATCGAGCCGGGACTCAAGCCGGGCAAGACCATCGCCTTCGCCCACGGCTTCAACATCCACTTCAAGCAGATCGTCCCCCCGCCCGACGTCAACGTCGTCATGATCGCTCCCAAGGGGCCGGGGCATACCGTCCGAAGCCAGTACCTCGAGGGCAAGGGAGTCCCCGATCTCGTCGCTGTCTATCAGGACGCGACGGGCGATGCGAAGAAGCTCGCGCTGGCCTACGCCTCGGGCATCGGCGGCGGAAGGGCCGGCATCCTCGAAACGACCTTTAAGGAAGAGACCGAGACCGACCTCTTCGGCGAGCAGTGCGTGCTCTGCGGCGGCGTGACCGCCCTGATGAAGGCGGGCTTCGAAACCCTGGTCGAGGCGGGCTACCAGCCCGAGAGCGCCTATTTCGAGTGCATCCACGAGATGAAGCTCATCATCGACCTCGTGGTGCAGAAGGGTATCTCCTTCATGCGGTATTCGATCTCCGACACCGCCGAGTACGGCGATTACACGGTTGGTAAACGTATTATAACCGAAGAGACCAAGAAGGAGATGAAGAAGGTCCTCTCCGAGATTCAGGACGGCAGCTTCGCGCGCAACTGGATTCTCGAGAACCAGGCGAACCGCCCCTTCTTCAACCGCATGCGCGAGATCAACCAGGCCCACCCCTGCGAGAAGGTCGGAGCCGAGCTGCGCAAGATGATGAGCTGGACCAAGCCGACCGAAGAAAAGGCCTAGGCTTGATCGCATGACCCGGGTGCTCGTGCATGGCGCGTAGGATAGCGATACTCGACACGACGCTGCGCGACGGGGGGAGGGCGCCGGGCTTCAGCATGTGCCTCGACGAAAAGCTCGAGGTCGCCCGGCATCTCGCCCGCCTCGGGGTGGATGTTATCGAGGCGGGAAGGCCGGCCGTCGGTCGTGACGAGCACGAAGCCGTCAGCGAGATCGCGCGCTTGGTGCGGGAGCCCGTCATCGCTGCGGCGGCCCGCGCCTCGGCCGACGAGATAGACGCAGCCTGGGAGGCCGTCCGGAGCGCCGAACGGCCGCGGCTGCACGTCATGCTCGGCTCCTCCCCCGAGCGCCTCGAGCGCGAACTCGGCGCGGAACGCGGCCGGGCCCTCGAAATCGCCGCCGAGGCGGTCAGGCGGGCGAAAAGTTTTTGTCCCGATGTTGAGTTTTCGGCGGCCGACGCGACCAGGGCCGATCCGGATTTTCTGCGCGCTCTGCTTGCGACCGCCGTCGCATCGGGCGCGACGGTGGTCAATGTCGCCGACACGGTGGGCCGCGCCCTGCCCGATGAGTTCGCCGCGCTGATCCGCCTTCTTTTGCGCGATGTGCCGGGAATCGACAAGGTTGTCGTATCGGTGCATTGCCATGACGATCTGGGGCTCGCGACGGCGAACAGCCTGGCCGCCGTCGGCGCCGGAGCCTCCCAGGTCGAGTGCGCGGTCAACGGTCTCGGCGACAGGGCCGGCAACGCGGCGCTCGAGGAAATCGTCATGGCTCTCGCGACCCGCGCCGACTATCTGGACGCCTATACGACTATCGACACGAAACGTCTTTATGGAAGTTCGCGGCTGGTGCAGGCCGTCACCGGGGTGCGCACGCAGCCGAACAAGGCGGTTGTCGGCGATTTCGCTCTTCCCCCGGACACAGCCGAGTTCCCGCCTCGAGCCGCGGCGACGGCCTCAGCCCTCGTCACGCCTGCCTCGGTCGGTCGCAACGGCGGTCCGAGGGCATCGGGCCGGGCCGCCCTGGGCAGGAGAACGGGCCGCCGCGTCTTCGAGGAGCGCCTGTCTCTCCTCGGCTACGAACTTAGGCCTGAGTCTGTATCGAGGCTGTATGCCGAGTTCAAAACCCTCGCCCAACGGAAAGGATCGGTTTCGGACCGTGACCTCGAGGCCCTCGTGCTGGGCGAGACCGTGCGCGCTCCAGAAGCCTTCCGGCTCGAGCGCTTTGTCGTCAACTCGGGCACAGGGATCGCGTCGATGAGCGCCGTCAAGCTTGCCCTCCCCGAGGGCGGCTCGGCCGAGCGCGTCGCCGTCGGGGACGGTCCCATCGACGCGGCATTCAAGGCCGTCGACCGGATAATCGGGGTGAAGCCGGTGCTCGAGCATTTCGCCGTGGACGCGGTTACCGAGGGACGGGACGCCCAGGGCGAGGCGAGGGTGCGTATACGTATCAACGACAGAAGATTCAACGGTCGCGGCCTTTCGACGGATATCGTCGAGGCCGCCCTAATGGCTTATCTCGCGGCGGTCAACGCCATGGCGGGTGAAATGGAGGCGGACTATGGGACGAATCGCGTTTCTTGATTCCACTCTGCGCGACGGCGCGCAGGGCGAGGGCATCAGCTTCTCGGTCGCGGACAAGATCGCCATCGTCCGCACCCTCGACGAACTCGGCCTTGATTTCATCGAAGCCGGGAACCCCGGATCGAACCCCAAAGATCTCGAGTTTTTCAAAGAAGCGCGCTCGCTTGAACTCAAATCGGCCGAGCTCGCTGCCTTCGGCTCGACCCGGCGCCGGGGAGTCTCCTGTGAAGACGACGAGGCCCTGAAAAGTCTCATCGAAGCCGGGACGCAGACTGTGGTGATCTTCGGGAAGAGCTGGGACCTTCACGTCAAAGAGGTGCTCAAAGTAACGCTCGAAGAGAATCTCAAGATGATCGAGAGTACGATCGCGTTTCTGAAGAAATCGGGCCGCCGCGTCATCTACGACGCCGAGCATTTCTTCGACGGCTGCGCCGCCGACGAGAAGTACGCCTTCGAGACCTTGAAGGCCGCCGCGGGCGCGGGGGCGGAGTGCCTTGTGCTCTGCGATACGAACGGCGGAAGCCTTCCCGACCGCGTGGGCGAACTGACGGCCCGGGTCGTCGCCGAGATCGGTAAAAACG
>CAZINN010000028.1:0-36194 GCA_964540615.1 uncultured Treponemataceae bacterium | reverse complement strand
TGGTTTAGGACAATCCTATTCAAAGCCTTGAACGGGGGGATGGTAGCGCTTACGTATTTGTATGTTGAAAGGGCCGCTTCCGCGGCCCTTTCTTTTTTTTGTACAGAGAATAATTCTGTCGCGTTCGGAGGCGATCTAGTTTATACTTTTGACTGATGATGAGAAGAGTTTTCTTGTTTCTTCGCCGGATCGCCGGATTTTTTGGACTCATATTCGGCGGCCGCCGCACGCGGGCCGTTCTCGACGAACTCAAGAGATTCGACGTTTCGAGTTATGCGAGCCGCATCGTCTCGGATGCCGTTCTTATGAACGATATCCCCTCTCCGAGTTCGGGCGAAGGACTGCGCATGAAGTTCATCCGAGAAAGGCTCGAGGAGTTCGGGATCTCGAACGTATTCTCCGACGAGAAGGGCAACACGATCGCGCTTTTCCCGGCCTATGGCGCCAAGCGCGACTTTTTTCTTCTCGCGGCCGAAGTGGGGGACGCCAATTATTCGCCGCTCGGGAATGCCGTGCGATTGTCCAGCTCCAGCGCCTCCGGCCAGGGACTCGGCGAGCGCAGCCTCGGCGCCGCCGCGCTTCTCGTGTTCGCGGAATTCGCACAGGCGACGGGCTTTCACCTCGACAAAAACCTCCTCGTGCTTTTTACAACATCTTCGTCCGTCGATGAGAGAGAGGAGTCTTTCAGGCATTTCCTCGACGGGTGGAAGGACCGAATCGCCTGCGCCGTCATTGTCCGCGGGACGGGGCTCGGCCTCGTCGAAACGAGGCATGTCGGTTCGTACAGGCTTTCGGTTACGGTACAGACGGGCAGCCACGAGATCCTCGCTCCGAACGCGAGTTCGTCGGCGGCATCGATACTGGGCACCATCGCATCGCAGCTCGGCGGTCTTTCCTGGGACGAGAAGCGGACGGCCATGGTCAACATCGCCCGTATGGAAGCCGGCACAGGATACGGGCACTGGGCCTCACAGGGCGAACTGGACATGGAGATTTTCGCCGAGGACGAGAAGATGCTGGAGACGATCAAGAACGTAGTCTCGGGCACGATCTCGAACGCATCGGCCGGAAACGATGCGAGGATAGAGACGCTCGTCCGGTTTCGAAGGTCGGTCGGCGACCCCCGTCTCAACGAGCCCCTCACCGCGGCGCTCCGCACGGCGCTCGGAAAACTCAAGATAAAATCACAGCCCGCCTTCGTGTCGGAGAAAGTGTCGATACTGAACGAACAGGGCATTCCCGCCATAGCGCTCGGCATAACCACGGGGAAGGCGCTCCCCGACACCGAAGAAATCGATCTCGAGCCCATCGCCTCAGGCTTCAGACAGCTCCTCATGGTCGTCGAAGGGTACACGGATGATCGTGAAAGGGACGAGCTATGAAGGATCGGGGCGAATCGAGGACGGGTTCCGCGATACTCTCTCAGTCGTTCCATTCGAGCGCCTACCGCGACAAGCGAAGGCTCGTCGATCTGAAAATGCAGAAGGGAGTTTCGATATCGCTCGCCTTTCCGACCTTGAACGAGGAAGCGACCATCGCCAAGGAGATACTGGTGCTCAAGACCGAGCTCATGGACCGCTTCCCCCTTGTCGACGAGATCGTCGTCATCGATTCGGGTTCGAGCGATAAAACGCGCGAGATCGCGAAAAAGTTCGGCGCCGCGGTCTTCTCTTCATCGTCGATCCTAGAGAAGCACGGAAGCTACCGGGGCAAGGGCGAGAATCTTTGGAAAAGTCTGTTCGTCCTCAAGGGCGATATCATCGTCTGGATCGACGCGGATATTTCGAACATAAACCCGAAGTTCCTGTACGGTCTCGTCGGCCCCCTGCTTGAAAACGAGGACATCGGCTATGTGAAGGCCTTCTACAGGCGGCCCATACGATCGGCCTCGGGCCTCATACCTTCCGGCGGGGGCCGCGTTACTGAACTCTTGATACGACCCCTCTTCTCGCTTTTTTATCCCGAGCTCGCCGAACTCGTGCAGCCCTTGAGCGGCGAATACGCGGGCAGGCGGAGCATTCTCGAACAGCTTTCGTTTTCCGTGGGCTACGGCGTCGAGGTCGGGCACCTCATCGACCTGTACCATATGTTCGGACCCGGGATCATCGCCCAGGTCGACATGGACGAGCGTATACACCGCAATCAGAGCATCGAGGCCTTGAGCAGAATGTCCTACGGTATTCTCGCCACCTTCCTCGATCGATTGGAAAAATACAGCGAGATCAGAATAGAAAAGGAACTCGGACCGCGCCACATAGCCCTAGTCTCCGAGGCCGAATCGCTTAAGCTTTCGCCCACGGAGATACCGCTTGTCGAGCGGCCTCCCATGATGAGCGTCGCGGAATACCGCGCGAAGTTCCATCCGGCTCACACGGAAAAAATTATAACTAAAAAATGACGGACTCGAAGTCGAGAAGGTTCGTGAGTATTGAGTCGGGGGGTGTGAAGACCGATCCCTGGTCCGGTGGCCTGAAGGATCGCGCGTCGCCCGCGAAGAGGACGGTCATGCAGCCGAGCTTCTGTGAGCTTTCGATGTCGTTTTTCCAACTGTTGCCGACGACTACGATCTGGTCGGCTTTAAGGCCAAAGCGGATGAGGGGCTGTATCGCCTTTTCGAAGAGCGAAGTGTCCGGCTTCGCCTTCTGTAGCTCGTAGGAATAGACGCAAAGGTCGCGCTCGAAGCCGAGGTCCTCCGGCGAATACCCCACCAGCGCCTCGAGGGCAAGGGGGGTGTAGAATTGCGCGTTCGAAACTATTCCGAGCCGCAATCCTCTTTTCTTGAGCCTTCGCAGAAGTTCGGCGGCCCCCGGCATCGGGGAGCAGGGATTGCGCCAGGCTTCGAGAAGAACGGCGAGTCTTCTGATTTCCGCTTCTAGGGCTGAGGGCAGGAGACGTGAAATGATTTGTCTAATATCGACTTCGGGATGAGGCGTGCGTGCTAACAGCTCCATGCGACGTTCCCTGATCGCTCGATCGACTTCGCAGGCGAATGCCTCCGGCGTGAGGGTGAAACCCCATGCATCAAGTATGGGGATGAGCATGTCGCGTGCTCGGTTTTCTCCCTCCGGTATGGGGCTGTTACCGGCCGGTTCAGCCCCCGCATCGCTTCTGAGGAGGGTGCCGTACACGTCGAACAAGACGGCCCGGGGGGGGCGGGGGAGCCGAGAACGGATACGTTGTGCGAAACCGGTATCAAGAGTCGCCGACTCGGGCTCCATGCCCGTGGGAGAGAGCATCCGGATGAGGGCAACGAGATAAGCTTTCTCGTCCCGGTCCATCCCGGCAAAGTCCCCGACTTTCTTCATACGGCGACCAGGTAAAAATCAGCCGGAGCGAGAAAGCGCTCGAGGAGGATGGCCTTGTCGACGGATCCCGATGCGCTGTTCGAGAGGGCAGATTCGTAGGCGGCGGCGAGGAGGGGGGCGTACGCGCGCTCCGAGTAATGCTCCAGAGCGGCTTTTCTGGCGGCTTCGACGGCGGATTCATCGCAGGTAGTGTGCCTGAAAATCGTCGACAGCACGGGGTTGCGTTCCAGAATCCGAGCCCTGAATCCGCTGTCCTTGTCGATTCGGTGAAGAATTTTTTCTTGTAACATGTGATCGAGCGAGCCGAAGTCCAATTCCTCCTCTTCGAATCTTCCGCCCAGTCTTGAGAGAATGGCTTCGAAACGGTCTTTATGAGCTCCGATGAAGCTTGATCCGAAGGCCGAGCGGAACTGCGACAGCGCAGACGTCACCGAAGCTCGAAGCAGTTCTTTATCGACGGCGTCGGAAGGCAGCATGATGCCGCGGTAGAGATCGTCGAGGAGGATCCCGCGTTCTTTGAAATCCTCCATGATATGAGGAATCCCCCTGCCGACGACCTTGAGTCCGTGCACGAGGGGCTCGAGGAAGGAATAGCCGAAACCTTCCTTGACCGAGGTACTGAGGGCTGTAAATGCGCCTTCATACAATTTCGACAGGGGGCTGTTCAGGCCAGCGTCGAAACGGAGCGGGAAGCCGCCCTCGGACGCGAATGTTTTCCATGCCGTGTACTGCGGATAATCGGAAGCGCTTGTCGGCGGCAGCGTCACGACGAGTTCGGTCTTCTCCGGTAAAAAACGGGATAACAGCAGAGCCTCGCCGATATTCTTGCGCTTGATCGCGCGGACGGGATAGAGCGCGGTCCGTCGGATCGTAGCGGAGTTCTGTGGCAGGGTTCTATCAGGTGAAGTATCGCGCGGATCGCTCACGGGATTCGGCAAGAGCCATACCTGGGCGGGCTTAAGTCCCGCTGCGACGAGGTTGTTCCTGTCACGGCTGTTTATCGTCGCGTATGTGCAATTCTCGGGATAGGGCCAGCGGGCGTCGTATACCTCGGGTCTGAAGTCTTCGGCGAAATCGTGTTCCTGAATGAGGAGGGCGTGGCCCTTGTCCTGAAGTATCCTGAGCGCCCCCAGAAGCCGGGCGTTTTTGTTCAGTAGGGGATTGTGAACATGTATAAGATCGCAGCCCTCGGGGAAGGCTCGTCTGAGTCCATCATCGATCGCCCGGGCGAGGTCCGCCGCCCCCGAACCCGGATCGCTTTGGACCGCACCGGTAATACTGTCGTAGTCGAGACCGGGAACGACGAAGACGGGAGCCGGGAGTTCCATTTCTGGTTTCGATCCCGAGATGAAGGCGACCGAGATCGAGTGAGCGTGGGCCGCGAGGCAGGAAGCCTGTCGTCGCATGACCGTGGTGACGCCTCCGCGCCGCAGATGAAAATGCAATATCGCCACGTTCATGGACGTAAGCATAACCGACCGGCCTCATGCTTCCAATACCGAAGCATGTGTTGACTTCACGCTCCGTAAGGCTCGATAGTTGAGGTATGACGGTCATTGTTCAGGACTTCCCCGGCGATTCGGATTCGGCATGAGTGTCTTCAGTGCCGAGGGCCGAAAGCGCCTCGCGCGCAGCCTCGAGGAACTGTATCCGGATCGCGGCTCGGCCCTCCTGTCGAGACTCGAAACTCTCGCGGGCATCGCTCGCCGGACATCGCCGCGCAGTTCGACGGAACTCAACTCGCGCGACGCCATCCTCATCACCTACGCCGACATGCTCCACTCGGAAAATCGCAGCCCCCTTCGCCTCCTCGACGACTTCCTTGAACGGCGGGCCGAAGGGCTGTTCAGCCTCGTGCATATCCTGCCCTTCTTCCCCTCCTCCTCGGACGAGGGATACTCCGTGATGGACTATCTCTCGGTCGATCCGAGACTGGGATCCTGGGACGATATTGCACGAATTGGAAGACGCTTCGGTTTGGTCTTCGATCTCGTGCTCAATCACGCCTCGGCTCAGGGCGGATGGTTCCGCTCGTCCCTCGCAGGGCGTGAGCCCTACTGTCGTTTTTTCATAACCAGGGAGGCCGGATGCGATGTATCCAAGGTATTCAGGCCCCGAACCCATCCGCTTTTGACCGCGTTCACGCGTAACGACGGATCCGTGGTGCATGTGTGGACGACCTTCAGCGCCGATCAAGTCGATCTCGATTTTTCCGAACCCGAGGTTCTGATCGCCATGACCGAGGTCGCCCTTTCGTATATCGCGCATGGCGCGACGATGCTCAGGCTCGACGCGATCGCCTATGTCTGGAAGGAGGACGGAACAGACTGTCTCGACCGCCCCCCCGTCCATGCTTTGCTGCGATTCTTCCGCGCCCTTTTCGACGAGATCGCCCCGGGCGCGAAGCTGCTTTCCGAGACGAATCTTCCCCGTGCGATAAACGATTCGTATTTCGGACAGGGGGATGAGGCCCATCTGGTCTACAACTTCCCTCTCCCCCCGCTCGTCCTGCACGCCTTCATGCGCGGAAAAGCGGATCACCTCGCAGCCTGGGCCGCAGGCCTTCCCGCGCCGGTCCGGGATCGAGCGTACGTGAACTTTTTATCAAGCCACGACGGAATCGGCGTGACGCCCGCGCGCGATATACTGCCTGCGGAGGAATTCGAATTTCTTGTTTCCGAGGCGCGAAGACGCGGGACTTTGGTCTCCACGCGCTCGACGCCCGAGGGGGAGGCGCCTTACGAACTGAACAGCACCTTCCTCGACGTACTAACGGAAGCCGGAGCTACCGAAGCCGATCGGATCCGGGCTTTCCTTTCGGCGCACGCCCTGATGGTCTCGCTCGCGGGGCTTCCGGCCTTCTGGTTCCACAGCCTCGTGGGGTCGAGGAATTGGACCGAGGGCCCCGTTCTCACTTCTTCGAAGCGCTCGATACACCGCGAGCGTCTCGACAAAGCGGCCCTCGAACGCGAACTTGAAGACGGCTCTTCCCTGCGCCGTCGCGTGTACGACGGCATCGCGGCGCTGCTCGGATCGCGCTCGCGGCGACCGGCCTTCGATCCGGATTCGCCTCAGGCCGTGCTCGAAGCCGACGGCTCCGGCGACATTATTTCCAGGGGCGTCGATGCGTTATGCGGCGCAGGATCGGCCGGCCCCGTGTTCGGCCTTGTGCGGGGGAGGGGGAGCGCTTCCGTCCTCTCCCTGGTCAATGTATCGAATGCCGAGGCGGTCTGCATGATCCCGCGCGGTTTCGCCGCGACGGGCCGCCCCTTCGATCCGACGGCCTGCATGGTGCACTCTTCAGACTTTTTTTCGAATAACCGCGTGATTCTGCCTCCGCACGGCACGCTGTGGCTGGACGGCGACTGGAAGGGGGACTGAGCTCATGTATCTGACAAAAACACTCAGAATAAAAAACATCGGCTTTGTGTCCACGCGGTTCATGGGCTTCGACGGCGTCTCGCTCGAGACCGCGAAGTGGGCCGCGGTGCTCGGGCGGATGGGCTTCGAGTGTTTCTATTTCTGCGGAGCCTCGGACCGGCCCTCCGATCGGACTGTGCTCGAAGAGAGGGCCTTTTTCGGCCACCCCGAAGTGTCCGCCCTTCAGGAGCGCTGTTTCGGGCGGACGCACCGGGACGAATGGATCACCGGCGAGATACACAGGCTCAGGCAGATTTTGAAGAAGAGCCTTTACGAGTTCATCGAGCGCTTCGCCGTCGATCTTGTGATCGTCGAGAACGCACTCTCCATACCGATGAACATACCGCTTGGTCTCGCGATCACCGAGGTCCTGGCCGAGACCGGGATGCCCTCGATCGGACACCATCACGATTTCTACTGGGAGCGGCAGAGGTACATTATGAGCGGCGTCGATGATTATCTGGACACCGCCTTCCCCCCGCGCCTTCATGCGATGAACCATGTCGTCATCAACACCGAGGCCCGCTCCCAGCTCGGCCGCCGACGGGGGCTTTCGAGCATCATGATCCCGAATGTCTTCGACTTCGCATCCAGTCCGCGCCCCGTAGACGAGTACAACCGAACGCTCAAAGCGGACCTCGGCCTGGGCGGGGACGAGCTCTTGTTCCTCCAGCCGACGCGCATCATCGCCCGCAAGGGCATCGAGCACGCGATCGAGCTTGTCAGCCGGATGCCCGAACGCCGTATAAAGCTTCTCGTCAGCCACCAGGAGCGCGACGAGGGTTCGGACTACTTCAAGCGCATCGTGGGCTACGCCAAGCTGCTCGGCGTCGATCTTCTCGCGGGGAGCCCTCTGCTCGGAACCTCGCGCGGGAAAACCGCCGACGGCAGGAAAATCTACGATCTGTGGGATTGTTACGCGAACGCCGACTTCATCACCTATCCCTCGACCTTCGAAGGATTCGGCAACGCCTTCCTCGAGACCGTGTTCTTCAAAAAACCGATGATGGTCAACCGCTATTCGATTTTCGAGAGCGATATCGAGCCGATCGGCTTCGAGGCGGTTTTTATCGACAACTATGTCACCGAGTCGACGGTCGAGGAGGTCCGCCGCTTCCTCGACGATCAGGTCATGCGCGACGCGGTGACGGAGCGCAACTTCGAGCTTGGGAGAAAGTATTTCTCGTTCGATTTGCTCGAGGCCCGGCTCAAGTACGTCATCATGAACTTCGGGGCCGTGGGCTAGGCCCCTCTGGCGGGAAAAGACCTGCGCGAATCGAGGTCCTCCCGTCGCCTCGGAAGGCCTTTTCGTATAAAATGAAGACACTATGAACGAATCCCAAACGACTTTCGTCCTCGCCCAGGGTGGGAAACCCTGCTCCGTCTACATCGACGAAACCGACTACCCGGCGGCCGTCCGGGCCGCGCGGCTCTTCGCGGGCGATCTCGAGGCCCTGACCGGATCGCCTCCAGTCCTGGCCGTAGGCGGTTCTCAAGGGGCAGGTCCGGTCCTGCACGGTCCCCGCGCGGTCGTCGCCGGGACCCTCGGACGGGGCGGCCTTATCGACGCGTTGGCTGAAAGAGGCCGCATAGCTGCGGAGCGGATACGAGGCGGCCGCGAGCGCTATCTGCGCGCCGTCGTCGAAGGTCCTCTGCCCGAGCCGCTGGCGGGTGTTTCGAGCGCCCTCGTTGTGGCGGGGAGCGATCGGCGCGGTACGGTGTACGGCCTTTTGGATTTATCGGCCGAACTCGGAGTCTCGCCCTGGGCCTGGTGGGCCGATGTCCCCGTGCAGCGGCGTACAGATATCGTGCTGAACAGTCCGGAGCTCGTTTCGCGCCAGCCCGCCGTCCGCTACCGCGGCATATTCCTCAACGACGAGGAGCCCTGTCTGGGCGTCTGGGCGCGCGAGAAATTCGGCGGCCTCAACGCGGCCTTCTACGAGAAGGTCTTCGAACTCATCCTGAGGCTCGGCGGCAATTTCCTCTGGCCCGCGATGTGGGGGAAATCCTTCTTCGAAGACGATCCTGCCAGCCTCGGCCTTGCCGACGAAATGGGCGTCGTCATCGGCACCTCGCACCACGAACCCATGTGCCGCGCCCACGACGAGTGGCGGCGCCACGGCACGGGCCCGTGGAATTACGAGAAGAACAAAGAGGTTCTCAGAAAGTTCTGGCGTGAAGGATACGCGCGGTCATTCGGTACCGAAATGGTTACGACCGTCGGCATGCGCGGCGACGGGGACGAACCCATGTCCGAGGAGGAGAACGTCGCTCTGCTCGAGCGCATCGTTTCCGATCAGCGGGCGATCATCGCGGAAGTCTCGGGCGGCGATCCGGCCGAGCAACCACAGGCCTGGGCGGTTTACAAGGAAGTGCAGGGATACTACGACCGCGGGATGCGTGTCCCCGACGATGTGACCATAGTATTCGCGGACGACAACTGGGGCAATATGCGCCGACTGCCCCCCCGTTCGGAGACAAGCCGAACAGGCGGCTACGGCATGTACTACCATCTCGATTACGTCGGCGGACCGCGATGTTATAAATGGATAGCAACTACGCAGATTTCGAGGATTTGGGAGCAGATGCACGAGGCTTACGAGGCCGGTGTCGATCGTCTCTGGATACTGAATGTCGGCGACCTCAAGCCCTACGAGTATTCGATCGATTTCTTCCTGCGGCTTGCGCGTGACGCGGACATCTTCGATGTTTCCGCTCTCGAGCGATTTCCGAAGAACTGGGCCGCGCAGCAATTCGGCGAGGAGTACGCGCAAGAGATCGGGTCGATCCTGGAGGACTACGCGCGCCTTTCGAGCCGCCGCAAGCCCGAGCTTCTCTCCGAGGAATGTTATTCGCTGGTCGATTACCGCGAGGCCGAGCGCGTCCAATCCGAGCTTTCCGAGCTTCTCGAGCGCGCAGAGCGCGTCGGACGGAATTTGCCCGCCGAATGCGCCGATGCGTACTACCAGCTCGTCCTTCACCCCGCGCGCGCATTGGAGAATATTCATGCACTGTATTTCGCGCGGGGCCGCAATGCGTTGTATGCGGCCCAGGGCCGCTCCTCCGCTGAGAAGCAGGCTGATCTTGCGGCCCTGCGTTTCGAAAAGGACGCGGAGTTTTCCCGCTTTTATAATGAGGACCTGTCCGGCGGCAAGTGGCGTCACATGATGGACCAGACGCACATAGGCTATGGCTATTGGCGCGACCCGCCGCGGAATGTGCCTCCGCCCCGCATCGTAGTCGAGGCCCCAAAAGAAGCGGCTATGGGCGTCGCCATCGAGGGCTCGAGCTCATCCTGGCCCGGGGGGCGGAAGAACGCCAGCCTCCCGACTCTCGATCCTTACGCGGGGCGCGAACGCTGGATCGAAGTCTTCAACCGGGGACGTTCCCCCTTCTCGTTTAAGGCCAGTCCCAGCGCGCCCTATCTTTGCGTCGAGCCGAGCGAGGGCGAGATAGGCGGAGATACGAGGCTCCGCGTGAGCGTCGAGTGGAGCGAGGCTCCCGAGGGTTTCAGCTGTCCGCGGATCGAGATCGCGGGTTCCGAGGGCACGATCGTGCAAGTCATGGTTCCCATCGATAAGTATGCGGCCTTGTCCGCTCCAGAGGGAGGCGGCTTCGTCGAGGGCGACGGCTGTGTCGCGATCGAGGCCGAGCACTTCGCGCGCGCCGTCGGCGGCTCAGGGCTTTCGTGGACTTCCGTGCCCCGCCTGGGGCGGACACTTTCCGCCATGACCGTCTTCCCCATTCCCGCGCGGAAACTCGCCGGGGGAACCGGGGCTGCGAGTACAAACTCCGCCGGGACGCAGGCCGATGCGCCCTATCTCGAATACAGATTATGGCTGCGCCGCGACTGCGAGGTCCAGGTCGAGGTCCTCGTTTCGCCGCCTCAGGACCTCTTTGCGACCGGAGGGATGCGTTACTCGATCGCCTTCGACGACGAAAGCCCGAAGGTTCGCAAGCTCAACGGCGAGTCGGACGGCGAAGAATGGGAAATTTCGGTTTCGGATAACGCGGCGCGCGGCATCACGAACCACGGTCCATTGAAGTCGGGCTGGCATACCCTGCGGTATACGGCGGTGGATCCCGCTCTTCCCCTGCAGCGCATCATCGTGTGGACAAGGCCGCGGCGCTCTTCTTACCTCGGCCCGCCCGAGAGCTTTTTTATGCGCTAGTCGGAGTTGTCCGCCGGAAAGCGGCGCCTGAATTCGTACATGAACACCGCCGAGGCCGCGGACACGTTGAGCGAATCTACATGGCCGGCCATCGGTATCGACACTGAAAAGTCGCATTCGTCCCGGACAAGGCGGGACAGGCCCGAGCCCTCGGCTCCCATGACGAAGACGGCCCGTGAACTTATATCCGCCCTGTCGAGCGCGGAGCCGTCCATGTCAGCGGCGTAGAGCCAAAAGCCCGCTTTCTTGAGGCGGCGCAGAGCCTCGGCGAGATTCGGCACCTGGGCGAAGCTGACATAGGAGGCCGCTCCGGCCGATGCCTTCAGCGCGGCATCGGAGAGGGGCGCTGCCCTCCTGCGGGGGGCGACGACAAGGTCGGCGGCGAAGACATCGGCGGAGCGGAGGATCGCGCCGAGATTCTGAGGATCCTCGATATGGTCGAGGGCGACGACGAGGGATACCTCGGGCGGGTCGACCAGAAAGCCGTCGAGGTCGGCCTCGGTAGAACCTGCATCCTCGGTTTCGAGGACGACGCCCCGGTTGTCCGGCGCGATTCGGTCGAGTTCGGCGCGCGGCAGCTTGGAGATCGGCACGGCGAGCTTGTCCGCGAGCTCGAGTATGGTTTTGATGCGCGGCCCCGAGCCTGAGACGAGCAGGCGTCTCGACGGCGAATCCCTCCGCCCCGGCCGGCTCGCTAAGGATCTGAGCTTCTCTTCTATCGCGTGAAAGCCGGTCAGGCGGATCATGGCATGACGGTGAACTCCTGAACCACCTGGATCGCGCTTTCGACCTCGATGACCCCGGGGAGGGCGCGGGCCGCCGCGAGGGCCGAATCGATGGCCGCCTGCGAATTGGCGACGCCGTGCAGTACGACGCGGCCGCCTTCCGTCGCCGCCGCTTCGAGGAAGTGCACGGGGATTTTTTTCGCATATACGATCTCGGTCACGATGCGCTGACCCAGGAGGAGTTCAGAAATGCGGCGCTTCCCGGCGGCGGCCAATTCCTCGGTCACATAGGATATCCGGTAGTTGTCGATGATCTTCGCGGCGAGCTTGACATCGATTTTCGCCGTGTTGATGGTGAGATCGTAGGTTCTGGGATCGCTCCAGTCGCTCGAGAAAAAGTACTTGTTATAGCCGATCCGGTTGTGATCACTTTCCTCGACGATTTGAAGAGCGTGACGCTCGTCGCAGGTATAGGATTTCATCACGCGCTCGGTTCGAACGCTCAGGGGGGCCACCACCTTGACCGCGACGAGGCTCGGCACCGATGCGAAGATCGAGTTCGCCCCCCTGCCTACGACGATGCAGTCGCCGCCGGCCGTTTCTTCGAACAGCGCTGTTTTGAGGAAGTGCAGATAATCATCGCGCTCCTGCGACAGCGAGGCCCAGAAGCCTGGTTTCTTTTCGTCGTATTTCTGGCGTTTTTCGGGACTGAGCCCGAAATCCGTGAGGCGTTTATCGAGATACTCGCGGTCGATGAGCTTATAACCATTGATGCGGGAAAGCTCCCTGGCGACGTCTTCTCCTAAAGCGGCGAGTTCCCGCGCAATAGTGATGATTGCCATGCTTCCCTCCTTGGCCTCCGGGCGGAATCGCCGAAGCGTTCCGCGGAATGCAGATCGCGGCCGCTGTCCTGTGACGCGGTGCCGCGCCGATCACACTCGACACCCACGCATAACTTTACGACGCAATCGGCTTTGAGTCAAATGACATCGAGTCTATATCAGAAAAGGAAATACAGGCTTTCGCCTAACTCGTCGGACTTCTATTTCCGGCGGATCGCCAGGATCGTCAAGTCGTCGTACTGGGGATCCTCCCGAAGCCCATGATATACGAGGTATCCCGGATTCTCGTTCTGCGGATCGGGATTGGGACGCTTATCGGCGCAATACAGTCGATACTGGTCGAAGTGCCGCTCGAGGAAGGCGTCGATTTTCTGATCTACAAGGACCATCCCCTTGCCCGCGGCCTCCGGGTCGCGGTACATCCGGAACACCTTTTCCACCGAGACGAGCGCGAGAACCTTTTCTTCGAGGCTGCCTTGGCATGAGGAGAAGTCGAAGCTCAGAACCTCGTCGGGCGCTGGATTGTGATGCTTTACGAGACGGTAGCTCCCCCGCGAGGCGACGGCCTCGAGGATCGCTGTTATTCGATCATAACCGAATTCCTCGTTGTCCTGCCCGCCTGCGTGGTTTTCGTGGTTCTGGCCCTCCGGGACGTCGCGGCAGCGGATGATCTTATACGAAGAATCTCTGAAAAAACGTTTCGCCTCGTCGATGCCGTCCGTGTATAGGAAAAAGGCGTCGCCGTGTCCCAGTTTGCGCACCACTTGGACGAAGGGTTTCTTCATTTGAACCATGAAGCTCGCCAAGGGACCGGCGGCGGGCGAGTCCGGGAGGAGCTCTTCGAGAAGTTTCCCCCGGGCTTCATCCCAGACGTGGAGCTTGCGGTCGCCCGCTTCGCAGAGATAGGCGAGCCCTTCCTGAGAGTCCCATAGCCCGAGCGTAAACGCCGCGAAGCGGCCGACGAACTGCCGCTCCTCGAGGAAGTCATTGATCTTGTAGACCAGATCGGTCAGATCGATCGTTTTCGGCATGGCCTTCTTCCACTCGTTGAAGTAGTTGATGACCATCGTCGCGACCTGAACCATGATGAGGGCGGCTGAGACGCCCTTCCCGGAAATGTCACACTTGATGAAATAGTGATACCTCTGATTGATCGACTTGAAATCCCAGTAGTCGCCCGAGACGCCCTTGGCGCCTTCGTAGTAGCCGTACACCTCGAAATCCTTCTCGTCGCGTCTGCCGGTCGAAAGTTTCACTTTCGATCCCGGAGCCGGGTCGAGCGGGATGAACATTTTCTGAATGCCCTTGCCGACGATGAGTTCTTTCGAGTCCTTGGCCGCTTTTACAAGCCCCTCGGTCATCTGATTGACCGTGTCGGCGAGGGTGTACAGCTCGTCATGTGAGGTCACTTCGATGGTCGAGCCTTCGAGATCTTCTTTGTCTTCGGTGTCGCGTATTCTCTCGATCTGTGCGACGAGCTTCCGGATCGGCGTAACGATGATCGTCGAGAGAATGAAGGCGCCGACGACGCCGGCCGCGAGGGCGATCGCCGCGATGACGAGCGCGCGCAGAATGATGTTGATCGTGGAGTCGCGCACTTCAGCGAGTATTTTGTCGGTGCTGACTTCGAGCCTGACCATGCCTCTATAAAGGATGCGGTCGCTGGGCCGCCAATCGAGTACAGGCTTGTAAAAAAGGTAGCCGGTGCGTGACGTCGTAATGTACCGAGGATCGAATGTGGGGATCGACCCGACTTTTCGATTCGATATTTCGAGCAGGGCTTCGCGGATTCTGCCCTCGATCTGATCGGACTCCCTGCTGATTTCCGCACGCCTCTCCTCGCCGGCGGCTCCGGGCTTAAGCGATGCGCGCTCCTGCGCGAGGCGGGAGCGGAGTTCGAGTTCGTCGGCGATGGCGGCCTGACCCTCGCGCTCGAGTTCCTCCGCAATGGAATCGACGAGCGGAGCCAAAGGATCGACGTTCCCGCCTTCTTTTTTGAACCAGGAAGCTCCGAGCACGTAGGATCCCTGTGAAAGCGTCGATGGATCGAGCTTGGCGTTGATGTCGGGATCGTTGGTCGCATAAACGACATCGCGGGCGGCGACGCCCGGGGCGGTACTGTTGCCTGTGATCGTTATCGAGACCGCCCCCTCCATGGCCGCGGTCTGGTCGGGAAGGAACGACAGCTGAGTGACCGCCTCTTCGGTGTCGAGGAAGAAGCGGCCGCCTTGAGCGGCGCTCTCAAGAAGAACGCGGGCGCGTTGTTCGAGGCCCGATCCGAGGTCGTGCGCGGTTCGGTCGACCATGTACATGCCCAGGGTTATTGCGAGCAGTGCGACCACCGAAACGACAAGGAAGGCGATTGTCAGCGTGAACTTCATCCGCAGACCGACGCCGCGGCGTCGTATTCCTCGCGCAGTCCGCGATCTTTCTGCAACAGACATGGGACCTCCCGTAATGAGTGCGAGCGCCTCGCGGCGGATCGCCTCGCCTTCCCGGGCGACCGCGGCGACCTGCCTCGCGGCGAGGAGAATGCCGAGGGCCGCAAACATAACAGCCGCGAAAATGAGGGCCTCGTATATCGAATACCTGCGGATCTTCGAGACGCCGAAGCTCAGAGGCCTTTCGTATGATGCCGCCAGAACGTACTTGATCGTGCCCGCTGGATCGATCGATACGTTGGGCGCCGTCCAGTACCAGCCGCGTTTCTCGTGCAAAAGTCCCAAGCGGTAATTCCCCGCCTCCGCGTCTTCGAAGGTGAAGCCCTCGATCGTCCGGTCCGTTGGTATGCTGTAATCCCCCCGCTCGAGTTCCCGCTCGATATCGTAGGGGGGGCGGCCGTCGCGGTCCAGGACAATGCGCTGAACAAGACCCTCCGCACGGAATCCACGCCCGGCGATCCTGATGCTTGTGCGGCCGAAGTCGTCCCGGTCCGCGTTCCAGAGCGTGACGATTGTGTAGGGGACGTATTTGTCCGCCCGCAGGAAAATGTGCGCCGGCTTCGAGATATTCCCCGTGGTGTCGATTGCCGCGACCGAGAATAAATAATAACCATTGTCGACGTTTTTCGCGGAATAACGCGTCGACGATCCGCGCAGAACGCCGGGCGGCGCCGGGATGCCGGTTTTTTTGACGAGTTCTTCCTCGAATGCCGAAAGTCCTGGTCCCGCCGGGGCCGCCTCGCCGCCGCGCGGCTGTTCGGCCTGCGCCGCAGCCCCCGTTTGTTCGAGCGGGCCGGCGAATACAAGGTCCCAGGTGTATCCGGCTATGTCCTCAGCCTCGGGGGCGCGCCACTCGATGTCGAAAGTATTCGACCTGAGGAAGCCGCGCTCATCCTTCGCGGGCTCGAGCAGGGTCGGAGGCGGAGGCGGATTCCGCTTGCGGTAATACGCCAGTTCGGCGACGGGCGATCGATTGCCTGCGTTGTCCTCGACCGACACCCACAGTTTCCATGCCCCATCCTCTGTTGCGGGAAGATTCAGCGTCGTCTCTTCTGGACCGCGCTGCGTCCCAGCCTTCCAAAGATCGGCGGTCGACGGCGGCGTCGGACTCTCAGTCTCTGAGACCCTCTTCCATACGAACGAGTAGTTCTTGATCCCCGCCGCGCTGCGGGGAAGCTCGACGCGGGCTTGAGCGAATTCCCCTCGGGACCGTCTCCCGACGGTGAAATTGAGCGGCTGAAGACCTGGTTTTCCGACTTTGAGCACGGGAATCATGGCGACAATGCGGCTTCGACCGGCTGTCTCGTACTGCCAGAGGGCATAGGTCCTCGATTTGAAGACGAGGGCGCGGGCGAAGTTGACGAGACCGGTTCCATCCCCCCCCGAACGGAGCGACAGGCCGAGATCTTCTGTTTTCCATTCGCCGTTGCGCAGCGTCGCGAGGATCGTTCGGTTCGATTTGAGCCGGTCCTCGAGCGCGAGTATCGCTGGAACGCCGCCCAGGTCGCCGCACTGCGAAAGAAGATAGGATCCCGACCCCGTGTCCACGGGGCCCGCTGTTTTTGGATCGATCTGCCCCATCCCGTCCATCGCGGCGGCCCATATCCGCGTCTGCGTCGCCTTTGTTTTCCGCCGCTCCCAGGCTAAGTAAAGATTACCAGCCGAGACGAAGAGCTGGGGGCGCTGGTTGTCGTAGTATTCGGGGCTTGACTCGGGGCCGCCGGAGGGATCGGGGAAGTTCGTTATGAGACGGGCCGGCGTCCACGAGACGCCGCCGTCGCCCGAGGTTTTTGTCATGAGGGCGTAGCGGGACGATAGTTTTTCATCACCGAGTATGAAGCTCTGAAATACGACGATGTCGCGGCCTGACCGCGGGATTGAGAAGGGCGCGAAGTTCATAGCAAGCCCTTCGTCGGGGCTTACGATCGCCTCGAAGGGCGTCCACGAGATTCCGTCGCGGCTGGTCGATGCGTAGATGCTTACACTGCTCATCGTCTCGACGGCGGGCGCCGAAGCGTCCTGCGCCGCGCTCGATTTTCCTTGGGTGACGAAAACGATCCATCCGCCCTTGGCGCTCGGATAGATGCGCGGCGCGACCGAGGTGACCTGCGCCTCGATCCTCCCCGCCGTCGAAAAACTCTCGCCTCCGTCGCGGGAGAGGAGGACGTCGATACGGGTGCTCGACGCCGAGACCGCCACCGCGATGCGCCCGTCCTGCGCCATCGCCGCCGAATAGATCATGGGGGGGACGGCCCCGGTCATGCTGAACGTGTACGAAGACGGCGACACGGAGCCGATCTTCCATTCCTCGCCGTCAAAACGGGCGAATCGTATCGTCGCCGATCCTGAGTCTTCTTCCGTTATCCGCGGCTCCTGCCAAACCGCTACGGGGCCCTTGGCTGTGGAGAAGAAGACTGGGAAGCGGCCCTCGCCGAGAGACTGGGGGAGTTCCCAGAACTCGGCTGCCGCGGATGCGGCGAATGCGGGACCCGCAAGGACCGCAGCCAGCACAAGGCGCGCCGTCAGGGCATGGACGCGGATCACGGGTACCCCAGCACTTTCAGCTCATTATCGAGCCTGAGAACCTCGCGCGAGCGCTTGTTCGGATCGGCGAGGAGCTTGTTGAGCGTATCCCGGGCCTGGTTGTACCGTCGGGCCGCGTACTCGCGCGTCGCCTGGTCGAGAACCGCCCGATCGGCGATGCCCAGGACGATATCCGCTTCTTTGCCTTTCAGAATGTTTATCTCGCGGAGCAAGGCGAGGGCTTTCTTGTTGGTCTTGTCAATGTTCAGCGCGGCGTTCAGCCGTTTTTCCGCCTCCGTCTGGTCGTCTTTGCGGCCCGAAGCCAGGAGCTTCTCGGCCTGGGAGACGAGTGAGGCGGCCTGCGCGAGTTGTTCCTTCGACAGCGGCGCGAGCCGGCGCCCGACCACGATCTCTGCTTTTTCGAGTGCGGCTTTGAGACCCGGATAATTCGGCTCCATTTTGTACAGGTCGGCTATTCTTGAATACCCCGAGGCGGGGTCCGTATCGAGCAGGGCGACCGCCTCCGAGACGCGCCGGGGCAGCGACAGGCGATAGGCCTCGGTGTCTGTGGCTTTGAGAATCTGCAGGGTGAGAAGACCCGCCTCGGCGTTGAGGGGGAAGGCTCTCGTGACATAGGCGAGATTCTGCTTGGCGGTATTGAACGAGGCGGCGGCCCCGGTTTCGTCGCCGCTTTTTTTCAGGTCGGTTCCGCGCAGATAGTTTTTCCGCGCCTCGGAAAGGTAGTTCGATATCTCGTAATAGAGCGCATCACCCTGTCTCACCTCGCGTTTGTTGTTGGTGTCGCTCGCCTGCCTCACGAGGTTCTGCCAGTACTTCACCTGTTCCTGCTCGGTCTTGAACTCATCGTACCATATCTCCTGGGCGCCACTCAAAGCCTCCGCCGAAAGATCGAATATGGCCTGCTCGTAGTATTTTTGTCCTTCGCCGAGGAGCCTGAAGGTCTCGTCGACGACGAAATCGTTTCTCGCCAGATCGATGCTGCTTCTGGTTTCGCTTATTCTCTTTTGGTATTCGTCCCAGGCCGCGGCGATGAAGTCGGCGTTGGCCGAGGCAAGCACGCGCGTCGTCGCTTCTTCCACGAGCGAAAGCGCGTCCGCGAATTCCTTGCGGACGGCGGGGCTCCTCGCCCCTGTCCCCTTGTCCAGTTTGATGAGGTTCTTCGCGTTCGCGAGCTTCGAGCCCGCCGAATCGAGATTCTTCTTCGCCTCTGCAAGCGCGTCGCGGGCGTACTTCTTCCGCTCTTCGGCACGTGCGAAGGAAACTTCACGCCGTTTCGCGAGCGCCGCCGCCCGGTCGACGACTTCCTTGATTTTTGTCCGGGCGGCTGTAAAGTCGCTCCGCGCTCGGAGCGCCGGGGGCTCGCGGTCGGCCCGGGCGAGACTCCCGCCCGCCCAGCTTGACAGAGTCTGCACGCGCGGAAGCTCGGCCGAAAGAAGTGTCGATGCGGTGGTGGGCGAGGGGTCTTTGAACCCCGCACGATCAGGCCTCGTCGAACTTGCGCCCTCTATGAGCGCCTCCGCAGCGGCAATCGCCTTTTCGCGTGCGACGATCTCCTGTTCCAAAAAAGCGCCCTCGATGCGGAATGACGCTGCGGCCGTGTCGTATTCGGCCGTGACCGCCTCCTCGCGGGCGGCGGCGAGCTTGGCGCCGTACGCCGACTGCAGGGTCTCGGCCCGTGCATCCCCTCCGGCCGAAACAGCCTTTGCAAGCGCCGAGAGTTCGCTCTCCCGCCGAGTCTCGGCGGCGATCGCATCCTCGAGAGCGCGAATCTCTGTACGGTATGCCTCGAGGGCAGCGCGCGCCAGTTCGGCCGCCGTCTGGTTCGCCGCGCCTTGGTCCGCGGCCGCAGCCATCACGGTGTTGTAGGACGCCGCGTACGCGGCGGATTTCGCCGCGACGCTTCTGAGCGATTCGAGATGCGAGGCGAGTCTCGACACGGCGGACGCGGTTTTCGCCGCATGATCGAGGCGGGAATCGGCCGCGGCCGCCGCTGCGATGCTCGAGCGTATACCCGCGAGGTCGGGAACAAAATCGGACTGGGGCATTTTCTTCCGCCAGCCGAGAACCTGCGATGCAGGAGCATACAGAGCCGCGGCTCGGTCGTACGCGGCCCGCGCGGCCGCGAGCCCGCCGGCGGCGTATGCTGATTCTCCCTCCGCGTAGGCGGCGTCCAGCCCCGTCTGGGCCGCGGCGTCGATGCCGTCGAGGAGGGCGTCCCACTGGGCGATCAGCACTCCGCCCAGTCCCTCGGGCAGCCCATGTTCCGCAGACGGCTTGCGCTCGGCGCTCAGATCGTCCGATCTTCCGCGGATAAGGACATCCACGACGGCGAGGTATTGGTACTCGATCGGCGAATGGTCGGCTTTTGGGATAGTCTGATATATCGAGGCGATGTGCGCTGCTGCGGAGAAGAGCTCGGCTCTGATGGTTTCGAGCCGATTCAGGGCCGTCTCGGCCGCGGGTATGGCCGACGTTATCGAGTCGATGCCGCCGGACTCGAGCGCAGTTTTGAGCGCGGCGATCGAGCTTTCCAGCTCGTTCTGCAGAGCTGCGTAGGCGTCCGGGGCCGCCTTTGCGGTCTCCGCCTCGCGCGATACGGCGCTCACCGTGATCGCGTCATAGCCCGCGTACTCGAACTCGGGCTTGAAAAGCTCGAATCCCTCGAGGTATTTCCTCGAAGCCTGGACGTAGCGGCCCGAATCGATGAGAATTCGGGCTTCGCTCATGACGCGTTTCAAGGTGTCCTGATTGACCAGGGCGAGCGATGTTTCCTTCAGGTAATTGATAGTTTTCTTCGAATCCGGATTGTTGCGGTCGAGCTCGTCGAGTTCTTGGAGCCTTCGGACGACTTCGGCGTTGAAGTCGGGGCTGGCTCGGTTTTTTTCGTCGACGATGTAGTCGTAGAGCTTGCGGCTCGTTGCGTTGTACTTTTCGCGCACCGCGTTGATCTTTCTGATCCGCTTTTGCGCTTCGTCGGCCCGCTGAGGATTCTCGCGCCAGAATCGGGTCGCGTCCTCGAAGGCCTCGTTGTACCGCTGATTTTGTATATTATCGTCGGCCTTTTTGAGCAGAACATCGCCGATGCGCTTTTTTATCGACTCGGTCCTCTTGGGATTCGAGACGAGGAGACGCCTGAGAAGGTCGATGGCCTCTTCGTAGCGTTTCTGTTCGACGAGGAGATCGACCGGAGCGAAGATGTCCGCGCTCTGTCCGGCGGACCACAGCGCCTGTCCCGCCGCCATGAGAAAAAGCGCGAGGACAAGTATCAGCGACTTTCTGAGCATGGAGGTTGGCCGGTACCTTCCTCTTTCTTCTCGGTTTGATTGGAGCCCGCCGGCATCGGTGGATCGAGCTTCCTTTTATTTTCGGCCCCGATCGCCCTTAATTGAAGGAAGATCGATGCTATATAGAAATCCACACGCCCCCATAGTATACTTTTGACCGACGATGAAGCGGTACGTTCTCGTTTCAGTTCTCGCGTTCTCGGCGGCCCTTTCGATCCGAGCTCAAGGAACGGCCGACGTATATTATATCATTTCTAATATACTTAACATCGATCAGAACGCCGGGCGGACCACCATGCGTTCGCTGCTCGTGCCCATGGGCGGATGTGCCGAGGGTATGGGAGGGGCGTATACCGCTGTCGCTTCGGATTCGTCGTACTTCGAAGTCAATCCGGCCGCTTCGAGCGTCCTCGAGTTCACCGAACTCGCGGTTTTTCATAACAATTGGATCGCCGACACCAAGATCGAAGGCGCCGTCTATACCATACGGTATAAAAACCTCGGCTTCGGCGTCGGCGGCAAATGGCTGTACCTGCCCTTCACCGCTATGAACGAGTACGGGGATCCGTCCGGCGCCGGGTACTATTCGGAATCGATGGCAGGTTTCAACGTTTCATACAATTTTTTCCCCGGTTTTTACTTCGGCGGAATCTCGGCGGGCGCGACCGGCAAGATCGCGTACAGGTCCATGCCCTCGGTCGATTCGGGCTATACCGAGGGGAACTCAGCCTTGGGCCTCATGCTCGACATAGGACTGCTTACACGCTTTAACTTCCTCAAAATGTATTCGTCGCGAACCAAGAATTTTTCCCTCGGTTTGAGCCTGAAGAACCTTGGCCCTCCCGTGCAGGGCGATCCTCTGCCGACTGTCGCGACCTTCGGGTTGTCGTATCGTCCCATCCGCCCCCTCATCGCGGCGGTCGACATATCGAAGCCCATCGATCTCGTCGATCCATCGAAGTCCGAATCGATGTACGCCGCCGCCGGAGCGCTTCTCCAGATAACCGATTTTTTCGATTTTCACGGCGGGCTCATGATAAAGGGCGGGAATCCCAGGATATCCATCGGGTCCTCCTTTGACATCGAACTCGCGCGGATCATCGTGAATTACACGCTCGACCTGACGACCCAGCTTGCGCCGCTCAACCGGATTTCGATACAAGCCGTGTTTTCGCTCGGCGATCTGGGCAGGGCCGATCTTGCGAAACGCGTCGATTCCTTGTATCTGTCGGGTCTTGAGGCCTATACGAAAGGTTCGGTGGACGAGGCGATCTCGCTCTGGAACGAGGCGCTCGCTCTCGACCCGTATTTCGATCCGGCGCGGGAAAGCCGCGACGCGGCGGAAGCCTCGATGCAGTTGAAACAGACCATGTCGGAGCTCATGAAGATCAAGCCCGGCGAATAATCGTGAGGGGGACTCCTTGATAGCTGTGATCGCGCGAATTCTGAATGTCGCCGTACTGGTGTACATGCTTGTCTGCATCGCACGAATCTTCATATCGTGGATGCCCGGCCTCGATTCGGGTACAGCAGGCAGGATCATCAAAGTGGTTTCCGATCCCTATCTCGGTCTGTTCAGAAGAATCAGGGCCTTGTCCTCCGGCGCCCTCGATTTCAGTCCCATTGTCGCCATCGCGGTGCTCGCCGTCGTCAACGATCTGCTGAGCCGGATCGCCGTCTCGCTCGGTATCACGCTTGGTCTGGTGCTTGGTCTCGTCGTAAGCGCCGCCTGGTCGGCAGCAGCTTTTTTTCTGTCTTTCTTCGCGGTATGCGCGGCGGCCAGACTGGTCGCCTACGCCGCCCGCTGGAACTCACTGCATCCGCTGTGGCGCGTCGTCGATGCGATGCTCAATCCCGTTCTCTATCGAATCAACCGTATTCTTTACCGCGGACGTTTCGTCACCTATCTCCAGGGACTGATCACCGGCCTAGTAGTGCTCCTCGCGCTGTATTTCCTGGGCCGCATCTTTATTGAACTCGTCGTCAAACTCCTTTTCAGGCTTCCGATATGAGAGGAATGCGTCCATGCTGAGCGCGAAACAACGCAGTCGCCTGTCCGCTCTGGCTCAGCATCTGGCCTGCTATGCATCTGTCGGAAGGGCCGGAGTCACCGAAGAGTTCGTTTCGCGCCTTTCGGTGCTGCTCGATCAGCATGAGCTCGTAAAGATTCGCTTGGCGGGAGACGAGGCCGAGACGCGGCGAAGCCAGGCTGAGGAACTCGCATCGCGGACGGGGAGCGAATTGGTCAGGATTATCGGCAAGATCGCGTTATTGTATCGTGCGAATCCCGATCGTGAAGCGAGGAAGGTCGATCCGGGAGAGTGATCCTTTGTGTTCATTCATATATGATCAACGAAATGCGCTCCACCGGCGCGCAGGAAGGCGGTATTTCAATGTCCACTGAAGTCAAACAAAGTCCAATGAGCAGAAGCCAACAAGGAAAGCTGCGCTTGCCTCTCATGTTGCATGTTATCGGGGCCCTGCTGCTCTCGGCCCTCCTCATCATCGCCTGTGTCGAGTCCGCTCCGGCGGGGCCGGTCGTACCCCTCGTCCCCGCTGATTCGGTCGCGGCGGTGATCGTTGAGTCGCCGTACAAGCTGTTCTCGTCCTGTGATGCATTCTGGAAGGCTGCAGGGCTCGACTCCCTGGCGGGCGCCGGACTGGAGGACCTGATAAAGGGCTCGATACCGAACGCGGATCAGGCGGTGCAGGTTCTCGATTTCGCCCGGCCCTGGGCGCTCGCGCTCCTTCCCTCCGATTCACCTAAGGACGTGAAGTACGCGCTGTACGTCCCCTACCGCTCTGACCCCGAGGCGTTTCTCAGCGCTCTGCTGGGCTCTTCGTCCCCGCTCAAGATCGCGGCCAAGGCCAAGGGCTATGTTATGCTCACCGACAGCCTGAGCGCCCAGGCCTTCCCCGCCGCGAAAACGATCGATACAAAGTCGCTTGCACGGTATCCCGCCGGGTCGGTCAAGCTGTGGGGCGATGTCAAAGACATCGCCGCGCTCCTCAAGGATTCGTATAAGCCGATCGAGGATGCGATGCGCAAGTACCTCGCAGATCCTTCCATCGCGAAGCCCGCTCCTAATTTGTCGAACGACCCCGAGAAGATCATCCAAGGAATGGTCGATGCCCTGACAGCGCTGCTTGAGCAAATCGACAGCGCCGATGCGGCGCTCGTCTTGAACGCCGACGGCATGACGATCCGCGCGGGCGCCGCGGCCGCCGCCGGCTCCGATGTCCAGAAGCTCGTTGCGAAGATGAGCAAGAGCGGCTCGGCCCTCGACTGGGCTTCCCAGGTGGACGCATCCTCGCTCTATGGCTGCTCCTGGGTAGAGGACTACGCAGGCAGCGTCGAGCTGATGAAAAAATACCTTCGTCCTTTGTTCGAAACGATCGGTCTCGACAAAGCTTCTATCGATGCACTTTTCAGATTCGAAGACAAGTACGTCAAGGCCGCGGGAGAGCGGGGCGCCCTGTCCTTCGATTTCGACATTGACGCGGCGGCCTTCGCAAACGCCGGCTCCATAGACGAAGGGGATACAGAGGCGATCTCGGAGTTTCTGAAGACGATGATGTCTTTCGACGCCGACGTCATCATGGAGGCGAAGGACGAGGCGGCGTACCGCTCGCTCATGCGTGGATTCGCGAACGATCCTGATCTGAAAGCCTTTCTGCAAGGTTATTCAAAAATACTCGGTCTGGATCTGGCATTCACCAACGATGACAAGAAGGACGGATCGTTCTCGTATGGCGAGCTCGGTGTGTCCATGAAGGTGGGCGATCCGTCAAAACTCGGCTTGGACGGAGCCCTGTCGGAGCGCGAAAAGGAGACGATGGACAGGGTGTTCGAAACAGTCGGTTCTATGCTCAAGATGCGCTGGGCCGTCTCCGGAGGTAAATGTTATATTACAACCGGCGACGTTTCGGCGCTTAAGGCTTTGATCTCCCGCAAGGCCGCTCCCAAGAGCCTCGCTTCGACCCCCTCATTTGCGGCATTCACTAAGTCGGTTCCGAAGAAGCCGGTCTTCATACTCTCGATGTCGGCGGCGAGGCTGGGCGAGTTGTTCTCGGAGATCGGAGCGGCCAGCGGCGGGATCGACGCTGAATCCAATCGCCTCGCCGGGATTGAAGGTCTGAGCACGTGGTATTCATATTTATCGCTCATCGACGCCTCGAGCGTCGAAGGCGGCTTCTTTGTCCCCATCGCCGATATCCGCGCTATTGCAGCCTTCGCGGTGCAGATGAGTTCACAGGGCGCTCAGAGCGGAGGGGATGTCTGAGCGGAAATGCCGACCGGCCGGAGGGGGAGGGGCGGGCATCCGCCCCGACTCCGGCTTCCACGCCCGGAGTCGGCGCAGCCACGACCGGCTCCGAGGCCGTCGATCGGACGGCCCGGGCCTTTGCGCGGCTGTACTCCATCATCGTCCGGCTCCGAGGTCCCGACGGCTGCCCCTGGGACCGGGAGCAGACTCCCACAAGCCTGAGGGCAGCCGTCCTCGAAGAGGCCTATGAACTCGTCGAGGCGATCGACGAGGAGGATCCTCTTCATATCGCCGAAGAGATCGGAGACAGCGCCCTCCTCGCGACGATGATCGCCTACATGCATGAACAGCGCGGCGCTTTTTCCGTGGCCGACGCGCTGAACGGACTCTGCGACAAGCTCATACGACGTCATCCCCATGTATTCGGCGACTCGGAGGCCGACACGCCCGAGGCGGTCATCGCTCAGTGGAACGAGATCAAGGTGAAGGTCGAGGGCAGGAGGAAGAAGGACTCCCTTTTGGACGAAGTCTCACGCGCCCTCCCTCCCCTCGAGCGCGCTTACAAGGTTCAAAAGAAAGCGGCCAAGGTCGGCTTCGACTGGTCGCGTTCGCAGGAGGTCTGGGCCAAGGCGCGGGAGGAACTCGGCGAAGCGCGCGCGGCCTTCGAAGCGCTCGATGCCCGGCTGAAATCGGCCGAGGAAGCCTGTGAAGGAGCCGCCCATGACGAGCGCGAGACCGCGCTCGAAGAAGAATTGGGCGACCTTCTGTTCGGAGCGGTCAACCTCGCCCGCTTCCTCGGCGTCGATCCTGCGCTCGCCCTCCACGGCGCGGTCGAGAAATTCTCGCGCCGCTTCCGTCATGTCGAGCGGCGGATGGCCGAGATTGGTAAGGACCTCTCGGCCGGGAATATGGAACTCATGGACGGATTTTGGGAGGAAGCGAAGCGTTCCGAGCGCTTTCAGTAGACTGCTGACAAAGGCGAAAGCGCCTTTGTCAGCAGCTTCTTTAATGTTGCAATTGCGTAACAGGTTGATGACAAGCATCGAGTTTGTCATCAACCTGTTAGGACTGCCTCGAAGCTTGTTGAGGAATCAGGAAGACGTATCGGCGCTGATGATCTCTCGCAAGACCCGGGCTTCGGCGGTCAACGCCGCCGGATCCTGCGCCGAGCCGATGAGAACGAAGCTGCCCATTTTGGGATCGAGTTCCGCGCGTTTGAACAGAGCGATTCTCCTGCGCCACTCCGAAGTGGTTTTTGCGATTCCGACAGCCTTCCCGTTTCGGTCGACGCAGCGTGCAATCAGCAGGGCGGCGTTCTTTCCGGCTTTTTCGAGGGCCTTCGTTGCGGTTTCCGGCGGTTCTGAAGAAAGATCTTCCCACGCCAAACGGATGAAGGGGTGATCCGCCGCCGCCACGAGCGAAAGCGCGGCCGCGTAATTGTCGATGCTCGAGCTTTTGCTCATCGAAAGGCAGATTGTTATGCCATGGGCGGCCGCTGAATCTCCGAGGCGGCGTAGTTCGCCTGCGATCTGCGCCTCGTCGAAGCTTTTTCCGCTTGTGTCTCTGGAAGGCGCAAATATCCGCAGAATAGGCACATACAGGGCCGAGGCGGTTTCGAGCAAGGCTTCGAAGCGCTTAAGTCTTTTGCCTTCCGAACAAGCCCTGTACAGCGAGGCGTAGGACGAGATGGTCAAACCCGCCCTCAGGGTGGCCATCATCGCCCGCTCCGCAGTCTTACTATCGCCGGGCTGGATATGGGCGTCCGCCGCCCACTCTATAGCGTCGAGTTCGGCTTGCCGGGCGGTAGAAATGACCTCGTCGACACATAAAGCGAGAAAGGCGCCGGAGCATAGGCCGAGGAGGATCATATCATCGTCATAGTATTCAAGAAATACGTCCTTCTCAAGATGAGATGATGTCCCTCGAACCTTGTTGAGCCGTGCATGCAACAGGCTTCGAGGGACTCCCCCTTAGCGCTGGAAAGCTTTACCGGAATGCCTATACTTTGACTTCTCGGCCGACTACGGCAGTAAAAAATGCTCTTGACAGGATAAAAAAAGAGGGTACAGTAATAAACCGGTTAATTAAACCGGTTCAATTTAGGAGGTTGACGATGAAGAAAGCTATCTCCATCGCCGTGTCCCTTGTCCTTCTAGTTGGTCTCGGCTTCGCTCAAATGAAGCTGACGATCTGGACACAGGAGGGAACGGCCGAGAATGCGTTCCAGTTCGTTCAGGAGCTGGCTGGTAATTACAGCAAGGCGAATCCGAAGGTCAGTATCGAGGTATTGAACAAAGAGACCGAGGCTTTGCGTGAAGACTTCCAGACAGCGGCCCTTGCGGGAAACTCTCCTGATCTTCTCTGGACGGTCAGCGATCACGCCGGTCCCTTTGTCGCGGCGGAACTTATCCAGAGTGTCGATAAGCTTGTCGACCTGAAGCTGTATGCAGACGCCAGCGCGGTGCGGCTGGACGGAAAAACCTGGGGCGTTCCCATCAGCTCGGGCAATCACCTCATGCTTCTGTACAACACTGACCTTGTCAAAACGCCGCCCAAAACCACGGACGAATTGATCAAAATGGCCGCCGATCTCAACAAGAAGGGCATAATTCCGCTGACCTTCAATCAGACCGAGCCCTTCTGGCTCGTCCCCTGGCTCGGTGGATACAAGGGATCGGTCTTCGCCGCCGACGGCAAGACTCCGACCCTCGATACGCCTGCCATGGTCAACGCCTTGACCCTGCTTCAGGATCTCAAGTTCAAGCACAAGGTCCTCCCGGCCGAAGCGAACTATGACACCGCCGACGCGACCTTCAAAGAAGGCAAGGCCGCCATGATCATCAACGGCGACTGGTCCCTGGGCGATTATAAGAAGGTCATGGGGAGCAAGCTCGGAGTCGCGCGCATCCCGATGGTCAAGGGTGGCACCTGGCCCGCCCCCTACACCGCGGGCAAGTTCTTCATGATTCCATCCGGCCTGGACAAAGAGAAGCTCGCCGCGGTCGTGGACTTCGTCAAGTACGCGACGAACAAAGAGAATCAGCTGCTCATGTTCACCAGGCTCACGCGTCTGCCCGCGCTCAAGGCCGCAGCCGCCGACAAGGTGGTGACGAGCGATCCGATCACCAAGGCCTCGGCCGAGCAGATGACGGTCGGCGTCGGCATGCCCTCGGTTATCGAGATGCGCGCGGTATGGGACGCCATGAAGCCCGAGATGATCAAGGTGCTCGCCAACTCGACGACGCCGGCCGCCGCGGCAAAGGCCATGCAGGCCGCGGCTCTGGCGGGAATCAAGGCTCTGAAGTAGTATTCTTCTGATGTGCCGGTGCATCCGCATGAGCTTCCACGGTGGAAGCTTCTCTGCGGATGCACCAGATACAGGCGCGATTCGGAGGCATGATGGCCAATCTCACTCCGGAATTCGTCTTAAACAGCCTGGGCAATGTCGGTGCGACGATTCTTGCGGTCGTCCTCGCCGTCTTGGTACTCGAAGTCGCGCTCTGGCTTGTGTTCGGCAAGTGGCTCAAGAGCAGATACGCGCTCCCGATTATGCTTCTAACGCCGGCGGCGATCGGGCTCGCTGTCCTCATCGTGTATCCGCTTTTGTACGAACTCAGGCTCGCCTTCAGCAATATGTCCATACGCCGGTTCAAGAATCCGACCTTCGGCCTGGCCCAGGGCTGGGAAAACCTGAAGCTGATTTTCACCGAGCCGGTGCTGAAGCAGGCGAAGTTCTTCCCGATCCTCGGCAGAACTTTCCTGTGGACTTTCATTCAGGTCAGCTTTCATGTGACGCTGGGGCTCGGACTCGCGCTTCTTCTTAATCGGAAAATTCGGTTTCGAGGACTTTTCAGAACGCTTCTTGTCTTCCCCTGGGCCGTGCCCCAGGTCGTCGCGGTCCTCGCCTGGCGGGGCGAGTTCAACTTCCAGTATGGTTATATAAATATTATTCTGAGGGGGCTCGGGGTCGAGTCGCCTCCTCAGTGGCTGACCGACCCTGTATGGAACTATATCGCGGTCAATATCGTGAACATCTGGCTGGGAGTCCCCTTCATGATGGTCACGCTGCTCGGGGGGCTCCAGAGCATCGATTCGACTTTCTATGAGGCGGCCGAGATCGACGGCGCGAGTCCCTTCCAGCGTTTCCGCGCCATCACGTTGCCGCTCTTGAAACCGGTGATGACGCCGGTCGTCATCCTCGGCGTTATCTGGACCTTCAACAATTTCAATGTGCCGTACCTGGTCAATCAGAACGAGCTCGAGACTTCGGACATCCTGGTGACGGCGCTTTTCCGCGCGGCCTTCGAATATAACCGATATGGCTTCGCCGCGGCCTTCGCGCTTGTGATTTTCGTCATACTCCTCGCGTTGACCATTCTCTATATGCAGGTGACCGAGTTCAAGCCTGTCATGAAAGCCGGGCTTTCGACGGCTGCCGGGGAGGGGCGTCGTTCTGCCAAAAAGACACAGGGAGGAACACGATGAAAACGGATCCAGTTGCCTGGCTTTTCAAGCGGAGGCGGAACGGCAGTCCGATCGGTATCGCCATGACCTATCTTGTGCTCATTCTCGCCTGCGTCGCGGCCGTCTACCCGATACTCCGAGTCGCCTCGGTCTCGCTGAGGCCGGGCGATCGGCTTTTGTCGACTGACCTCTCGATCATCCCCCCCGACGCCACGCTCGACAATTACCGCGCAGTTCTTCAGGACACGAAGTTCCCGAATTGGCTGTGGAACTCGCTTGTCATCACGATTTCCACGTCATTCATCGGCGTCATGATCGCTTCTACCAGCGCTTACGCTTTTTCGCGTTGGAATTTCAGGGGGAAGAAAGCGGGACTCATCTTCCTTTTTGCGACTCAGATGATCCCCGCCGCGATGCTGATGATTCCGCTGTACATTCTCGCAGCGCGCCTCGGTCTTATAAACACCTGGAGGGGGCTCGTCATAGCCTACTCGGTGACCGCTGTGCCCTTCAGTATCTGGATCCTCAAGGGCTATTACGACACGATTCCGACCGAACTGGAAGAGGCCGCGATGATCGACGGCGCGAGCCGCATGGGGGCCTTCCTGAAGATCATTCTGCCCCTCTCGACGCCCTCGCTGGCGATCGCCTTCCTTTTCAATTTCACCCAGGTCTGGAACGACTATCTTCTCGCCCGGATCATGCTGCAGCGCGAGGAGATGTTTTTCTGGACCCAGGGCATCCGAACCTTCGCGGACAATTTCCGCACGCAGTGGGGCTTGTATTCTTCGGCCTCGCTCATCGTGTCCATCCCGGTCATGGTGCTCTTCCTCGCTTCGTCCAAGTACCTCATTTCCGGACTGACGGTGGGCTCGGTGAAGGGATAGAACCGGTCTTGCCGCACGCGGGAACAGCCGCAGCGTAGAACCGAGAGTCTCCGCACAGAAAACGCGCTACACCGCTTTTCGCAGGCTGCCCGCGCGCCTATACTTGAGCGTATGCCTCCACTTTCCCCCGCTGCACTTCAGAAAGCACGGCGCAGTTTTTTCTTCTTCAACGCGCTCAATTCCGTTTCCTTTCTTCTCGTTTCCGGAAGTCTGATAACACTGTACGCTCTCAGTCTCGGAGCCTCGAACGCGGTCATCGGCGTACTCAACGCCTTCGCCTCCGCGACCTTCTTCCTCCTTCCTCTTGGGAAGCGCCTTGTCCGCGACAGGCCGATCATCGAGGTATTCGGCCGCGCCTGGCTGTGGCGCTATGTTTCCATGGTCCCCGCTCTTCTCGCGCCTCTGCTATCGAGGGCCGGCGCGCAGGGCGCGGCGATCGCCACGATACTGGTCGGCGTCGCCCTCTTCAACGCGCTGCGCGGCGTCGGCATGATCGGGAACAATCCGGTGCTCGCGCATCTCGCCGACGGCGGATCCGGCGGAAAACGCTCCGACCGCGGCGCCTTCCTGGTCAACGCCCAGATCGCCGCCTCGATCGCCGGCATGATCACGAATCTCATCGTCGCGCTGTCCTTAGGCAGGAGCGCTCCGTCCTGGGCTTTCGCGCTCGCCGTCGGCGTCGGCATCGCATTCGGTCTGTGCGGCACCTTCATCCTGATGAGGTCCGTGCCCGAACCGGAGGCTTACCGGTCCGAGCGTTCTGAAGGGCTGTGGAAGAACGCCCGCGAAGCGATGAAGGAAAAACCTTTTCGTGTCTTTATCGAAGTGTTTTTCTTCCTCGCGTTCGCAGCCGGCATGGCGCGCTCGTTTTTGCCCGTCTACGCGAAAGATGTATTCGGCCAGGGCGACGGAGCGGTCATGGCGTATTCGCTCGTCGGAAGCGTAGGTTCCCTCGCCATGGGACTCTTGACCAGACTTCTCGTGGACAGACTCGGCGCGAAGCCGCTCTACGTCATTTTCACCGCCGTCGCCGCCCTGAGCCTCCTGCCGATCCCGGCGGCCCCCGGACCGGTCGGCGTTTTCGCAGGTCCGTTCGCGGCGGCGTTGATGTTTATATTTATTAACTTCTTTTCGAGCTTCGGCTTCTCCGGCGAGGAGAACGCGGCGCAGACTTACTTCTTCTCGCTCGTCAGACCCGAGCGGACCCTCGACCTGGGTGTTGTCTACTATCTTGTCTACGGTCTCGGGGGGACGCTCGGCTCGGCCCTCGGCGGCCTTGCGCTCGACGCGTTGTACGACGCAGGCTTGTCGGACGCCCTGTCCTTCCGGATATTCTACGGTTTTTTGTTTATCATCCTTGTCGCGATCCTGTTCCGCATGTCCCATCTTGTGCGGCTCGGGTCCGTTTCCGTGCGGGAGTCGCTCGGCGTCCTGCTCTCGATACGCGACCTGCGCACCTTTAACCTCCTGTCGCGTCTGGAGAAATCGGGCGATCCCGAGGAGGAGATCGGCCTTATCCACGAGATCGGGGAGGACGCCCGCGGATCGGCCTCCGACGCCGCCCAGGACAGCCTGCTCGAGTACCTTTCGTCGCCGCGATTCGACGTACGGACCGAAGCCCTCATCGCCATTGAGAATATGGGCCATCTGAGTCCAGAAGCGGTCGAGGCGCTCGTGCTCGAAGTCGAGCGTCAGCCGTATACGACCGCATATCTCGCCGCGCGCATTCTCGGGAAATCCTTGAGTTCGCAGACCCGCGACGCCGAGCCGGACCAAAGGCGGGAGCGGGTTCTGCCCGTGCTCAGAAAAGCGGCGAGGGCCGAGGACTACATGCTCCAAGCCTCCGCGGTGGTCGCCCTGGCCCGCCTCGGCGACCGGGACAGCATCCCCCTCGTCGAAGACTGCCTCGTCTCATCCCGCATCCCCCGCGTCAGAATTTCGGCGGCCTTCGCGCTGGAGCTTCTATCTTCCCGCGCCTCGATACCCGCCCTGGTCTCCTGTCTGCGCATCGAACGCGATCCGGCCTTCGTTTCGGACGAGCTGGTCCTGTCGACCGCCTCGATACTCGGCCTCATGCCGGCTTTCTATCGATTGTACGTGACCTTCTTGGACGACGAGGCCACGGGTCTGGTGGCCTTGGGCGACAGCGCCGCCGAGGCATTCGGCGGATCGAAGGCCCAAGATCGCGCGGTCTTCGACGAGGCCCTCGGCCGCCTCATGTCGCAGAATCCCGACGGCGCCCCCATGAGCAGATTCCTCCTGGATCTCGCGAAAAAGCGGAGGGATCGGTCGAACAAGAGCGCCGTGTACGATGACGCGGGAGTCTGTCTCGTGCTGTCCGAAGCCCTCCTCGATCCCGGCTTGGGGTATCGAGGTCTGAGGTTCATGATCGCGGCTTACGCTATCAAGCTGCATAAAACCTCGTCGCGGAGGCGGTGAAAAAAGAAGTGGTTTTTGAATTCATGTCGACTTGAGCCGAAGGGATCACCTCCCTATACTTACTCCCGCCGTGACCCATTGTGAGGCCCGGCACTGGAGAGATTATGATAGAGACCGTCTTCATAACCGGAGCCGACAAGGGCCTGGGCATGTCTCTGACGCGGCTTTTTTTGCGGGAAGGCTTCCGCGTATACGCCGGCCTGCATCGCCCCGACGATGTTTCGCCCGAGTTGGGCCGCCTGTACCCGGAGCTCTTCTTCCCGATCCCGCTCGACGTGGCCAGCCTCGATTCGGTCCGGGCGGCGGCAAGCCGCGTCGCCGAACTCGCCGGCGCCCTCGACCTTCTTATCAATAACGCCGGGGTCCTCCTGGAGACGCGTACGCCGCTCGAGGAACTCGACCTTGCGGTCCATCCCCTGATGCGGACTATGGACGTCAACGCCTTCGGCCCGCTTCGGGTATGTCAGCAGTTCCTGCCTCTTTTGGAGAGGGGAGAGAGGAAACTCATTATTAACATCACCTCCGAGGCGGGAAGCATCGCGGATTGCTGGCGCGAGTCGGAGTTCGCCTACTCGATGTCCAAGGCCGCGCTCAACATGCTGTCGAAAATCCTGCAGAACCATCTGGCGCCGCGCGGCTTCAAGATTCTGGCCGTCCATCCCGGCTGGATGCGGACCGACATGGGCGGGAAGGATGCCGACATCGAAGCCGACGAGGCCGCGGAGGGCATCTTCCGTCTCGCTTCGAGGAACTGGGACCGCGACGACCCGATATACATGGACTACCTCGGACAGCCGATGCGCTGGTAAAGGCGATGTGATGAGCTTAAGCGGGAAGAGCGTCCTTGTTTTGCTCGGAGGGCAATGGCACGATTTCGAGGGCTTCGGAGCCTACGCCGCTTCCCTGCTGGAGTCCGTAGGCGCGAGGGCCGAGGCGACGTACGATATGGAAACGCTCTCGCGGCTGCGCGAGGGCCGTTATGACATCGTGCTGAGTTATACATGCTTTACCTCGGACGAGGAGGGAGAGAAGGGCGGGCCTGATCGCCTGACGAAAGCGCAATCCGACGCGCTGATCGCCTGGGTCCGCTCCGGCGGGGGCTTTCTGGCCGTCCATGCCGCAACGGTCATAGGCCGGTCGGATCCGGCTCTCGGCGAATTACTCGGCGGCGTCTTCGTGTCCCATCCGCCGCAGTTCGCCTTCACCCTCTACCCCGTCTTCGAGGAGCATCCCATCACCGCAGGGATCGAAGCCTTTACCGTCCATGACGAGTTCTATGTCGAGACGCACGCGCCCGACGCTCGGATCCACCTTGTCGCGCTGGATCGCGGCCTCGCCTACCCGATGGCCTGGTCGAGGATCGAAGGCAAGGGCCGAGTGGCCCACATCGCGCCCGGTCATTCGCGCGAGGTCTGGGAACTGCCGCCCTACAAGAGGCTCCTCCTTCAAGCCTTGGACTGGCTGGCGGGGGGCGATTAGGACAAGCGCATTCTGCACGGCCCGGCGGTCACGCCAGGGAGAACTCGTACAGCTCGATGCCGTAGGCGGCGATCTTAAGGACGGAGGCGCCCGCGTCGAACTCGCCTTCCTGGATCCGGACCTCGGGCTCCTTGCCCGCGCGGTTCAGAGCTTCGAGTCCCGAGGACTTGAGAAACCAGCATCGGCCGGCGCCTGCCGTACGCGCGCCGCGTATCGCTATCGAGAGCGAACGCTCCTCGTCGCTCGCGTTCACTACCGCTACCGTCAAGGCGCGGCGATCCGAGGTCAAGGCCGCCGATACGTCGAGCGGCCAGGTGTCGCTGCCCGTATTGATGCGCGGCTGGTCGCCTCCTATCGGGTAGGCGGGCGGGGGAACCGGCGAATCGCCCTCGACGTCGAGGGGGATACGTCCGAAATGCCGGTTGTAGAGCTGGAAAAGAAGTCCTGTCGCGCTGAGGCAGGATCGTAGGCGGTCGCAGTCGATCCAGGCGGTGGCCATGGTGTAGCCGGCCATGTCGATGAAGTCGGTATGGCGGAAGAACTCGTGCAAGGTGCGCGCGACGGCGAGGCAGGCCTTGTGGTCCTGGACGAAGCGGTAGGCCCACTCGTCGAAGAAGACCTTCACCTTCCCCTCGTTGAGCACAGGATAGCGCTTCTTGTACTCCTCCCAGCAGTCGGCCATGGTGGCGACCCGATCTGCCGGAGCCCGGGCCCATTCGGCCAGGCTCTGCTCGATGTCCTCGTTCTTACCCGTCTCGAGATTGAATCGCTTGTTCTCGGCTTGGTAGGCGTGGGTGGCCAGGGCGTCGAAGCTCCCCATACAGCGCTCGAACATCCCGCCGGCCCAGTCGCGCTTAGAGCCGTACTCGACCAGGCGGCTGCCCGAATCGACTATGATGCCCTGGCCGGTAGTCATCTCGTCGACGAAGCCTCCCGGCGCCACGATGAAAATCGATGGATCGACGCGGCGCATCGCCTGCGCGAAGAGGCGGTGCTTGATGGCGTAGTGCTCCGGGGCCATGTGGCCGAGCTGCCAATGGCCGTACATCTCGTTCCCGATAGCCCAATAGCGGACGCCGTAGGGCTCGAGTCGGCCGTTGGCTGCGCGCCGCGAGCCCCATTCGGTGGAGGGAGAGCCGTTGACGTACTCGACCAATTCCGCTCCGGAGCGGCTCTCGCCGAAACCCGTGTTGACGCACCAGTAGGGTTCGACGCCGATAAGCTCGCACATCTGCAATAGCTCGTCGACGCCCACGTCGTTCGGCTGGATCGCGTTCCACACCGGATCGAAGACCGGAGGCCGCCTGTCCGGATCGCCTATCGTGTCCTTCCAGTCATAGCCCGAGACGAAGTTCCCGCCCGGCATCCTGAGGATCTTGCAGTCCATCTGTTTCATGAGGGCGATCGTGTCGGCGCGGAAGCCGTGGACGTTGTCAGCCGGCATGAGCGAGACTGCGCCCAGTTTGAAGGTTCCCGAGCCCAGGCCGCTTATTTCCAGGCGACCGTCCTCGGTCGCCCGGCCGCAGGAAAAGGCGAGCGGGACCGTCTTCCATGAGGGGCCGGCTTCGATCTCGAGGGTCTGCCTGTCCGAGAGACCAGGGCCCCAGGACAGCGTCGCCGAGACGCGCGCCCCCGTATCGGCGGCGACGACAAGGCGGCCGACATAGTCCTTTTTGTCAAGGGCGAGGCCCGCTTGATAGACGCCGCGCGCCTCGTTCCCGGCCAGGCGCACCACGGGACTGTGCGAGCCGACATAGGGAGCTCTTTCATCCATGGTTATCGAGGAGTCAGGACCGATCGGCATCCACTTGTTCTCCCGCCAGGTGCGGGTCGTCGGCCCCGTGGGCTCCGGCATGGGGGATGAGTCGATCGCGCGGAAAAACTTGCGGTCGTCCAGGACCTCGCTCCAGAGCGAGCGGTTGATAAG
>CAZINN010000027.1:0-36567 GCA_964540615.1 uncultured Treponemataceae bacterium | reverse complement strand
CATCGCGGCCGTGGTCATCGCCGCGAGCGCCCTGCCCGAAGGCGCGGATCCGACCAGTTTAGATCCAACCGAGCTTTCTACGTTTCAGGCGACGCCCGAATACGACACAGCTGTAGATATCCTCACGGTGGCGGGCTCTCTTGTCCAAAGCGGAAGCCAGGCCGAGGAATTGCTCAATCAATTCTCGTCGATGTTCCAAATTTGAAAGATCGAGGGGATAATCGGGAGGCATGATGAGGCGATACATACAGCGCATAGCTGCTTTGTCGGTCATCTCAGGTGTAATCGCTCTTTCCCCTATCGCCGCCGATACGCTCAGCCCCTTTTCGTTCCCCTCCCCCCGGGAGCTTTCCATGGGCGGCTCGCATGTCGCCCTGGCGGATGACTATACCGTTCTTTTGACGAATCCGGCCGGCCTGGCCTCGACGCCGCGCGAAGTCATGGCCGCTGACCTCGGTCTGCGCCTCGTCGGCCCTGTCTTCGATATTCTCGATATATATGTGAACGCAGGTTCCGACATCCAAACCGCGGTGATGGACTTGCTCGCGGCGAACGGCTACAAGCTGTACCTCGGTTTCGATCTTTCGGGCCCCCTCGCCCTCGGCTATGTCGGCAAGGGCCTGGGCTTCGGACTGTTCAATAAAACGTCGTTCAATGTAAATGCAGCGAGCGCCGTCAATATCGGCGCCTATTTGGGCGAGGACATCATGCTCTCGGGCGGCTATGCGTTCCGCTTTGAACTGGGGGGCGGACATCTTCTCGACCTCGGCCTGGGCGCCAAGGGCTATGTGCGCGGTACCGTCGGCACGACCATGGGCATCCTCGAAGTGGCCGAACTCTTCGACGATCCGATGTCCATCCTCGGTGAGTCTTTCGTTCTTGCGACGGGTATCGGCTTCGATCTGGGCCTGCGCTGGTCCTGGAAGAGCCTCGCCGCGGGCATCGTATGCCGCGACCTGTTCAGCCCGGCCATCGTTTCGACGTATTCGAGCGCCGAGGGTTTTTTCAACGATCCGGCGGCCTCCCGCCTGGGAGATCCGGCGTATCAGTTCGTGGACCGAAGGCTGGACGCCGGGTTTGCCTGGACGCCAGAGCTCGGGGTCCTGGGCCGCGTTCTCGACTCGATCTCCCTCGCTCTCGACTACCGGGATATCCTCGCATTGTTCGAACCCGCCTCCCGGAACCCGATCCTCAATGTCGGTCTGGGTTTCGAGGCGAGAATGCTCGAGATCGCCACCGTCCGCGCGGGGATCAACGAAGCCCTTCTTTCCTGCGGCGCGGGGGTCGATATCGGGATCTGCAAGTTCGGCGTAAGTGTCCTGGGGACAGAGCTCGGCCGCGAGCCGGGCTACCGCCCGACCTATAATCTCGTCATCGACTTCAGTTTCCGGTTCTAGGCGGCTGGAACAGCGCATCCCGCTTTATTGACAGAGACAGCGCTCACCGGTAGTCTTCTGTGCGCGGGCCGCTAGCTCAGAAGGTTAGAGCAACGCCCTTTTAAGGCGTGGGTCCCGCGTTCGAATCGCGGGCGGCTCACAAATGGTCGCGATTACGAAGGAGCTGTCCCGCGGGGCGGCTCCTTCGTTTAGGTACTACTTACCTGATCTTGAACGAAACCCCGGTGCCCAGCCTGAGGAAGCTCGGATTGACGGATACGCCGAAGGCCTCTCCGCCCGCCGAGGGATCGAGGCCGAAGAGATACGAACCCTCGACATAGAATGTCCCGAACCGTAGGCGGCCGCCGGCTTCGATGCCGAAGAGGATCTCCGGATCGGCTCCTACGACATATATGCCGTAGCCCATGAGACCGCCGAAGGCCCCCAGTCCCAAAGCGCCGAAATTGAAGTCCGCGACAAGGCGGAGAGGGGCGTCGAACACGTTGAAGGTCCCCTCGGCGCCTTCGAAGCTGAATGTTATATAGCCGAGTCCGAGTTCAGTTCCCAGACTGAAAAGCGGTGAAAACCGATAGCCGATGCCGAACCAGGCGTTGCCGCGCGCGTTCGCAAGAAGTTCAAAGAGGAAAAGCTCCGATGGAAGCGTGATGAATCTGTCGTAGGCCAGACCGCCTCCCGCTGTCATGGCCAGTCGGGAGAAGGTCGTCGCCTCGTTACGCGGTTCTCCGACGGCGCCGCCCCTTTCGGGCGCACCCCCTTCGGGCGCAGGTTCCCCCTCTGCCGGTTTTTCGGCGGCCGCAGGCTCGGAAGGGGTTTCCTCGGCCTTTGGCTTTGCCGGTTTTGGCGCTCTGGGCGGCAGCGCGGCGAGGTCGAGCGAGAAGCCCAGTCCCGCGCGGAAGAAGAACGAGCCGCTGCCCGGGCTTTTGTCGGCGAGTTCATCGAAGCCGAATACATACACCCCGGTTTCGAAGTTCGCCTTAAGATCGAGCGCCGGGCCGATCGATGCGGCGGTCTCGACGCCGGCGACGACCGCCCCGAGGGAGTCGATCAAGTCGCTCGTCTCGAATCGTTTCGAGCGCTGTTCATAGCCGATCGAGGCCATGAGCGTATAGGGCACGTTTTTTTTGAAAATCTCGAATTCCAAAGCATACCGAGTAAAACTGTCCGCGATGATATCGCCGGATGCGAGCGTTTCGTTGAAGCGTTTGGCTTCCACGACGGCCGAGACAATCGCGTGTGGGACGTAAAACCCGGCGGATACCTCGGTTCTGGCCTGGGGCGCGACGTCTTCCTGGAACAACGAGATGGCTGTCGCGCCGTCCGAACGCAGTGATACAAAGGCGACGCCGGGCCACTGCAGGCGCACGGTCGCCGAGATGCCGGCGGAGAATGGTGTCGTGTCGGTATTAAGAAATCCGAAAAACGGTCCCGCCGAAATCTTGGCTATCCCGCGTTCGAATTCGACGGTGGCGAAGGCGCTGTTCCGCAGCACAGGATCGCGCTCGACCGAGACACGGAGCGCGGCGTCGTCGCCGAGGGGGCTGCGCAGCCAGGCCGCCCCCCCCCAGAAGTAATTATCGTCGGGGAATGTCGCCGAGCTGATCGGAGCCGTGTCTTCCCAGGGGAACTGCAGGTTTCCCGCAGCCGCATCGATTCCGAATTCGAGGGCCGCGGCGCTCATGACGGCCGCGGCTGAGAACAGCACTGCAGCTGCCGTTCGCTGTACAAACCTCATGCGCGGCCTCCTAGAACGAGGTCTTCAGCCCGATGAAGGGGCTGAACATACCGTACCACTGGCTGGGGAAGGGGAAGGCGCGGATACTCAGCTTGAAATCCCATTGAATGCCGCCCGCCAAGATGGAGAAGTACGGCGATGCGTCGACGGAGAGTGAGGGCACCAGGTCTGGATCCGAGGTCAGCGGTCTGAATGCCAGGAGGGATTCGACTCCGCCCTGAAGCCCGTCGCGCGCTATCCTGCCGAAGCGGAGATTGAAGGCTGTATCGAGGGCTCCTTTTTCGCCCTTGGTGGTGAAATCGCGTTGAAGATAGTAGGCGGGGTGGTAGAAAACCGTGACCGAAGCCATGCCCGTCCCGAAATCGATACGAGGCTCGAAAAGGAAGTAGACCGAGTCGAGCGAAAGCGGCTCGGATGCGTCCCATCGGGTTATACCGGCTTGGATGAAAAACTCGCCCACATCGCCGGGAGCGGCGAAAAAGAGAAGGCCCCCGCGGTACCAGCCCCGCTCGCCGGTCCCCGTCCATCCGGCGAAGGTCTCGAGCTTGACGACCTCGGTATTGAGCTGGAATCGGAGATCCCCCGACCAGTATCCCGCTCCGAGGGCCGAATCCTGATAGAAATAGGCTGAGCCGACAGCTCCCGGCATAAGTCTGGGCGTGGTCGAAAGCTTGAATCCCGTGCCGTTCACGGCGTGAATCCCTTCGTACCACAGACTGGTATCGCCTCCGACGCCGTCGGGGTAGACCATGGGCCCCCGGAGCGTCGTGGCGAAGGACGCGGTTCCGAAGAGAAGCGGAAAGTCATCGCCTGAACAGAATACGTCCTGATTTCCGACGAAATACGTGAAATCCAGGGGCAGATCGAATACCGAACGTGCGGTGACCGAGACTGTTCTGAGCTTGGGACTGATGAGATTGTCGAGCTTGTCGAGATAGTTGAGGGCGTCGGCGGCTTCTTCATCCAGGCTCATCGCTTTCTCGATCCCGCCGTTCAAAAAATCGAGCTTGAGGACGGCTCCGAATTTCTCGCCGCCCTCGTAGGAAAGATCGAAGAAAAGGCGGGAACTGACCGTAAATTCCTCGGAACCTGCCTCCATGGCTCCTCGGCTGAGAAGCTCGAGCCGGTCGACATTTATATCGGCGGCTGTCAGGGCCGGAGGGACTACGGCGAGGAAGGCTGCAAGGGCCAGAACGATCAGGGACGACGTGGATTTGGACATAGTAGCTCCACGGTCTATAGTGTATCGCCGCGGCGGCGGTATTACAGGCCGCGGCGGCGATATGATTATCGGCGCTTTAAGCTTCCGTGCGAAGCGGAAAGAAGGAATGTGGGTCGCGGCCTGTCGGGCTTGACGCCGCGTGTCATCTATATAATGCTGTAGAAACGATGAGCGACTATCTCGATCCCAGTAATGAAGAGTTGTTGAAAGACTTTTTCGCGGAAGCTCAGGCGCAGATCGAGACCCTTGAGCAGAATGTGCTCGTCCTCGAAAACGAAAGCGGCAACCGCGATGCAGTCGACGAAATATTCCGCGCGGCCCATACCCTTAAAGGAGGGGCGGGAACCGTGGAGATGACTGAACTCGCCGAATTCACCCATCTGGTCGAGGATGTGCTCGACGGTATCCGCTCCGGCAAGGCTCAGGTCGGAGAATCGCTCATCGACGCCCTTCTCGAGTCCATCGATGTAATCAAAGCCATGCTCCAGGCGCGGATGAACGGCGAGGTGTTCCAGGGCGATACATCGGCGCTCAAGGCTTCGCTCATGTCCTTTCTACCGGCTCAGTCCAAGGCGCGGTCCTCGACTCGTTCGCCTGCTCCTGCGGCGAAGCCGGCGCCGCCTGTGCGGAGCGCCGAGCCGATATCAGGGACGCTAAGCGAGTACGAGCTTCTGGAACTTCGAGAGGCCGCCGGTCCGGGCCGCAGAATCCTCAAATTGACGGTCGAATTCAATCCAGACAATGTCATGAAGACGGTTTCGGCGATCCATGCCTTCGCGGCCCTCCGTGATGTCGGCACCGTGCTCAAGACGATCCCCGATTTCGAGAAGCTGTACGAGGATGCATTCTATCCTCATGTCGAGTATTTTATTGCTTCTGATCAAAGTGTCGAGGATGTCCGGCGCAAAGCCTTGATCCCCGATGTCGTCCTGGCGGCCCGGGTCGAGGAACTCGTCGGGGAAGCCGGGGCCCAGTCCTCCCCCCGCTCCGCCGCGCAGGCCGACGCGGCCGTCCGTCCCGTCCCGAAGTCGGAGATCGCGGCTGTTCAACATTCTTCATCCCACCCCGCCGCGGCGCAGGCGGCCGGGCAGGCCGCCGAGGCTAAGGCTCCGCCCGAGCAGCGGGAGCCCGACGACGAGGGGAATGACGCCGCACGCCGTGAGGGCGAAGCCAAAAAAACATTCCAGGGAGGATCGATTCTGCGCGTCGATTCTCGGCGAATCGACGATCTTCTCAACCTTGTTTCCGAGACTGTCATCAACAAGGCGACGTTCAATCAGATTTCGACCCGCTTCGGCGATCTTATGAACTCGCTGCAATCGTCGCAGAACAAGTTCCGCGACGGCATAAAAGAGCTCTTTGATGCGCTGCCGGGCTATCTTCAGGATATCCAGCAGGGCCGGTCCGCCAAAGAAATCAAGAAAGAGATTCTTGATAAATTCGGATACCTCTATCAGGTGTTCGACGGCTTCGAAACCGATCTGAAAGCCGATGTCGCCCAGTTCCGATCGACAGCCCAGAATCTCGGACGCATCACCGGCGAGCTTCAGGAAGGGGTCATGCGCATCCGCATGGTTCCGATAAGCCAGATATTCAGCCGCTTCCCCCGGCTCGTGCGGGACCTCACCAAGACACTGAACAAGAAAGTCAACCTCGTCATCGAAGGCGAGGACACCGAGCTCGACAAATCGGTGATCGAGGACCTTTTGGATCCGCTCATGCATTCGGTGCGCAACGCCCTCGATCACGGCATCGAGAGCCCTCAGGAACGGATCGCCGCGGGCAAGAGCGAAGAGGGCACGGTCCTGCTCAAGGCCTCGAACGAAGGCAATATGATCATCATCGAGATCGCCGACGACGGGAAGGGTATCGATATCGAGGCGGTCAGGAAAAAAGCCGTCGAGAACGGACTTATTCATCCGAGCAAGGTCTTAACAGAGGTGGAGGCCTTCAACATGATCTTCGAAGCCGGCTTCTCGACGGCGAAGCAGGTGACCAGCATTTCGGGCCGCGGCGTCGGACTCGATGTCGTGCGGCGCCAGATCGAGAAGCTGAACGGAAGTGTGACCGTCACAAGCCAGCGGGGCAAGGGCACTCGATTCACCATCAAGCTGCCGCTGACGCTCGCCATCATCCAGGGGCTTCTGGTGCGCGTGGGCAGGGAGATCTATTCCATTCCGATAACCAGTGTCATCGAGAGCCATCGCATACGGCCTTCTGACATCAAGATGATCGACAACTACGAGGTCTTCAATATCCGAAACGATGTCATCGCTCTGCTCAGGCTCAACAGGCTTTTTAGAATCCAGACGAGCGAGGAGCAGCGCGAATACAGCTTCGTCGTCATCGTCGGAACCTCGGACAAGCGCGTCGGTCTTATGGTAGACTCGCTCATCGGCGAGGAGGACGTTGTTATCAAGCCTTTGCGCGATCAATACACCCAATCGCCCGGCATCGCGGGGGCGTCGATCTTGGGTGACGGCTCGGTGTGTCTCATCATCGATGTCAGCCAGCTTCTGGAGCTGGGACTCAAGCGCGAGATCGAGGAGCGAAGGCGCCTCGAGGCGACGATCTTGTAAGGCGGCGGGGGCGGCGTATGGCGGCGCAGCAGATGGATACGACGGCCGTGGCCGAGGGCGCGGGCGAGCAGGCGAAGAAGATCGAGAAGATCGACTTTAAAATGATAAGCTTTTCCCTCGCGGGCAAGGAATACGGCATCGACATCATGAGCGTCAAGGAGATCGCGAAGGCGGGGCGCTTCACCTATGTGCCGAACGCCGCGCCCTTTGTCCGCGGGGTGTACAATCTCCGGGGCGAGATCATACCCGTGATCGACATGCGCATCTTTTTCCATCTGCCGGCCGAGCGCAAGCAGGAAGACGCTCTGGAAAGTTTGATCATCGTGCGCGTCGCCGACCACATTTTCGGAATCATCGTGGATGCGATCGACAAAGTCGTGGGCATATCCTCCTCCTCGATTCAGCCGCCGCATCCGATCTTCGGCGACATCAACGTAAAGTACATAAAGGGCATCGTCGAAAATTCGGGGAAGCTCTACATCATTCTTGACGTAGACAAAATCTTCTCGAACGAACGCGCGGCGGGAGATGGCTCGGAAGAGGGCGCGCGCCGTCCGTCCGCGCGGCGGGATCGCGGTGAAGAAGCCGTCGTATCCAAGTCCGACGGCGACATGGCTGCGTCCTTCGTGCGGGAGACGCTCGCGGCTTTGAAATCTTTCCATGTCACGCAGCACAACGAACGCTGGTTTTCCTCCCGGTTTTCGGAATGGAAATCCTTGCGCAAGGACAAGGACATCCAGTTGCGCGAGTCGTCGGACGCCGACGAGTTCCTTCAAGGCTTCCTGTCGCCGTGCACGGGGAGGCTCTGGGACGACGAGTATGCGGCGGCGGTGAAGGCCGTCCTCCCGAACATCGAGGGCAAGAACATCAATGTGTGGAATCCCGGCTGCGGCAAGGGGTATGAAACCTGGTCCTTCGCCTGCATCATGAAGCAGAAATATCCCGAGTCGCGCGTCAAAATATGGGCAAACGATTCGGATCTGCTCGCTATCTCGATGGCGCCCAATATGGTGTTCGAAGGCGCGATCCCCGAGTTCTGTCAGAGTTTCATGACTAAAGGGCGGAACGGTTTTTCCTTCGTCCAGACCGTCCGCGATTCGATATTTTTCGAGTTCCATGATGTTTTGAATGCGAATGCTCTTCCTGCCATCGACATAATTCTCTGCAGGGACATGCTGTCGTTCATCCCGCCGATCGAGCAGAAGCGCCTTTTGAGCGATTTCGCCGAAAAGCTGAAACCAAAGGGCCTCGTGATCTGCGGGGCCAATGAGTCGCTCGGAGAGGGATGGACCGCTGTCGGCTCGGGGGCCGTCCAGGCCTTCCGTAAGGAATAGGACTTCCGGACCGCTTTGAACGGTCCGATCAAGGAGCGCAAGATGAGAGTAGAGTACATCAATCCCTTCGTCGAGGCCGCGTTCAATGTGCTGCGGGAAGTCCTGCAGGCCGACGTAAAGCGGGGCGAACTTTACTTGAAATCGACATCCATGCCGGTGATGGGCGTCGCCGCCATCGTCGGCCTCGCCGGCGACGTCGAAGGCCGCGTGCTTTTCGACATGGATAAGCCGACGGCCTTGAAGATCGCCTCCGCCATGAACCAGGAGCAGCTCAAGGAGTTGGACGACCTCGTCAAAGCCACGATCACCGAACTCGCGAATATGATAACGGCCCAGGCCGTCACCAAGCTCCACGATCTCGGATTCCGTTTCGACCTGACGCCGCCGGCGATATTCACCGGCGACAACATGGAAGTCTCGAATTCCGACGTCGAGGCCCTCATAGTTCCCATGGAGACTGAACACGGAAAGATAGAGATCAATGTGGCCGTCCGCGAGCGGGGGTGAGCCGAGGCCGCCTGCCAACCTTGACAGCGGAGCCTCCGCGCTGGTATAAAAGTCGTTGCTTCACGTGTTCCGTCCGCCGCGGCGGATGTGTTGTGAACGGGCGGTTAGCTCAGTTGGCTAGAGCACCAGTATGACACGCTGGGGGTCGCAGGTTCGACTCCTGCACCGCCCATTATATATGCAGCTGCTGCCGCAGGAGTCGAAGGGCTCGAGCGCCGAGCGGCAGCGAGGAAAGGTGTACAGGATATCGCCGTCCGCCTCTGGCGGACACGAAGATAATTACCATGCGATCAGGGCGCGAAGCGCCCTATGTACACCGCCAGCGAGAGCCCCGGCCTGGAGCGGCGAATCAGGACGATGAGTCGCGGAAGGCGACTCCTGCACCGCCCATTTTTATGATGAGAAAGCTTTGGACCTTCGAGACAAAGGATAAGCTGGCGAAGTTCGTTGAAGTCCTCGATACCCACGCGATTCAGCACGAAACCCAGGCGAAAACCAACAGGGAGTACACGGTGCTGGTCGATGATCATGATTACGCCGCGGCGCGGAAACTGCTTCTGAAGCACAGGGAGCGAAGGACGAGCGCGGATCTATCGAAGTGATGCGTCTCGTCCTTCCGCATCGGCCCGGTTGTTGTGTCTGTAGACGCTAATTTGGTTTTTTTCACCTTCTGAGGAGTGTATAATACAGCCATTCTGACGCGGCGGAGACGAAGCCTATGAAAAAGGCGCAATTCCTTTCGGCCTTATCCAGCGCGCTTATCCTTGCGATGTCCATTCTGAATTTGGCCGCCGGCGACCGTCTGTATCCAAAAGCCGGATTTTCGGGTCTGTTCTTCGTCAACGATATTGTCAATATCATCGCCGCGGCTGTTTTCATCGGCATAGTGCTCGTGCTCAGACCTGTACACGGCCTCTTTATCGGCATCAATGCCGCGGTCGTGTATCTGGCCGTCCCTCTCATTCTGGCCTATGCTCCCGAGCCCCAGACGCTTGTCCCCGCCGCGGCCCTGGTTATATCCATTTACGGCGTCGTCGATCGACTGAAACTAGAAGAGGTGCTTGCGAGCGAAAAAGGTCCGATCGCCCTGGAGCACATCGTGTATCTCGTGATATCGCTGTTTTTCTGCGTGCTGTTCATCGTCCGCTCCATCATCGTGCTCGTCGATTCCGGCTTGGATGATAAGAATCGCATAACGTGCATCGCGGATCTGGCCTTGGCCGCCGTATGGATGGTTCTTATTGCGATATCGTTGATCAACGCCGACAAGCGTGTTCAGTCTCTGGAGGGGGTCATGATCAGCGGCACGGCCCTCGAACTGAGTCTTGTCTTGTACTTGACGCTTGATGCGCTTATGCGAAAGGAAGTAGGCAATATCGTGGACATTGTCGTCGTTTCGGTCATGAGTCTTTTCTTCGTCGTACCTTCCTATAGACTCTTGAGAGGCCCGAAGAGGCGGGTTGGCTTTTAGGTTTTTTTGGATACCGTGAAAATCTCGAATCGACGGCCGTCGTCTCATTCAGGCAGGGCGCAGTGAATATGGACTACTTTCACGCACGGGCTTCCGAACTTCGTTCGTTTCTGCAATCCCGCTTGTCCGCCGACAGCGAAGAATTCGCGTGTTTGAAACCTTGGGGCGCAGATGTCCCCCTGCGGCTTTCGGCCTTCGCGTGCAGCGGTAAGATGATCCGAGGCGGACTTGTCTTCCTGGGACAGGAGGCCGCCGGCGCCGAACCCGGCCGCGAGGCTCTTATCGTCGGTGCGGCGATGGAGCTGTTTCAATCCGCCTTTCTCATTCATGACGACATCATCGATCAAGACAGGCTCAGGCGCGGCATGAGCTCGGTATTCTGGCAATACCGGGAGGAGGCGGAGGCGCGGGGGCTCCGGAACGCCCATCATTACGGCGAGTCCATGGGACTGTGCGCGGGAGACTGCGCTTTTTTCCTCGCCTTCAGGCTTCTCATGTCTGAGGGTGTTCCGTCCCGTCTCGCGGCGTATTGCGGTCGGGAGATCTACGCCGTGAGCCTCGCCCAGATGCAGGACGTGGATTTCGGGTCTTCCTCCGGCATGCCGCCCGATGACGATATCATGACGTTATATACGTGGAAGACGGGGCGCTATTCTTTCTCGCTCCCCCTCGCCGCCGGAGCCATGCTCGGGGACGCCGATCCTGAGCTTATATCTTCGCTCGAACGCCTCGGCGAGCTGCTGGGCCTCGTCTTTCAAATGCGGGACGACGAACTCGGCCTTTTCGGGTCAGAATCGAAGCTTGGCAAGCCTGTCGGTTCCGATGTCCGTGAGGGCAAGAAGACGCTCATGGCCGCGCTCGCCTATGCGCGGCTCGACGAATCGTCCCGGGAACGATTCAGCGCCATACTCGGGAATCCCGCGGCTGACGACAGGTGCATCGCAGAGCTGCGCGAACTTGTCGAACGATGCGGCGTCAGGGAGGAGCTCTCGTCCCGCGTCGCCGGACTCAGGGCCGGATCCGCCCGAATAATCGAAGGGCTGAGGGCCCCCGATCATGTGAAGAGAGTATTATATGATCTTCTTGATTTTGTCGGCGAAAGGGACTGCTAGCGGGTCGATGACAGACCCGATGCTTGTCAGCAGCCTGCCGGCGGGACGCCCGCTTCCGCTTCCTCGTCGTTTCCAGAACGACGCATTTCGGCTATGATCGAGGTATGAAGGTCGTTCTCGCGCGGGAATATGGTTTCTGCAACGGTGTAAAGCGGGCCCTCGCACAACTCGACAAAGCCATAGCCGAGCATCCGGGCCGGAAAGTTTTTGCGATCGGGGAAATCATCCATAACTCGCAGGTTGTGCGCCGCTATGAGAGCCTGGGCGTGAAGACCCTCGCTTCGATATGGGACATTGAAGACGGGATCGGAGTCGTGCGGGCGCACGGTCTCCCCTCTTCGGTGATCGAGGAGGCCAGGGCGAAGGGTCTTGAGATCATCGACGCGACCTGCCCCTACGTCAGGCTCATATCACGCCTTATCACGAAGGAGATCGGGAAGGGGGCGGATATTTTTCTCGTGGGCGAGATCGGGCATCCCGAGGTCATCGCGGCCACCGCCGACTTCGCCCCCCATGTGAAGGTGATCGACCACGAACGTTTCGATCCGAGGAGCTTCGTATGGCCCACGGGCGACACCGTCCTTCTTTCGCAGACGACTATGGCGGAGGATTCCTTTGTTTCGGTCGCTTCAGAATTCGTCCGCCATTGTCATCAGGTGACGGTATATAACACGATCTGTCGCTCCACGCGGGACAGACAGCGTTCGGCGCTCGAGGTCGCGGCGGAGGTACAGGTAATGGTCGTTATCGGCGGGAGGAACTCTTCAAATACGAAGCGGCTCGCGGAGCTTTGCGCCGGGAAAGTCAAAACCATCTGGATAGAAAGCGCGTCGGAGATCAGAGCCTCGGATTTTTACGGCCTCGAGACGGTCGGCGTGACCGCCGGAGCCTCGACCCCGGACGAAAGCGTCAGTGATGTAATAAATATATTACAGTCCCTCTGATCGCTTGTCTTCAAATGAGGCTGGAGGGCGGGGATGCGCTATGATGTCTTGAAGCAGCTGACCGCCTCTTCCATCCGCCTTATGGTCTCGGTGGTGCCTTCGGCGGATCCGGCCAGGCGCTTCGCGCTCGAGGTTATGCTCGCCGTCCCGGCGGCCATCTCGTCCATGCTGGCCTTGATGCCCGCGGTCGCCTCGCGCAGGCGGCAGATCTCCTCGAGCACGGTGCGGTTGCCCACGCTCATTTCGCGCGAACCCAGCCTGACTTCGGCGGTCACGTCGTTCATGGACCGCAGCGCGTCCAAAATCTGGGCCGATCCGTCCTTCTGCTCCAGCATCGCCTGATGCACCTCCTGGACCAGGGCGTCGGTTTCTCCGATTTTTTCGGCGACGTCGGCGAAGGATTCTTCGGAGGACTTCGATGAGATAACGACCTCGTGAATGGCTTCTTTGACCCGATCGAGTTCATTGCGAATGGCTTTCGACTGCGTGGCCGAGGTCTCGGCAAGTCGGCGTATCTCGTCGGCGACCACCGAAAAGCCTTTTCCGGCTTCACCTGCGTGAGCCGCCTCGATCGCGGCGTTCATGGCCAGGAGGTTCGTCCGGGCCGAGATCGTGGCGATGACTTTGTTCGCTTCGAGCAGGGCCTCTGATCGCGCGGCGATCTGCTCAATGCGTCCGCGCGTCGCCGCCTGCGCCTCCTTCCCTGCTTTCGCCGCATCGAGCAGGGATCCGAACTGTCCCGCCATCTTTTCGATCGATGCAGTGACCGAGGCGATATTGCCGACCATCTCTTCGATCGAGGCCGAGGCCTGGGCGACGGATGCGGCCTGGCTCGAGATCAAGGCGTCGAGCGACTCGATGTTCTTGGCTATCTCTTCGACGGCGCTCGAGGATTCCGAAACGCTTGTACCTTGGGCTTCCGCCTTTACTTTGGCTCCCGCGACGCTGGTGGATATCTGTGACACGGCCCGCGTGCTGTCGGCCGAGCTCGCCCTGAGATCCTCGCCGAGCACCGTCAGCTTCGCCTGGGCGATCTTGATGTTGGCGACGCTCTCGGCGAGCCCCTGGCAGAACGAGTTGACCATGCCCGAGATGGTGCCGAGCTCATCGACCGATCCGATGGATATCCTCCGTGTCAGATCCTTCTCGGTCGATGAAAGCTGCTCGAGCTGAGCTGTCACCGATCGGTAGATCAGCGCGGTACTCGACGTCCACAGGCTGACCAATCCAACGACGATCGAAAAGAAAATGAGCGCGACAAGCACCGGCATAAACGAAACGCCGCGGTCGGCGAAGAGCGAGGTCAGCCCCATCGCGAAGAGAAAGGTCATGAGGCACATGAACGTGGGGATTATGAAATTTTTCCTCTGTTGGCGTTTTTCGCGCAGATCGCGCGGATAGGCCACGAGTCTCTGCTCAAGTAGAGTTTTGACCCCGAGCCGGTCAGTGAGCACAAAGATATATGCTGCGACGAGCATGCCGATGGAAAAGAGAAATACGAACAGCGGCATCCTCCATTCCTGCCTAAGACCGATACTCCCGCCGATCATGAGGATGGCGGTTATGAACGCGATTGTCATGCCGACGAACAGCATCAATGAACGCAGGGGCGTAGCGCCCAGTTCTGCGAGAGCGGGTTTAAAGGCGGGCGGATCGGTCTGGAGGGTGCTGTAGTTTGTTTTATACACTTTGGCGAAACGTCCGAGCACGAGACAGCAGGCCGAGATGAACACAAGGCCCGCAAGGGCGCTCAGCGCGAGCACCTTCCATGAAGAAGCCTCGGCGGACTTTGCAAGATCGAGAACCGCCGCCGAAATGACGGCGTAGGCTGCTGAGCCGAGTAGTACGATAAGCCTGAACAAAAAAGCCCGGCTTTTCATTTTTTCTCCTTAGGCTGCGTTTTTAATCGGCAGACCAAGGATAAACCGAGCGGCGCGCTCGGAGCAAGACAGGCTTTGGTTTCCCCGTTTGTAAAGCACGGCTGCGTTTGAAGGAGGCTTACGTGATCGTGAATGACAGAGCTCCTCTGGCTCTGTGCTTCACACGGAAATCCGGCGACGCTGCATACGAGAAGATGATCTTGATGACTCCATCGGACATGGCTTCTCGGGAAGGAACCGCCAGTTCCAGTCGTGTCGAGCCGCCCGACGAGTTCACGGCCCACGACAGAGCGATCGTACTCTTCGCCGGCACGGCCCCGTGGCCCGCCGCGGCCATTTCCGAGAACGTCGGCCTGCCGTCGCGGACCGCGCCGAAATAGAGCCGCGAGCCGCTCATCACAAGACTTCCCGTCCCCAGGGCGACCCAGCCGCTTGTGGGCGCTTCAACAGCCACGTAGAGTTTCTCGTCGAGGCCGAGCGTCGCACTGACGTTCATGCCGTTTATCTTCGTTGTGTACGCATATTCACCCGCTTCGATCGCCCCGTCGATTTTCGGCGTTTTCTGACTGGGGGAGAGGCTTGCTTGAGTTTCGGCCTGTAGAGTCCCGACTATTCCCAGGACGAGCGCCAATGATTTTTTATTCATAGCAGAGCTCCTTATATTAAGAAAATACTATATTAAAAAGTCAAAGTACATTCTAAAAACAACTTTCAGCAAAGGGCGGCGGCGATGGCTCCGATCGCTTGTGCCTAGCGACAACAGGACGAGCTTTGTTTTTCACAACCGCAGCCGCAGGAGGGGGCCCTGCCGCTTAGTTTGCCGGCGATGACCGCCGCGGCGCATCCGACGCCTACACGCACCTCGATGGCGGAGACGGGGCAGTTCCGCGCGCAGGCGCCGCATTCCATGCAGAGCCCGCGATCCTGTATTCGTGCCTTGCCGGCGCTGATCTCGAAAACCGCGTGCGGACAGACATCGACGCAGGCCCCGCAGCCTGTGCAGGCCGATTCGTCGAGTTTGAGTGTTTCGCCGTTTCGCAGGTAGCCGAGCTTCCGCATGGGGTCCTCCTCAGCACCCGAAGAGCCGCGCGGCGCCGCCTGCTATGATCCCGGCGGCCGCGCTTATTGCCATGGGAACCACGCCGCGCTCGACCTCCAATTGCGCCCCGGGCTGACTTGTGAAGGTCGAGCATCCGGTGAAGTTCATCGCAATGAAGGCGCAGACAGGCGTTCCTACGAGAATCAGCGCGGCTCCTACGGCCCAGCCCGCCCCGACGCCGACGGCCCCGAAGGCGCATGCGCCCGACCAGACCGCGCCGAGGATTGCGCCTTTCACCGAGAACGCGCGCGTCGGCAGGATCGGCAGAAGAGCGGGGAAGAGGAGCGAGCCTGCGAGCACTGAACCCAGGAGAGCGGCTGCAGTCCACACGAGGCGTTTCCCGTATCCCGCATCAGGGGGAAGGGCCGCCGCGGCCGCGAGAGCGGCGCCTGCGAGCGCAAAGGGCCAGGCATGAACGAGTTCGACCGGCGCGATTCTCATGCGGTCGGCCAAGCTGAACTCGACGCTGCGCATTCGATCGCTTTTCCTCATGCCGTCCGCGAGAAAGGCGGGGATGTCAGAAGCCCGGACCGGCCCCCATACCACGCGGAATCGGGCGAGGCGCGCGATCTCCGGGGCGGACACTCCCGTCGCCCCCAGCTGCGGCAGGACGAGCACGTTGTGCGACACTATATCGCCCAGGCGGAGACGCGCGATCTTGTCCAAAAGCTCGGCGGTCCCGAACGTCCCCTTCCCTGCCGCGCACCATACATTGACGCCCTTTGTGTCGAGAACGAGTATCCACGCCGATATTCCCCCGAGTCCACGGCGGAGAGCGTCGAAGCTGAGCTTGTAATTCGCTGTGACGAGGATCGGCGAAGTCCGGTCCGGCGAGCCGACGGCGTAGAGACCCGGCGTTACAGTGTAGCGATCGCGGCCGAAGCCCCAGCGTACACGAAGAGCGCCTAACCTGTCCTTGCGTGAAAGCTTTGTCGAGACGATCGGTATCGAGCGCGGACCTGACCGAACATAGCCGGTCACGTATTCGGGCTTTGTCGGAAGTTCCTTGTATCCAGGCAGCACTTCCATTCGGCGCCGGGCACAGGCGCAGCCGCTCGCGGGCGGAAATTTCATCGGGACCTCTTCGCGCAGCACGCTTTCTCGGTTCTGGTTTTTCTGAGGGCGCGCACGAGAAAGGCGACGGTTTCCGCGGCGGCCTTGCAATCCGGACTTCCAGGCTCTGCAAAGAGAGACTCGTACAGGGCGTCACTGTCATGGTTTATCGACCGCGCTTTCTTCGCACCCTCCGAGGAGAGCTCGAGTATCTGTCGGCGGCGGTTGGATGGATCCTCGGAACGTGTCGCAAGGCCCGCCTTGACGAGAGAATCCGCGGTACGGCTCAGAGTGCTCTGATCCAGGGCGAGGGCGGCGGCGAGGTCGCAGATACTCGAAGGGCCGCGGGCGTCCAATTCGAGGAGGAGATGGCACTGCGCCACGCTGACGCCGCAGCATTCGGTCTCTGCAGTGATGGCCAGTTCTATCTCGCGCTCGAGCGAGCGGAGCGATCGCCGAAATGCGCGGATTGTGCTTTCGCCGGTGATTATCTCGTTTGACATCTGCTGAATACAAATAATGCAGTATACATGTATTGTCAAGTATAAAAATTCTGTATAATCTGGCTCATGAATAGAACGGTGGTCGTGGTCGACGGTATGGGCGGCGGTATTGGGGCGCAGATCATAGCGCGTCTTCGGAAAGACGGAATTTCGGGCGTCTCGATTTTGGCGCTCGGCACGAATGCCGTGGCTGTCCAGCGCATGGTAGATGCGGGAGCCGACCGCGGGGCTTCAGGAGAGAACGCCTTCCGCGTCACCCTGAGCCGGGCGGATTACATCCTGGGGCCGCTCGGCATAGCTTTGCCCGACGCCATGATGGGCGAGGTGACGGCCGCGATGGCCGCGGCGGTGATGTCCTCGCCGGCGCGCAAATTGCTGCTTCCCCTGTCCCAGCCGCATCTTGAAATCGTCGGTCTTGCACAGCGGAATGTCGCCGATCTTGTGTCCGATATCTGCTCGGAGCTCTCGAAGCTTCTCGCGGAAGGCGGGATCTGACATCGGGTTGACCTGATTTCACGGCTGTTCATATACTGCTCGTACCGGCACGAAGCCGGCGGCGGGGCTTTGCGCAGGCGTATAGTCCCTGCGGACGGACGAATCCGATTCCAGAAACTCAGTACAATCTTCCTCGAAGGATGCCGGGAGACGAACTCCTTACTTTTTTTATAAGGAGTCCCTATGCACATGGCAGACGCGTTGATCTCCCCCGCGGTGGGCGGGGTCATGTGGGCGGCGACCTTGGGTACGGCCGCCTATTCGGTGAAAAAAATCAAAGACGATGTCGATGACAAGAAGCTTCCGCTCATGGGCGTGCTCGCCGCCTTTGTCTTCGCGGCCCAGATGATCAACTTCTCCATACCCGGCACGGGTTCGAGCGGACACATCGGAGGCGGACTGCTGCTTTCCATCATTCTCGGACCCTATGCGGGCTTTTTGTCGATGGCATCGGTCCTTCTCATACAAGCTCTTTTTTTCGCCGACGGCGGTATACTGGCGTACGGCTGTAATGTTTTCAATCTCGGTTTTTTCACCTGCTTCGTGGCCTATCCCTTCATGTACCGCAAGCTCGCCCCCGATGGCTCCTCTTCGGCGCGCAAATCCTGGGCGGCGATGCTCGCCGCGATTGTCGGCCTTCAATTGGGCGCCTTCGGCGTGGTGCTCGAGACGCTCTTTTCGGGGAAGACCGAGCTTCCTTTCGGAACCTTTGTGCTTCTCATGCAGCCGATTCATCTGGCTATAGGAGTGGTCGAGGGGCTGGTCACGGCGGCGGTCGTCGTCTTTGTCGCGAAGTCGGCGCCGGAGATAGTGGACCGGACTGAACAGGCCGGCTCGCGCGTCGGACGGGTCGTCGCGGTTCTCGGCGTCTGCGCCGTGATTACCGGCGGTCTGTTGTCGTGGTTCGCCTCGGCCTATCCCGACGGGCTCGAATGGTCGATGGAGAAGGTCGCGGGGACTTCGGAACTCGAGGCGGCGGGTCCCGTCTATGAGGGAGCGGCGAAGCTGCAGGACAGGACGGCGTTCATGCCTGATTATTCGTTCAAGGCCGCGGCTCCGTCTGAATCGTCCGAGGCCGCCGCTGACGATACAGCTGCGGCGGCGTGGCCGGCCGTCGACGGCGGCACGAGCCTCGCCGGTGTTCTCGGCGGAGCCATGACGCTTGTCCTGGCCGCCGCGGCGGGTCTTGTCATCAGAGTCTTCAAGCGCCGCCCGCCGCGGGATGAGGCCAAGGCCGCGTGACGACGTCGGCGCGCGCCCTTGCGGGGCTGCGTCTTCTCGAATCTCTTTCGCGGGGGGACAGCGGCATTCACAGACTGCGTCCCCTCGCGAAGCTCATCACGACGATGCTGTTTCTCATAGCCATCGGCTCGACGGGGAAACGGGAGGTTGTCGGACTTCTGCCCTTCGCCCTGTATCCCGTCCTCATGCTCTCGCTCGCCGATCTGCCGGCTAAGCCGATATTTCTCAGGCTCGCCGCTGTTTCACCGGTGGTTCTGTTGATCGGCGCCCTCAATCCGATCTTCGACAGGACCGGCGTGAATTTCGGCGGATACGAAATCGCAGGCGGATGGCTTGTCTTCGCGTCGATCGGGCTGAAGTGTATACTCGCTGTCTGGGCCGCCCTTCTTCTTGTCGCCACGACGGGCATGGGCGGCGTCGCCGAGGCGATGAGGTCGCTCAGACTGCCGCGCGTCTTCGTTCTTCAAACAGTGCTCGCCTATCGTTATGTGTCGCTCTTGATCGAAGAGATCGCATCCTCGCTGCGCGCGCACGAGCTGCGATCGCAAGGCCGGCGTTCAGTCGGGAGAGAGGCCCGCGGTTCCCTGCCTGGGAGGCTCCTTGTCAGGACCTACGAGCGCGGAGTTCGGATCCACGAGGCGATGCTTCTGCGCGGTTTCGACGGCGAGTACCGCGCCGGCAGGCCGCGGGGCCTCCGCGCGGTCGACGGCGCCTTTGTTCTTGCGTGGACGGTTTTTTTCGTGTTCGTGCGTCTTGTCGATATTCCCTCGGCCTTCGGCGGCCTTGTGGTGAAATAGCGCGGTATGAGCGGTGTAAGAGTCGAGGCGCGCGGCCTCAGTTTCGCTTATCCTGATGGAGCCCCTGTGCTCGACGACGTTTCCTTCGAGGTCGCGCCGGGCGAATGCGTCGGTCTTGTCGGGCCGAATGGGGCGGGGAAGTCCACGCTCCTTCTGCTTCTGGTCGGCATACTGAACCCGAGCCGCGGGGAAATCATTGTTGGAGACGAGGAACTGACGGCGCGGAGCCTTAAGTCTGTGCGCAGACGCTTGGGCTTCGCCTTTCAGGATCCGGACGACCAGCTCTTCATGTCAACGGTCGAAGCCGATGTCGCATTCGGTCCGCGGAATATGGGCTTGTCCGAAGAAGAGGTCGCCGTACGGATCAAAAGCGCGCTCGAAACCGTCGGTATCGCGCATCTCGCCGACCGGCCGCCCTTCCGCCTGTCGGGGGGCGAGAAGCGCGCCGCGGCGATCGCCACCGTGCTCGCCATGGGGCCCGACGCGCTCATTCTCGACGAGCCGACCTCCTCGCTCGACCCGAGGGCCCGACGGCGGCTTCTTGAGCTTCTTTCGCGCCTGCCGCATACCAGGATCGTGGCCACGCACGACATCGATTTCGCGTACGAAGTATGCGACCGGGTGATCGTGCTCTCGGGCGGGCGGGTCTGCGCCGAGGGGCCGTCCGCAGCGATACTCGGCGACGCGGATCTTATGGAGCGCGCCGGGCTCGAGGTCGCCCGCGCCCTCGTCCCCTGCCCGCGCTGCGGATCCCGAAGCGCCGCGCCGACCGCGTCGGTGCAGGCGGTCGAGAAATCCGCCGAAGCGCCGGCCGCGGGTCCGGTGACGAGGGATACGCTCGATCTTGAACGCAAGCGCAGAGTTCTTGTTTCATCGATCCGCGCGATGGGCGGGGCCGCCGTCGCGTTCTCGGGCGGCGTCGATTCGAGCCTCTTGTGCGCACTCGCCCGCTCCGAGTTGGGAGGATCCTCGCTCGCGATCACCCTGCGCTCCCCCTTGGTGCCTGCCTTCGAACTCGATGACGCGCGCAATTTGGCGGAACTCGTCGGGATCGAGCATGTAGTTATCGAAGAATTACACATCGGAGACGAGGTTGCGGCCAACAGCCCCGAGCGCTGCTACCATTGCAAAAAGCGTGTGTTCGCGCGGATCATCGAGGAGGCCCGGACACGCGGTTTCGATGTCGTTCTCGACGGCTCGAACGCCGACGACAGGTTCGATTACCGGCCCGGGGAGCGGGCCTTGTCCGAACTCGGGGTAATAAGTCCTCTGCGCGACGCGGGCTTGACGAAAGAGGAGGTGCGGCTTTTGTCCAGGCAGCTGGGGCTTCCGACCTGGAACAAGAGCGCCTACGCCTGCCTGGCCTCGCGCATTCCCTACGGCGACCGCATCGACGCTGCGCTTCTCAAACGCATCGAAGCCGCCGAGGACTATCTTCGCGGATTCGGATTCACGCAGGTCCGCGTCAGGGTCCACGGCGGTATCGCGCGTATAGAAGTCGCGCCCGAGGAGCGCGGCGGGTTATACTCGGAATCGATTATGGACGAGATCGCGGCCCGGATGCGCGATTTCGGGTTTGTGTACGCCTGCATGGAGCTTGCGGGCTACGAGCGCGGTTCGCTCAACCGTGTTCTCGCCGAGGGAAGGGACCAGTGATGGCGCCGGTCGAAAGGGTACTTCATTACGAGTGTTTCTCGGGAATATGCGGCGACATGAACCTCGCCGCGATGATCGATCTCGGCGTCCCCGAAGCATATTTGAAGACTGAGCTGGAAAAGCTCGGCCTGGAGGGTTGGCGCATTTCTTGCGCGCCCGACGCGAAGATGGGCGTTCACGGGACGCGCGTCGATGTTGAAATTCTTCCGCGGGCCGTGACAGAGCGGCGGGGGGCCGGGGCGCTGCGGCCTTCCCCCCGCGGAACCGCCGGCCATGAGCATCGCGCATACAGCGACATCAAGAGGCTGATCGGCGGGAGCGCGCTCGACGGCTCGATCAAGGAACGCGCTCTCGCGATGTTTTCGGTTCTGGCCGAGGCCGAGGCGAAAGTCCACCGTGTTCCGCTCGACGAGGTCGCCTTTCACGAGGTGGGGGCGGTCGATTCGATCGTCGATATCGTGGGCGCGGCGATCTGCCTCGAGTATCTCGCGCCGGACAGAATCACCTCATCGACCGTCGAACTCGGCGGCGGCTTCGTGAAGTGTCAGCACGGACTCATACCGGTGCCCGCCCCCGCGGTGGTCGAGATACTCAAGGGCGTTCCTGTGAAATCCGGGGCCGTCTCCGCGGAGACGACCACGCCGACCGGGGCCGCCATACTGGCGGCGAACGTGGACGAGTTCACCGACGACATCCGTTTTCGCATAACGCGCACGGCCTACGGGGTCGGGCATCGGGACTTCGATATTCCAAACCTTCTGCGCGTGTATCTGGGCGAGCGGGAAGCGGGGGCCCGGGCCGGCGCGGCGTCTTCTTCCTCCGAGTCCCCGCCTCCTTCGACCGAGCCGGCGGTCCTGGTCGAGTGCAACATCGACGACATGAGCCCGGAGATACACGGTCATCTTCTGGATAGGCTTTTGGATGCCGGGGCGGCCGACGCCTGGATCACGCCGATTGTTATGAAAAAATCGCGCGCCGCCGTCGCCGTCTCCGCGCTCTGCGCGCCCGAGGCGGAGGCGGAGGTGACTGAAATACTCTACCGTGAGACGACGACCTTCGGCGTCCGGAGGCGCGGGATCGAAAAGCGGCCGCTCGAGCGCGGTATGCGCACCGTCTCGACGAGCCTGGGCGAGGTGCGGGTCAAGACAGCCTTCCTGGGCGGTCTGCCGCTCAAGTCGAAACTCGAGTACGAGGATATACGGAAGATAGCAGTCGAACGCGGCATGCCTTTCCGCGAGGTGGAGGCCGCCGTTCTAAAAGAGCTGGAGGGGCGATGAACAAGGCGCGGATAGCGGCCATCCTCGAGGCGTATAAAAAAGGCGATCTCGATCTCGACGCGGCCATGGAGGAGTTCCGCGATTTTCCGATCAAGAGCCTGGGATTCGCGACCCTGGATACGCACCGGGAGCTTCGCGTCGGCTTCCCCGAAGTCGTATACTGCGCGGGCAAGAGCCCCGAGCAGCTCGCCGGTATCTTGGTCGAGCTCGCCGCGTCGGACAGGGATGTCTTGGCGACGCGCGCGAGCGACGAGCACTTCGCCGCGGCGAAGGCCGTGTCCCCGCTCTTTGTCACGGATCCGCTTTCCAGAACCATCGTTCTGAAGCGTTCGCCGCCGCCGTCCCCCGATGCGCCCTATGCCGCCGTGGTGAGCGCGGGGACTTCAGATGCGCGCGTGGCCGAGGAGGCCGCGGTGACCATCGAGGCTTTCGGCTTTCGGGCCGAACGGATCGCCGACGTCGGGGTGGCCGGCATTCACAGGCTGTTGGAGCGGCTTCCCCTTATCCGCGCCGCGCGCGCGGTGGTCGCGGTCGCCGGGATGGAGGGCGCGCTGGCGAGCGTGGTCGGCGGACTTGTTGAAGTGCCTGTCGTCGCCGTCCCGACGAGCGTCGGCTACGGCGCCAGCTTCGGAGGTCTTTCAGCGCTGTTGACCATGATCAACAGCTGCGCCTCGAATGTTTCGGTCGTGAACATCGACAACGGATTCGGCGCCGGCTACATCGCCGCAGTGTCGCTCAGGAACTTGATGCAACAACGCTGACGCCCGCTTCACCTTCCGCCTGTTTCTGTGCATAGTCGAAGCCTATTCTTATGACAGACGACAAAACTAAAATCCCCCTCGCAGTCCTGGCCCTGCCGATGCTCATCGAGAATCTCGTGCGGACCTCGCTTCTCGTCGTCGATCAGCTCATGCTCAACCGCTTTTCCGAGAAGGCGGCGGCGGCCATGAGTTCGGTCAACCAATTCTCTTTTTTTATACAGCTCATCTACCTCATGGTCGGAGCCGGCGTCAGTATTCTTCTTTCGCAGAATTTGGGAGCCGGAAAGCGCGAGGAAGCCGGCCGCACCGCTATGGCCGGAATGGTGATCATGGCCGTCTTCTCGGTCATCGTCAGTTCTGCGGCGCTCGCGCTCGCCCCGGTCGCGCTCGGCCTGTACCAGCTCGAGGACGAGGTGCGCTCGATGGCGGTGCGCTTCCTGATGATATACGGCGGCGGTTCATTCTTCATGGCCATGAACCTCGCGCAGGCGAATGTCCTCAGGGCCTACGGCCACGCCTACGATCCCATGGCGGTCAACGGCGCGGCCCTCGGCATAACGATCTTCGGCAACGCGATTTCGCTCTACGGCCTCTTCGGCCTGCCCGTCACCGGCATCACCGGCGTCGCCGTCTCGAACGTCGTCGGCCAGGTCTTCGCCTTCGGCCTCTCGGCCTGGCGGATACGAGTCCGACGCGAGATCTCCCTGCCCTGGCGGCGCCTCGGCGAGGTGCCGGCCCGTGTCTATACGCTCATATTGAAGGTCGGTGTCCCGACCGCCGGCGAGAATCTGTCCTACAACATCGCGCAGATATTCATCGTCGGCATAATCTCGCGCATGGGGACCGAAGCCCTCGCCGCTTACGGAATAGTTATATCTTTATCACGATATGTCTTCATTTCAGGTATTTCAATAGGAAATGCGGGGCAAATAAAGGTGGGCTACTACGTCGGAGCGGCCAAGCCCGACGAGGCGTACCGGCGCGTCTGGAAGTGGTTCGCGACGGGGTTTTGTCTCTCGGTCCTGCTTATGCTCCTGCTCAATGTATTCAAGGCGCCCATCCTCGCTTTCTTCACGACGGATCCCAGGATCATCGCCTTCGCATCCTCGGCCCTCCTCATCGGCTTTGCGTTGGAACCGGCCCGCAACCTCAACACGATCATCATCCCCGCGCTCAAGGGATCGGGCGATACGCTCTTCCCGGTCCTCGTCGGCGTCTGCTTTCAATGGGGAGCGGGCGTCTTCCTGTCATGGCTTTTCGGTCTCAAGCTCGGTCTTGGGCTTGCGGGAGTGTGGATGGGACTCTCCTGCGACGAGTGGACCAGAGGCGTCGCGATGGCCCTGCGCTGGCGCTCCGGGGCCTGGAAAAGCAAGGTGCTTGTGTGAAGTCCTGTACGAAGGGGCTGTGGTTCGAAGCAAAACCCCGGTAAAGGGGCGGGCTTGACGAGGTACGGCGCGGCCGGGTATAAAATTACGGCCTGCAGGAAAAAGGCGGGCGTTTGCGTATTCGCCGCTGTAGCTCAGTTGGTAGAGCAGTGGACTGAAAATCCACGTGTCATCAGTTCAATTCTGATCGGCGGCACGATCACCGAAACCATATTGCAGGCGTTCGGCCTCCCTCGCCGCCCCGGTACGCGGATTCCGCGCCGGGGCTGTTTCATTTCCGGACTGCGGGTATACTGATGAGTCTGAAGGGAGTTCCTCGAACCTTGTTGCGCATCGGGGCATGCCGAAAACCCATCCAGCTTTGGATTCTCCTGCTGTTGCAACAAGCTTCGAGGGACTTCGTGGGTGTAAAGGAGAGACAGTGAGAATTCTTGTCATCGGCGGCGCCGGATACATCGGAAGCCATGTTGTGCGCGCTCTTCTCGACGAGGGCGGGGATGTCGCGGTTTTCGACAACCTCTCGACGGGCTGTCCCGAGAACCTTTTCCCCGAGGCGGCCTTCATCAAGGGCGATATCCTCGATTATCCCGCCCTCGTCGCCGCGATGCGCGGCAGTGAGGCCGCGGTTCATCTCGCCGCGGCCAAGGCCGCGGGCGAATCGATGCTGAAGCCCGAGAAATATTCGACACAGAATCTCTGCGGGACGGTGAATATTCTGAACGCGGCCGTCGAGGCCGGAGTCGGCAGGCTCGTCTTCTCCTCCTCCGCCGCGGTGTACGGCGAGCCGAAGTATCTTCCTATGGACGAGTCTCATCCGACGGAGCCGGCGAATTACTACGGATTCACCAAGCTGGAAATCGAGCGGATACTCGGCTGGTACGATCGGCTCAAGGGGCTCCGCTATGCCGCGCTCCGCTATTTCAACGCCGCAGGATACGACCCAGCCGGAAGAATACGCGGCCTCGAACGTGATCCCGCCAACCTCATTCCGCGGGTCATGGAGGTGGCAGTCGGCGCGAAACCGCTGCTTCAAATCTACGGCGATGACTACCCGACGCGCGACGGCACCTGTGTCCGCGATTATGTCCATGTCTCCGATCTGGCGCGCGCTCACTTGGCCGCGCTCGAGTGGATATCGCGCAACGATAAAAGCCTCGTCGTCAATCTCGGTTCCGAATCCGGATTTTCGGTCGCCGAGATCGTCGAAGCGGCCCGGCGGGTGACGGGCAGGCCGATCCCGACTGAAATCGTCGGCCGCAGGCCGGGCGATCCGGCGACGGTCTGCGCATCCTCCGCCCGCGCGCGCGAGATACTCGGTTGGAAGGCCGAGCTTTCCGATGTCGAGACCTTGGTCCGCACGACCTGGACGGCGTATAAGAATCGCCAGGAGGGCGCTGATGTCGATTAAGGAGAATGTGTTCAAGCGGCTCGATCAATGCGAAAAGGATATCGTCGAACTCGAGTCGCTTTTGACCGCGATCCCGGCCTTCGCCCCCGAGTCGGGAGGCGACGGCGAATTGAAAAAGGCCGAGGCGCTGACCCGGTATCTGCGGTCGAAGGGAATCATCGATATCGAGCGCTATGACTCCCCCGATTCCCGCGTCAGCAGCGGCAGGCGCCCGAACCTGGTGGCAACGATAGAGGGGAGTCTTCCACCCGATCGCGGCAGGCTGTGGATCATGAGCCACCTCGATGTCGTCCCGGAGGGCGACAGGAGCATGTGGAAGACAGATCCCTTCACGGTCGTGCACGCGGACGGCAGAGTCATCGGCCGCGGCGTCGAGGACAACCAACAAGGTATCGTCAGCTCGGTTTTCGCCGTTCTCGCGATTATGGCCGAGAAAGCGCGACCGGCCCGGACCGTAAAGCTTTTGTTCGTTGCGGACGAGGAAGTCGGTTCGTTCCACGGCATACAGTATCTGCTGAAAACCACCAAGCTCTTCAGGCCCGAAGACCTTATCGTCATTCCCGACGGCGGCAATTCCAGGGGCAGCGATATCGAGGTGGCCGAAAAGAATCTCTGCTGGCTCAAAATTTCGACTCGAGGAAGCCAGTGTCACGCCTCGCGGCCCGACGAAGGAGCGAACGCCTTCCTCGCGGCCTGCGATCTCGCGCTCCGCGTGCACGCGCTCGAGGATTCGGTGTTCACGGCGCGCGACCGGCTCTTCCTGCCGGACCGATCGACCTTGTCGCCGACGAAAAAGGAAGCGAATGTCCCCAACATCAACACGATCCCCGGCGACGACGCCTTTTTCTTCGACATGCGGCTTCTGCCATGCTACTCCGTGGACCGCGCGCTCGATGAGGTGTCGAAATTGATGCGCGAGATCGAGGCGAAGTACGGCGTACGAATGAGCATGGAGGTCGTCCAGCGCACCGAGTCGCGGGCGACGGCTCCGGACGCAGCCGTGGTCACGATGCTGAAGCGGGCGGTCAAAGAGGTCTACGACGTCGATGCGGAACCCATCGGCATAGGCGGCGGGACCGTCGGGGCCTATCTGCGCAATGCGGGCTTCGATTGCGTCGTATGGTCCACGATCGACGAGACCGCGCACCAGCCCAACGAGTACGCGAAAATCGCGAATATCATCGGCGACGCCAAAGTTTTTGCAAGCCTCATGCTGGCCGATTGACCGCGGTCGCCGCGGCAGGCGGGTCCCGGAACGCGCGGCTAGAGGTCGAGAACCACGACGATTTTGCCGAGTCGCAGCAGGTCTCGGTTTTCGGCGCTCGAAAGTATTTTTTGAGCGTCGTCCCTCGAGATGATGTAATCCGTGCGGCCCTCGCCGAAAATCTCGAGCGCCATGACGCGTAAGGGGTCGCCGCCGACACGCGGCCAGGATTCGACGCCGACCGCCTCGGTGTACGCCAGCATGCCGCCTGATGCGAGAATCTCGGGGGCGGTCACGCTTTTGTCGAGTATAAGCCGCATGGTTTGGTCGTAAATCCTGGGGAAAAGGCAGGGGACCGCGCGCCCCGTCGTTTTTTCGCCGTGAACGGGGAGTTCTCCCTTTGCGTAAATGATGATGCCGGTGTAGGCCCGGGTCGGAACGATATCGACAGGAGGAAGCATCGGTGCGGGAGAAGCGCCGCTTGTGTAGAGGCCGGCGACCGTGTCGAGCGGCAGTTCGTAGCCGGCTGTATAACCGCCCAGATTCTTCGTGAGCGATGACGAGGCCCGTCGAGCCGCTTTCGGCAGGGACAGGATCAGTTCCGCCGGGAGCGTCCCGTCGGCGATCGTCCCCCTGACGTCCCGCACCGAATCAACGCGAAGATCGAAGAGCGCGTCTTTCGACAAGGCCGGAAGGTCGCGTTCGACCATGCGCTCGGCCTCGAGTCTGCCTGCCGGCAGTCGCAGCCCGGCGGCCCCGAGGTCCAAGGTCACGCGAACCTTGAGGACGCGCGCCTCCCAATCGACGGCGGATTCGACGGTGTAGGGCTGCGCCGGGGCCGCCGGTCGGTCTTGGGGAAACGCCGCGGTCAGAAGCAGGGTGGAAAGCGATAGAGCCGCACTCGTCCGATACCGTGCCTTTGTTTTCATGGCCTTGTTTCCAGTATCGGCACGTGGAGGCTTGTTCCTTCACGGATGAAGCTCTTAATGTCGAGGCCGTTCCTCTCCGCCAGGAGTTCGACCTGCACGGAATACTTGAGGGCGATGCTCCACAGCGTGTCCCCTCTGGCCACAATATGGGTTCCGAGGAAGGCGGGCGCCGGCTCATCGACCGCTGCGGCTGATTTGACCGCCGCAGCCGCTTCCGGGGGGAGGGGGATGACGATGTTCTGCCCGATTCTGATGCGGTCCGGGTCGAGGTTCGGATTGGCGGCGATGATGGACGACAGGGGGATGCCGTAGTTCCTTGCGATCGTCGACAAAGTGTCGCCGGACCGAACCGGGTACAGGTGATATGCGGAAGTCTCGACGCCGGTTTCCATGAGAGCCGCGCGTACAGCTTCGGCGAAGCGAGACGGCACCTTGAGCGCATAGTCCCGCCGCGGGGGTGTTATGCCGTAGCGGAGTTCGGGATTCGCCTCGCGGAGTATCTCGGGATCGACGCCCGCGCGCTGCGCCGTCAGCACGATGCTCACCGGACGCCCGGGACGCAGGATTTCCCATGTTATAGGTTCTTCCCATGTAAGCCCGAGCCCCGATCGGGCGGGATAGCGCAGGATCGAGACGAGGGCGAAAAACTTGGGGACGTAGGAGGTCGCTTCCGCCGAGAGCAGTTTCCGCCGGCACAGTTCCCAGTAGTCTGGTGAAGCGGCCCCCTGCCGCTCGGCCGCTGCGATCGCGCGGCTGACCGCTCCGGCTCCTGCGTTATACGCGGCGAGCGCGAGGGGCCAGTCGCCGAAGGTCGCGTAATTATCGGCCAACTTCCGCAGGGCGCCGTCGGTGCTTTTCATAAAGTCGCGCCGCTCGTCCACCCACTCATCGATGTTCATGCCGTATCCGGCGATGGAGTTTTTCATGAACTGCCACAGGCCCACGGCGCCGCTCCGCGACACCGCCCGCGGAGAAAACTCCGATTCGAGCACCGGCAGAAATGCGAGCTCGTCCGGGAGCCCGTAGAGACGCAGACGGTCGTTGATATACGGCAGATACGGGGAAGCTCTGCGCATGACCGCGCCGAGCCATTTTTTCGCATCGGGGGAGAGAAATGCGGAGCGATAGGATTCGAACCGTTCTTCGCCCCAGGGTATCTCCATGCCGTACTCCGCTTCGCCGGAGCGGCTTACGCCGGCCGGTCCCATGCCGTCACTCGGCGCGGACGATAGTGGGGAAACGCAGCGCATCGGTCGTACCGAAGACGCCGGCCGATTGTCCGTTATGAGGTCCGGCCCGCCGGCATACATCTGAGCCAGCGCCGTTGCGAAAAGGGCCGCGGCGCTCCGGGCGCGTTTGCGCGGGTTCATCGGATTTTTTCTCCGTAATAGACGCCGGCCCATTCCCATCGGCCGTGTATCTCGGGATCGGCGGGGAAATAGACCTTGCGGAAGTAGAGATACCAGGTCGAGATTCTATCGGCCCAGCCCCAGGTTTTCAGGAAGGCTTCGCGGCTGTTCGAGGCGGGGTCGAGTTCGTCGGCCGAGCTGATGCCGCCTCCCGACATGAACTCGCCGAAATCGAACAGCGCCGGCGGGCTTGCCTCGCCGTCGCGCTTGAGCCAGTCGACCGCGAAAAAATTGACCTTCGCTTTATATGAACGAAGCCGCAGCGCGTCGCCCGAGGCGAGCGCCTCCTTGATTTTGACGACCAAACTTTGTAAATCGGCGTATGCCCAGTCCTTCGGACTGTTGTAGAAGTCCACGATGCTTCGCGCATACTCGTATGCGTCGGGATGCCCGGGTATGGATTCGCTGAAATGCGGCAGGAAGGCCGAGTAGGCCTCAATCGCCTGATCCCAGTCTCCTACGCGCTCATATTCTTTGCCGAGAAGAAAGAGTATCTCCCCCGATTCCGCCTCTTTCGGAAAACGCGCGATCATGTCTTTGTAATACTCGATACGGCGCTCCGGCGAATCCACCGTTTCTATGAGCCGAGAAAGACAGACGGCGTGTATAGAGCGTCCATCCACGGTCGAATCGGGCCAGTCTTTCAGAACGCGGTCGTAATAGATAGCCGCGATCGGCGACGAGCCCGAACGGTCATAGGCGTAGGCAAGGGTGAAATAGTACCAGGATTCGTAGGGGTCGATCAGCCCTGCATATTCGACGGAAGACGCGCCGAGAACCGAGGTCAGAAGCGAACAGAGACGTTCGTACTGTCCTTGCTCGATGAGGTCGGCTGAAATCTGTCTGAGCACCGCAAAACGTTGGACGAAATCGAAACCGGACCGGTCCAGAAGAACGAAGAGTTCGGCGAGTTCGGCGCGTTGGGCTCTTGTGCCGGTCAGGAAGGAATCCCGCGGATTCGAACACGACGTCAGAATGGACGTCGAGGCGGCGACGGCGAAAACGATCACTGCGCGAGCGGCTCGGCATTTCGCCATGGCCGCAGAATAGCACACGGTCTTTTCCATTGGCAAGGATAGTTTCTTTTTGTACAATAATAAGACGCATGAAACGTTCACGGCCCCGTTCCGATGATGTTCTCTTCATCTCCGCGCTCGCCGCCCTGCTCCTGGGGATCGGTCTCTTGCTCTACACGACCCGCTCGTTCGGAGGGATCTCCGGCGCGTGGCCTGTTTTGGTCATTGCCGCCGGTGGAATTCTGCTGTATTTCGCACTCGTGCGGGCCGCGTCCGTGATTATCCTCTTCGGAGGGCTTTTGTTCGCGGGGGAAGGAGCCTTGTTTATCGTGTGGTCTCTTGTGGGCTGGAGGCTGTCGCAAGCCTGGCCCCTTGTCATGGTTATAGCGGGCGCGGCTGGAACGGCCACGGGGCTCATACGGCCGCAGGGGCGGAAGGCCGCATATTTCGTTCCATCATTCGGTTTTCTAGGACTCGGGCTTTTCTTCGCGCTATTCTCTTTCAAGTGGATACCTGTGGACTTTTCCGATTTCATCGCCGCATGGTGGCCGACGGTTTTCATAGTCGGAGGAATTTGTTTATTCATCGCGTACGGTCTCGCGCGTCAGAAAGCTCAGTGCGGGAAAACGGATGTCGGTTCCACCGACCCACGCGGAAATTCTCGGAGGACGGGCGGGAAGGTTCGTCCTCCAGGTCCATGAGTACGTGCCGGCGCGGCATTCCGCCCCGTGCGGCGGCGGCCCTCCTCGTTGCGTTCGCGTTCGCCTCCTGCTCGACAGCGCCTTCACTTCCCGCCGAAGTTGCGGCGTCCGCGGGGCGCGGCGGCCGCTCCGAGGGTGCCGCAGTCTCGCCGCGCGCCGGAGGTCCCGGGATCGCGGCACAGGCCGCGCCCGCGCTGACCGCTCCGGCTGCTTCGACCCCCGCAGTGCCTTCGGCGCCTTCGAATGCCACGCTCGTCGCTTCGCCCGAGGGAACGGCAATCCGAATCGCGGACCCCGCGGAACTCGCCCGAAGCCGGGAAGAACGTGAGTCGATCGAAACTTCGATTGTTTTCGGTTCCCCCTCCTCCCTCGAGAAGGCCATCGCGGCCGCGACTTCGCCGAAATCCATGAAAGCCGAGGATGCCGCCGCGCTCGCGGCCATCGCTCGAGCCATTTACGCGCTTGCATATCCGTCGCGGGATTCGCCTCAGGTCGGGACCGTCGATCCGTCCGCGCTTTCCGGCGCGGCCGGCGCACTGCTCTCGGCCATATCCGAGGCCGCTGCGGGCCGCGTACCCCCGGTACCCCCCGCCGCCGCGGCCACGGCCCTCGGCGAATTGATCCCTGCACTCGCTCTCTTCAACAGCGGCGTTTCGAGCGACACGGCGCGGCGCGCGGTCGAGGCCCTCGACCGCTTCGCCCGTCTCGGCATCCCCTCGATCCTGCCCAGCCTCCTCCGGGGCGTTCAGGCCGAGCGCACGGGTGACTATCAGAGCGCGCTCGGTCTGTATCGCTCGGCCTTGGCGATAGCTCCTGACGCCTGGGTCGCCAGCCTGGGCATGGCCCGCGCGCTCATGTCGCTGAAGCGGGGCTCGGATGCGCTGAACACCCTCGCTCCGCTCGCGGAATCCAAGTCTGGCCTGCATGACTTTGATCGTTCCTACGCCCTGGCCCTTTACGCGAACGGCCGGTACGAAGAATCCGCCCCCTATGTCGCCCGGGTCCTCATGGCCGACCCGCAGGATTCGCGCCTCGTGCTTATCAGGGCCCATCTGCTCATCAAGGCGAAATCCTTTCAGCAGGCCTTGCCGCTTCTTGACGCCTACGGCACCGTCGATCCATCGAACCGATTGTATCTTCTATTGAGAAGCCTCGAGTCTGAAGGTCTGCGCAATCGCGATGAAGCGCTCAAGTGGGCGCGGCGCGGCCTCGCCGCATATCCGGACGATCCCGAACTTCTTGTTGCGGCCGCGCGCGTCCTTTTCGCGGGCCCCGCCTCCGGCGCCCTCGAGGCGAGGACGCTTGCGGCTCGGGCCTTCGACCTCACGGCGCCCGGCGCTCCGGCTCCCTCCGATACGGGCGACGGCCTGACCGGCCCTGCGCTCGCCGCGGCCAGGAGCGCGGCGGGCGTCGAAGCGGCCCGGCTCCTCCTCGGCGATGCGGTCTCGCGTTATCGCTGGGCGGACGCCGCCAAGTACCTCGCCCGCATAGGTCCGGCCTTCGAGGACAAGGCCCTGGCGGCGAAGATCATGCGGAAGAGCGGTGATCCCAAGGCCCTCGACTACGCAGCGGAATGGTACAAGGCCAATCCCTCTTCAGAAGCCGCCGCCGAGGCTTATATCCGCTGTCTCGTCGCCGCGGGTTCAGACCGCAGCGCGCAGGAGCTTATAGCGCGCATCCTGCCCGGAACCAGCACGCCGCAGTTCCGCTCGACCCTGTATTACTTGCAGAGCCTTTTGCAGAAATCGGACGAAGCCGCGTTGACCCTCCTGCGCTCGGCCTTGGTCGAATATGCCGATAACGCCGAGGCCCTGGCGGCGGTCTACGACATCCAGATGCGCAGAAAGGATTACTCGAAGGCGCGTTTCTACCTCAAGCAGGCGCTGGCGATCTCGCCCAACGACCCCGAGCTCGAAGATCGTCTCAAGGCTCTCGACGCCGTTTCGCCGCAGTAGCCGTATAGAACGCCGCGGCCGAGGCCGCGAGGCCGAGCGCGCCGCTCAGGATCATGAAACGCGCGCTTCCGATCCACTCGATCACGCCGCCCGAGTACAACGAACCGATGGGCGTCAGCCCTCCGAAGACCAAGGCATAGGTGCTCATGACTCTTCCGCGGTAGCTGTCGTCGGAAGCGAGCTGCACGGAGGCGTTGGTCGATGCCGTGAAGCTGATCGTGCAGAAGCCGGCGATCGCCAAGAGGACGCAGGAAAGCGCATAATCTTTTTGAAACCCGCAGAGGGCTGTCGCGGCGCAGAGTCCCGCCGCTCCGCCGTAGATGCGGATCGGCCTCGGCCCTCGTTTACTCGTCGCGGCCAGCGAGACCGCCGCGGCAAAGGCGCCGAGACCGAGCGATGTCATGAGGAATCCATAACCCGATGCGCCGAGGCCGAGCGGCCCCCGCGCGAAGGTCGGCACAACGACGTTGAAATTGATGACGAGAATCGAAAGCGTCCCCAAGAGGCCGAGTGAGAGGAAAATGCTTTTATTCCGGACGATGTATCGCACTCCGTCGCGGGTGCCGGCCAATAAATCGCCGATTCCTTTGACCGGAGCGGGTTCTGATTTAGGCCTCGCGCGGATTGCGAGGAGCGCCGCGATAGTGCCGACGAAGGACAAGGCGTTCAAGACGAAGCAGGGGGCGATCCCTATTGCATCGATGAGCAGTCCGGCGACGGCCGGCCCCGCGATGCGTGCGAGATTGAACGCCGCCGAGTTGAGCGACACCGCATTCATGAGGGATTCACGGCCGCAGAGCTCGATGACATAGGATTGCCGCGTCGGCATGTCGATCAGATTGACCATGCCCAATAGAAACGCGAGAACAAGGATCATCCAAAACCGCACCACGCCCAGGGCCGTGAGCGCCGCGAGAACGGCCGCCAGTATCATGAGCGATGTTTGAGTCGCGATGAGCAGTCTGCGCTTCGGCAGGCGGTCCACAAAGGTGCCGGCAAAAAGCGAGAGCACCATCATAGGAAGAAATTGAACAGCGCTGACCAGGCCGAGCATGGCGGATGATCCCGTAAGCTCCAGCACGAGCCATGATTGGCCGACATTCTGCATCCACGTCCCGACCAGTGAGATACATTGGCCGATCCAAAAGATTCGAAAGTCTCTGCTCCGAAGCGAGGGAAACCAGGCGGCGCCGAGTTTCACGGCGGAAAAGTGCATCAAGTAAAAGTATACGACATAAATATCGCCGTGATAATAGCACAGCGTCCCGGCCTGTCGCCCTGGATTCCCGCGCGATCGGCTTTATACTTGAAGATGAGGCTGCACACGACTCGGCTATGCCGAACGATTCTATTCGGCGTTACACGAAAGGAGGTACGACATGAGCATATCGGAAATGAAGGCGGAGAAGCTGGACTTGCTCATCGATCGACATATCGAACTGTCGGAACTCCTCGACCGCAGAACAAAAACCGAACGGCGGGCTGCTCCTGTACTTCTAACGACAATGTCCGCCGGGAAGGCCGATGCAGAGTGTCTCGTCGCCCTCGTGGACCATGTCTTGGCGGCCTACGAGGGAGGCGCCTTCGATCATGATATCTCCGTCCTGTCGCTGAAAGCCGCACTTGGGAGGATGATCGCGGACATGCTGGATAAAGAAATACCTGTGCCTTGACCCGTCCGTTGGCTGCGTGTTACAGTCGAATCCGCTTCGTGCGAAGCGTTCGGGCAATAGCGCAGGTGGTTAGCGTACAAGTCTGGGGGACTTGGGGTCCCCGGTTCGAGTCCGGGTTGCCCGAAAAACCGCGTCACAAGACGCGGTCTTTTTTTAAGGGAGAAAGCAATTCGAAGGATCGGCGCTTCGAGCGCGGATCGATCATTCCTTCAAATAAGCCAGCATGTCGTCGATCGCCTCCCGCTTCTTGACAATCGACAAATGTGTGCAGCCCGGGATTTTTCTGATCGAGGAGCGCGGCACAAAGGACGCGATTTCCCTTATGTGAGTTTCCTTGATCATGTCCTTCTCGGCGTAGAGGAACCGCATGTTTGTCGCGATGGATCGCAAGTCTTCTTCAGTCAAGCCGATATCAGACAGCATGAGTGCGAACCTCATGATCCATTTCCTCGTGTCGAATCCGATTTTTTGAAGTGCAAGCAAAACCTGGTTGATCCGAATGAATAGACGCAGGGCGCTGTCTTCTGTGCCCGAGACGAGGTAATTGGGCGAGATGGCGACGAGTTTTGGGAAGAGGTCGGGCCGTTTTTTTGCCAGAAACAGGGCGATATTGCCCCCGTCGCTGTACCCGATGACGTATGCCTTCTTGATACCGAGTTTTTCGCAGAAGCCGATAACGTCTTCACTGAACTGTTCGATCGAAAGCGAGTCGTCCTTGGAAACACTCTTTCCGTGGCCTCGACTGTCCAGCGCGAAGGTGTGAAAGTCTATAAAGTACTTCGACTGCCATGCGCGGAATATGGCCTTGCTCTCCGAATTGCCGTGCAGGAGAAGGAGTGTCGGCCCCCTTCCCGCCTCGGTGTATGAAATTCTGATGTCGTCGAGATCGAGGTACTTCTCTTTCTGCACCTGTCGTCCTTCCCGGCCTTCGCCCGCCGCTATGGGCTGTCTGCGCGGTATGATACTGCTGAAGCGACGGCTGCGCCAGGCGGACGATTTACTACAATTTGTGCTTCGCTTTGACTTTCTTTTCCGCCGCAAGCCAGTCTGAAAGCTCGTCGCCGGGCAGATTTTTCGCCTGGCGCTCGGAATATATGCTCTGAGCCGTCATCCTGATCTCTTCCCGTATCGCTTCGGGGGACAGGGCCGAATTCGAAGTTTTTTTGACCGACATGGCTATTCCTCCTTGAGTAAAGTCTATTCGGAGAAACAGCCGATACAATGGGTCGTTCCTTGAAATTCCCCCGGCCGCGTTTATACTCAGTGTATGAATGTTTCCGCGGTAAGCATGGAGTCCTCGGGCGCCTTCCTCAGAGACATGGTGGGCATGATCATGCTCTCCAAATCCTTGAAGGGGACCGAGGAGCGGGCGGCGCAGCTTCTTAAGGCTATAGAACCAGCCCCCGCCCCCCTGCCGGAGGGATCGGGGGAAGGTGTGGACATTTACGCCTAATGCGGGCGTCGAGCATTATATCCGCTTCTCGTCCGTCGTTCCGTCTATGAGGCGGTCGTACTTTTTGTTTTCCTCTAATAATGTGTGGAGATGAATTTCCTCTTTTCGAAGCTCGATTTCTTTTATCTCTTTTTGCAGTCGCAGTTTTTCGACATCGTGCTTGCCTTTTCGGATAAGTAGGATAAAGCCGAACACGAGGGCAGGCGCGACAAATAGTGAAAACACTATTCCCAAAATAGGGACCAACAAGGACTGCCTCCAGCATGGCAAAGTGTGGCAAGGCTCAGGACAGCACCGTGCTTCAACCCTGTGGTTTCCGCCCGGAGGGGGACTTGCCTTCCGCTCACCCGCGTCCTGCGGGTTCGCTCCAGGC
>CAZINN010000026.1:0-38295 GCA_964540615.1 uncultured Treponemataceae bacterium | reverse complement strand
ACATCCGCAAGTGGTTCGTGGACAACGACCTCATCGAGGGCGTGGTGCTGCTCCCGGACAACCTCTTCTACAACACCACCGCAGCCGGCATCATCGTGGTCCTGAACAAGCGCAAGCCCGCCGGCCGCAAGGGCAAGATCGTGCTCCTCAACGCGAGCAAGCACTTCAAGAAGGGCCGGCCCAAGAACTACCTGCCAGAGGAAGACATCCGGCCGCTCGCGGAGATGTTCAACAAAGCCAAGCCGGTCGAGGGCGAGGTCGCGGTCATCACGCGTGAGCAGGCCGAGGAGGCGGACTACAACCTGAGCCCGAGTCGGTGGGTGGAGCAGAATGGGGATACCGAAGTTGGTTCTGTCCGCGACCTGCTGGACGAGCTCGTTCGCCTCGACCAGCAAACTCATGCGCTGACTAACGACCTTACCAGACTACTCGCGGGGGTGGCCGATGGGACTTCTTGACTCTGAGCTTCCAGAAGGACGCCACTGGCTACGAGTACGCGACTGCTACCAGGTCACGCGAAAGCCACGAGGCCTACGTCTCGACGGTGAGAGAGTGCCTTTCGTTACCATGGAGGCCATGCCCCAAGGTGGACATTATCAAGTGCGTTACGAGTGGAAGGAACTTAATAGAATCACGAGCGGCACCTACTTCGAGCGCGGCGATCTGTTGATTGCCAAGATCACCCCATCTTTCGAGAACGGCAAGCAAGCGTGGGTGAAGGATTTTCCGACGAGATTCGGTTATGCCACAACCGAGGTCATTCCCTTGCGTCCAGTTTGCCAAGAACATGACCGTCGGTTCTTGTTCTTCTACCTCCTCCATCCGGAAGTCCGGGCATTCGTCGCCGAACGTATGGAAGGCTCCACCGGACGCCAGCGTGTGCCCGAACAGGTATTGCTTGACTTGCCCTATCCAGCTTTGCCTTTTGAGGAACAGAAGCACATCGCGGATACGTTCGAGCACATCTTCGTTCAGATTGACGTCGAGAATCGAAGTGTGCGCACGACCCAGGAACTCAAATCCGCCGCCATGCGCGAGCTCTTCACGCGCGGCCTGCGCGGCGAGCCGCAGAAGGAGACGGAGATAGGGCCGGTGCCGGAGAGCTGGGAGCCGCGGACTATTCTGGAACTCTGCGAGATTTGGAGCGGAGGCACGCCAAAAAAGTCGAACACTGAATACTGGAAAGGACATATCCCGTGGGTCTCAGGCAAGGACCTGAAGAGGCCGACACTTAACGACACCGTGGACCATCTGTCAGTCGAAGGTGTGGAAGCAGGCAGCCGGCTGGCGCCAGCAGGCGCCGTCCTGCTTCTGGTTCGGGGAATGGGCCTGGCCAAGGACCTGCCCGTTGCGGTCATCAACCAACCGATGGCTTTCAACCAAGACGTCAAGGCGCTGGTGTCCCGCGGGCGGTACTCGGGGTGGTTCCTGCGTTCGGCAATCTATGCTGGCAAAGAGAGGCTACTTAGCCAGATCGTCCCGTCGGCTCATGGAACGATGACGCTGAATCTCAACGATGTGGAAACTTTCAAGGTTGCGTGTCCCAGCGATCCCAAAGAAGCCGACGAAATCGTCTCCATCCTCGACGCCATCGACCGCAAGATCGACCTCCACCGCCGCAAGCGCGCGGTGCTCGACGAACTGTTCAAGTCCCTCCTCCACAAGCTGATGACCGGCGAGGTCCGCGTCGCCGACCTCGACCTGTCCGCGCTGTCCGAACCTGCGCCAACTTGAGCTTGACGCGGAAGGAGAACGGAGCTATGAGTAGTATATCATCCGCCCCCGGCAGTAAGCCTTCCCTCGCAAATCCGGGAAGCGCCGAACCCCGGGGCAATTCTTTTATTGAGCCCCTTCTGCGCCATCTGAGCCCGACCGTGACGGCTGTCATGGTCGACGCGGCCTTCTTCCTCAAGCGGGCGCAGTTGATCTTCGGCAAGCTCGCGCCAGAGCAGGCGGCGAAGCGGCTGCACGGCATGGCCCTGGATCACTTGAACGATGGTCAGAGTGGCCAGCGAACCGCGCGTCTTTACCGGATCTTCGTCTACGATGCGCCGCCGGCGGCCTGGAAGGGGCATCAGCCGATCTCGAAGCAGGCCATCGACCTCTCGAAAAGCCCCACGGCGAGTTGGCGTAAGGCCTTCCACGACGAGCTGCGCGGCATGCGCAAGGTGGCCTTGCGCTTGGGTGAGATACCGAGCAACAAGGTTCACTGGGAACTCAAGCCCGAGGCGCTGAAGGATCTCCTGAACGGCAAACGCGACTGGTCGAGTCTCAAAGACGACGATTTCGTTCTCGACCTTAGGCAGAAGGGCGTGGACATGCGGCTCGGCCTGGACATCGCCTCGGTCGTCTTCAAGCGGCAGGTCAACCAGATCGTCCTCGTCTCGGGCGACGCGGACTTTGTGCCCGCCGCCAAGCTCGCGCGGCGCGAGGGCATCGACTTCATCCTCGATCCCATGTGGGCCACGATCCGGCCACAACTCTTCGAGCACATCGACGGGCTCAGAAGCGTCTGCCCCAAACCCGCCAAACAGACAGGCCAGCAGCCATGAGCACGCTCAAGATCAGCGAAGCCGGCTCGGTCCAGTTTCCGATGGTGAAGCACGCGGCCGAGATCGGCTGGGAGACGATCACGCCGGCCGAGGCCCTGGCCCGTCGGGGCGGTGAGGCCGGCACCTTCCTCCGCGACCTGCTCGAAGCGAAGCTCGCCGAGTTCAACCCCTGGCTGGGCGTCGACGCGGTCCGCTCCATCGTCGAGATCCTGGATGCGCTCCCTGCCACCATTGAAGGCAACCGCGAACTGCTGTCGTGGATGCGCGGCGAGCGCACCTGGTACGACGAGAACGAGAAGCGCCACCGGCCGGTGAAGCTCATCGACTTTGAGCAGGCGGGCGCGAACAGCTTCCACGTCACCTGGGAGTGGAAGATCAAACCGCCGGCCCGCAAGGGCAACCGCGCGGACGTGATGTTCCTCATCAATGGCATCCCGGTCTGCATCGTCGAGCACAAGAACCCGAAGCTCGGCGACGCCATCGAGCGGGCGGTGACGCAGCTTCGGCGCTACGAGATTGAGACGCCCGAGCTCTTGACCGCGCCGCAGCTCTTCAATGTCACCCATCTGCTCGACTACTGGTACGGGGTCACCTGGAGCGCGAACCGGCGGGACATGGCGCGCTGGAAGCAGGAGCCCGAAGAGAGCTACCGCTTCGCCGTGCAGTCGTTCTTCGAGCGCACCGACTTCCTCCGCACCCTCCAGCACTGGATTCTCTTCTACGTGAAAGACGGCGAAACCCGGAAGTCGGTCCTGCGCCAGCACCAAAAGCGCGCCATCGATGCGATCCTCGGCCGTTGCCTCGACCCTGCGCGCACGCGGGGCCTCATCTGGCACACCCAGGGCTCGGGCAAGACCTTCACCCTGCTCACCGCGGCCAGGCTCATCCTCGAGGACAAGGCCCGCTTCCAGAACGCCACGGTCATCCTGGTCGTGGACCGCACCGAGCTCGAGGGCCAGCTCAAGAAGTGGGTCGAGCGCCTTCTTGGGGAGATGCAGCAGCAGGACATCGCCGTGCGGCGGGCCAACACCAAAGCCGAGCTGCAGGCGCTCCTGGACAGCGACTTCCGCGGCTTGGTGGTTTCGATGATCCACAAGTTCGAGGCCGTGCGGAAGGATAGTTGCACGCGGGACAACGTCTACGTCTTCATCGACGAGGCGCACCGCTCGGTGGCCCGAGAGCTCGGCACGTACCTCATGGCCGCCCTGCCCAAGGCGACCATCATCGGTTTCACCGGCACGCCCATCGCCAGGACCGCCCAGGGCGAGGGCACCTTCAAGATCTTCGGCGCACAGGACGAGCACGGCTATCTCGACAAGTACTCGATCGCCGAGTCGATCGAGGACGAGACCACGCTCCCCATCAAACACACCATGGCGCCGAGCGAGATGAACGTGCCGGCCGAACAGCTCGACCGCGAGTTCTTCGACCTTGCGGCGGCCGAAGGGGTCACCGACATCGATGAGCTGAACCGTGTCCTGGACCGCGCCGTGGGTTTGCGCACCTTCCTGACCGCCGACGACCGCGTCGAAAAAGTAGCGGCCTTCGTGGCCCAGCACTTCCGAGAGAACGTGCTGCCTCTCGGGTACAAGGCGTTCCTTGTGGGTGTGAACCGCGAGGCCTGCGCCAAGTACAAGCGTGCACTTGACAAGCACCTGCCGGCCGAGTGGAGCGTCCCCATCTACACGGAGAACCCCGCCGACAAGGTGGACCGGCCGCTCGTGGCCCAGATGCAGCTCACGGACGAGCGGGAGGAGGACGTTCGCCAACTTTTCACCAGGCCGGACAAGGACCCGAAGATCCTCATCGTCACCGACAAGCTCCTCACCGGCTACGATGCGCCGATCCTCTATTGCATGTACCTCGACAAGCCCATGCGCGATCACGTCCTGCTTCAGGCGATCGCGAGGGTGAACCGTCCCTATGAGGACGAGAGGGGCATCCGAAAGCGCGTCGGATTGGTCGTGGACTTCGTCGGCGTGCTGCGCGAGCTCAAGAAGGCCCTCCAGTTCGATTCGAGCGACGTGAGTGGCGTCATCGAAGACCTGGACCTTCTTCTGCGCGACTTCCGCCAAAAAATGGCCGACGCCGAACGCGACTACCTCGACGCCGGCGAGGGCGGGAGCGCCGACGAGCGGCTGGAGCGACTCGTGTACGGGCGCTTCCTCGACCCCGAGGCTCGTAAGGCCTTCTTCGAGGCGTTCAAGGATATCGAGGCGCTCTGGGAGATCCTCTCGCCATCGCCCGAGCTACGCGACCACATCGAGCCCTACAAGCGGCTCTGCCAGCTCTACGCGGCCGTGCGCAATGCCTACGCGGAAAGGATTGTTTATTCGAACGATCTTGCTTACAAAACCGAACTGCTTATTAAAGAAAACGCTGTTCAATATGGGCTTGGTGATTTTACGAAAGCTGTCACTTTTGATTTGAAGACCCTGGAATCGTTGCGATCGGAAAAGGGCTCGGACGAGGGAAAGGTGTTCAACCTGGTTCGCGGCTTGCAGAAGGAGATCGACGACAATCCGGACGCCGCCGCCGTTCTTCAGCCGCTCAAGGATCGCGCGGAGCGCATTCTCAAGGACTTGGAGGACCGCAAGACGAGCGGCTTGGCCGCGATGGACCAGCTCGCCGCCCTGGCCGCCGAGAAGGACGCCGCCATGAAGTCGGCCCGTGCGAGCGGCCTCTCGGCGCGAGCCTTCGGCGTCTTCTGGGCGCTTCGAGACGATGCCGCCATCAAGGCGGCCGGCATCGACTTGATGACCGTCGCCCGCGAGGCAGACCGGCTCCTCGGGCGGTTCCCGAACGCGGCCGTGAACCCAGAAGAACGCAGGCGCTTGCGTGCCGCCCTGTACCAGCCGCTGCTCAAGCTCGCGCCCGAGGAGCGTTCGCGGGTCGTGGAGTCGGCGATGGCCTACCTTGTTCCGGAGGACGTGGCGTGAAGTCTAGGCTCTATCCAGCCCAGGAACTTCGACGCCGCACCTTGTCCTGGGCGCTCAAGTTGCGCGTCAATCCCAAAGTCATCCGCATCCAGGCAATGCGATACAAGTGGGGTTCCTGCTCGGCGAGTGGTACGATTACCCTGGCCCAAGACCTCGCAGATCAGGATCAGCGTTTCCAAGACTTTGTCATTATTCACGAGCTTTTACATCTCCGCGTTCCCAGGCATGGTCGACTTTTCAGCACGCTGATGACAGCGTATGTACCGGGTTGGAAGGAATTGAAGATAAAGCGGTAAGAAACGGCAGTTTTTCGCGAATAAGAGGAACATCTTTTCTGACACATCGAGCCTCCCCGGGTGTTTTATGAGTATCGAACTCAAGCCCAGTCGGAGGACGATATGTTCGGCGTGGCGCTGCGCTTGGCCGCACTCACGGTGTTGGTTTTCGTGCTGATGATCTCCGGAGTTTTGTTTTAGCTTGAGGGTCAGCTCAGGCTCAGTTCTCGATTCGTGCATCAGGATAGAATGCCCGCAATGCGAACCAATAGACGGTTATGAAGGGCTCGGGTGATGCGACTGAAACGAGCACTCCGTCCTTCCTTCGCGCCTCGATGCCGGTGAAATCACGTTTAGCCAAGGACGAAAACGAGACTGCTCGGTTGGTGGCGGGGAAGTAGGCGAAAAGTTCTTTTAACGGAAATCTTGTGTCGGCGAGAGCCTCGGGGAAAACAGCAGAACGTATCGCGTCGTCGGTCGGATAGGTGGCGAAGCTTTCGACGGGTGGATGAGTGTACTTCGAGCGCATCGAGGCCAGGGCCTTGGAACCCTCGCAAACCTCTGCGCCGGATAATTGTCGCGCCTCCGACCATCGCATGAATCGAAAGGTCCTCAGGGGTATTGCAGCGCCATTGAGAGGGCCGCTCATCGCCTTGAGCCCCACCTGCGACCAGAGCGATCGGGTTTGATAATCGAACATGACGAGATTCGAGTTGTAGAGATACCCCGATACGCCGAACGCGCGGCGTGTTGAGCCTCCGAAATCCTCGTCGAAGACGAGGGCGGTCCCGGTGAGAATACAGTAGCTGACGCACAATGATGGCTTTGATGTTCCGCGGTCATTGGCGACCTCGTGCCAGAGCATGACCGGTACAGGATATATTTGAGCGCCTGTCGAGCGGTCTACGACAATGCACCAATCCTCCGCTTTAATCCACGGCGGATCACCTGATTTATTATAGTCTTCGATCCGCGCGAAGACCGGGGGCGAAAGCGGTCTGAAAAAGGCGTCCGGTTCGAGCATTTTTACAAGATAGGGTTCGACGAACGAAGAATTTTCAAGATCGAGCGCCTGTGGAGAAGCAGTAAGTATCAACCAAAACGAGAAGAAGGTAGTGAATGTGACAGGTCGTATCTTATTCATCATCACACCTCTCAGCATCCTGGGAAAAAGTATTGGGACTGGCTTTCGATAAAGGCATCGAGGTCGAAGCCCTGTTTTGAAGTGATGCGGCGAATTATCTCCATACCGTAGGGTTTTACTTCGGCGTCGGATTTATATAAAATCGGAACGGTGAGGGCTTCGCCGTTTGGATCGATGTTGATTTTTTCCGTTTCGATCCAGTACCACGATCCGGATAGGTCGACCTCGATATCCGGTGTCGTCCCGAGGTCTTCACCGCTCACCCTGCGTGATATGTCTTCGCCTTCGAGTAGGAAAAAGTTCGCCAACTCGGCCTTGCTTATTTTCACCGAACTCGGGAATCGGGTCAGTGAACTCGGGTTTAAGTTGTATTTCGCCGTATACCAGGGGCATGCGGCGAAAATCGGCCCGACTTTCTTGTCTGTAAAGACGGCGCCGTTCCGCGCATGAATTTCTTTTCTTAATAACACGTACCAATCTATGCCCAAAGCCTCGACGGCAGCTTCGAGGTATGAGGGAATCTGCATGTCGAGTTTATTGAATATAACAGTATCGACATAGCCGGTATACCGCTTGTTGGAAAAGTAGAGGACAAGTTTTTTCAAGGGGTCGTTTGTCGCGGCGATGGCCTTGTAGGTCGCTTCGTCGATTAGTTGTTCCGTGTTTGTTTGTTGTGTGCCTATGCTTTTCGGATCGAATTCGAGCGCGTGCCATAGATTTGTGGACGAGTAATGATACGTCGATCCGTCCGGACCGAGGAAGGATCTGATGAAGAGCGCTCCATAGTTGATCGTAGGCACCCATGTCACGCCTTCGGGAAGGCTGTAGTTCACTATCTCGAGATTGTCCAAGTTCTCTCGAAGCCGGCATAGCTCGATGTTCGTTCGTTCTTCCACAGTGAATCGCGATGTGATGACTTGAATATCGGTGGTCTTGGGTTTGTACCAAAGACAGGTTCCAAAAAGCCGTTTTGTAACCTGATCAGGGAAAATATAGCCTTTTCGTGCGTATATCTCGTTCAATAAAAGGCGAGAGGGACGGATGCCGAGATGATTCGCCGAGATTCTCACAGAGTCGGGAACTGCGTAATCTGAATCGGAAAGATAAAGTCTCAGATCTCCATAATAGGCCCGGCTATCGAACCACCAGCCGATATTCTGATAATCCCACTCGTCTTCGAGTGTCTTTATCCAATCGGCGTTTTTTGCTGGAATGCCGACGAGGTTTCCCATGCCGAAGTTGGGATTCTTCTTATACCATCTTGTTTTCCCGAAGAGCCAGTCGAAAATGGCGGTTTTGAAAACATACCCATGCCTCGCCCATATCTCGTTGCGGAGAAGCGCAAATCGGGAGAGTCCGAGGTGGTCGAGGGCTTTCTCGACATCCTGAGGTACGACGAGGTCTGCTTCGGTGTAGGATCGCTTGTCGCCTGTATAGTTTTTATCATTAAGGAATTGTATAACTGGATCGGCGTACAGGCTCCAGTTTTCGGGTTGGGCTGCGGCTCCGAAGGCGAGAAGCGCGATAACTAAAGTAAAGAAGGTTCTTTTCATGGCTGTCAATCCTTTAGTGTTATAGAATAATTATCGACAAGTGTTTTACGAAGACGCTTCATGAAAGTTGCTCCGGGATCACTTTTTACAGTTGGTTCGTAGCCGGGCATGAGCTCGGTATACAGGATGAGATGGGCGCGCGAGGGGTCCATATACTCATGATGGCCGCAAAGATATGATATGGTAACATTCCTTGTCAAAATGTCCGCGACCAAGGCGGCGCAAGATTGAAGTTGTTCTTCGGTCAAGCTCGATTCGCTTTTTCCGGTCATCTCTATGCCGATTGCCGTGTGGTTGTAGCCTATGGCGTGGCGGCCCATATCGGTTTCGGGCAGGAGACTCCAGACGCTGCCGTCGCGTGCGATCAGGTAATGGACTCCGACATTGAGGGAGCCGCCCGAGGTTATGTCCGGCCGTGATGAGCCGAGAGAGGCGGGCTTGAATGTCGAAAGCGAGTCGGTGTCGGAATCGGTTCCGGTATAGTGGATGATGATGAGCCGTGGATTGTCGAGGCGCCAGGTGTCGAGCCCATAGTGCAGCTTTGAATACTCTCGTGTGAGTTGTTTTCTGGCCTCGCTTTGTATTGGGTAGGGCTTGGTTTCGACGAAGGGTATAGGAGTCTGTGCAAAGACGGTGCTTGCCGAAACTGTGAAGATAAAGGCAGATATAATTGAGAATCGGAAATTCAAGCGCATCATGACAAAATAATAGCACGATCACCAGGCTTTGTGTTCAAGTTTTGCAGGCGCCTAGCTCTTTGTAAAGGGAGCGCACAAAGCCTCGCGAACGAGTTTTTCATCCGCTGCGTGGGCGAGGACCGATACCTGATCGCCGCCCATAAGCCGGGTGCCGCCCTTCGGTGAGAGGACTTCTCTTCCCCGCGCCACCATGGTGATGACCGCTCCGGGCGGAAGGGCGAGATCCCTGATAAACGGCCCCTCCTCCACCTCGGAATCGGGTAAATCGATGACGAGGAGGTCGAGATCGCTCGGTGCCATGGTGTACAGTTCGAGGCTGTATAAGGGTGTCGGTCGTGAGTCGGCCGAGATGCCGAGGAGTTTCGATAGGGGCCCGATTGTCGAGCCTTGAAGCGCGACCGATAGAAGAACGGCGAAGAAAACAAGATTGAACACTTCCTGGCCTGAGGATAGTCCGGCCGCGAGGGGGTAGGTGGCGAGAATTATGGGAACTGCTCCTCTGAGTCCCGCCCAGGACATGAACAGTTTGTGTTTCCAGGGGAATCTCATGCCGAGCGTGCCGAGCAGGACCGCGAGCGGCCGCGCGGCGAAGGCGACGACAAAAAACAAGGCGACGCCTCGCGGCCACAGGGTTGCCCATTCTTTCGGGAAGACGAGCAGGCCCATGAGCAGAAACATGCCGATATTGGCTATCGTCGCCAAAGCTGAAGAAAAGTTAACTATTCCCTGTTTGTGGACGAAGCCCTTGTTCCCCATGGTGAATCCGGCCACGAATACCGCGAGCATCCCGCTCGCTTTGGCAGCCTCGGAAAGTCCGTAGGTCAAAAGTACGATGGCGAGGAAGAGAACGTAGTAATAGCCGCGATCCTGCGGTGTGAGTTTGTTGAAGACGAGGACTGCGGCCCGCCCAATAAGCCAGCCTAGGATTGGACCGACGGTGAACTTCCATGCAAAGGTCAGTAGTGTCGTGCCGGTGTCCGATCCCCCCGTGTGCAGGGTCTCGATCGCCGCAAGCGTCAACAGAATCGCCATGGGGTCGTTGGCGGCGCTCTCTATTTCGATGGTCGAGGCGAGTCGTTTCGGCAGAGCCTGGCGGCGCAGAATCGAAAAGGTCGCGGCCGCATCAGTCGAAGATATTATAACCGACAGGAGGAGCGATTCCTCGAAGCTCCACTTTAGGATATATCGCAGGGCCGCAAAGCTGATTCCCGCGGTGAGCACGACTCCCCAGGTTGCAAGTCCGCCCGCAGGCAGGGCGACTGCTTTGAAATTGTCCTTCCGCGTGCCGAAGCCGCCGTTGAAGAGGATGAAGATAAGAGCTGCATTCGCGATTTGATTGGTGAGCTCTACATCGTCGAAATACCACAGGCCCAGGACATCGCTTCCGAAGACGATCCCCGTCCCCAGGGCGACAAGTATGACGGGGACGCTCCACCGTTCGAGCCAGACCGAGGCCAGCACGATGCAGATGAGGAGGGCAGGTAAGAGTATGTAGATGGTGCTCACGAGCGGCTCCACGGATGGTATGTGCGTTGATAAGAGTATATGTGAGTATGTTCGTGTTTGCGAGCCCCGCTCTTGTGAGTATCAGTCTTTGATTTTGACCGAAACTCCGCCGAAGAAGGCGACGCCTTCGATGGTTATCGTCGGGGCGTAGGGGTCCTCAGGCTCGTTGTCGGCCCGGTCGAAGCCGCCGAACACGCCTATGCCGCGGGTGTGCACCCTCATTCCGCGGGGCGCGACGATGTCCACGCCCCCGAAGGCGCAGGCGCAGCTTATAGTCATGCCGTCCGCAGGGACGATCGCTTTTCGCAGATCGATGGTCGTCCCGCCGAAGAGCGCCATAGCAGACAATCTCCGCGGCGCCCTCCAGACGCCCCTGAAGTCGCTCCCGCCGAAGATGGCGACAGCGAAATCGTTCTGCCGTGCTTCCCCCTCGTAGACGCTCCACGAGCCCTGTCGAGACGGCCGCGGCCGTTTTTCCGCCTCGGTCCGGCCCTCCGGCGGAATCGCAGGCAGGTCCGCGATCTGGGCGATGAGCTCGCCGCGGGACGAGGCCTTGGCGGCCAAAGCCGTGCGGCGCTCGAATTCGTTGAGATCGATGCTTTCGCGCGAATAATGCTTGACGAGATCATCGATGACTCGGTCGCGGAGCTCTTCTGTGGGAAGTGAATCGTAGACGGCGAGATTATTCACGGCTTTCCTCCTGGGCGGCGTCCAGGGCCGCAGGCTGCGCGCCGCGGGACGTCCTCAGACCTGAAATATAGCGCTGAAACCGTCGAGAAGAGAAGCGCTGTTTTATACCCATCAACGTGGAGATCAGTCATTTGCATCATTCGTATCCATCTTCGCGCCCCAGGCGCGAAGCCTCGACTCGATGAAATCGAGGCAGGCCTCGTGTTCGGTTTTTCCTCTTCCCGAGATGGACATGGGTTCGCCGAATTCGATGTGGATCATCCGATCGCGTCTGACTGGACCGAATCCCCTGAAGAGTCCGCTCGAGCCCCAAAAGTCGGTTTTGAGCGCCACCGGCATAATAGGAACTCCGGCCTTGGACGCGAGTTTGACGCCGAGACTGTTGAAACCGCTGCGCTTCCAAAGTTCGGTTCGCGTGCCCTGGGGGAACACGATGACGGAGACTCCGGACGCCAGTCGTTCCTGCCCCTCCCTGAGGACGATTTCCAGATCGCCGCGGGGGTCCTTGCGCGATACGGCGATCGGATTCCGCGAGCGCATGATCGGCCCCCAGATACTGCCTTCGACGAGCTTGCGCTTGACGACATAGGTCACCGGCTTTATGGGCCGCACGATGCCCGGGAGCACGACGGTTTCGAGGGTGCTCATGTGATTGGACACGAAAACGACGGGTCCGGGGACCGCTCTGATCCTGTTAAGACCCTCGATGCGGAATTTCGCTCCGCAGCGTTCCAGGTTATTGATGATCTCCAGAGAGCTTCTCGCCCAGGTCTCGTCGTCGAATTCGCCGCGCCGTGCGAGGGCGGAACTTCGCAGTACGGTCCCGAAGAAGTGCATATAGACGCTCCAACGGGAGCCGAGCAGAATGTATTCGCTTAATGCTCTCGGCCGTCCTTCGGGGGTCGAGTAGCTGTCGCCGGGGAATAGGTCTTCCATTGGGTGGAGTATACCCTATTTTACGGTCAAGCGTTAGCCGGCTGCTTACACGCATCGAATTTGTCATCAACTTCTTAGCTGCTCCCCTCCCGATAGTCGGCGAGTTTAGCACGAGCGGATATAATAGCCGCATGCCCGAGGTGGATGTCCGCTCGATCCGCAATATCGGTATTCTCGCTCATATCGACGCAGGCAAGACCAGTCTGACTGAGCGTATTCTCTACGTGTCGGGCAGAATCCGCAGGCCGGGCAGCATCGACGATGGAACTACGACAACCGATTATCTCGACGTCGAGCGCGAGCGCGGGATCACCGTCAAGGCCGCCGCTGCCCATCTCGAATGGCATACCTCAGCGCCGACCGAATCGTCGGTCCGCATCAATCTCATCGACACCCCGGGGCATGTCGATTTCGCTTCCGAGGTCGACCGATCGCTCCGCGCCCTCGACGGCGCCGTGGTTCTTCTGTGCGCTGTCGCCGGTGTCCAGTCGCGGACCGAGACTCTGTTCCGCGCCTGTTCGCGTCGGGGCGCCGCGCATCTCGCCTTCGTCAACAAGATGGACAGGAAGGGAGCCTCGTTCCAGCGCGCCTTCGACGATATCGTGCGCCTTCTCGATCCTCGGGCCGTGGCGATTCATTTCCCCTGGGGCGAGGGCGAATCGTTCCGCGGGATTGTCGATCTCGTAACAATGCGTGCATACGACTTTTCTTCCGAACGCGAAAGCTCGACGGGTTTGATTTCGGACAATTCCCGGCCCCTTCCCCTCCCTGTTCCGGACGAGCTTGTCGGACCGGCTCAGGAAGCTCGCGCATCGCTCGTCGAGGCCCTCGCCTCGGATGAGGCCGGCCGCGAGTCGCAGAAATCACCGGCGGCCCTGCTTCTCGAGGATTTCGTAGCGGGGCGCGAAAGCGAGAGCGGGACGATCAAGGCGGCCCTGCGCGATGCGGTGCTCGCCGGACGGGTGACCCCGGTCCTCTGCGGCTCGGCCTTCTCGGACACCTCGGCTTGTCTCCTCCTCGATGCGGTCGCCGATTATCTGCCCTCTCCGCCTGAATCGCATATTCCCGAAGCCCGTGTGCCCGGTTCCGATCAAAACCTCGAACTGTCGATCGACGATCCCTTTTCGGCCCTGGTTTTCAAGACAGCTCAGGATTCGAGCCTCGGGCGATTGTCCTGGTCCAGGATCTGGTCGGGCTCGGCATTGGTTGGCGACAAGATTCTCGATGTCAAACTCGGTAGAACGCAGAGGCTGTCGTCGATTTTCCGTATCCAGGCGGACAAGCTCGAATCGATTCCGAAGACCGAGGCGGGTGACATTGTCGCGCTGTCATTCGGGAACTCCTCGTCGGCGGGAAGCATCGGCGCGACGCTCTGCGATCCGCGGAATCCAGTGTTGTACGAGCCGATATCCTTCGACGAACCGGTCGTTTCTTTGGCGCTCGAGCCGAAGACGAGGCGGGATGCCGAAAGTCTCCGCAACAGCGTCGCCCGTCTTGTGGAGGAAGATCCCTCGCTGCGGATCCGGGAGGACCCCCTGACCGGCCGGGTGGAGCTTTCGGGTATGGGAGAGCTGCATCTCGAGGTTGCGGTGGATCGTCTCGTGCGGGAGTACGGAGCGCGCGTCAAGACAGGCGCTTGCCGTGTATCGTACCGCGAGGCGCTGAAAACCGAGGGAGCCGGCCGTGAGGACTTCGATCGCGATCTCGGAGGCGAACGAGCGCGGGCCTCGATCGCGCTGCGCGTTCGGCCGGGTTCTTCGACCTCGGCGCCGAAGCTGAGCTTCGCGCTGCAGGGCAAGGTGCCGGCACCCCTCGCCGAAGCGGTGCGGCGCGGCGTCGATGCCGCCTTGAGTGTCGGGCCCTCTGCGGGCTACCCCCTGGACGCGGTCGAGGTTGTCGTCGATGAACTCGTTCTGCCGGGAGGTCTCGCTTCTGCAGGCAGAATCGGCGAACGGGCCGTAGAAATCGCCGCCTCGCTCGCTGCAGGCAAGGCTGCGGCCGCGGCCGGCTCCACCGTGATCGAGCCGGTGATGCGCCTGGAACTGAGGGTGTCCGAGGACTTCCTGGGCAGGGCCGCGGCCGCGATTTCGAGCCGCGGCGGACGGATCGAGTCGATCGATGAGGCCCCCGGGGGCGGAAAGGCCATCGTCGGGGCGGCTCCCCTGCGCTGCCTTTTCGGTTTCGCAACCGAACTCCGGTCCAGCACCGAGGGGCGTGCCGAATATGTCGCCCGGTTTCTCCGTTATGAGCCTGCGCCTTCCTCGGCGGGTATCGTATAGGTCAACCTTATATACTTGCAATTCCCGTAAGGGAATTGCAAGGGAACCTTAAAAACCAACCGGGTTTTTAGAGGTTCCCATAGGCGCCTTACTCATATGGCGCGCCCCTTGATCAGGTACACGGTCTCCTATATAATCCGGAAGCCTTACAGGAATATTATTGGCGGGACTAAGCCAAGGAGGAGTTACATATGGCCAAAGAGAAGTTTGAACGCACCAAACCTCATATGAACGTCGGTACGATCGGCCACATCGATCATGGAAAGACCACGCTCAGCGCCGCGATCACCCAGTACTGCTCGCGCAAGTTCGGCGACAAGGCGATGAAATTCGACGATATCGACAACGCCCCCGAGGAGAAGGCCCGCGGTATCACCATCAATACCCGCCATCTCGAGTATCAGTCTACGAAGCGCCATTATGCGCACATCGACTGCCCCGGCCACGCCGACTACATCAAGAACATGATCACCGGCGCCGCTCAGATGGACGGCGCCATTCTGGTCGTTTCGGCCCCCGACTCGGTCATGCCCCAGACTCGTGAGCATGTCCTCCTCGCCCGCCAGGTCGGCGTCCCCTCGATTCTTGTCTTCCTCAACAAGGTCGATCTCGTCGACGATCCCGAGCTCATTGAGCTCGTCGAGCAGGAAATCCGCGACCTTCTCACCTTCTACCAGTTCCCCGGGGAGAAGACCCCCATCGTAAAGGGCTCGGCCTTCAAGGCTCTCTCCGAGCCGGATAACACCGAGGCGACCAAGTGCATTCAGGAGCTTCTGGATGCCATGGACGCCTTCTTCCCCGATCCCGAGCGCCTGATCGACAAGCCCTTCCTCATGCCGATCGAGGACGTTTTCTCCATTTCCGGCCGCGGCACCGTCGTCACGGGCCGTGTCGAGCGCGGCGTCATTCACGTCAACGACACGGTCGAGATCGTCGGCATCAAGCCGACCAAGACCACGGTCGTCACCGGCGTCGAGATGTTCAACAAGCTCCTCGACGAAGGCCAGGCCGGAGATAACATTGGAACCCTGCTCCGCGGTATTGAAAAGAAGGAAGTCGAGCGCGGTCAGGTCCTGGCCAAGCCGGGCACCATTACGCCGCACACGAAGTTCAAGGCTCAGATCTACTGCCTCAACCAGCAGGAGGGCGGCCGCCACAGTCCCTTCTTCTCGGGCTACCGGCCGCAGTTCTTCTTCGGAACGACCGACATTACCGGCACGGTGTCCCTGCCCGAGGGCCGCGAGATGGTCATGCCCGGCGATAATGCGGAGATCAATGTCGAGCTGATCTACCCCATCGCCATGGAAAAGGGGTCGAAGCTGGCCATCCGCGAGGGTGGAAGAACCGTCGCCTCCGGCCAGGTCGTCGATATTATCGGGTAATTATCAGCTGTGCAGCCGCCGGACGGTATGGCCGTCCGGCGGTTTTTGTATTGTAAATATGCGGCAGACCGCTATACGCGCGGTTTGATTGTGTGATATAGTGCGCCCCGGCTCGAGCGCCTTCGGCTCTCGATGCCGGATTGCGGGGTTCTCAGACTCCGCCGCGATTCGCTCGGACAGCGCGCCCGCCAGGGTACGGCAGTCGGGGACGATCGCAAGAGATCTTTGGAGGATCGCAGCATGAAGGACAGGATCCGTGTCAGGCTCAGGGGCTTCGATGTCCGCCTCATCGACGACAGCGCAAGGGGTATAGTGCAGACGGTGCAGAAGGCCGGCGCCAAGGTTTCGGGACCGATTCCGTTGCCGACGCGCATCAATAAATTCACGGTTCTGCGCTCGCCGCATGTTCACAAAAAATCGCGCGAGCAGTTCGAGATGAGGACGCACAAGCGCCTGATCGACATCATCGATCCCACACCCGATGTCATGGACGCGCTCATGAAGCTCGAGCTTCCGGCGGGCATCGACGTCGAGATAAAGCAGTAGGCAGTGGGCCCGTCGCAGGGTCTTTGGCCGTTTTAGGGTTGGCGTAGTTTCCCACGGCTTTGCCGTCGCTGGAAACCGCCGGGTCAAGACGCGAGGCGGCTTGGCCGAAGCAGATAACGCTTCGCCGGCGAATGGGGAGAGGTTGTTTGAGTCCGTCTTCGGCGGACTGCCGTAACGCCCCTCTGCATGGCGCTGCGTTCAACGCTAGGAGTCTTGAATGATCGGTTTGATCGGCAAGAAAGTCGGAATGACGCAGGTTTTCGACGAGACCGGCAAGCTCATTCCTGTCACGGTAATCGAATTCCCCCCCAATGTGGTCGTCGGGAAGAAGACCTCCGAGAAGGACGGCTACGACGCCGTCGTCGTCGGAGTGTTCGGCAAGAAGAAGTCGAGGGTTACGAAGCCCTACGCGGGCCAGTTCCCCGAGGGGGTCGAGCCGACGCGCGTGCTGCGCGAGATGCGCGACTTCGAGAAGGACGTCGCCGTGGGCGACAAGCTCGGCGTCGATATCCTCGAAGGCCAGAGATTCGTCGATGTCTGCGGAACCAGCAAGGGAAAGGGCTTCCAGGGCGTCATGAAGCGGTGGAACTTCGGCGGCGGACGCAATACGCACGGCTCCAAATTCCATCGCGAGCCGGGCTCGACGGGGCAGAGCACCTATCCCCACAAAAGCTTCAAGAACATCAAGCTGCCCGGCCGCATGGGGCGGGAGAGCGTGACTGTCCAGAATCTCAGGGTCGTGAAGATCGATACTGAGGCTTCGTTTATCCTTGTGCGCGGCGCCGTGCCCGGCCCCCGCACCTGCGACCTGCTCGTGCGGGCCGCCGTGAAAAAGTCGCTGTAGGGCGCGGAGGACCGGAATGGAAAGGAAAGTCATTTCCCTGCAGGGGAAGGAGCTCAGGTCCATCGAGCTCTCCGACGCTGTTTTCGGCCAGCCGATCAACGAAGATGTCATCTACTACGCGATAACCAACGAGCTCGCGAACAAGCGCATCGGGACCGCCTGCACGAAGGACCGCGGAGAGGTGCACGGTACGAACCGCAAGCCCTACTCGCAGAAGGGCACCGGACGAGCCCGCCAGGGCGATTACAAGTCCCCGCTGTATGTAGGCGGTGGAACGGCCTTCGGTCCCAAGCCGCGTGATTATTCTTTTACTCTTCCGAAGAAAGTCAAACGGCTCGCCATGAAGAGTATCCTGAGTCTCAAGGCTCAGGACGGCTCGATGGCGATTGTCGAGGATTTTACGGTCGAGACGGGGAAGACGGGCGATCTCGTCAAAAAGATCGCGGCCATAGCTTCTCCGAAAGAAGCCTGCCGGACGGTCGTGATCCTGAGCGACGACGATGCGGCGGTCAAACGAGCGGGCCGCAACATCCCCTGGCTGAGCTTTTTGTCGTATAACCGGCTCCGCGCGCACGACCTTTTTTATGGAAGAAAGGTCATCGTGCTCGAGTCGGCCGCGAAGGGGCTCAACGAGTTCTACGCGGACAAGTAAGGAGCCGGAGCATGGAGTACGAATCGATATTGATAGAGCCTGTGCTCACCGAAAAGAGCAATATCGCCCGGGAGGAAGGCCGCTATGCCTTCAAGGTCGATGCGCGCGCCGACAAGATCCAGGTTATGGAGGCTGTGCGGAGGCTGTTCAAGGTGAACCCGATCGGCTGCAGCATCATCAATGTAAAGTCCAAGCCGAAGCGGCTCCGCGGCCGCGCCGGCAGGACCGCGACGTGGAAGAAGGCGATCGTCAGGCTGTCGCCCGGCGAGAAGATCGCTGTCTTCGAGGGCGCCTGAGAGGCGAAGGGGTGGCAGGATGGCAATCAAGACCTTCAGGCCGACGACCGCGGGGCTGAGACACCGCGTCCAGGTCGTCAACAGCGAAGTAAGTTCGAAGAAAAACGCGCCCGAGAAGTCTCTGACTCAGGGCAAGAAATCGAACGGGGGCCGGGCCTCGAACGGCCGCATTTCCGTCCGGCATCAGGGCGGAGGGCACAAGCAGAAGTACAGGGTCATCGATTTCAAGCGCGACAAGATCGGCGTCCCCGGTGTCGTCGCGTCGATAGAGTACGATCCGAACCGCTCGGCCAATATCGCCCTCATCAAGTATGTCGACGGCGAAAAGCGCTACATACTCAGTCCCAAGGGGCTCGCGGTGGGGCAGAAAATCCTCGCCGGGGAGGGCGCCTCCATCGAGCCGGGCAACGCCCTGCCGCTCGAGGCGATTCCGGTCGGCATCACCGTGCACAATGTCGAATTGACGCTCGGCAAGGGCGGTCAACTCGCCAGGTCGGCCGGAGCGAGCGCGCTTATCGCGGCCAAAGAGGGCGACTATGTGGTTCTCAAGCTGCCGTCGGGCGAACTCCGCATGGTGTTCAAGAAGTGCAGTGCGACCATCGGGGCCGTCGGCAACGACGAGCACATGAACGAACGGTTCGGCAAGGCCGGACGGGTCCGCTGGCTCGGCATCAGGCCGACGGTCCGCGGCACGGTCATGAACCCGGTCGACCATCCGCATGGAGGCGGCGAGGGGCGGGGCAAGGGCTACAAGCAGCCGGTGTCTCCGTGGGGCCAGCCGTGCAAGGGTTACAAGACGCGCGATCCGCACAAGCCGTCGAGCCGCTTCATCGTCAAGCGCAGGAAGTGAGGTAGGAACCGATGTCCAGGTCCGTGAAGAAAGGGCCCTTCATCGAGAAGAGCCTGTATAAGAAGGTCGTCGACACCGGCAAGTCGGGGGATCGCAAGATGGTGAAGACCTTCTCGCGCACATCGACGATCATCCCCGAGATGGTCGGCATGACTATCTCCGTGTACAACGGCAAGACTTGGGTTCCGGTCTACGTCACTGAGAACCTGGTCGGTCATAAGCTCGGCGAATTCGCTCCGACCCGCGTGTTCCGCGGTCACGCCGGCAGCGACAAGAAGGCCGAGAAGAAGTAGGGGCTGGAAATGGCAGAAGCGAAAACCGGATACAAGGCCACGGCGAAGTGGCTTATGGCCTCCCCCAGCAAAGTCCGTCCCGTGGCCGATCTTGTGCGGAAGCGGCCCTATAGCGAAGCCGTCGCGATTCTCGAAAATGTGCCCAACAAGGGCGCCCGCCTCATCAAGAAGGTGGTCGCGTCCGCGGCCGCGAACGCGCTGAGTCGCAATCGAAAACTCGACGAAGACATGCTCTACGTCAAAGATATCCGCGTCGACGAAGGCCCGCGCCTGCGGAGGGTGTGGTTCCGCGGCCGCGGCAGGGCGGACATGCTCGTCAAACGAATGTGCCGCATCTCCTGCGTCATCGACGAGATCGGAAAGAAGACGGAGGCCTAAGGTGGGAAATAAAGTAAGTCCCGTCGGTCTGAGGATCGGGGTCAACAAAGAGTGGAAGTCTCGTTGGTATGTCGATCCCCGTGATTACGCCAAGACTCTGCACGAGGACCTCGCGATCCGCAAGCGGATACTTCAGCTGCCCGAATGCAAGGGCGCGGATATTTCCGAAGTCGAAATCGTGCGGCATCCCCAGCGCGTGACCATCGTCATCCACACCGCGCGACCCGGCGTGCTCATCGGCGTCAAGGGCGCGAATATCGAGCGCATCGGCGCGGAGATTCAGAAGATCGCGTCGAAGAAGGTCCAGATCAAGATAAAAGAGGTCAAAAAGACCGATACCAACGCCCAGATCGTCGCGCAGAATATCGCCCGGCAGCTCGAGAACCGCGGCTCCTTCCGCAAGGCCATGAAGATGTCGGTCGCGAACGCGATCAAGGGCGGCGCCCAGGGCTGCAAGGTCCGCCTTTCGGGGCGGCTCGGCGGCGCGGACATGTCGAGGACCGAAGAATACAAGGACGGGCGCGTTCCTCTACATACCCTGCGCGCCGATATCGATTACGGCTTCGCAGAATCGTCGACGACATTCGGCCGCATCGGCGTGAAGGTCTGGATCTACCAGGGCATGGTGTACAGGTCCGAGAAGAACGAGGACGCGGGTATGCTGGTCCGGAAGCAGCGTCGGGAAGCCGACCGCGAGGATGCGAAACGCGAGGACAGAAGCCGGCGCGGATCTTCGTCCGCCGCGGGCGACGCGGCTTCGGCCGAGAAGCCTGTTCGTCCGGTCCGCCCCTCGGACGGCCGCGAGGATGAGTCCCGGGTGAGGAGCTGAAATCATGCTGAGTCCAAAGAGAGTCAAACATAGAAAGGTCCAGCGCGGGCGGCCGACGGGAATAGCGCGCCGCGGCAACACCATCGCCTTCGGCGAGTACGGCCTCGTGTGCATGGAGCCCGAGTGGCTCACCAACCGCCAGATCGAGGCGGCGCGTATCGCGCTCAACCGCTACATCAAGCGCGGCGGTAAACTGTGGATCCGCATTTTCCCGGACAAGCCTTATTCCAAGAAGCCCGCTGAGACGCGCATGGGAAAGGGAAAGGGCGGCCCCGAGTATTGGGTGGCGGTCGTGCGGCCGGGCACCGTGCTTTTCGAGCTCGCCGGCGTAGAGGCGAAAGTGGCCGAGGAGGCTATGCGCCTCGCGGGATCCAAATTGCCGGTGAAGACCAAGTTCACGCTGCGGGCGGAAACGGAGTGAGGACATGAAGAACAGCTTCAAAGAGCTCAAGCTCGACGAGCTTGCGGCGAAGCGCGCCGAGCTCCGCAAGAAATATTTCGATCTTCGTTTCAAGAAGGTCGTCGAGCACCTGGAAAACCCGGTGCAGCTGAGGGTTTTGAGGCGTCAGATCGCCCGCCTTGAAACGCGTATCGGAGCCGCCGGCTCCGCCGGCGCGGCTGCCGTTCAGAACGCGGCCGCTTCCGCCGGTGGAAAAGGCGCCGCGAAGGCGAAGAAGTAGAGTAGGAGAGTCATCGTGGAAACCGTTCAGGGCGCAAAACGCAAGCAGTCTCTCCAGGGGATTGTGAAGAGCGACAAGATGGACAAAACCATCGTCGTCGAGATCACGATGCGGAAGCTGCATCCGCTCTATAAGAAGTACGTGACCAAGTCGAAGAGCATCAAAGCCCACGACGAGAAGAACGAAGCCCACGAGGGCGATACCGTCAGGGTCGTCGAGTGTCGGCCTCTTTCACGCGAAAAGCGGTGGATGCTGGCCGAAATCGTCGAGCGGGCGAAGTAAGGCGGAATCGAAATGATACAGGTCGAATCCATGCTGGTTGTCGCCGATAATTCCGGCGCGAAAATGGTGCAGTGCATCAAGGTTCTCGGCGGAACCCGCCGCCGATATGCGAGCATCGGCGACGTCATCGTCGTAGCCGTCAAGGACACGATCCCCAACTCGGCGATAAAGAAAGGCGCTGTAGAGAAAGCCGTAGTCGTCAGAACGCATAAGGAATACCGCCGCCCCGACGGGACCTACATCCGGTTCGACGACAACGCCTGCGTCATTATCGATGCCAACAAGAACCCCAAGGGCAAGCGTATATTCGGGCCTGTGGCGCGCGAGCTTCGTGAAAAGGACTACATGAAGATCGTGTCCCTCGCGCCCGAGGTTTTGTGAGGAGTCTGGAAATGGCCGAGATGAAGTTCAAGCTCCGCAAGGAGGACCAGGTCCAGGTCATAGCCGGCAAGGACAAGGGTAAGCAGGGGAAGATCGTCCGGATCGACCGTGAGAAGTGCAGGGCGATCGTGGCCGGCGTCAATATGGTCAAGAAGGCGCAGAAGAAGCGCAAGCAGACCGACCGCGGCGGCATCATCGAGATCGAGGCTCCGATACAGATTTCCAATATCATGATCGTCTGCCGGAAGTGCGGACCGACGAGGATCGGCTACAAGATCGAGGGCGGCGCGAAAAAACGCGTCTGCCGGAAGTGCGGGGAGGCGCTCTGATATGGCCGAAGTCAACGTGAAAGCCGCAGAGGCCGCGGAGAAGAAGAAGGCGAAGGCCGCCGAGAAGAAGTCCGGCGGCGCGAGCGCTCCTCTGCCCAAGGGCTATGTCCCTCGGCTTAAAAAAATATACCGCGAGAAGGTCGCGCCCGAGCTGATGAAGGAATTTTCATATTCGTCGGCCATGCAGATACCGCGGTTCGTCAAGGTGATCGTTTCGATGGGCGTCGGCGAGGCCAAGGAGAACAAGAAGCTCCTGGATGCCGCGGTCGAGGACCTCGGTCAGATCACGGGTCAGCACGCCGTCAAGACCAAGGCGCGCAAGTCGATCGCGACGTTCAAAATACGCCAGGGTCAGGAGATCGGCGCCAGAGTCACCCTGCGCGGCAACATGATGTGGGAATTCCTGGACAGGCTCATGAACGTCGCCCTGCCGCGCGTCAAGGACTTCAGGGGCGTCAATCCAAACGCCTTCGACGGACACGGGAATTACTCCCTCGGTCTGACGGAGCAAATCATTTTTCCTGAGATCGATTTCGACAAGATCGAAAAGATAATGGGGCTTAATATCGCGATCGTTACGACCGCGAGGAACGACAAGGAGGCGAAGAGCCTCCTCGCCAAGATGGGCATGCCCTTCAGAAAATAAGGAAGGCGTAAAATGGCGCGCAAGGCGATGATCCTAAAGGCTGAGAAAAAGCCGAAGTATTCCACCAGACTCGTCCGCCGCTGCAAAGTATGCGGGCGGTCGCGTGGATATCTTCGGAAGTTCGACATGTGCAGGATCTGCTTCAGAAAGTTGGCTTCCGAGGGAATGATCCCCGGCGTCACCAAGTCGAGCTGGTAGGGAGGTAGGGATGAGCGTTTCCGATCCCATCGCGGACATGTTGACTAAAATTCGCAACGCGAGCTCGGCGCGGCACGAGAAGGTCGATATTCCGACCTCGAAGCTGAAGCTCGAGATCGTGAAGATACTCAAGACCGAGGGCTTTATTAAGAATTTCAAGAAGATACAGGCGGAGGGTTCGAATATCATCCGCATCTTCCTGAAATACGACGACGCCAATGATCCGGTGATCCATGGTGTTGAAAAAGTTTCCCGGCCCGGAAGGCGCGTGTACTCCGGGTATAAGGAGCTTCCTCGAGTGTTCAACGGCTACGGCACCCTGATCGTGTCCACGTCGGGCGGCGTGACGACCGGCAAGAAGGCCGTCGAGAAGAAGGTGGGCGGCGAGCTCATCTGCACCGTCTGGTAAGCGGGAGAAAGAGCCATGTCGAGAATCGGAATCAAACCGATCCAGGTGCCTCAGGGCGTCAAGGTGACTGTGGGGCCCGATCTGGTCACGGTAGAAGGCCCGAAGGGCAAGCTGACCCAGTCCTATATTCCGGAAGTCGAGATAAAGGTCGAGGGTTCGAACGTCCGTGTTTCGAGGAAGTCCGATACCAAGCAGGCCAGGGCATATCACGGTCTGTACCGAAACCTTGTTAACAACATGGTTGTCGGCGTCTCGGCCGGTTTCAGCCGCGCGCTTGTGATCACGGGCGTCGGCTACAAGGCCGAGGTCCAGGGGAAGCTCCTCGTGCTCAGCCTGGGGTACTCGACCGATTTCGTCGTCGCAATCCCCGAGGGCATCGGTGTGACGGTCGAAGCCAATGGTCAGAAAGTCATTGTCGCCGGGCATGACCGCCATGCGGTGGGCAAGTTCGCCAGCGAGATCAGGAGTCTCCGCCTCCCCGAGCCGTACAAGGGTAAGGGTATACGGTATGAGGACGAGAAGATCAGGAAGAAAGTCGGCAAGACCGGCGTGAAGTGAGGCCGCGAACATGAGCGTCAAGGAATTGAACGATAAAATCCGCAAGCGGGTTCAGCGGAAGAAGCACATCCGCAAGACACTCTCCGGGACGCCGGAGAGGCCGAGAATGACGGTGTTCAAGTCGAATCGGTATATGTATGTGCAGGTGATCGACGATATCGCCGGCGTGACCGTCGCTTCGGCGTCCACGCGCGAGGACGCATGCAAGTTCAAGCGGAACGTCGAGGGCGCGGCCCAGCTCGGCGAGGAGATCGGCAAGAGGCTGAAAGAGAAGAACGTGGCCTCCGTGGTATTCGACCGCAACGGCTACATGTACCACGGCATCGTGAAGGCGATCGCCGACGGCGCCCGCAAGGCCGGGATCACGTTCTAGGGGGACGGCGTGGAAAACAGGGAAAGAAGCAGGCGGGACGATTCACAGCCGCGCGACAACTATATGGAAAAGCTGGTCAAGCTCAACAGGACGGCGAAGGTCGTCAAGGGCGGCCGGCGGTTCTCTTTCTCGGCTCTCACGGTGGTCGGCGACCGCCAGGGCATGGTGGGATTCGGCTTCGGCAAGGCGAACGACGTCACCGAGGCTATCCGCAAGAGCATCGACCGCGCCCGAAGGGCGATGGTCAAGATACCGGTCAAGAACGGGACTATTCCCCACGAAGTAGTCGGCGAGTACAAGGCTACGCGCGTGTTCCTCAAGCCTGCGTGTCCGGGTTCGGGGATCATCGCGGGCGGTCCCGTGCGCGCCATCATGGAGGCGGGGGGAGTGACGGACATTCTTTCCAAGTGCGTCGGCTCGAGAAGCTCTATCAATGTTGTCCATGCTGTCTTCAAGGGTGTCGGTGAAATGCTGGACGCCAAGAGCGTGGCCAAGAACCGCGGCAAGGCGATCAAGGATCTGTGGGGTTAAGCCATGGCCAAGAAAATCGAGATCACCCTGGTCAGGAGCACAATCCACCAGAAACCGGTGATGAGGGCGACCGTACGCTCTCTGGGGCTTCGAAAGATCGGTTCCACGACCGTGCAGGAATCGACGCCCGCTGTCCTCGGAATGGTGAGAAGGGTTGAACACCTCGTCGAAGTCAAGGAGATCGACTGACATGGCCGACTTCAATCTGCATGCGCCTGCGGGCGCGAACCACAAGCCGCGTCGTGTCGGGCGCGGACAGAGCTCGGGCCTCGGAACGACGGCGGGCCGCGGCAACAAGGGCCAGCAGTCGCGTTCCGGCGGCAAAACATATCCTGGATTCGAAGGCGGACAGATGCCGCTTTATCGGCGTCTGCCGTCGCGTGGTTTTTCAAATGCCAAATTTCGAAAGGAATGGCAGGTTGTGAACCTGCAGGATATCGACGGGAAATTTTCGGCCGGCGAGGTTGTTGACGGCGCGAGTCTCAAGGTCAAGGGTCTTGTAAAAAAGGCGGAGGGACTCATCAAGATTTTGGGAGAGGGGGCGCTGTCCAAGGCGCTCACATTCCACGTCGATAAGGTCTCGGCCTCCGCAAAGGCGAAGATCGAGAAAGCCGGCGGCGCCGTGGAAACGCCGTCCGCCGGCGCCGCAAAGGGCGCCTAAGTCACGGCGCGAGGAGCCTAATCACCATGGCGAGCAACCCGCTTGTAGACATCTTCCGCATCAAGGAACTCAGGCAGCGGATCCTCTATACCCTGATGTGGCTCGTGGTTTTTCGGATCGGGTGCTTTGTCCCGATACCTGGAATCAACGCCAGCGCTCTGCAGTCATACTTCGCCGAACAGACAGGGTCCGGATCGGGAATAACCGATTACCTCAATTTCTTCGCCGGCGGCGCGTTCAAAAACTTCTCGCTTTTCATGCTTTCTGTCATGCCCTACATCAGCATGCAGATCATCATGCAGCTGATGCTCGTGGTTTCTCCGAAGCTGAAGAAGATCTCCGAGGAAGAGGGTGGTAAAAAGAAGATCGCCCGCTGGACGAGGATCGGAACGGTCTTTGTTTCGATTGTCGAGTCCTTTTCGATCACGATATGGGCGGATCGCATCCCGAACGCGCTTATCATGGCGCGCCTGCCGTACACTCTGATCGCTATTCTGACGGTGACGACCGGCTCGATGTTCCTCATCTGGATGGGCGAACAAATCACCAAGAAGGGCATCGGCAACGGAGTCTCGCTCATTATATTCGCCGGCATCGTGGCGCGTCTTCCCAACGCGCTGTACGAGTTGGGGGTCAAGATAGCGAACGACGAGATAAACATGATCTTCGCCATCGTCGTCCTGCTCATGTTCGTCCTGGTCGTCGTTCTGGTCATTTACGAGCAGCAGGGCCAGCGGAAGATACCGGTCAATTACGCCAAGCGTGTCGTCGGCAGAAGGATGTACGGAGCCCAGAACACCTACATACCCTTCAAGATCAATCCCTCGGGCGTCATCCCGGTCATCTTCGCGAGTTCGATCCTGACATTCCCTCTCCAGATATCCGAGACCCTCGGTGTGAACGCGAAGTGGCTCCGCGATTTTTCGTATTTCCTCAGCCCCCGGGGCTTCTGGTACAATTTCATCTACGTCGCGTTGATCGTTTTTTTCGCGTATTTTTATACTCAGGTCACCCTGAACCCTCAGCAGATATCGAAGAATATCCGCGAAAACGGCGGTTCTATACCCGGTATCCGCAGCGAAAAAATGGAGGAGTATCTTACGCGGATACTCAATAGGATCATTCTCCCCGGCTCTCTCTATCTGGGATTGATCGCCTTGATTCCGAGTCTGGTGCAGCTTCTGTTCAATTTCCCCAGCGAGCTGGCGTATCTTCTTGGCGGTACATCGCTTCTGATCCTGGTGGGCGTCGACTTGGATACGATGTCCCAGATCAACGCGCTGCTCAAGATGCACCATCACGAAGGGCTTACGAAAAAGGGACATATACGGTCGAGGAACCTGTAGTTTTTTTCCGGGGAAAGGCTTACAATCGTTCGGCGCGGTCCGTCGACCACCCCCGTCGGAGCGCGGACGAACAGCAGGAGATGGGTATGAAAGTAAGGACGAGCGTCAAGAAGATATGCGACAAGTGCAAGGTGATACGGCGGCAGGGTGTAGTCCGCATCATCTGCGAAAATCCGAAGCATAAGCAGAAGCAAGGCTGAGGGCAGGAGGAAGCTCATGGCACGTATAGCGGGAGTCGACCTCCCGAACAAGCACGTCGAGATTGCGCTGACGTACATCTACGGTCTTGGACGTACGAGCGCGCGGAAGATCTGCGAAGCCACCAAGATCGATCCGGCCAAGAAAATGAATGATCTTTCGAGCGAAGAGGTGTCCGAGCTCAGGAAAATCATCGAGAACGATTACAAAGTCGAGGGCCGCCTCCGATCCGAAACGGCGCTCAATATAAAGCGCCTTATGGATATCGGCTGCTATAGAGGCCTGCGGCACCGCAAGGGACTGCCCGTCAACGGGCAGCGCACAAGAACGAACGCCCGTACCCGCAAGGGCAAGCGGAAGACCGTCGCGAACAAGAAAAAGGCCGTCTAAGGCCTAGGCAAGGAGAGCGAACGTGGCAGTCGCCAAGAAGAAGAAGGAAAAGAAAAGCGTATACGAAGGCAACGTGTACATTCAAGCGACCTTCAATAATACGATTATCACGATCACCGATCTCAAGGGGAACGCGATTTCGTGGTCTTCGTCCGGGGTCCACCAGTTCCGCGGGGCCAAGAAATCAACGCCCTTCGCCGCGCAGACCGTGGCGGAAACAGCGGTTCAAAAGGCGCTCAATGTCGGACTCCGCGAGGTCAACGTCTATGTCAAGGGTCCCGGCGTGGGCCGCGAATCGGCTATACGCCAGCTCGGCGCGCTCGGCCTCAAGGTCAAAAGCATCAACGACGTGACACCGATCCCCCACAACGGATGCCGGCCCCGTAAGGCGCGGCGTATTTGACGAGGGAGTAGACATGGCTCGATATACCGGACCAGTGTGCCGGCTCTGCCGGACGGAGCAACACAAGCTGTTTTTGAAGGGAGATCGTTGCAAAAGCGACAAGTGCCCCATCAACCGGAAAGCCCTTCCGCCCGGGAAGGCCCCGAAATCGCGTCAGGGCAAGCAGTCCGATTACGCGGTTCAGCTTCGCGAGAAGCAGAAACTCAAGCGCAGTTACGGTCTCATGGAAAAGCAGTTCCGCAATACCTTCGAAAAGGCGCTGCGCATGAGCGGAAAAACCGGCGAAAATCTCTTCGCCCTCCTCGAACGCCGCCTCGACACCGTGGTGTACCGCCTCCGCTTCGCTTCGTCGCGGGCTCAGGCCAGACAGCTCGTTCTGCACGGTCACATCGCGGTCAACGGCAAGCGGGTCAATATACCGTCGTTTTCGGTGAAGCCGGGCGATCAAATCGCCGTGCACCCGACTTCCAAGAAGCTCGCGCTCGTCAAGGACGCGTTGCAGGAATTCGGCCGGGCAGGCGTCATGCCTTGGCTCGAGGTCGACCCTGATAACATGGTCGGGAAGTTCAACACTGTTCCTCATCGCCAGGACATCACCGACATGGCTGATATCCGCGAACAGCTCGTCGTCGAGCTCTATTCGAAGTAAGGCCAGTATGGCCTTGACTGCAAGGAATTTTTCGCATGGGTCGCCGTCGGCGGCCTGCGTATAAGGAGCGGAAATGGCGCGGAAGAACCTACTCAAGGGTTTCAAGAGGCCGAAGGGTATTACCTACGAGCAGAGCGAGTCCGGTCCCGATTATGGGAAATTCCTCGCCTATCCCTTCGAACCGGGCTACGGGACGACCGTCGGCAACACCCTGCGCCGGATTCTCCTATCCTCGATCCAGGGATACGCGATCACTGCGGTTCGCATCGTCCGCTACGATTCCGAGGGGTCCCAGCACATCGTGACGAGCGAGTTCGAGACCATCCCCGGCGTGGTCGAGGATACAGTCGAGGTGCTGAATGCGCTCAAGCAGCTGCGCATAAAGCTTCCGGACGACGAAGAGCAGGCGACTTTCCTGTACGAGCTGAAGGGGCCGGGCGAGATCAACGGCGCCTTCTTCGGCAGGGACAAGCCGATAGAAATCCTGAATCCGGACATGAAAATCTGCACGCTCATGGACGACGCTCGATTGGATATCGAAGTGCAGATCGACCTGGGCCGCGGCTACGTACCATCGGAAGTCAACGAGAAGTATGTCGAGGTCGTGGGCACAATCCCCATGGACGCGATTTTCTCACCCGTAAAAAAAGTGAAATACGCCGTCGAGCCGACGCGGGTCGGGCAGCGCTCCGATTACGACAAACTCGTGCTCGAGATATGGACGGACGGCACCGTGAAGCCGGAGGACGCCCTCGCAGAAGCCGCGAAGATAGCGAAAGATCACTTCGCGATCTTCGTGAATTTCGATGAAGGGGAGCCGGGCGCGGATGAGGAGAACGACGAAATCGAGGAGCGCGTCAGGCAGATTCTCAACACTCCCGTCGAGGAACTCGAGCTTTCCGTCCGCTCCTCCAACTGCCTCAAGAACGCGAACATCAAGACGATCGGCGACCTGACGCGCAAGACCGAGGACGATATCGCGAAGACGCGCAACTTCGGCAAGAAATCGCTCCAGGAGATCAAAGACAAGCTCAAGGAATGGAATCTCAGCCTCGGGATGAATGATTATTCCTCCCTGCGTTCCTACCTCAAGCTTTCAATAAAGAAGGAAGAGACCGATGAAGCATAGGATCGCTTTCAATAAGCTGAACCGGATGCCGGCTCACCGCAAGGCCCTCATCCGGAATATGATGACAGTGCTCTTCAAGCACGAGCGGATCGTGACGACGCATGCGAAGGCCGTCGAGGTACGGCGCTTCGCGGAGAAGGAGATCACCCGCGCCAAGGTGGATTCTGTCCACACGAGGCGCATGGCCGCCCGCAAGCTTTACGACGAAGCCGTCCTCGCGAAGTTGTTCACCGACATCGCTCCGCGTTTTAAGGAGCGTGCGGGCGGATACACGAGGATTCTCCGCATCGGCGAGCGGAAGCACGACGCGGCGGACATGGTCATCCTCGAACTTGTCGACCGCAAGGACGACGGCAAGAAGGCCGAGCGCGAGAAGCGCAAGGCCGAGCGGAAGGCGAAAGAAAAAGCCGCCAGCCAGGCCTAATTTTTAAGGAAGGAATCATGTCGAAAGCCCATCGCGGAAAAGGACTCAAGGAAACACCCGCTCACGGCCGCGGCACCTGCCCGGTATGCAAGCGAGACGCCGTCAAAGTGCTGTACGAGCAGGAGATCGAGGGTCAGAAGGTCAAGATCTGCAAGACCTGCAAGGCGACGCTCGCGAACAAAAAGAAGGCGGAAACAGCGAAATAGCCCAAGGAGTGCGATCGCACGTCAAAGCCGCCCCGCATCCGCCGAACGAGAGCGATGCGGGGCGGTTTTTTCTGTCAAGGCGCATGCGGAGGGATATACTATGTAACAAGGTTCGAGGAACGTGGTAGTGATCGTGGAGGAAAAACCATGAAAAAAGCTGTTCTGTTGGCCGGAGCCGCCTTGCTGTGGTGTATCGCGGCGGCCGCGCTTCCTATGCGAGTCTCTTGGGCGGATGGAAAAGTCGAACGGCAGCAGGGATCGTCCTGGGTTTTGGTCGGAATCGGCGATCAGGTCGATTCTTCCGACACGATCAGGCTTTCCGCCGGTTCTTCTGTCGAGATAAGCGACGGGAAGCGCAAGGTGGCGATGACGGCCGCCGGCGTATATAAAATCGATGTTCTGCTCGCTCAGGGCGCTGAAATCGCTCGAAAGAAAAATGCGACGCTCGATAAGCTTGGTAAGCTCGTCGATCCCAAGGCGAGCACTGCTGCATCGACTGTGGCTGCTGTCCGCGGCGCCGCAGCGTCGGACAGCGGCGTCACATGGATGGACGATGAAGTCAATGTCGACGAGGTTATGGCGGAAGGCCGCGCCCTCGTGCGATTGGGCGAGTTCGCCGCCGCCGCCGTTAAATTCGACGAGGCCGTCCTGGCCGCCGAAGGCGAGCGGAAGGCTGAAGCGGCCTATGCCGAGGCCTGGGCCCTCGCCGCCGACGACAGACCGGGGCAGGCCGTCAAGCTTCTGCGGGGCATTACCGCGGCAGGGAAATGGGAAGGGCCGAGAATACTGCTCCTTGCGCAGCTTGATCTCCAGACCGGGGCGAAGGCCGAGGCGGAGACTATTCTCACGTCGGGGATGAACGCGAAGCTTTTCTCCGGTGATGATCTCGAACTGGCGAAAACCCTGCTCGCGGAAGCGAAGCTGAAATGAGCGGCGCGGCCGCAGGTTCATAATCCGAGAATACTGAGCACCGCCTTTCCGAATACCTCGTCGTCGATTCTTCCTTCGAGAAAGGCCTTGATGAGGGCCTTGATCTCCGAGGGGAAGGCGGCCCAGTATTCCTCCTGCCATCGGGGGGCGGACTCCCAGAGCTCCCGCTGCCGACTGGGCGGCATCGATCCACGTGAGTACTCAACGAAAGAACGGATCATACTCAAAAGCGCTTCGGGCGGGATCGGCGAGACGGATTGACCACGCGGTGTTTGTTTTTGCGGCGCGTATTCTTCGAGGATGGCCTCGAGTTCCGCCCGCCCGATATCCGGCGCTTCTTTTCTGACGATGTCGGCGACAAGATTGCGGACGGTCGCGCGGACGTTTTCCATAGTCGCGCCGACCCCGCGTTCGAGCTCGGCGGCCATGCGTTTGGCCATGGCGTTCGGCCCCTCCCCCCCGAGACTTTCGAAAACCTTGATATCGCGGGCGCGGCGCTCGCAGGCCTTGGCGATGACCTCGAACTCGGCTTCGCTTGCCTTGTTGAGGATATAGTCGAGGATGTACTCAAGTTCCTTGCGCGCCACATCGACTCCCGAAATCCGAGTATGGTCGCTGATCCTGCGCAGGTAAAGAGGGCGTGCCGTCGTCCCGATTCTTCACTTCGACGCGGAGCGGGATGCAGACATAGCGAGTCGATTGATGATCGAGCTTAAGACCATGGAGCTGTAAGCACGGTACATGATGGTTCGGGGCAGGGCGAGGGGGTCGAGATCGGGGTCTCCCGGGGAAATCGGCCGGAGCTGCTCGTCGGCGGTGAAGGCCCGGGCGAAGCCGCAGCCCGGCAGGACCGCCGCGGCGCGCTCGGATTTTATTCCGAAGGGGTAAGCATAGAGATCGGGCTTCATCCCGGTCAGTTTTTCGAGCGCGGGGCCGGGGAGTTCGAGTTCACGGTTGAATTGGACGTAGTCGTGTTTCCATGAATTCTCTGAAAGCGATGAGTGATTGTAGCCGTGGGCGCCGACGCCGCAGCCGGCCTTGACGAGAGCTTTAAGCTGTTCGGGCGTCAAAGCATAGCGGACTCGGTTTTCGACGATTGCGGGATAGACGAAAAGAAAAGGGGTGATACCGCGGGGTTTGAGTACTTTAAAAAAAGCGTCATAGATCGTGCGGTGACCGTCATCGATCGTGATGACCACATTGTTTCTGCCTTCGATACGTCCGGCCAGGGCGTCTTCCAGACGGACGAAACGGAATCCGGAGGCGGCGAGAAGGTCGAGCTGGGCGGCGAACTCGTCGAGGGAGAAGTCGATACTCGATGCGCCATTGCCCAAAAACGTGTGATAATCGAGGATGATGAACTCGGTATTCCTATCGGGCTGAATTTGGCCTGAAGCGCTCGTCCAGATCGCAAGGCAGGACAGGAGCGAAATGACGACTCGTTTCATCGGCCGATCTGAATTCCGATCCATTTCGAAAAATCCGCCTGATCGGCCGCAATCATTCCGAGCCCGACATCGTCGGTCGTCTCGCCGACGAGGTATTCCCTGCCGTCGAAACCGAATCGCCGGCCGCCGCCGGGAACGTCGACGCCGAGCAGGGCGTGCGAGTACTCGCGGGAGACCATGAGGATTGCATCGATGCCGAGCCGTTCGAGGATGATCGCAGCGACGAGGGCGCGCGAATCGCAGTCGCCGCGTCCTTCATAGGCCGCGGTCAACGGCGGAATGAAGTCCATACCTTCGGGATCGCGCTCATAGTTCCACTGCTGCACCCAGGCGAGAATGCGGCGCGCCTGCTCGGTCGGGTCGTCGGGGGGAAGATTCTTCGCCGTCTCGAGCGCAAGTCGATCGAGGCGGGCGCCGGATTCGCGATACGCCATCCGATAAAAACGGGTCCAGGCGTCAAGCCACAGCTCAGGCTCGTCGGCGTACGCGGAAAGTACCTTGTATTCCCGCAGGCATGTCTCATGTTCCTGGCGCCCTTCGGCCTCGCTCCAGGGGAGGACCGCCGAAAGGCCGCCCGGCATCGGTATCGTCCGTGCTTCGTGCCGCTCGGGGGGCCAGGCTAGTGTGAACTGGCTTATCGGACCGGGAGTCCGGAGCGCGGCTGCATCGATCGAAAACGAATCCAGACAGCTGAGGATGAAATCGGCGTAATCATCGAAAAGATCCGACGCGACATAGGCCAGGAGCGCATAGTCCCGTTCCGAGCTTCGGCCTTCGATGAAGACCGCAAAACCCAGCATCGGCACGGAATCGAGTTGAAAGTCGAGTGCAGCTAGAGCCGCACGCCGATCCTGGTAGGAATAGGCTGAGATCTCTCCCCCTGATTTCAATAATGCAGTGGATTTCGCGGCGAGATCTTCGACATTCTTGAAACGGCCTTTTTCATAGGCGATAATGTCGAATTCCATCACGCCGTTGGGGTCGGTGAACGCGAACCGCGTCGCATTGTCGCCGGTTTTCATGTCTAGAAAACCCGCAGGCATCTCGATATAGAAACCGAGCTTCGATTTCAAGAGCTCGGCGCAAAGCGATTGCACGAAAAAAAACAATATACAGAGTACGGCGGCGGGCACGCGTGGTCTCATAGTACTTATTGTCGGCGCTCTGCACGGCTTGGGTGACGGCAAACGCGATGCATGTCAGCGATCTGGGGCGACATCAACTCTGCCGTCGTTTTCTCGCCCGGCCCCGCGTCGTCGGAGGTATCGGCGAATCAGGGAGGACGGCTTCGGCCTCGACGACTGCTCGTGCACGAAAGTCCTCGAGGTTCGGCGGAACGTCGTAATGGGCCAGAATTCGATGTTCCCGGCCTACCTGCATCGAGAGGCAGAAATCGCCCAGAATGTCGCTTTCCAGATCGACTGAGAGAACAGGTTTGCCCAGCCAGGGATCGAAGGCGAGAAGCCGGTATTTGAAGCGTTCGTCGTGGCGCAGCGGATTCTGGGGGATCGAAACGACGGCGACGTCGAAGCCCTTGATCGAGAGGCGCTCGACCGAAGAGAGTGAAAGCTGGCGAATCCAGGTCAGATCGCTGATCGGTTCCACGGCAGCCTTCCCGGCGGAAGTATCGTTTATATCGGTATTGTACGCCCTCGGAGCGGATACCGCAAGGAACTATCTACCCGCGCCCTCTTGCACCGCTTGATATAACGGTTATATAAAGGTACGACTGTAAGGACGATCAGCATCCTGGAGCGAAAGGAGGCAGCGCATGCCGGATTCAGACAGTAGTCGAAGCGCGGAACCGCCATCCCCATTCATACGCAGCCCCCGCTCGCCGGGAAGCGGCGTCCATTCGGTATAATCGCGATACGGACGCTCCCTTCCCGCCTGCGGGGTTCGATCCGGACCTTTGCGTCCGGACAAGGAGAGCGTCATGATCAAGGTCAGAGTCAATGGAGAAAACGGGCCGGTCCCCGCCGACCGCGCCCAGAAGAATTCCTGGATTGACGTCATCGATCCCACGCCGCAGGAACTGGATCTCCTGGAGCGCTGGTACCATGTCAAGACCGAGCACCTCACGGATATCCTCGATATCGATGAGCAGGCCCGTATCGAGAAAGAGAGCGATTATACCCTCCTCATTGTGCGCCTTCCCGTGCTCGACGCCCGGTATGAATTGCCCTATTTCACCGTACCCTGCGGCATCCTCCTTTTCGAGGACCGTATTGTCACCATCTGCCAGACCAATTGCGAGCCGCTCGAGGAACTGCGGTCGGGCAGGGTGAAGGGCCTCGATCTGCGGAATAAGGGCGCCTTCGCCCTTCAGCTCATCGGACGGGCCGCGGCGGTATTCCTGCGATATCTCAAGGAGATCAACCGCAGAACCTCCGCAATCGAGCGCGACCTGCAGAGGTCGGTGAAGAATTACGAGCTTACGCAGCTTCTTTCGAGCGAGAAGTCCCTTGTGTTCTTTACGACGAGTCTCAAATCCAACGAGATACTGCTCGAGAAACTGCAGTCGACCAAAGTGATCCGCGCGAGGGACGAGGAGGCGGAACTTTTCGAGGATGTCGTCACCGACAACCGTCAGGCTATCGAGATGGCGAGCATCTACTCGGACATCCTGTCGGGGATGATGGACGCCTTTGCGTCGGTCATTTCGAACAACCAAAACCTGCAGATCAAGCGATTGACGACGATTTCCGTGGTCTTCATGCCGCTCAACCTCGTGGCGAGCATAGGAGGCATGTCGGAGTTCACCACGTTCACGAGCGCCGTCCCCTGGTGGATTTCGTACGCGGTGTTCGGCGCGGGGCTCTTGGGCATGGCCCTGATGACCGCGGCCTTGCTGCGCGTAACCGGGAAGCTGAGCGACCGGCGCATGTGGGCGGGCGGCCGCAAAATGCCGCGCTTCTCGAAGACACAAGCCGCATCGCTCGTCGCGCCGGGCGCGGTCGCCGCCGGGAGACGCCTATGAGACCGTCGCGCTGGTTTCGCCGGGCGCGTTTCCGAAACGCTCCCCTTCTTCGCGGATTCCGGTCGGATCGATATGAACAATGACATCGTAGACCTCGGGCAATCGTGTTTTGATCGATCGCTCGATCGCCACGGCGATATCATGAGCTTTGGCTACCGTCATGGTTGGTTCGACTTCGACGTCGAGATCGACGACCAGAAGCGGCCCCAATTTGCGGATCCGCGTTCGATGCGGGTTCCCCGCTCCGGGTACGGATTCGACGGCTGTGTAGACTTCGCTGTAGTGCCCGGCGCTCTCGGAGCCTTCCATGAGCTCGGTGCTGGTTTCGCGGAACATGCCCAGGGCGACTTTGACGATCCACAGGGAAACCAAAAGACCGAGAAGGGGATCGAGCAGCGGAAGATTGAAAACATAGCCGAGTCCCAGGCCGACGAGGACGGACGCGGATATCACGACATCGCCGCGCATGTTCTTGCCGTTGGCGATCAGCATCGAACTGCCGGCCTTCCTGCCGTAGTAAAACTGGGTCCAGGCCAGGAAACATTTGCCGGCGATCGAGAAGGCGGTCACGAGGAGCGAAAGCCTCCCCGGCATCCGACCGGCGGCTCCGGCGATGATAGTGCGCACCGCCCCGAGGAACAGTTGCGCGCCTGCAAAGAACACGATGAACGATATCGCGGTCGTCGCGAGCGTCTCGGCGCGGGCGTGGCCGTAGGGATGCTCCTGGTCCCCGGGCTTGTCGATGATGCGCACGATCATGAGTGCGACGACGGCGATTATCACATCGGTCGAAGAATCGATGCCGTCGCCGATGACGGCGAGCGATCCGGAAATGAACCCGACGACGAGTTTGGCGGCCGCCAGGAGCGCGTTTCCCGCCAAGGCGATGAGAGAGGCCCGATTGAGGAGCTTGGATCGTTCGTTCATCGTTCAAGGCTAATACGGAAATCTGTTTTATTTCAAGCCGCGGCGCGCCTTGAGTTAGGGTATCATAACTTTGACCCGAGCGAATCGCCGCGCAATTTCTGAACTCGAGGAGCCCAGCTATGAATGCCGATACGACGATCTATTTCAGCCGGATCCTCGGAAGGAAAGTCGAGGAGGAGTCCGGCGGGCCACTCGGCCGTCTGCGGGACCTTGTCGTCGATGTCGCAGGCCAACGGCCAAAAGTCGTCGCCGCCCTTGTCGCGTCTGCCGGGGCGGAGCGGCTCATTGATTTCGCTTCGTGCAGGCCCGTGCGCAGAGCTTCGACCTTTCGTGTTCTTGCGCGATCGCCCCGCGAGGCGACGCTTCCAGCCGAGAATCTTCTGTATCTCAAGCGGCATCTGCTGGGAAAGCAAATCGTCGATGTCGACGGAAGAAAGCTCGTACGCGTTAACGACCTGGTGCTCGATTGCTCGTCGCGGATATGCTATCTCGTCGCGGTCGACGTCGGCGCCGAAGGGCGGTTGAGGATTCTAGGTGTCGACGGGATTGCAAAAGCGCTCGCAGCGGTTTTCCGCCGAAAAATACCGAGTAAACTTATACTTTGGAACGAGGTCGAGGCCGTCGATTTCTCGACGACGCAGATTAAGCTGTCGAAGACATACTCGAAACTCGACGGGATCCATCCCTCGGACCTGGCCGACATTCTTGAAGAACTCGACCACGCGTCCCGTGTAGCGCTTTTCACCTCGCTCGACGAGGAGCGCGCGGCGGACGTCTTGGAGGAACTCGAGCCCGACGCGCAGGCCGCGATCATCGAAAACATACCCGAAGAAAAAGCCGCCGACGTCCTCGAGAAGATGCCTGCGGACGAGGCGGCCGATGTCCTCGACGAGGTTGAGCCGAAGAAGGCCGAGCGGCTGCTCGCCGAGATGGAGGATTCGACCTCGAGCGAGGTTCGCAGCCTCATGTCGTATCCGGAGCATACGGTCGGCTCGCTCATGTCGACCGACTATGTGTTCTTCAATCAATCCATGAAGGCGGGCGACGCGATCGCCGAGCTGCGTTCCGTCAAGCCCGAGGCCGATGTCGTGTACAGTCTGTTTATCCTCGATATGCGCGGTCGTTATGTCGCGACCGTATCGCTCCGCGATGTCGTCGTCGCCGACCCCGAGACAAGGCTCGGTGAAATCATGAACTCGGTCACCGAACCGCTTCGCGATACGGATGACGCCTCTTCGCTGCCTGAGCTCATGATCAAGTATAAACTTCACGCGGTTCCGGTCGTGGATTCGGAAAACCGTCTTGTCGGCGCTATTGTCATCGAGGATGTTCTTGAGCGCGTGCTTCGCAGACGATAACTGCATTTCCTGACACAGCTCGCTCCCCGCCGGAACACTTGCAAATCGCAGCCCGGTCACCTATAGTCTGCGCCGATGATCACGGCGCTATACCAGGATGATGATATTCTCATTGTCGATAAGCCCGCCGGATTGGCGGCTCAGCCCGGCGAGGGAGTAAGGCTGTCCGTGGTCGATGTCGTCGAGCGGGATTACGGCTTCAAGCCCTATCTCGTTC
>CAZINN010000025.1:26818-39949 GCA_964540615.1 uncultured Treponemataceae bacterium | reverse complement strand
CGCCTTTTCTACACCGCCGAGAACGCGCGGTTTCTCGACCGCGTACGCTCGGCGATCGATTTTCTGCGGCCTTCCCGAGCCGAAATGGAGCTTTGCGGCGTTTCGCGCCCAGTCGATGAAAAGGAGCGCATATACCGCGCCGAGCGTACACTGCTCATCGGCGCCCTTCTGTACGAGGCGGCCACGCATGCGAACACCTCGGGCGTTTTCAAGGCCTTTCACAAAGGCTTCGGCGGTCATGGGCGGGACGCGCTCGCCCGTATTCTGGCGCCCATGCGCCTGGAGACTCCCTTGTTGTGGCCGGGCGCCCCCGCCGAAGTGTGTCGAGGCGACGCGGCTGCCTTTTGTTCGAGCCGGCCGGCCGATCTTTGCTACCTCGACCCTCCGTACAATCAGCACCAGTATGGTTCCAATTATCATATCTTGAACACGCTCGCACGCTGGGATCGCCCCCCCGTCAACGAAGAACGCGGAACCGACGGACGATACATCAGCATAGCGGGAATCCCCTCGGATTGGACCGCACATCGTTCCCTTTTTTGCTCGCGGGCGCTCGCGCACGCTGCATTCAAAGAGCTCTTCGCTTCGATCGATGCGCCGCTGATTGTCTTGTCGTATAACAGCGACGGCATCGTCGATGCGGAAGAACTCTATGATCTTCTCGCCGACCGCGCCGACGTCTCGCTGAAATCGGTCGATTATGTCGCCTATCGCGGCGGCAGACAGAGCGCCTCGCGGAGGACGGCGATCAGCGAAATCTTGTTTGTCGCGCGCCGGCGTTCATCCTTTTCATGCACCCGCACTTCAAATCCACGAACGGTGAAAGCGCAGGAGCTTCGCGCTCTGAAGACGCGGATCAGGCTCGACCGCATTCTTTCAGGCGCTTTCGATCCCGAAGTGTTCCGGCGCATCGCCGGCGGATCTTCATTGCTCTTCACGACCTCGCAGGGCGCTGCTATATCCCTCGACTCATATCTCGGCCTCGTGCTTGAGGATGATGCCCGGCGGAAATGCAAGCAGCTCTCGGCGGATGACGCCGAAAGACTCGACGATCTCTTGCGCCCCGCCCTGCTCAATGACAATGTCTCTGCATGTGCGGCCGCGGTGAAACTGCTTGAATCTTCGGTCGCCTTCGACAGACGACTCCAAAGGCTCGCGCTTCATTGGCTTAGGAAGATCGCTCACCCTAAGTATGAAGAGGCATACCGCCTCCTGGCGGAACGTTTGCTGCATGTCGCCGGAACAAGACAGCAGGACTTCGGCCGCCTGGCTTCCGATCTCGAACGGATCCAGCTTGTATTCGAACGCAGAATCTCGGGGAGAAAATAAAAAGTAACAACGAGAAGCGGCGCTTCCGCGGCGTCAGCACAACTAACAGGTTGCTGAAGAATCTTTTTCGCACTTCCACGAAAGAATCTGCACGGACGAACAGCGTTCAGCCGTATCTGGAAGCAGCGCTATCAAATTCCGCATACGGGATTTTGGGCCGAGCGTGAGGCGGAGAACATATTCGTCCGGCTCGGTTTGTTTATCGACATAGAGTTCGGCGCGGTGGAATAGACGCTTCCGTGCTGATTTATCGCTCGCCTCGAGTGCCTGACGATTGGAGTCCGAACGTCTTTCGACGATATCGATGTGTTCGGTTTTGAGCCATGTATCGAGCGCGGAACGCGCGGACGAATTGAAGCGAAGGGGCAGACGAAGCTCGATGTCGATGAAACGAGGCTCGATAAGCGATTCAGCGATTTCAAAACCGGCTTTTTTCGATGCGGTTTTCAGGCGTTCGACATCCGGTCCCCGCAGCGTATAGACGGCCTTTCCCCAATAACTATCGAGCATACCGCCGAAAAGAGCATCCTTGATTTCGAGGATGCCTTTGAATTCCTGCGGCGCCCGGGATGCCGCGAACCGCGTCAGCCACGAAGCTCGATAGGCTTCGTCGGCCCGTGCGAGCGAGCGGGGAAGTTCCACGATCACGGTGAGGCTCTGCAGACGGCGCTTCGCTTCGACAAGTCGAGCGATGCGCGGAACGATCGCGTTCATCGCCTCGTCCACGTCCGCGATTGCGTGTCCGATGATCCGCGCTCTGTCATCTTCTGTGTCGCAGGCTCCGCATGCCGAGCAGGTGCCGGGCTTCCCTTCGACAAGGCCGAGACAGCTCGCACGGTCTTCGCGCGCGGCGGCGCGGCGGTAGTTGTTCCATAGAACATCCCACGGCGCTTCCACGAACGACAGAGGCGGCCTCCATTCTCTGCTTTTTTCTTCAAGAAATGCCGGCTCGAAGAGTCCTGAACCCCGCGCCGCTGTTTCGAGACTCCGTACGGCGTCCTTCGGGAGCCCGGCGTCGTAGACATGCCCCTCTGACGCCGCGCCTTCGATCCACGGGCCGAGTCTTCTCCCCCCGAGTGCGAGCAGCTGGTCGGCGAAATACTCGTCGTAATTCGTCGCAAGTCGGAACTCAATCCCTTCCGACTCGCAGATCGAGCGGAGGCGCCGGGCGATGAAGTCAAGCGTCTTTTTTTCGAGGACGAGCGGGGCGTATTGAAGAGGTGTGAACGGAAGCCTCACAAGGTACCCACAAGAGACAAGTATTCGCAGACCAGGGGCGTTATCCTCTTTTGCTCGTGCGAAACGCGACATGAGACCCGCAAACTCATCAAAGTCTTCCTCGCCCTCGAATCCGGAAATAATAAAAAAAAGCTTGAGTTCGCGGACCCCGGACCTGACAAGAAGGCTGATACAGGAATCGATATCGTCGTCTGAGAGTCCTTTTTGGTAATACGATCGCATACCGCATGAAACACCCTCGATGCCGAGCGTGAACGAGCGCTTGTCGGCGGCCGTCTCCGCTGCGAAGAGGACGGGATGGCGTCCGAGAATATCCAGGCGCTGACTCATGAGGTTGACACGTTTGAATATGCGGCCGAGTTCGAACATGAGCTCAAGGATCGATGTATGCGTGTTGAAATTGAAGCTGTACAGCTCGAGTGTCTCGGCGCCTGATGAGGCCCTGAGACGGCGGGCTGCGTCGAGAACGCGGTCGACGGGGATCTCGCGGTAGGGCTTCCGGTCCCATCCTTCCAGGCAGAACGAGCACATACCGTGGCAGCCGGCGCTGATCTGGAGTCTGGCTGTCGAAGCTTCGGATGAGTTGAAGACAGGGTATGACGTGAGCGGGGCGGGGTGGGGCCGGGCGATGCTCCGCGCGACGGACTTTCCCGAGAGGGCCGGCCAAAATCCCCTGATGTGTGACGCCGCTTCCAAACGGCTTGAGCGCGGGAGCCCTGGATCGCCCGCGAGGGCGGCCGCCAGTTCGGCTAAGGCGCTTCGGCCCCCGCATCGGCGGCTCAAACCCGGAAGATCGCAGGAGCTCGGCTCTTCCGGCTGTACGGCTTCTCCTTCGCCGAAAAATATCCCGTCGACAAGGCAGTCGCTCTCGGCTTCGTCGACGGACCCGGGCAGCAGCACCGCTCCCGCCGCCGATGCGTTCGAACCGCCCATGATGACGATGGGAAGGCGGCCTTCCGACCGCGCTCGTTCCGATGCACGGGAGGGCAGGCGGGGGCCGAAGAGGCGGCCGATATTGACGAGTTCGAGGACAAATGAATTGGACAGCATGATGAGGTCGAAGTCTTCAGGCGGCATACCTGATGCGAGGCCGTAGTAGAAGGGAAGGCCTTTTTCGGACAGTATAGTCCGGTCGCGGCGGTCGGGCAGAAAGGCGAAATCGATGAACGCCTGCTTCAATGCGGCCCGGCATTCTGAAAAAAGAACCAGATGAGCCTGCGAGCCGGCGACATCGGCGAAAGGCGACAGCCTGACGATGAGAATGCGTTGTGCGGCCTTGTCCCACGGAGGATTTCCCAGGTCCGCGGCGACCGAAGGTAGTAGTGCTTCGGGGCCGGACAATAGCGCGCGGATTTCCGGGCTCACAGCGGCTGACATGGTTTGTCCTTGGTTCTAGCTCTGTGTCCGCCGCGATGAGCCTTGATGGATCTGTCTCTTATCGCCGCGCCGCTCTCCGTCGGCGATGCGGGCCGCGTTTCGCGCCGCAATGTGCGCGGTTTTTTCTGCTTCCAGGGCCCGGGCCAGTTCAAAAAACTCTTCGGTCGTCGGCTCGAGAACCTCGCCGCCTTCCAGTACCTTGCACCGGAACGTGAAGCCGCCCCGGACCGCGATCTTCGAGGCCCGGCCGAGCTCGATGCCGTCGGCGAGCGCGATGCTGACGCCCTTCGCGCCCGCCCTCCCGGTCCTGCCGGCGCGGTGCGTGTAAATCGTAGGCTCTTCGGGCAGATCGAGACTTATTACATGGCTTATGCCGGGGATGTCGAGGCCGCGCGCTCCGAGATCGCTGGTCAAGAGATACCTGGTTTTCCCCTGCGTAAAACGTTCAAGCGCGATTCGCCGGGATTCCTTGTCCATGCCCGAGTGGATCGCCGCGACAGGCAGTCCGAAGCCTGCGAGGACCGCGGCGGCTTTTTCGATCCGCGATGCCGCGGACAGAAAAAGAAGGCAGCGCTCCGGATGAACCGCCGCCTCGAAGCGGCGGACGAAATCGAGTCGCTTGCGGCCGTCGCAGTAAAAGCACCAGTGCTCGATATCGCCGGACAGCACCCCCTCGCCGAGGGGGGAAACGGAGATCGGGTTGCGCAGATACGGCTGCGCCGCGCGGCGCACGCGCTCGGGTATTGTCGCCGACACAAGAACTCGGGCGCATGATGAAGGAGCGCTTGAAAGAAGCGCATGCGCAAGTTTTTCGCTCTCGGGAGCGAACTGGCGGTCCGCCTCGTCAAGTATCAGGAGCTTGAGCGAAGAAGTCTTCACTATCCTGAGCGACACGAGGTCCGCCAGCCTGCCCAGGGTCCCGACGACGATATCCGGTTTGTCTTTGAGTTTGACAGCCTGTTTTCCCAGGGGTGTGCCGCCCAGGAGGACGGCGACGCGCAGAGAGAGCGCGGCCGACTTGACCAAGCGCTCTGCCTCGCGGCCGATTTGCACCGCCAGTTCCTGCGTCGGCGCGGTGATGAGAACGCCGGGTTCGCCGCCCTTCCTGCGCTCGAGCGTGGATACGAGTTGGAGGGCTGGAGCGAGGTAGGCGAAGGTCTTGCCCGTGCCTGTTTCGGACTCGATAAACGCGTCTTTTCGCGCAAGGAGAATGGGTATCGCCTCGGTCTGGACAAGGGTCGGTCCTGCAAATCCGAACGATTCGAGGGCGGAGGCGAGCGGCTGAGCCAGTCCGAGCCGCATGAATGAATCCATGCGACGATAATTGCACGCATAGGCCGTGTTTCACAAGGACCCGGTTATTGTAACGGCCTTCGTTTTCCGTATATATTCGCTCGACATGAACCTCGAAGCCTTTGTGCTCGGCACCGGCGGCATGATGCCCCTCCCCCATAGACACCTGACCAGCGTTCTCCTCCGCCGCGAGGGGGAGCTCTTTCTCTTCGACGGCGGCGAGGGGACTCAAGTTTCCATACGACGCCTCAACCTCCGGTGGAAGAAGATCACCGCGATCTTTGTCTCCCACGTCCACGCCGATCATGTGACCGGGCTGCCCGGTATACTTATGCTTTCGAGCCAGGTGGACCGCGACGATCCGCTGTACATAATCGGTCCGCCCAGAATTGCGGACTATATAGAAACAAGCCGCCGCAGTCTCGACATGTACATCAATTACGAGATCGTCGTGAAGGAGATTGCCGAGCCCGGCCTCGTCTGGGAGGGCGAGGGGTTCAAAATCCGCGCCTTTCCCCTGCGGCACACCAAGACCTGCTACGGGTATACCTTGGAAGAGGAGCCGCGCCCCGGCGCCTTTCATCCCGAGCGGGCCCTCGAACTCGGGGTGCCCCGCGGCCCTCTGTGGTCAGAACTCCAGGCGGGCAAAGAAGTCCAGCTCGCCGACGGTCGGGTCGTATCGGGCTCCCAGGTCATGGGGCCGCCCCGCTCGGGCCGCAAGTTCAGCTATGTCACCGATTCGCTGTACTTCCCCGAAATCGCACGCGAGGTGGCCGGCTCCGACCTTCTCGTCTGCGAAGGCATGTTCGAGGCGGCGCTCGAGCAGAGCGCTATCGAAAAGAAACACATGACTGCGCCCCAAGCTGCATGTATTGCGCGCGACGCCGGGGGAGTGCGCAAGCTCGCCCTCATCCACTACAGCCCGCGGTATTCGGACAGAGAGCTTAAGACTCTTTTGGACGAAGCGCGCGCGATTTTCCCCGAGACGATCTTATCGCGCGACAGGATGGCGATTCCGATCGAGTATGTAGATTGAGGACGCGGCGCATGAAACCTTTTGCCGGCGTTGTTGTTTTGAGAAGATTCCGCCGGGGATAGAGAGGAGGAGTCAGGTGATAGAAGTTCGCGAGCTTCGTAAAAGTTACGGCGGCGTCGAGGCGGTCCGAGGCGTAAGTTTCACAGCCGCGACCGGCTCGGTTCTGGGTCTCCTCGGGCCGAACGGCGCCGGAAAAACCACAATAATGAAGGTCCTGACCGGTTACCACTATCCGTCGGGAGGAACCGCCCTTGTAGACGGGGTGGACGTCGCCGAGGATCCCATCGCGGTCAAGCGACGCGTCGGTTATCTTCCCGAGTCGGTGCCCCTGTATCAGGACTTGACGACCGACGAATATCTCGACTTCGCCGCTGACGCGAGGAACCTTGCCGGTTCGGAGCGGAGGACGGCGATCGAACGGGCCGTCGAGAGCTGCGGCCTCGGCGGCGTCCGTCGCAAGCGGATCGAAGGTCTCTCCAAGGGCTATAAACAGCGACTCGGACTCGCCCAGGCCATCCTCCACGATCCGCCGATCCTGATACTCGATGAGCCCACCACCGGTCTCGATCCAAACCAAATCATCGAGATTCGCGCACTTATCCGCTCGCTCGGGAAAAGCAAGACCGTCATCCTCTCGACCCATATTCTTCAGGAAGTCGAGGCCATCTGCTCGAGTGTCATTATTCTGAACGAAGGCCGCATTGCAGCTCAAGGCGCGCCTTCCGAGATCGGCGAGGCTCTCAAGGGCGAGGATCGTCTGCGTCTCCGTCTCAAGGCCGCCGAGGGACTCGACGCCGCCCGCCTCCAGAAAATCGTCGGCATCCGGAGCGTCGCGTCGCTCGAAAGCGAGTCCTCCGGTGTCTGGAAGGCCGAGATCGCCATGCAGGCTTCGGGCGGCTCCGGCGTCGAAGCAGGCGAGGCAGTCTTCGATTGGGCCGTCGCGAACGGCGTCAAGATCCTCGAACTCGAGAGGCGGCGGCTCTCTCTCGAGGAGATATTCGTAAAACTCACCCAGGAGGGCGACGCCCGATGAACAATATCCTCGCAATCGCCAAGCGGGAACTCCGCAGTTCTTTCAACTCGCCCATTGCCTACGCCGTCATCCTCGGCTTCCTCGTTTTTACGTCGATCTGGCTCTACTTCATCGACGCCTTCTACGCTCAGGGGCAGGCCGATCTTCGCTCCTACTTTACGATCATGCCGCTCGTTTTCGCTTTTCTCGCGCCGGCGCTCACCATGCGCAGCTGGGCCGAGGAACGCAGACTCGGGACCTACGAACTCCTGCTGACCATGCCCTTTACCGAAGCTCAGCTCGTCGTCGGCAAGTACCTCGCGAGCCTCGCTCTCGCGGCAGTTGCACTCGCCTTGACCATTCCTGTACCGCTTTCGGCCTCGCTCCTCGGTTCATTCGACACCGGCATTTTGCTTGCGCAGTACCTCGGTATACTGTTCGAGGCGGCGGCGGCGGTGGCGGTGGGCCAATGCCTCTCGTCATATTCAAAAAACCAGGTCACGGCCTTCCTCGTATCCGTACTCGCCCTCATTTTTCTCGTCCTCGTCGACAAGGTCGGCCGATTCCTGGGTTTGGGAGGAGTAGCGGCGGCCCTGTTCAATTGGCTTTCGCTTTCCTTTCATTTCGACGCCTTCTCCCGCGGCGCGGTCGATCTCCGCGATCTCGCCTACTTCGCCTCGGTATCCGTCCTCAGCCTCTACCTCGCGGCATGGGGACTGACTCGCCGGAAGTGGAGTTAGTACATCATGGAACAGAACGTTAAAATGCGCCGATCCCTCATCCTCCTCGTGTTGACCTGCGCGGTCGTCATCGCCTCGGTCCTGGTCGTCGAACGCTTCGGCTTCCGCATCGATTTAAGTTCCGACCGTGCAAACACCCTCTCTTCGGTTTCGCGCAACCTCTACAAGGAAATCCCCGAACAAGTTCGCATAACGTATTATATTTCCTCCACACTTTCGAGCAGGCATTCCGGGCCTCGGGCCGTCGAGGATTTCTTGAGAAGCCTCGAATCCGCCTCACGAGGCAGGATTGTCGTGGAAACCGAGGACCCCTCTTCGGGCAAGAGCCAGTCCGACGCCCAGACGCTCGGCGTCTCCCCCCAGCGCATGCAGATCATCGAAAAGAACGAGGCGCGCGTCGCCCTCGTATACTCGGGGATCGTCGTCCGCTATCTCGACCGCACTCAGGTCCTCCCCTTTGTCATCAGCACCGACACCCTCGAATACGACGTCGTAAAAGCCGTCAGGGCGGCGATCGCCGATAAAAAGCCCCTCGTCTCGATCCTCGTCGGCGACGGCGCAAAAAGTCTCGCTAATGATTTCAAGTACCTATCAAAGGCGTTTGATGAATCAGGCTGGGAGAAGCGGGAAATCAGCGCCGGCCAGGAGATTCCGCCCGAAACCGATGTGCTCGTCGTCCTCGGCAACGACGCGCTCGACGACTACGATGTCTACCGCATCGACGCCTATCTCGCCGGCGGCGGCAAGGCATTCTTCGCGGTAAAGGGCGTCGATGTTGCAACCTCGCAGGGTCTTTCCGCGGGTCCTCTTGAGAAAGACGCTTTGCTCAGGGCCTTGGAGACGTATGGAATCAAGGTCGCCCGCGAACTCGTGCTCGACAAATCCGCGGCCGATATCCCCTATCAGACGGCATCGCCCTACGGCGGCGTCATGATCAGTTACGCCCGCTATCCCCACTGGATTGTTACGCGGCCCGAGAACCGCGACGCGGCGAATCCGCTCACGTCGAAGCTCGCGGGTCTCGATCTTTTCTGGCCGAGTCCGCTCGAGCTTATATCACGCTCGGGCGTCGAGGCCTCGGCGCTTATAAAAACAACGAGCGAGGCATGGCTGCAAAAAGAGAACTATTCCGTATCGCTCGAGGAAGTAGCCTTGTATTCCTCCGATACCGGATCGACCGTCGGCCAGTACATTCTTGCGGCCGGTTTGTCCGGCGTCCTGCCCCAGGCCTATGCCGGCAAGGCGGTTCCGAAGCGCGAGGGCGCCGATCCTCTGCCGGCGCTTCCGGAGCATTCGCGTTCATCCCGAATTGTCGTCGTCGGCTCGGTCGAATTCGCGACCGATTTCATGACCATCAGCGGTTCCGAGTTCAACGCATCATTTATCGCAGGGGCGGCGGACTGGCTCGCATCGGGCGACGACATCGTCGCGCTTCGCACCCGCGGTCAGCGCGATACGCGGTTCTCGAAGGTCAAGGACGCGGAAACGAAGTCCGCGCTCGCTACGCTGTCGTACATCGTCAATATCGGGCTCGTGCCCGCGGCGGTCCTCGCGTACGGCCTCGTCCGCGCGGCCAAGCGGCGGAGGCAGGAGCGGGACGAGGCATCCTCGCGCCTGGCCTTTGCAGAGCACCCGTCCGAGGCCGGCGCGGCGCATGATCAGAACGGCGCCGCGGACGCCGCAACTGACAGTACAGCAGTCAAGGAGGACAAGTGATGCGCTACGAACGCAAGGTCGCCGCCCTCTCGTCCGCCCTCAGGATACTTCTCGTCATCTGGGTACTGGGCGTGATTTTCTCGCCCGAGAGGGGGCTCGCCCGTTCAGAGTCGGTCAAGCTCGTCTCAGGCAAGATCGCCGATGCGGCAGCCATCGAGCTTACGAACCCCGATGCAGAAGCAATCAAACTTGAGAAGTCGGGGGATTCATGGAGCCTCGTCGACGGGACCGCGCGTCTGCCCGTCCAGGGATCGCGTGTAAAAAATCTTCTCGATTCGATCGCGGAACCCGGAAGGCTCAGGGTCGTCGGGCGTTCAAAGGCCGCGTGGACCGATTTCAAGCTCGAAGACGACAAGGCGAAACGGGTGCTCGTCACGAGCAAAGACGGGGCGGCGATCGCTGATGTTTATATCGGCGCCTACTCCTCGGCGGCGTCCGGCGTCTATGTCCGCCGCGCCGGTTCGGAGCTTTCCTACGTGGCTGATTCTTCGCTTGCGTCGTATATCGGATACGGCCGCAGCTCGTGGCTTGATCTGAAGGTTCTGGGAAGCCTGACGGCAGCCGATGTGCAATCAGTCTCGATGCGCGCGAAAATCGCCCTCGACGGCGCCGGCAAGACTCCTCTCTCCTTCGAGTACTCCGCGCGCCGCGACGGACAATCATGGAAGATCGGCGCATCAGAAGCCGATGCGCAGGCCGTGGAATCCATGATCAGGTCGATTGTCTCCGTGCAGGGCGAAGACATCGCGGCCTCGCCGCCCTCCGATGCGTTCAGCGCGGTTTCAGCTCATATCGAGATCGCCCTTTCCTCGGGCGCGTCGAAGGTGATCGAGGTCGGCGCCCCCGCCGCGGACGACAGGTTCTATCTCCGCGCTGCAGGCAATCCTCTCGTTTACCTGGCTTCCGCATATTCGCTGCGTTCGATGCTGAAGCCGCCGGCGGACCTTATAAAGAAAAAATAACTCTTTTTGACGTCGAAAAAAGGGGCGCCGTGCGCTCTGCGCAGAGGCGCCCCGCGGGCCTCCTTATCGACCACGGGATTGCACAAAGGCGCGGTATTTTTCCGGATCGGGTTTGAAGGCGACGATGTGCGAATCCGTCTCGTCTCTGGCGTGCTTAAGTGCGGCTTCGGCCTCGGCGATGAGGCTCTTCGCGTCGATGGTCCGGCCCGACCGCGATGTTATTCCAAGAAACAAGGGAAGGAACAGCAGCTCGCCGGGGTCTCCGCCGGAAAGAAAGTCGAGGCGGTCAAAAAGGCTCCTGGCGATATGCAAAGTCCGCTGGGAATCGGCTCCGGGCAGAATCACGGCGAAGCCGCTCCTCCCGCGTTCGAATGCAATGCCCTCTGCGCCGGCCGCCTGCTTGACTGCATCCGAGAATGCAGTGTACTCAGGCACCGCGGGCGTGAGGTCGTCATGCACGACGAAAAAGACGCTCAAGTCGGACTTCGAAGCGATCGAACGTTCGAGTTCAGTCTGCAATCGATTTTCAAAGCCGTCCTCGTGCAGTAGTATCGAGTCCGAGGTCGTTTGAGGCTCAAGCCCGATATCGGCGATTTCCTCGATCTCGGTTTTCGGCTTTTCAATTCCGGAAGCGGCGTTTCCGGTCGAGCGGGCGGTATCATCCGGAATCGAAGGTAATGACCGCGCCCATTCATCCCCTTCGATGTCGGGATCGGATGGAAGATCGAGATTTCGGGCGGAAGAATCGAGCTTCGTCGAGCCGCTTTTTTCGTCGAAGTCCATGTCGGGGATTTCAAACAACTCCTCTTTATCATCGTCCCCCGCGGATTCAGCTTGAGACGACGGTCGATCAATCTCTTCTGTATCGTACTCCTCCCTCTCTGTATCGTCTTCCTCCAGTTCGTCCGCTTTCTGTATAGTCGTCCGCCGCGCCGGCTTCGCGGTACGATCGATTTTGAGAAGATCGTCCCAGTCCACGGCGTCGTCACTGCGTCCCTCGTGTTTTGCGCGGGCCGCGCCGGGCTGCGCCCTCTCCCTCGTCCGGCGCGGACGAGAGGCGATGGCGAGGCTTATCGATGCGAGCGCGAGGAATCCGGCGAGGAAAATCAGCGCATCCCTGAAGGCGGTGAATACTTCGAGCTGGGTGATGCGGACATAGACGGCGTCGACGGCAAGCGAAGCAGCGCCCGAGGGAAGGGCTGAGGAAAGGCGCAGTGCCGAGGGAGGCAGCGAGTCTGCAGCGTCTGAGCCGCCGCGCGCGTAGGGCGAATCGGCGGGTATCCTCCAACGTGCGCCCGCGCCGTGTTCGTATACTTCGGCCGTTAAAAGCGCGGGATTCGCCGAAAAATGCGCCGAAAGACGAGCCCGGAGCGAGGGGTCGCCGAGGTCGCCGGCGGTCCGCACGCCGGAAAGTATTGTGGTAAGGACCGTGAAGTCCGTCCTCGCCGCTTCCTCTCCTGCGGCGCTTCGAGTAATGACACGATAGGCGATCGAAGCGGCGGCACCGAGAGATGCAAGAATGCAGGCGGCCGCGATTACCGCGACGATTTTTCTGTTCATATAGTAAAGTGGATTATATACTGGTTTTTAAAGCCTCGCTACTGCGAGGTGGAATATGCCGCTAGGGGAGGGGCGCTGTATGACCCTGCGAAAAAGGGCTTTGCCGCCGGGATGGTATCCCCAGGACCCGGACGCAGTACGCGAGGCGGTCGCGTCGTGGATTGGATCTCATCGACATACCGCCTGCGGAGAAATGGTTCTTTCGGTCGTCGCTCCGCACGCGGGCTGGTACTTTTCCGGCATGCTTGCCGCGGAAGCCCTCGCCGCTCTTCCTCCGGCGGAGTGTGTCGCTGTGATCGGCGGTCATCTTTCCGGCCGCGAGCCTCCGCTCGTCGCCTTCGAAGACGCCTTCGATACCCCCCTCGGTCCGGTGCATACGGATCCTCAGCTCCGCGATGAATTAAGGGTGGAATTGTCGAAGAAAGGGATCACGCTCGGGATCGACGATGAAGCGGACAATACCGTCGAAGTTCAGCTTCCCTTCATTGCCTGTCTTTTCCCCCGTTCGCGGGTGCTCTGGCTTCGGGCCCCCAACGGCCCGGCCGCGCTGGAACTAGGCGCAGCTCTTTATAAAGCCGCCGCCGGACTCGGACGCTCCCTCGTCTGCATCGGCTCCACCGATCTCACCCACTACGGTCCGAATTACGGCTTTTATCCAGCAGGCGGCGGCCCGGCGGCGGAGTCCTGGGTGCGGAACACGAACGATAAACGCTTCATCGATGCCCTGCTTATGCTCGACGGGCGCAGGGCCCTCGAGCTCGGCGAGAATGAACATTCGGCTTGTTCCTCAGGCGCGGCCGCGGCCGCGCTCGCTTTCGCCGTCTCAGGCGGAGCGGCGAAGGCGCGTCTGCTTCGATATGCGACGAG
>CAZINN010000025.1:0-26718 GCA_964540615.1 uncultured Treponemataceae bacterium | reverse complement strand
CTTTCGCCGTCTCAGGCGGAGCGGCGAAGGCGCGTCTGCTTCGATATGCGACGAGCCTCGACGTCCGACGTGATGCCTCCTTTGTCGGCTATGCTGCAGTGGCTTTTTATAGATAATGGAGGTTTAGCGGGTTCACCTCGAAAAACTGGATTTTTCGAGGCCCCTTTTTAAATCCGCGCGACAGCGGTTGATCGATTAAAAAAACTAAATCAATACTGACCTATCGGTACTTGCCTCAGGGGTGCGCGATCCGTACAATGCGCGCGTGAAAAATCCAGCCTTATCGACAGCGCCCGATCCTCTCATCGAGTCGACTGTACAGGCGGAATATCTCAATCGAGAAGTTGAAAAGCGCAGCGGCGGCAGGATCGCCCTGTCGTTCGCCATCGCGGCCGCCGATATCGCCGCTTCGGCGGCGCTGATATGGAGAACGGTCGCATGGCCGGTGGAAAACGAACAGCACAGTAGTCTTGTATACCTTCGGGCTGGCTTGGACATCCTGCTCGGCGTCTGGGGCCTTGTGTATCTTGCGTGGGTTATTCGACCGAGGGTCCCTGCTCTCAGGACCCTTATCCTCCGTGCAAATACGCATGCGAGTCTGCTCATAGCCTGCTGGTCCGCGGCGGTGGGAGCGGCGGATCTTTTCGCAGGCGCGGGGCCGATTGTTGTCGTCTGCGGCCTGGCGGTCGCGTCGCTCTACGGTTGGGATCATCCATTCGTGACATCGTTGACGGCGGCCCTTTCGGGTCTGCTCTGTGCAGGCTCTTCGCTGGCAGCATCGCAGATACAGGGCGTCGCCTCCGACCTGGAGTCGCTGGCGTTCGTCGCCGTATCCGTCTGCATCTCTGCCGGGATATCGTTCACGGTGCGCTCATACGTTGTCCCCGGACGCGAACTTTTGCGGACTCTCGAAACCGAAAACCGCCAGCTGTGGGACCTTTCGTTCAGAGATGCTCTCACCGGGCTCTACAATCGCCGTTTTGCGCAGGAAGCAGGGCATAATTTGTTTCAGCGGGCCAAGCGGTATCACGAGCAGTTTTATGTCCTGATGATCGACGTCGATCGATTCAAGAGGATCAATGACGAGTTGACTCACGCGCGCGGCGACGATGTACTGAAGGCGATCGCCGCGACCATACAATCCTGCCTGCGTTCGAGCGATTCAGTCTCCCGGTACGGAGGCGAGGAGTTTCTCGTGTACCTTGTCCAGGCCGATGCTCAGATCGCGCAATTCGTCGCCAACAGGATCCGCGAATCAATCGAATCCACAGCGTTCGCCGGCGTGCCGTGGCAGGTGACGATTTCGGTGGGCATGGCCGGAATTCGGGATGATGACAGTCTCGAGACATTGATCGAACGGGCCGACCGTTTTCTCTACGCGGCGAAACGGAGCGGGCGTAATCGTATCAGCGGTTTTTAGCGTTATTCGAATGTCTTTGATTTCTATCGCCTGTTTGTGAAACACAAACGCGGTATCGTCTTCCTATTTCATCAATAATTGATGCGACACGCCTTCCGATCAGGTCCTTTTACGGCCGGTCTCGAAGGGGTGGCGGCGGCGTTCAACACGAGATTTCAACCGCAGAGTCGTACTTCGCCAGCCCTCCGCGTAAAAAGGACGGCTTGGAAATGCATCGCAGAGGTGCTATACTCTTTCATATAGAGTCGATCTGATAAAAGATGCTCTATTGTATCGCTTGACTCGTAAAATATATGGTATATAGGAAGATGAAATAATGAAACGGTCTTCGCATTTAATGATCGCCTTTTTTGTTTCTATATCTTTCTGTGGTTGTGCAACCTCGAGCGACGATGTTTTTCTGGTTAAGAACCTGGATGATGAAAGAAAAGCCGCGGTTTTGGCCGATCGAGGGGCTGAGCTGTACAATCAATATGTTGGAAATGAAGATGTTTATGAAAAACTAGAAGAAGTGAGACAGTATTTTGTCATCGCCCTCAAGTTCGATCCCGAAAATGCGAAGGCCGCTCAATACCTTACAAAAATCGACAATTATAAGGCGGAATCTGTGCGATCGAATTTAAAGATCGCTCGAACTTTGGAGTCGAAACAGAAGAGAACTGCGGACGAGGACTTCAAAATGCTTGCCGCCATTCAAGCGGCGTCGGCGGCGGATCCTTCGAATGAAGAGGCGTCGGGTCTTTCAAAGCAATATGTGAAGCTGCGCAGCAACGTGGCTGATTCCTATATTGCACAGTACGAAAGCGCACTGCGCAGATCGAAGAGTGCTTCGGGCGTAGAGCGCGAAGATGCTCTCGTCGAAGCTTTCATCTATGCGAAAAAGGCCGTCGCCATCGATCCCTCCGACCAGAATCGTGAACGCAAAAGCGTCGCTGTCAACGAATTAAAGAAAATAATCGACGAGCGCTCGAGCTCCGCTGCGAAGTATGAAGCGAAGTACCAGTTCGCAGAGGCCGAGCGTGAGGTTTTGCGAATCACCGCCATTGATCGAAAGACCGAGGGCGCATTCACCGAGGAACTTTCAACCGCGACGCATTCGCTTAATTATTCGTGGGCGAAATATTTAGAGTCGAAGGGGCGCTACCAGGAGGCGGCGACAAAGATTGATAAAGCGATAGCCGCACGCCGAAGTACAGAAGCCGTCGCCCTCAAAAAACGCATTACCGATAAGGCCGCCGCTCTCAAAAGGCAGAGTGAAAATCAGAAGGCTGCGGCGAGTTCCGCCGCAGCAGGGGCGAACTTTGATGTCGTTCTCTCCGAAATCGACAAACTGATAGCCGCCGGGGATGTACTGGCCGCCGCGGAGAGCATCGATTCGGCGGCACGTACGATCAAAGAGCAAGAGAAGCTGGATAGACTCGACGAGCGGCGGACGAAGATTAGAACACTTATCGCGAAATACTACACGGATGGAGTTGCGGCATACCGCGCCGAGAACTTCAAGACAGCGGTCTCGCTGCTTCAGATCGTAGTGAAAGTGGACGCAGAGTACGAGCAAGCTTCTGTCTTTTTGTCGAAGGCTCAAGAAAAATTACGCCTTGTGGAGCAATACACAAACTGATCATGAACAAAACAAATGAAGCGCCAGAACGATCCGAAAACGTGATCCGCATACTCATGCGGATCATCGAAATTATTTATTCTCTTGCCGTTATCGGGGTGTTTGTGGCGCCCGTAGTTCCGGCCTTGTCGGAACTATTCCCCGGCTTACTGCCGATTCAGCACATAGCATTCCGCAAATTTGATGGATCTATAGTTCCGCGGATGCTGTCGATCGTGCTTGTATCGGGGATGGCGTTGCCGCTGCTTACCGCGGTTTTCAAACTGATTTCTCCCTTCCTCTCTTCTAAGCTGCCTGCGATTACTGTTCCAACCCGTTCGGGCGCACTGCTTTTGACGGTTCTCGAGACGACATCGGTGCTCGCGGTCTATATCTACTACGTTTTCGAGTACGCCCGGACACCCTTGTTCTTTTCCTCCATATCGCCTTTCTCCTACGGTATTGCGGGATTTTCATTGATTTTGAACGCAATTTGTCTTTATCGACTCATTGTCAACGCCGGTAACCGGGATGAGGACTACCGTGAATACCTCGCCTTCAAGCGCGGTGTCGGTAAGAAGGCCATGCGTCAGGCCGGATTAACGCACGGTATACAAAAAAAGCTCGTGCTGTCATTCCTTCCTTTGATTCTTATTATCATAGTCGTCTTATCAGTCGCACTTATGGCGAGTTTCCGAAAAACCATAATCGATTCGATTATCGAGAGCGGGGAGCGCCTTGCCGTTCAGGCCGCGAACGTCATCAAGTCGAATCCGGCGGATGCAATCGCCGTCGATGATTACTTCATGATTGAATCGAAAAAAAACGAAACTTCAAAGTTCCCGTTCCAGAGGTTATGTTATTTTATCCGCAACCCATCCTCGAGCGCTTTCTCGCTTTCAGCGGTCGCCGTCAGCCGGTCCCATCTTTCTGAAGAATCAAATGGGACTGCGCGCGACGAGATTGAATCTCGAAACATACCGAGTTTCACTGATCCCTTTTTCGAGTCGAACGCCGATACTTATTCTTTTTTCGCGCCTGTGCTTTTGAGCACCGCGTATTTGGGTTATGTGCGTGTCGATTACGATCGTCATGTCATATTTGAACCTTATTTTAGAACGCTCATCAAGGTGATCGCATTCGCCGCGATATTCACGTATATAGGCGCTCTGTTGATCGTTGTAATCGGACGCAACATCGTAGTTCCGATACTGTATCTTCGGATGAGCGTGGCTTCGATATCGGCATCTTTGTCGAGCATGGTAAGAGGCGAGAAACGCGTTACAGCCGATAATTTGCAGTACAAGGACCGTGTCGCAACAAAAGATGAAATAAAGGGGCTGTCGAACGAGGTCGGAAGCATGACGACGGTTCTGCGCGGCATAGTGCCCTACATATCCGTCTCGACCTTGAAGCATTCAAAACGTGAAACACCTATGAACGAGTTGCGGGAATTGTGCTTCTTGTTCACCGATATACGAGGTTTCACGGGTCTGTGCGAGGGATTGAACCCGGAAGAAGTCGTGACCTTGCTGAACCGCTACCTTGAATTGCAGTCGTCGATAATAATAGCGAACGGCGGCGACATAGACAAATTCGTCGGTGACGAGGTGATGGCTGTCTTTGACGGGCCGGAGAAGGAGCTTCATGCTGTAAAAACGGCTATAGAGATAATTCAGGCGATGGATGCCGAGCGAAACAAGGCTATCGCCGAAAAAAAGCATATAATTGAAATCGGAATTGGAATCAACTCCGGGACAGTGGTCTTCGGGTCGATCGGCGCGAAAGACAGGATGGACTTCACGAGCATCGGTGATGCCGTGAACCTCGCGGCCCGGCTTGAAGGGGCGAATAAGGCCTATGGAACAAAGGCGTTGATTTCTGATGTTGTATACGAAAAAGTCAAGGAACAGTATTTATGCCACGAGGTGGATAGGCTCGTCGTGAAAGGCAAGAGCATGCCGATAAGTGTCTATGAACTGATAGGCCCCCGCGAGACGGCGTCCGTTGATCAGCAGCATTATTGCACGCTGTTTGAAAAGGCGCTTAGGCAGTACAGAAAACGCGACTGGGATAAAGCCGAGCAGGGTTTTAAAACGATAAATGACAGGTTTCAGGATGAGCCGAGCTCGATTTTCTTGAAGCGCATAACGCATTTCAGAAGAACTCCGCCTCCAGAATCATGGGATGGTGTTTTCAGCCTTATGGTGAAGTGATACATCATATCGGCGCGGTGTTCATGATCGCACCGGGTTGATATGGCGCAGCACCGCTTCTTTGAATTTTGCCCCCCTGTCGAATTCGTGAAGAAACATCCCGAACGAGGTACAGCCCGGGGATAGCAGAACTACATCCCCGGGTTTTGCAATTTCTAAAGCTTTTGATACTGCATGATCGATTGTGCTGTATGGTCCATGGTACGAAATGGATTCATCTGAAAGAATCGGTATAATTTTATCAGTGCCGGAACCTTCCAGGAGAATGATCGATTTGGCTTTTTTGAACGATGTTCTAACCGGGGAGAAGTCGATGTTTTTGTCCGTTCCGCCGGTGATCAAAACCACATTGCCGGGGAAGGAATCAAGAGCGGCGGCGACAGCCTGCGGGATCGTCGCGGCTGAATCATTGTACCAGATGATCCCGTCTTTCTCGGCGAAGCGCTCAAGGCGGTGTTCCACGCCGGGGAAGTCGGCGATAGAGGAGTAGATCGATGAGGCATCGATCCCGAATGCCCGGCACGCGAGGGCTGCACAGAGCATGTTTTTGCGCTGATGGGAGCCGATGACGGAAAGCTTATACGGAAGCAGTATCTCGGAATCCTCATCCTTACCGGAAAAAGAAAAAACGCCGCGTGGTTCATCGACATGTTCGAGCCATGCGCCGGGAAGATTTGTCGTGTGCTCGGAATACCATAATACCTTCCCCTTCGTTTCCGAGGCGAAGGAATGACCCCAGGCGTCGTCATGGTTGCAAATCGTATACGAAGATCCGCCTTGGTTCTCATAGATGACACGTTTGTCGCTGACGTAATCATCCATTGTCGCGTATCGGTTCATGTGATCGGGCATGATGCTCGTAATAACCGCGACTGCAGGGTTGAGGACTCTTTTGCCGCGGACATCGGCGAGCTGCCATGACGAAAGCTCAAGGACGACGGGGGTTTCGTCCGCGACATCCTCGATGAAGCGCAAGGGTGACACCGTGATGTTGCCGCCGAGGAAGGCCTTGCGGCCTGAGCGTAAAAGGCAAAAGTGAATCGCGCTCGAAACAGACGATTTCCCCTTTGAGCCGGTGACGGCGATGATGGGCGCGGTGGTGAACCGCAAAAACAGTGAGATGTCGGTCTCGATCGCGCGGGCGGCGGCAAGATACGGCGAATCGGGCCGGACGGCGGGGTTTTTTATCACAAGGTCGGCATCGGAGAAATCGGACATTTCATGACGGCCGAGCACATACCGTATGGGGAGCCCTTCGAGTTCGGCTACCGATGCAGACAGCTCCTCTTCATTCTTCATGTCAGTTACCGTCACGATCGCCCCATGTCGTGCAAGGAACCGGGCGGATTCGATGCCGCCGCCGTTGAGACCCAGCCCCATGACAGTCACGTTGAGCCCGCTGAGATCTTTCATCGACAGTCGATCAGTATTCAAGAGTGTATTCCTTCAGTTCATGAGAATTGAGATACGATCGCACCGATAGACTTGAAAGCACGTCGTTCCATGAAGACGGGACACGCTTTTTCATCGCCGTGAAAACAGCGTTTGATTCGGAAAATGTTTTTCCTTTCAATGATGATTGTATACTGCTCATTTCTGGTTCTATGAAAGCAATGACGCGATGGAGAAGCGGAAGGACCATTTTTCGGAATGAGGGGGAGGGGGAGGCCGGTTGAGCGCAGATCGTTTTGTACTTGCAGAACAATGGATAGTATGGATAGATTCTGCGCCCTTCGGGCAGGACGAGTTTTGTGAAGAACTTGGTCAAGTCATCGTCCATCCAAATACCGTGTTGAAGGTAACCCCGGCCCGTTTCACCGATCCATGTATTTGAGATGAGTTGCTTGACCACGAAAGAGCGTACAGAGTCGTTTTCCCATTCGACTCTTTCGAGGGGTATTATTTCGCTTTCGATGAAAAGATGTTTCGTCGAATACGACGGCGTAACATCATTCGAGCCCGGATCGATGACGGCTCCATGAAAATGCCGGAATAGAAGATCGATTTTCAATAGATACACATAAAGGGAATTCTCGACCTTGTACAAACGGTAAAAATGAGGTTTGAGCGCCTCCGTCGGGTTGAAAAAATACCTAAGCCCTTTGAATACATCCGGCAGAATGCTGATCAAGCCGGTGATAAGGGGGATAAGCGATGCGATGTAAAGCGAACTTGGTTCTTTGTTCCGGACATCATGGTGTATTGGAAAGCGAGGGATCACTACGGGTGAGCCGAGTTCTATAAACATTTCTTCATTCTGGTTGAAATGAGTCGTGTATGCCGCAGCGGGAGTGGTGTCCGATAGGGTGGTCAACTTTTCGTTAAGATCGCGTATATATGCGTGTGCGCCGTCGGATATAGGTATTTCGTTAAGTATCTGCTCCATATTCATATATGAGTATACCTGGAGCCGGGTCGTCTGGAAAGCCGCCTTCCGTCACGTTATGTTGAGAACAGGCGATGATGGGAGTATACTTCTTGATATCATGAGAATCCGTACCATTTATACCGTCGGCATACTGATTGTATTGATGGCAGGAACTGCATGGGGGCAGGCGGGAGAAAAGACCGAGCCCGCTCTTTATGCGGAAATCGTGTACGTACAGGGTGATGATATCGTAGTGCTGAGCGGCGGACGGCAAAAAGCATTAAGTTCCCCTTTAGGCGAAAGGCTCTACCGCGGAGATCAGATACAGACAGGCGGAAAGACGACGGCGGAATTGGTGCTTATGCCGCGGAAGTCCCGCCTGCGACTTGCCGAGAACACCGTCGTAACTATCAGCGAACTGACGACAGACGGAGCGACCGGTATCGAGCTTGTATATGGACGGCTTCGGTCCAAGGTCGCGAGCATTGTCGATCGGAAAGAGAGCTTCAACGTAAAAGCCTCGAATGTCGTCGCCGCCGTCCGCGGGACCGACTTCGGCTGTGATATGGTGCTGGATCCTTCCGGCAGGGATGCGCCCACGAAGGTGTACTGCTTCGACGGCAGTGTCGCGGTGTCCGCCCTGTCCCTTTCTGAAACGAGCATCGAACCCCTCGTTGTCGAATCGGGGGCTATGGCGATTGTCAGTCCCGCTTCGGCGAAAGGGGCATTCGAGATACAGAAAACGACCATAGATGAAGATACCAGAACGTTTTGGAAATCAAACGATTTTACAGAAAAAATGCCTGTAGGCGTATCTGCATCTTCGACATTACAGGATGCACCCGCAGCGCTTGAACCTATGCCTCTGCCCTCCTTCGACTTCGAAGCTCTGAGAAAAGGCCTCACGGCAAAAAACTCGGCGATCATAGGGAGCACGGTTCTCGTCGCGATCGGCGCCGCATTGGGCGGGACCGCCTATTTCCTGAGGGATACCGACCCGGAGCTTTCGGACAGGCTCTTGTTCACCGGCGCGCTGACCGCGGCGGTGTCGATCCCTTCGCTCGTTCTTGCGGTCTCCATCGATCCGCTCAAAAGCGTGGGCAAGAAATAGACGCGCGTGTATGAATGATGGTTCAGCGCGGAAGATTGAGCAGCGCAAGCACAGGTATCGTGACGATCGACAGCAGCGTCGAGACGAGCACCAGCGAACTCGCCGTTTTTTCGTCGCCTCCGTAGGCCTGGGCGAGTATTGCGGAATTGGCGGCGGCAGGCATGGCCGAGAGGACGACGGGGACAGATAGGGCAAGTCCCTCCGCGCCCAGATATTTCAGCGCAAAATAAAGAATGCAGGGGAATACAACGAGACGGAAGAATGATGTCGCGTAGACCCGAGGCGAGGCCAATGCCGCCCGTGCGCTCATAGTGGAGACGATCGAACCGATCAGAATCATGGAGAGCGGTGTCGTCGTCCCGCCGAGGAGGGCGAGCATCTCGGAGAGTTCGGAAGGCAGGGACACATTTCCGATGAAGAGGCCGAAACCGACGAATGCCGATACAGCTGCAGGCGTGATGAAGGACCGCAGACCGAGTCGTATGCCGTGTCCCGCGCTGCCTGCGAGCATGACGGGCCCGATCGAGAAGGCGAGGAGCTGAAAGGGGATGTTCGCGATCGAGGCCGCGAAGATGGCGTCCTTTCCGAGTATCGCTTCGATCACGGGAAAACCCATGAAGGCGCAGTTGGAGAAGATCGCAGCGAATGCATGAGCGCCTCGTTCGCCGCCGCGGGCCCTGATCAGTTTTACGAGAAGCCAGGCGAGGGGGAAGGCCATTGCATAGGCCAAAAAAGAGACGCCGAGCACATTCCACGCAAGATCGCGCAGCCGGGGGCTGAAGGGTTTTTGCATCGAATTGATGATGAGAGCCGGCAGAATGAAGTTGACCAAGAGTTTCGAAATTGTGCGGTTGCCGTTCTCGTCGATGAACTTGAACTTCCCCGCGGCGAATCCAATCGCCATGAGCAGAAAGAGAACCACTGTCTGAGAGATGGAGGGCGAGGCGATCATCGCGGGCCGCCTTTGCATCGGACCGCATCGAATCGCGCGAGATCATCGAGCGCGGCTCTGAACAGTTCGTACGCTGCATCGTAGTCGGCGGATGCACGGCGCTCGAAACGGCGGCGTGTCCGGTGCAGCAAGCGTGAAGCCTCGATGAGATCGGATGTCTCCCGGAGGGAAACCGAGCAGAGTGCGGCGTCCCCGAGAAGTTCACAGTCCGGAATTTCCGGAGCTTCCACCGGAATGCCGAGGATATCGGCCTTGAGCGAACACAGAAAATCGTCGCGGGCGGAAAAACCACTGACGCGGACGAGATCTATGCCTGCGCCGTCGGAGCGGGCCAGATCCGCGACGAGGCGGATGCCGTAGGCGAGGGATTCACAGGCGGCTCTCGCGATATCGGAGCGGGTATGCTCGAGCGATAGTCCGACGAAGGCCCCGCGACGGCTCGAATCCCACAGCGGCGCCCGCTCGCCGGCGAGGTAGGGGAGGAAAACGAGCCCGTGCGCAGCGGCGGAGGAGATGGACGCGAGCTCTGAAATGCGGGAAGAGGATTGAGGTTCGGCGCTGTAAGCCTGAGCGCTCGGCGGGTCGTTTGTTCTGGATGAATCCGAAAAAATAACGCTCTCGATCCATGACAGAGCCGATCCTGCGGTCGAAACGCCGCCCGAGATATTCCACAGCCCCTCGATCGGATGGGGCAGGGAGAGCAGCCGTTTGCCGGTGAAGGGGCGCGGCGCGCAGATGTTGAGCGCTTCGGATGAGCCCGAGCGGTCGCAGGCGGTCCCTGCCGTTACCGAACCCGAACCGACTATGGCCGCGAGAAAATCGGGGAATGATGCGATGATCGGAATTCCCGGAGCGATCCCGAGGCGCTCGGCGCAGGCTGGACGGAGTCCGCCGATCTGCGCGCCAGGCGATGCAAAAGGCGGGAAAAGTCCTTCGTCAAGGCCGAGCGCGTCGATCACAGGCCCATCCCAGATGTACGGTTTATAGCCTGGACTCGGAAGATAGGTGACGGCGGAGCCTCCAAGAACGAAGGCCAGGTACTCGGGGCAGGAGAAGAACCAGCGTGTGCGGAGACGCAGCTCTTCGCTGCTTCGCCACATAAAGAGCGCCTTGGGGAGATAGAAGCCGGGATCGATGGGGAAGCCGACGATGCGCGATACTTCCTCCGCCTCAGTGCGCGCACGCCTGTCCATCCACGAAAGAGCCGGCCGGATCGGAGCGCCCCCGCCGTCCACCGCGAGCAGAGTAGGTCCGTTGCCCGATACAGCTATCGCTCTGATCTCGATGTTCGACCTCATCGATGTCGCGCGGGCTTCGGAAAGAGCACTGCGGCCGGCGGAAAAGGCCGCATCGACCCAGGCCGAGGGATCGACTTCGTGGGCGCCATCCTGAGCGTGGATGATGGAAACGGACGATCGCCCGAAACCGAGAAGAAGGCCGGTCTCGGAAATGAGGGCTGATTTCACCGAGGAAGTCCCGATGTCAAAGCATAGGTAGGGCACGACTAGTCCTCGCTCACAAGAAGTCTGACATCGCACTTGACGGCGTAGGGACAGGAGGCGCAGGAGGCGCCCGGGCACTGGAAGAAATCCGGCGTGTGTTCGAGCTGTTCGATGTGCCAGGCGAGATCGGCGATGTACTCGTCGAGGGCGCGTCTGCGCCGCTCGGCCTCGGCGAGCTTTTCACGGTACTTCTCGGCGAGGCGGCTGCGTATCCTGCCTCCGGAACGATCGAGACGCGCGAGTTCGAAAAGCTCGCGGATTTCCGAGAGCGTCAGGCCGTAGTCCTTAAGCTGCTGAATGCGTTTGAGGTACACGGCGTTGCGCGCCGGATACCGGCGATGCGAGCCTTCCTCCCGATCGATGGACGACAAGAGGCCGAGTTCTTCGTAATACCGTATCGTGCGGATGGTGACGCCGAACATTGAGGCGAGCTCTCCGATGCGATACATGCGGTCGGTTTTCTTTTCGGCCATGGATTCGAATCGTACCTTTTACGTCAAATCTGTCCGGCGGAAGATATGTCCGCCTCGATGCTGTTTCCAGCTTTCAGTATACTGCCCGCCGACAATCATTGTTAAGTGAGGCGGTGTCATGAAAGCACAGCGGTGGATTGCATCGGCGGCGGCCTTGCTGGCCGTCGGTTTCCTTCAGGCTCAGGCGGATAAAGGGACGAGAGTCGCGGTCTTTGTTCCGGGCGTCGTCTCAGGCAGCCCCATCTACGAGCAATTGGTGGCGGGCGCGAAAAAGGCGGTCGCCGAATCGCCCGGCTCGACACTGAAAATAGTCGAAGCGGGCAACAATCAGGCGCAGTGGCTCGACACCCTGTCGGCGCTCGTTGCCTCGGGCGGCTATGATCTTGTCGTCAGCTCGAACCCGTCGATGCCGGAGCTCTGCGCGCAGGCCGCTCCGCTCGCGCCGACCGTGAGATTTTTCGTGGCCGACGGCTGGTTGGCGGGAAACAAGGCGATACATACCGTGCTCTACAATCAGCTCGACGAGGGCTATATGGTCGGCTATCTCGCCGGCATGCTGGCCAGAGGCGCTCTTCCCGGGCTTCCCGCGACTCACAAGGCGGGTATGGTCATCGCTCAGCATTATCCGACTATGGACCGCATGATCATCCCGGGTTTCGAGAAAGGACTCAAGGCTGCCGACCCGGGCGCGCTGCTCGATATACGGGTTGTCGGAAACTGGTATGATGCCACCAAGGCCTCCGATCTCGCCGGAGGATTGTTCGACGCGGGCGCGGCGGCGATACTCCCGATCGCGGGAGGGGCCAACCGCGGCGTCATCGGAGCCGCAAAGTCAAAAGGACGTTATGTTCTCTATTTCGATGACGCCTCGGGCTATTTGAGCGCGCCGGGGACCGTTGTCGGCTGTGCGGTGCTCGCCCAGGATCGACTTGTGTACGAACGGGTGAAGCGGCTCATCGCCGAGGGGGCGGGCTCGAAGCTCTACGGGACGGCCGATCTGCTCGGCGCCAAAGAAGGCTATGTCGACTTTGACACGAGCGGCGAGGCCTATCGCGCGCTTCCGCAGAAGATGCGGGCGGAACTCGAGTCGGAGATCGCCCGGATAAAATCGGGCGCATTAGTTTTGACTGTTCCGCAATTTTGATCGGACTACAATGGTGCTGCTTTCAGCCCGCGGACTGACCAAATACTACCCCGAGACGCATACACGTGCGAACAACGCGGTCTCGATCGATCTTTCGCGGGGGGAATTGCACGCGATCGTCGGCGAAAACGGCGCCGGCAAAAGCACGCTCGCCCGCATTCTAGCAGGGCTCGAGACGCCTGATTCGGGACAGGTGTTCGTGCGCGGAAAAGCTCTTCGTCTCGGCAGTGTACGGGCGGCCGAGTCCGCGGGCATAGGATACGTGCCGCAGGTGTCGCTCCTCGCGCCCGGCCTCAGTGTCGCTGAAAATCTGACGCTCGGCCGTGAACGGCGGACGCTGGGTTTTTTCGTCTCCGCCCGGCGGACCTATGTCGAGGCGGCGCTCATGCTGGAGCGCTATGGGATAAACCTCGATCCGGCGGCTCCTGTCTCGTCATTGTCGGTCGCCGAGCGGCGGCAGGCCGAAATCGCGCGGGCCCTCGCACGAGGCGGCGACATACTCATTCTCGATGAGCCGACATCGGTATTGTCCGAGGGCGAGACGCAATCCCTTTTTGAGCTCCTGCGGCGCTTGGCCGACTCGGGAACCGCGGTTGCGTTTATCACGCACCGCGTTCCGGAAATTCAAGGTCACGCCGATCGTATTACAGTGCTGCGATCGGGGAATGTCGTCGCATCGATGAAGGCGGATGAATCCGACCACCTCTCGATCGCCGCTCTTATGGCGAAGACTTCCGGAGAATCGAAACCGCCGCCTCGGCCGCCGCTCGGGACTAGGGTTCATGGTCCGCCCGGCATGGAGATACGGGATATTCGTCTTGTCTCCGATTCCGACCCGGTGAGTTTTTCAGTAATGAGAGGGGAGATTGTCGCGGTCTCCGCCTTCGCCGGCAACGGCCTGTCTCAACTCGAGGCTTTCGCATCGGGGATGGCGCGTCCTTTCGAGGGGCATATCGCGATAGAGGGACAGGAGCTTTTTTCGATTGATCGCGGCAGGCTGCGCAGAACGATGCTGGCGTACGTTTCATCCGACCGTGAAGGATCGGGTATTTGCCTGGCGTCCCCGATTCGGGATAATATTCTGGCGCTTCGATCTGAAGAATACGGAGGCATTGACTGGGTACGCGCGTCGACGAGAAATCATGACGCGGAGACGTTTGCATCCGCCTTCGGAATTGAATGCGATCTCGAGAACCCCCTGTGGACCTTGTCGGGCGGGAACCGCCAAAAAGTCATGCTCGCTCGGGAACTCGGCGGATATAAACCGGTCATCGTCTTGGCCGAGCCTCTGCAGGGTTTGGATATAGAGTCGAGGTCATCGATTGTCAGGAAGATTCGAATGGCTGCTGAACACGGAAGCGCGGTGCTCGTTTTGACATCGAGCGTCGAAGATGCGCTGGAACTCGGCGATAGAATTATAGCGCTCTACCGCGGGCGCGTCGTGTACGAAACTGAGGCGGGACGGACGGATTCACACCGGCTATTAGCGGCCATGGCCGGCTCCACGGAGGCCGCGTGAATCGAAGGTCTCGATCGCCCCATTCGAGTATGCTCCTGCGGCGCGTGATCGCGATCGGCCTGTCTATTCTTTCCGCCGCCCTCTACGCTCTCATCGCGAGCGGCGGGTCGTGGGGGGCGCTCTATGCCTTCTTCATTTCTCCCTTCTCCACGAGGTACGCATTACTCTCCCTGATCGAACGTTCGGCTCCTATTCTCGTCTGTGCCGCGGGGGCCTGCATCGCACTGAAGGCCGGAGCCTTCAATCTCGGCGGCGAAGGACAGGCGGCCGTCGGGGCCCTGGCTGCGGCGCTTACCATACAGACTGTCGGAACCGTGGGACTTCCTTCAGGCATTGTCGTTTTCATGGCGCTGGCGGCCGCTGTCGTCTCAGGAGCCGTTCTCGCCTGGTTGTCGGCGGCGGCCGAGACCTGGTCGGGCGCGGATATCATGCTGACGAGTTTCCTCATCTCGCAGGGAACAGTGATTCTCGCCGATTGGTGTGTCGGGACCGCCTTCCGAGACGAGCTTTCGAATCTGCTCGCCATGGCCGCCATACCCGCACAGTACCGCCTTGTACACAGTGGAAGCCTTGCACCCTTAAGTCTCGCCTCGGTCCTGTCAGTCGCCGCCGCCGTCGCCGGATGGTTTATTCTCCGAGGGACGCGGCTCGGCCTGTACATAGACCTGACCGGGAAGAACCCCCTATTCGCCCGCGCCGTCGGAGTGCCGAAGAATACGCGAGCGCTGTCGATGGCGATGAGCGGGGCCTTGGGCGGAATGGCGGGGGCATTTATCCTACTCGGTCAGACCGGGAGGGCGATAAAAGGCATGACGGGCGGTGTCGGCTGGGACGGGTTCAGCGCAGCCCTCGTCGCGGGTTCCGACCCGATCGCTTCGATCCCGACGGCCCTGTTCTTTGCCTGGCTCGACGCAGGCTCGCGCCAGGGCTCGCTCCTCGCCGATTTATCGCCCGACGCGGGCGCGATAATGAAATCGGCGGCCCTGTTCGTGATTACGGCGACCGCGATCGGCTCGAAACGCGGAAGGGCGGCGCCGAAATGATCGATGCAGCCGTCGCATCCTTCGTCGGGTCAAGCGTTGCTGCCTCCCTTCCGCTGATGCTCGCCGCGCTCGGCGGTCTCTTCACCGCGGCATCTGGATCCTTGTCGATCGCGCTCGAGGGATCGATGCTCATCGCCGCGTTTACGGCCGCCGCGGTCGGGAGGTGGACGGGGAGCTACGAACTCGGCATGATCGCCGGACCCGCAGCCGGCATGTTTTTATCCGCGCTTGCCGCCCTGTGCGCGATACGACTGCGGGCCGATGTGTTTGTCGCCGGACTCGCCGCGAATCTTCTCGCGCCGGGGGCGGCTTCGACACTATCCCACGCGATATTCGGGACAAAGGGGGTCCTTCCCGCCGACTCTCTCTCCGCAGGGCGGGGCGGCGGTGGAAGTTCTTTATTCGTTTCACTCGGCATTGACAGGGCCCTCGTGCTCGCAGGCCTCGTCTCGATCGCTCTTGGTATCCTCTACACAAAAACGGTGTTCGGTCTTCGCGTGCGCGCCTGCCGCGAGGAAGAAGCCTCGCGCGCCGCAGGCCTGGATCCGGAACGATACCGTCTCGCCGCTCACCTTGTATCCGGTGCCGCTTCAGGATTGGCCGGCGCCTGTCTCGCCTGCGGCGTGTCCGCCTTCGTGCCGGGGATGTCAGCCGGCCGCGGTTGGATCGCGCTGGCCGCCGTCTTCCTCGGCGGCCGGCGGCCGCTTGGGATCGTCGCCTCGTGTCTGCTTTTCGGAACGCTGTTCTCCCTGTCGAATCTCGCGCAGGGGATCCTCGGCGCCTCGGCATACACGTCGGAACTCATGCTTGCGGTTCCATCTTTTGCATCCGCGCTGGTATTCGTCCTCTGGAAACGATACTCGCACACAGGAAGGGCCGACGGAGCAAGAGCAAAGGCTTTTGCAAAACCTTCCGGAAAATGAAATTGCTTCTATACTGTGAGTGAGTGAGGAACACCGAAATGCCGCGCCGCGTCGGCGAGCTCGCGCGCCGAATCTCCGAGCGATTCACCTCGACCTGGAAGCTTCTGTCCGAGACGACGAGCTTTCTCGCGAAAACCTCGGTGTTTCCGCACTATGAGCACCAACTCCGCGAACTCCGCAGCCGCCTCTATTATGCGCGGGGGGACGACCGCATCACCACCTCGGTGCGAAAGCAGATTATCGAACTTCGCGCGTCTCTGCGGCTTCAGGGCTACGACCTCAGTCTTGGAAGTTACTCACTCGTGATCGACGGTTTCCGCACCGATGCCTCTATTTCGGAGGGATACCGCAGGGTGGTTGTCTTCATAGGAGATTTCGGTGTCAGGGTACTTGCGGGATCGGCCAACCATATCGAGCTTCATGACATGCTCGAGGCGGCGATCGCACGAACTGGAGACATGGTGGTGCGACAGAAGCATTATCTCTGGTATCGCTGGCGCGGCGTGACACTGTCGGTCTCGGCCTCGGCGACCGAAATCGCTTCCGAGTTCGAGCGATTCCAGGCCTGGTGCGAGGTGCCGGAGAACAGACTTGCATTCCTTGCTGCCGCCACATCGCTCTCTCGTACTTGACGAAAGTTTGTTTTTTTCTTTATATTCATAGTAATTCGATAGGAATACAGGAGTATGTATGTTCTCCGTTCCCACGAAGACTCAATACGGTATTCGGGCCCTCGTGCACCTGGCCATGCTGAACGGAAAATCGGCCGCCAGCGGTGAAATCGCCAAGGCTCAGAGAATACCGGCCAAGTATTTGGAGGGTATACTCGGACAGTTGAAAAACGCGGGTCTCGTCCTGTCGGAGCGCGGGAAAAACGGCGGCTATCGGCTGGCGAGGCCGGCTTCGGACACCACGATGCTCGATATCGTCGAGGCGCTGGAAGGCGAGGTTCGGCCGGTCGGCTGTATCGACGACTCCGCTCTTTGCGAGCAGGGTGATTGCTGCCTTCCCCGGATTTTCTGGCTGGGGCTCAAGGGGGCGATAGACGGTTATCTCGCGTCGAAAACGCTGAAAGACATTATCGAATCTTAACAGGATGAGGAATATGGAACGGCGGTTCGTGTACCTGGACTACAATGCGACGACTCCGCTCAGGCCCGAAGTCAAGCAGGCGCTGAGTTCTGATTTCGATGTCTTTGCGAACGCATCGAGCATGCACGAGGCGGGACGGCGGGCCTTCGCGCGGATACAGCGCGCGAGGGGCTCCGTTGCAAAGCTTATAGGATCGAAGCCGCAGGAGATCATCTTCACGTCGGGCGGCTCCGAGTCGAATAACACAGTATTCTCGACCATGCTCATGCTCGGGCGCTCGAAGCCCGAGCGACGCAAGATAATCACCACCGCCATCGAACATCCCTGCGTTCTGCGCTCGGCGGAACATCTTCGAGACGAAGGTTTCCCCGTCGTGTTTATCGGCGTCGATGGGCAGGGCAGAATCGATATGGACGAGTTGGAGCGCGAACTCGACCCCTCGAGGTCCAAGGGCGGCCCCGCGCTCCTGGTCTCCGTCATGGCGGCGAACAACGAAATCGGAACACTCCAGGACATCCCGCGCGTTTCGGCGATGGCGAAGGCCGCTGGGGCGTATATGCACACCGATGCGGTGCAAGCCGCAGGCAAGATTCCTGTCGATGTCGCCGAGTGGAATGTGGACTATCTGACGCTTTCGGCTCACAAGATATATGGTCCCAAGGGTGTCGGCGCCCTCTATGTGCGGACGGGCGCGCCGCTGGAGCCCTTCATACGCGGCGGGCATCAAGAAGATGGACGCCGGGCGGGCACCTACAACAATATCGGCATCCTGGGCTTCGGCCTCGCGGCCGAACTCGCTCAGGCCGAACTTGCGAAGTACGGCGAGCGTGTGGGCGCTCTCCGCGAACGCCTGAAAGCCGGTCTTCTCGCTTCGATACCGAACATACGAATAAACGGACATCCACGTTTTGTGCTGCCCAATACGCTCAATGTTTCTTTTCCGGGGGCGGAGGGAGAGTCCATTCTCCTGTCGCTCGACCTCGAGGGGATCGAGGTTTCGACGGGTTCGGCCTGCGCCTCGGGCAGCCTCGACCCGAGTCATGTACTTGTCGCGACGGGTGTCGGACCGGAACTCGCCCACGGGTCGATACGATTCAGCCTGGGGCGTGATACGACCGAGGCGGAGATCGATTATGTTCTGCAGAAGACGCCGCCGATCATCGAGCGGCTGAGGCGCATGTCGACCGTGCCGGCCGCCTGCCTGGAAGCATGAAGAGAGGAGTGGATGAATGAGCGACGCTTTCCAGTGGTTGTACTCGCCGATCGTTAAAGAGCACTTCACGAATCCGAAGAATGTCTTCGACCCTGACGAGAAGTTCGAAGCCGACGCCGAGGGCGTTGTCGGGAATATAAAGTGCGGCGATCAGATGCTGTTTTTGCTCAAAATACGCGACGAGGTCATAACCGACGTGCGCTGGAAGACCTACGGCTGCGCGAGCGCCATCGCGAGCACTTCGATGCTGTCCGAAGTGATAAAGGGCATGAACATCCGCGACGCCTACTCGATAAAACCGGCTGATATCGTCCAAAAGCTCGGCGGGCTTCCCGACAACAAAATTCACTGCTCGGTGCTCGGCGACAAGGCGCTGCGGGCGGCGATCGACGCCTACCTTGAAAAAACAGGCCGTGCCGGCGCCTTCAAAGGCGAGGATGCGGTGACAATCTGCACCTGCCTGGGAATCACGGACAAGGATATCGAGCAGGCGGTCAAGAACGGGGCGCGGACCTGGGAGCGGCTGCAGGAAGAAACAAAAATCGGTACAGTCTGCGGCGGCTGCAAGCCCAAGGCGCTCGAGCTTATGCACGAATACATTCATATTTACGGAAATGACTGACACTAGCAGACGGCTGTGAAAAACGATTAGAATCGCCGTATGCAACATCGTTTGGGCGTGTTTGTCATAGCTGCGTGCCTTTTTTGTCTTTTGGATCCGGCTTCGCTTTCAGCGCAGGGCGGAGACTCCGCTTCTCAAAAGAATCAGAGTACCGGTCTTCGATTTCCGATCGCAGAGTGGAAGTACCAGGTCGGCGATTCGACCGAGATGTCCGCCGTGGAGTACGACGACAGCTCATGGACTGCGGTGCAGCTGCCCGGCCGCGTGAAGCCGGGCGGGAGCCTGAGGGTGTTCTGGCTTCGCACACGCTTCGAAATTCCGGCCGAGGCTCCAGATCGACTATGGTTTCTGACAAAGAACGACGGGGCTGTACTGGAACTGTTCGTCGACGGTCTGTACTGCGGCGGCAGAGGCGAGATGCCGCCGAACTACGACCTGCGTGCATTCCGTTCCGAGGCCTTTCTGCTCCCCGTCGACCGTGTACGACCAGGATCGACAATTTCTCTTGCGCTCCGCTGTGTCTACAAAGGAAGCGCGGTCAATATGCCCGTATTCGAAATCGGAGACAAGAAGGCGCGGGACTTCGATATAAAGATTCGGAATTTCTGGAACGGCCAGCTTTATTCGATTTTGGCCGCCCTCTGCATATTTCTGGCTTTGTATTCCATCGCGAAGTTTATCTTCAAGCCGAGCGAGCGCGTCGAACTGTATTTCGCCGCATCCCTCGGCTTCATCACGCTGTACCTGCTCGATCTCGGGGCCGAGTTCTGGATTTTCACCGCTCCATGGAGCCGCGCCTTTGCGCGGGCCAGCCTTCTCATCTCCATGACCTTTCTCGTTCCCTTCTTTACGACCTTTTTTGATTTTCTGCAGAAGCGGATTATCACCTACGCGAGCGTCGCCGTCGGCGTCGGCGTAACCGCGGCATATATGCTTGTCTCCAATGACGAGGCCGCGTGTCAGACGGTGTTTTCGGTTGCGCTTCTTCCGGTGTTCACCGCGATCGTCCTCTGCGGATATATCAGTCTCCGGGCGGCGGTCAAGGGCGCGCCCGAGGCATGGCCCATCGTCGCCGCCGTTGTCCTCGGTCTCGCCTTCGCCGTGTACGATTCGTACTATTCCATCCAGGGAATGACACCGTTTTTCTGGCTCCAGGGGATCGCCTTTTTTCTGCTGAATATATCGGTCTTCGTCGCGCAGTCGATCCGTCAGGCGCGTATGAAAAACAAACTGGAAACCTACGCCGCCGAGATGGCGGCGCAGAAAACAGAACTCGATACCTCGATCAGAGCGATGAACGAAGCGGGACGGGCGGCCGCCGATATTTCCGAACGACTCGACGAAGCGGCGGCGCGAGCGGCGTCGGCGGCGCAGGAGACGGCGCAGAGTTCGGAAGGCATCCGCGGCGATACCGAGCGCCAGGCTGCGGAGGCCAAAACCGCCGACGATCTCGTCGCGAAGCTCGTGTCTTCAATCGGTAAAGTCACCGAGAATCTTGGAAGACAGGGCGAAAGCGCCGAGCGGACGGCGGCCGCTGCGACGGAGCTTTCGGCCACGGCCGGCTCGGTGGCGCAGAGCGTGGGTCACGCCGCTCGATTCACGATCGATCTCGCTTCGATGACCGAAGAGGGCGATAGGGCGGCCGCCTCGCTCGCGGCCACGATGCACAAGGTCTCTGAGGCCTCGAAGGGTATCGCCGAGGTGGTCGATGCGGTGAATGAATTCGCCGAGCGCACGAATCTTCTGGCCATGAACGCCGCTATCGAAGCTGCGCATTCGGGGCATTCGGGTCGCGGTTTCGCGGTGATCGCGGGAGAAGTCAAGAGCCTCGCGGCCTCCCAGACGGAACGTGCAGCACAGATAAAGGACATAGTCGCCGAAATACAGAAAGGGGTGGCAGAGGGCGGCGAAAACGCCGCGCTGCTCAGCGCGACGATTCGCAAGATAGCCCATGATTCTTCGGAGGCGGCGGACAAGCTTCGGGATGTCATGAGTGCAACCGAGGAGCAGAATCGCGCCGCGAATGAAATAAGTCTTTCGGTCGAATCTCTGGTCGCCTCGATCGCCTCGATCCAAGCCGAGGCCGAGCGGCAGTCGGAGTTTTCGGCAAAGGTCCGTGCGGCGGTCGCCGCCATCGCGGAAGACGCCGCACGCGTAAAGACGACGGCCAGATCGATCGCCGAACAAGGCGCCGGATTGGTCCATGCGGTCGCTTCGCTGAAGGAACTTTCGGCGAAGGGAGGACGGCTTACCGCCGTCCTCGCAGGCGGAAAACCGGATGGTGAATAGATTCGATCCCGGCGATGTACAGAGACCAGCGGTCGAGGGACAGAGGGCGCGGCGGTTCCGTTCGATGGTCCTGAAGTTCTACGCCGAGCATGGAAGGTCCTTCCCCTGGCGCGAGACCCGCGACCCCTGGGCCGTTCTCGTATCGGAGATCATGCTGCAGCAGACACAGACCGAGCGCGTCGTTCCCAAGTATCTCGCGTGGATGGAGGCCTTCCCCGAGCCGCGAGCCCTCGCCGAAGCCAAACTGCCCTTCGTCATGGAACTGTGGAGCGGCCTCGGCTACAACCGCCGCGCTCTCGCATTGCGCGCCGCCGCCGCGAAAATCGTCGAATGGGGGGCCGTGCCCGACGACGAGAAATCCCTGACCGCACTGCCTGGGGTCGGCCCCTATACGGCCGGAGCCGTCTGCGCCTTCGCCTTCAATCGTCCGACGCTCTTCATCGAAACGAATATACGGTCCGTCTATCTTCATTATTTCTTCCCCGACGAGGAGCGTGTCCCCGATTCGCGTATTTTGCCGCTACTCGAGGCGACAATGGACAAGAATGATCCGCGGACCTGGTATTACGCGCTCATGGATCTCGGTGTTGAACTGAAGAAGACGCTGGGCAATCCCAACATCCGCAGTGCGCACTATGCAAAGCAGTCGCCTTTCGTCGATTCGAACCGCAGAATTCGCGGGGCCCTGCTCCGAGAGCTCGGCGGAGGCAGGGTCGCCGCCGCAGAGGATCTTGCGGCGGCTTTGCCCTTTTCGCGCGAGCGCGTCGATGCGGCTCTTGCACAGCTTGTCGCCGAAGGTTTTGTCGCGGAGCGCGGCGGGGTATACAGACTCGCCGATTGATTCTGCGCTGTCTTTTACCGTCCGTCACGCGGTTCCGAACAATTTAGCGAAGAACTTCGCGATCGCATCTCCGATAAGCGTGAAAAAACCGCCCCGCGGCACATCCCGCTCCGCGATGAGGTCGACGCGGCGAAGCACTACGCCGTCTGCGCTGTAGATAACCTCGCCGAGCTTGTCACCCTTGGTTATCGGCGCATCGACCGATCGGGGGATCTCGACGCGGACCGCGAGGGAATCCGATAGATGCTTCGGAAGCGTGACGCCGAGCGGCGAGGCGGGGACAATGGGAACGCGCTTGAGTGAGCCGTACCACGCGCGGGGACTCTCGATCGGTCCGGTCTCAGGATGCATGGAGACATAGCTGTCGAAGGCCCAGTCGAAGACGTCCTCCGCGTCGGATGAGCGGAGATCGAGCCCGCCCTTGAGAGTGGGATTGCTGGATCCGCCGAGGGTGACGAGAACAAAGCGCGTGTCCCCGCGCCGGGCGGTCGCGGCGAGATTGTAGCCTGATTCTATGATGAATCCAGTTTTCAAGCCGTCGCAGCCCTCATAGAAGCGGACGAGTGTATTGCGGTTGTACTGGATGATCCTTCCTTCGGGGACGTATTCGGCGGTGGCGTGTTCGGGACGGGGGAACTCGATGTAGGGCAGGGAATGCAGTTCGGCGAGGGATTCGGGATGACGCTCGATATAGAGTCGGCAGAATTGTGCGAACTCGCGGGCGGTGACGTAGTTCATCTCGGAGAGGCCCGAAGGCTCGACAAAAAACATCTTGCGAAAGCCGAGGGAGCGGACCGAGCTGTTCATGAGCGAAACAAAGGCCTCATTGGAGCCCGCGATTCTCCGCGCGAGGGCGAAGGCCGCGTCGTTGCCCGACACCACGGCTGCCCCGCGCATGAGGTCGAGCACCGAAACCTTCATGCCGGGCCGGAGATACATGAGCGAAGAGCCGTAGGGGATATACGGGGAGCAGTCCCGCTTGTCGATGTCGATGATCTCCTCGCGGGAAAGCGTGCCCGAATCGAGCGCCTCGTACACGACGTGAAGCGATACAAGTTTGGTCAGCGATGCCGGGGGAATCACGAGATCGGGGTTTTTCCCGAACAACAGTGTACCGGTCGCCTGATCGATGAGCGCGGCCGAACGGGCCTCGATCGAGGGCGGCGGCGCCGTTTTCTGGAAAGTCTCCTCGGCCGGTGCGGGACCGGCGGCGATAAGCCCCGCAGCGAGGATGGCGCAGTAAAATCGCCGGCGGAAAATCAGCATAGCGACGCGATGCCGGGCTTAGAAATCCGCGAGCCGCGGGGCCCGCGGGAAGGGGATGACGTCGCGGATATTGGACATGCCGGTTATGTACAAAAGGAAACGCTCGAAACCGAGGCCGAATCCCGCGTGAGGCGTGCTGCCGAAGCGCCGCAGGTCGAGGTACCACCAATAGGATGACTTATCGAGGCCGAGCTCCTCGATGCGCTTTTCAAGCGCATCGAGGCGTTCCTCGCGCTCCGAACCGCCTATGATCTCGCCGAAGCGGGGGACGAGCACATCCATGGCGCGGACGGTCTTCCCGTCGTCATTCAACTTCATGTAGAAAGCCTTGATCTCCTTGGGGTAATCGGTGACGATGACCGGGCCGCCCACGATTTTTTCGGAAAGATACTTCTCGTGCTCGCTTTGGAGATCGCAGCCCCAGTAGGGCTTGAATTCGAAGAGCCCGGCCGCTTTTTCGAGTTCCTTGATCGCGTCCGTGTAGCTCATGCGGGCGAAGGGCGAATCGACCACGGCCCTGAGCATATCGATGAGGCCGTTCTGTATCCGCGTGTCGAAGAACTCGATATCCTCGGCGCAGTCGGAAAGAGCGGTTCTGACCAGGTGCTTCAGAAACTCTTCCGCCAAATCCATGTTGTCGTTGATGTCGTTGAAGGCCACCTCGGGCTCGATCATCCAGAACTCTGAAAGATGGCGCGTCGTGTTCGAGTTTTCGGCGCGGAAGGTCGGTCCGAAAGTATAGACCCTGCCGAGCGCCTGGCAGTATGCCTCGACATTGAGCTGGCCCGAGACCGTGAGCGAGGCTTTTTTGCCGAAGAAATCTTTGTCGTAGTCGACCGCGCCTTCTTTGGCGACTCGCTCGAGATCGAGGGTGGTCACCTGGAACATCTCACCCGCGCCCTCGCAGTCCGAGGCCGTGATGAGAGGGGTGTGGACATAAAAAAAGCCGTGTTCCTGGAAAAATTGATGAACTGCGAAGGCCATGCGGTTGCGGACGCGGGCTACGGCGCCGAAGGTGTTGGTCCTGGGACGGAGATGGGCGATTTCGCGCAAAAAATCGAGCGAGTGGGCCTTTTTCTGGAGGGGGTAGCTGTCGGCCGGAGATTCGCCTATCACCCTGAGCGAAGACGCCTTGAGTTCGAGCTTCTGACCAGCTGCGGGTGAGGGGACGAGCGTCCCCTCGATCGAAACGCTCGCCCCGGTCCCGACGCGCGAAAGCTCGGCCGATGCGGATCTGAGAGCGGCCTCGTCGAACACACATTGAATGTTAGCCATGCGGGAGCCGTCGTTGACTTCCAGGAACACCGCGGTTTTGGTCTCGCGCTTGGTCCGGACCCAGCCCCTGACCTCGACCGGCCTTCCATCTGAAGGAAGCTCGAAGATTTCTTTGATCGTCATACGCATTCGTCAATCCCCCCGCGCTGGATATAGTGATGTAGCATGAAAGAACATTCAGGGTCAAAGGGCCGCCGGACGCAGTCCGATGATCTCTTCCCTAAAACTCGACATCGTAGTACATTAACAAAAACATTCGGAGGGGACATATCGTGCGATACAGTGTCGGCGTTGCGTACCTGCTCTGGCTCATTTCCGGCTGCGGCGCCCTGGGCCTGCATAGGTTTTACATGGGAAAGATCGGCACGGGGTTTTTATGGATGTTCACCGGCGGTCTGGTGGGTATCGGATCACTGTATGACGCGGTCACCATGACCAAGCAGATCGCCGAGGCGAACATCCGCGCGACGGTCGATGCCCGCGTCCGCGGGGAACTCGCCTACGCCGCCTCGGGCTCGTCCTATGGGTCCTATGCCGCGCAACAGCCGAAGCCTGAGAACCCCGAAAAACTCATACTCCGCGTCGCCCGCAAGAACGGCGGCTTTGTCACCCCGGGCGAGGCGGCCCTCGAAGGCGACCTTACGGTCGACGAGGCGCGAAAACAGCTGGAACGGCTCGTTCAAAAGGGCGCGGCCGAAATGAGGGTCCGCTCAAGCGGCGTGATCGTGTATTTCTTCCCCGAGTTCGCCCCCGAGGGCCGCGATGATTTCGCTGTCTAAGGGGCCGAACTACGTGATGCTTCGTCTCTACACCCTGGTCGCCCTGCGGCATACCTTCGTTCAATCCCGCCGTGCCGTTTCGAGCGTAGCATATGAGCAGGAGGAGCCATGAGCGAGAAGGAAATCACGTTTTCGATCGTCAAAAGCATCGGTGTTATTTCCGAGGGAAGCCGCGGCTGGAAGAAGGAACTGAACCTCGTATCCTGGAACGAGCGCGACCCGAAGCTCGATATCCGCGATTGGTCTGAGGACCATCAGAAAATGGGCAAGGGCGTCACCTTGACCAAAGAGGAGGCCGCTAAGCTCAAGGAACTCCTCGATGCCTATCTCAAAACATGAGAATTCGTGTGCATCGAAAATAGATCCTGAGCTTATTGACGCTCAAACAGCACCAAATCCCGCGCACCGCCTGAAATGTGGGGCATGAAGTCGGGATACATGCCTGCTTCCGCGTTATACATATCTTGTACGGCCGTATTCCAGATGAACCTGATTGCGTCCGCGGTATAGGAATATGCTTCGGAAGCCGTCACAAAACCGTCGCCGTTGCTGTCGCCCTTTGCCGCCGCTTCGAACAAAAAATTGGTGAAAACGGCGTGTCCATCGAAAAAGCTGCTTGTCGACTCCCAGGCCGATTCCTCAGATCCGGCGGCTGATATCACGATGGGTCCGGGTTGTCCGTTCTGCCTGGCGTGCTTGCTCAGAAGCTCGCCGAAGTCGCACAAGGCGGCTTGAATCGCACAAGGCGTCGTGCCTCCGTCATTGGGACCGTAGTTTTGAAGGGGTCGTACGTTCCATGTTATGAATAAAATATAACAACAATCGAACCGGGCTCGAGTTCGGACAGCCCGATACTATCATCTCTGATAGAGGTTTTTGTGACGGCGGAATCGACGCGCGTTGAACGCTCAGTATACATCGCCCGATATCGAGTTCGGCTCCGCCGCCGAGACCAGGACCGAGATGTGTCAGGGCGGGATTTTCGGCGGCCCAGGTTATGGGAAGCGAGGCCGAAGCCCCTGCGAAAAGCTTCACGGCCGCAGAACTGTCATCTGCGGACAGTACACCGA
>CAZINN010000024.1:0-40252 GCA_964540615.1 uncultured Treponemataceae bacterium | reverse complement strand
TGACCTGCGTTATGCGCGGATGCCCGTAGGCGCCCGTGTTCGCCTCGTCGAGGAGGGCCATCGCTTCCACACCTCGTTTCCCGGTCTCGAAGACGAGATCTGTGAGTTTTTCTGTACCGATCTTGTCGTCGACAAGGTCGCCCAGGGCGCGGAGCATGAAGCTGAAAAGCTCTTGAGAGGATTTCCCGAGGACATAGGCGTGCTCGAGATAGGCGGCCATGCCCTTAAGCCCGTAGAGAACGAGGGCCTGAAGACTTCGGATGTCTTCGTCGGCCGTCTCCATCCACCCTCCCCTGCCGACCGCCGCGAGAGATTTCACATCATTCTCGTTTTTTACCTTGAAGGTCGCCGCATCCGGCGGGTCTACCGGCTCAGGTCCTCCCGACGCGCGGTATGCGTCGCGCAACGCGTCCCGTCGACGGAGCGCCTCGAGAACGGAGCCGACGAAGAAGGACGCCGAAAAGTTCGCGTTCGTGATGGTGGAAAAAAGCGCCCTATCCACGAAAAAAGCGGTGTCCTCGTCATATATACCGCGTTGAGCGGCCGCAGCCGCCCAGTACCCTATGCCCTTGCAGGCGTATATGAGCAAATCCTGCAGGTTCGCGACATCGGCGGGCTTGCCGCAGACGCCGCGTCCTCCGGCGCAGCCTGTATTCTTCATGGTCTCCTGGCATTGATGGCAGAACATGGCATCCCCCCTTTTATTTGAAGCCCGCCGCGACGGACGCGATGCTGGTCGAAGCAAGCGTTCGGCGGGCCGTATCAGATATTTTTCGACAAAGCTCCATAAGGGCGCATGTCTTGCGCCGGCAGACGGGTTTTTCGAACAGACAGGTACGATCTGGAAAACCGCCTTCGAGCGCTGTGATGACATCGAGGCAGCTTATGCGTGCTGGACTCTTCGCTGTCACAAAGCCTCCGGCCGCACCCCTGCTCGTCTCGACTATGCCGCTCCGCGCAAGCGCCTGCAGAACTTTCGCGAGGTAAGTCCGGGAAACACCCAGGCGCTCGGCGGCCAGGGCGACCGTCATCCTGCCCTCAGGCTCCACGCAGGCTAATGCCAACGCATGAATAGCCGCGGAGCTTCGATCGGTTATTCCTAACAATTTTTCCACATCCCTCTCCGATCGCGGGCGGTATGAAGGACCGTGCCGATTGCAGGTTCCTTCTGAATCTTGCAAACGTCCCGCCTACCGCCTATCAAAAAGAATTTCACTTTAAATTAGGACTATTATATCCTATTTAAATACTCATGTACAGACCCGATGCCCGCGCGGCGCAGGAAAGCCGCGGGAATATGGAGGCTGCTCGTACTCATGGTCGCGCGGCGTCGAAGCCCACAACAGACTGCCGACCACGCATCGAGGCGGTCAGCAGACTGTTAAAACTCCTCGAAGTCGGAATCGCTCATCGCGGCGCCGGCTGCCGGCGCCTCTTCGGCGGCTTCACGGGCGTACTGGCGCTCTTCCCGCCCCGCAAGACGCTTCGTAACGGGGCGCACGAGCTTCTTTGTACCTTTCTGCATGCGAAGGCCGCCGTCATCACGAAACTCCTGCGAGGCGACCCCTGAGGGCGCCGCGGGAGCCGTCCGCGCCGCCTCGGTCTCCCGGGAAACCTTGAAGAAAGAAATGACGGATGTCATCAATTCAGACTGCGAGGCGAGTTCCTCCGCCGTGCTGGCAAGTTCCTCGGCGATCGAGGAGTTGCGTTGCACGACCTCGTCGAACTGCTCGACGGCCGAAGCGATCTGGTCAGTCCCCGTCGACTGTTCGCGCGCGGCGGCGGCGATCTCCTCGGCGAGTTCGGACGTTTTTCGAATGTCCGGCAGAAGACCTTCGAGCCGAACTCCGGCCTCTTCGGCGCGCGTCACGCTGAGTCCCGCAAGATCAGTGATCTCGCGGGCGGCCTGGGCGCTGCGCTCGGCCAGCTTTCTGACCTCGGTCGCGACGACGGCGAATCCCTTCCCCGCCTCGCCCGCGCGCGCCGCCTCGATCGCCGCGTTAAGAGCGAGGAGATTCGTCTGCCGCGCGATCTCTTCGATGATCATGATCTTTCCTGCGATGTCGCGCATGTGGTTGACCGTTTCCTTGACAACGTTCCCGGACACTTCCGCCTCATTTCCGACGCGCTTCGTGAGGACATCGGCTCCATGCGACGAGTCCGCGTTCTGGCGCGCCGACGAGGCGAGTTCCTCGGTGGACGAGGACAGTTCCTCGACGCTCGCGGCCTGCTCGCTGATGCACGATGAAACGTTCTCGGCCGCGGCCGCGATCTCGCTCGCTCCTGCAGAGACCTGCTCGGCCGCCTGCGCAATCTGCGCCACAATATTCTCGAGCTTCTCCATAGTGCTGTTCGCAGCCTTGACCGCGGCGCCGATCTCGTCACTCCTGCGCGACGCCTGCGACAGTTCGGAAGCGAGCTGTCCATCGGCGCGGAGACCGCCTTGGGCGAGGAGTTCCACCACGCCGGTGACGGCCTTCACCGGCCTGGTGATACTGCGCGCGAGCAGTAAGGAGGCGATAATGGCCATGAAGAGCGCGGCGGCGAATATGTACATGAGCGTCTTTACGAGCGTAATTGCTTCTTCGTTGAGCTCGGCGGTCGGAACGGTGATGCCCATCCGCCACTCGGGCACGCCCGGCACGACATGCGCGAACATAGTGATCTCGACACCATCGGGCCGTTTGTACTGCGCGACCGCGCTATCCGAGGCGAGCGCGGCTTCTCCGGCCGCGTCAAGGCCGACCCAGCCGTCCTTGGCGGAATCGAGGAAATTCAGCTTGAGAATATACTCGGGATTTCTGTGCGCGATGATGATGCCGCGCCGGTCTATCATGTAGCCGTATCCGTTGCGACCCATGACGATGCTCGAAACGTACGCCGAAAAATAATCGAGGGCGATACAGGCGGCGACGATGCCTTCGACAGAACCGGAAGCTCCTCTGAACGGCCGTGCAAGGACGAGGACGGGCTTGCCGTCGGCTTTCGATATTACAGCGTCGGAGACGACGCGCTCGGCGCCCTCCTGGATAATCTTTTTGAAATACTCCCGGTCGGAGATATTGCCTCGGGCGCCTTCGGAGGTATAAAAATCGCCTGTCTTCCCCGCCCAAAAGATGTAGCTGACCTCGGGCGGAAGTCTGCCTTTAAAACTTCTGATGAACTCATCGACATCACGCGCGGAAAGACGCATCTCGCGGTCTTCTGCGATGAGGTCCATCTGCAGGAAAGCTTTCTCGGCCATGCGGCCGACTTCGGCGGCGCGCGCCTGCACGAGGGCCTTCGCATCCCGCGTCGTCAGATCGATCGTAACGTCGCGGGCGACCAGCGCGACTACAGCGGCGGAAACTAAAAGCACCAGGGTGATGAGAGATGCAACGATGAGGGCGATCTTTGTCGAAAGATGTGTCCGTTTTTCGGGCATACAGCCGTCCTTCTCGGCGGCAGGGCGATCATATCCCCCTGCAACCGCTTGAGAGACCGGCCTCGTTCTATGGTCACGCCGTACTGATTACGAGATTCCCGCGGCCGACGCGGAATTCTCATGACCAGCTTATTGTATGATCAGAGCACTCGAAGTGCTGCTGATTCCCCTATCCCCTCCTCCTCGATTCGAAGTATGTGCATCCACATCAGGTTTGCAAGTGAGGATCAGAACTCTTCGAACTCGGAGTCGGTGTGGTCTACAGCCGGACGGATGGCCGTCGATTTCGGCTTCGCTCCCCCCGCCGCCGCGGCCCCATGCTTCGCCTCTTGGGCCTTCGCCGGCGCCGGTATCGCCTTCGCCCGCTCCTTCACCGCCACCCCGGATTCCTCCTCCTTACGCGCTTTGCCCCCCTCCAGCCGCTGCACCGCCCTCCCTCCTACACCTTCGTCGCCCGTCTTGAAAAATCCCACCGTCTCCACCAGCCGCGTCGCCTGCGACGCCAGCTCCTCCGCCGTCGCCGCCAACTCCTCGGAACTCGACGCGTTCATCTGCACCACCTGGTCCATCTGCGTCACGCCCTTCGCTATCTGATCCGCTCCGCTCGCCTGCTCCCCCGACGCCGCCGAAATCTCCTGGATCAAATCCGCCGTCTTCCTGATGTCCGGCACCAACTCCTCAAGCCGCTTCCCAGCCTCCCCCGCCACCGTCACACTCTTCTTCGACAGCTCGTTGATCTCCCCCGCCGCCTTCGCAGACCGCTCCGCCAGCTTCCGCACCTCCGACGCCACCACCGCAAAGCCCTTCCCCGCCTCCCCGGCCCGCGCAGCCTCGATCGCCGCGTTCAGCGCCAACAGATTCGTCTGCCGCGCGATCTCCTCGATGATCGATATCTTCGACGCTATCTCCTTCATGCTCACCACCGTCTCGCCCACCGCACGCCCGGATTCCTCAGCGTTCTGCGCCACCCGCCGCGACAAGGCATCAGCCTGGCTCGTGTTGTCCGCATTCTGCTTGATCGTCGACGCCAGCTCCTCAACCGAAGCCGACAATTCCTCGATGCTCGCCGCCTGCTCGTTCGCTCCCTGCGACAGCCCCTGCGCCGTCTCCGACAGCTGCTCCGACCCCACCTGCACCTGCCCCGACGCAGAACGAATATCTCCTACAATGCTGTTCAGGTTCCCCACCAAATCACGTATCGACCGCCCCAGCGTCCCCAGCTCGTCACCACGCTCCAGCATCTTCTCCTTCCGCCGCTCGTCCAAACCCCTCAAACTCAAATCCCCGTCCCCGACCATCCCCATCGCCTGCACCACCAAAGCGATCGGCCGCACGATCGACTGCGCTATGAGAATAGAAACAAGAATCGCGAGCGCGACACCGATAAGCAAAACAATATAGAGAACGGTGAGCAGTTCATCCCTGACTGCATTCACTTCGTTGAGAGGGACCGCCAAACCGAGGTTCCAACCCGGCGTACCTGCAATCCGGGCGTAGTAGCCGATAACCTCGCTCATGTCGGGCTTGCGGTACCGAGAATACCCCGCATCTCCCTCCTTCAGCGCGAGCATCGCCCTGCCGACCTCGTCGAGACCCGACCAACCGCTTTTACTCGATTCGAGCAGATTGAGGTTGAGTATTATCTCCGGATTCGGATGGGCGATGGCGAGCGAGCGTCGGTCGACGATATACGCATATCCGTTTTTTCCTATTTTGACCTTTTCGATAATCGAGCTCAAGCTCTCGGCCATGAGCTGAAATGCCACAAGACCGATACGCTCGCCGCCCCTGCCGATAACGGCTCGTGCCAGCACAATGACTGGAACGCCGAGCGATTTTGAGACTACCTCGTCGGAAATGACATAGTCCTGCCCCTGCTCCATAACCTGTGCAAAGTAATCCCGGTCGGCGATGTTGCCCGATCCGCCCGAGGTCGTGAAGTACGAACCGTCGGGGTAGGCGAAAATGATGTCCCCTCCTTCCGAAGAGGTGATTTTTTTTAATCCTTGAAGAGTGGCTTCGACGATTTTTCGATCGCCCGCCTGAACAAGAGGAGATGCGGCGACAAGACTCAATTGTGTGCGCAATTTATCCATGAGCTGCGCGATCTCGCCGCTGCGCGCTTTCGCTATTTGGATATTTTCATCGTTGACCAGCGCCAAAACAGCAACAGAGAGCCGTTGAGCCATGAACACCGTCACCGACCCAAGCAAAGCCGCGACCATCAGGCTGACAATAAAGGAAATTCTGACCGACAACGACACACGCCGAGTCATACACGCCTCCCCGCTCTCAGAAAGGAGATGGGACATCTCTAGACATACGTCTACACGTACTAGACTCGTTCAGTAAGTACGGTCTGTCAAATTCCCCACACAAAAACGCACGGAGCCTCAGTTCAGAACTCTTCGAACTCGGAGTCGCTGTGGTCGCTCGCCGGACGGATGGCCGTCGATTTCGCCGCAGCGCCCGCCGCAGCCCCGCCTTTCGCCGTTCCTGCCTGGCCTCCTGTCGGGGCCGCCGCCTTCGCTGGCGCCGCCGCCTTCAGCGGCGCCGCTATCGCTCGGGCACGTTCCTTCACCGCGACACCGGACTCCTCAGCTCCTTCGCTCCGACCGGCCGTCACGCGTTTCGGGGCAGCTTCCTTCGTCTTCTCTTCACCCGTCTTGAAAAATCCCACCGTCTCCACCAGCCGCGTCGCCTGCGACGCCAGCTCCTCCGCCGTCGCCGCCAACTCCTCGGAACTCGACGCGTTCATCTGCACCACCTGGTCCATCTGCGTCACGCCCTTCGCTATCTGATCCGCTCCGCTCGCCTGCTCCCCCGACGCCGCCGAAATCTCCTGGATCAAATCCGCCGTCTTCCTGATGTCCGGCACCAACTCCTCAAGCCGCTTCCCAGCCTCCCCCGCCACCGTCACACTCTTCTTCGACAGCTCGTTGATCTCCCCCGCCGCCTTCGCAGACCGCTCCGCCAGCTTCCGCACCTCCGACGCCACCACCGCAAAGCCCTTCCCCGCCTCCCCGGCCCGCGCAGCCTCGATCGCCGCGTTCAGCGCCAACAGATTCGTCTGCCGCGCGATCTCCTCGATGATCGATATCTTCGACGCTATCTCCTTCATGCTCACCACCGTCTCGCCCACCGCACGCCCGGATTCCTCAGCGTTCTGCGCCACCCGCCGCGACAAGGCATCAGCCTGGCTCGTGTTGTCCGCATTCTGCTTGATCGTCGACGCCAGCTCCTCAACCGAAGCCGACAATTCCTCGATGCTCGCCGCCTGCTCGTTCGCTCCCTGCGACAGCCCCTGCGCCGTCTCCGACAGCTGCTCCGACCCCACCTGCACCTGCCCCGACGCAGAACGAATATCTCCTACAATGCTGTTCAGGTTCCCCACCAAATCACGTATCGACCGCCCCAGCGTCCCCAGCTCGTCACCACGCTCCAGCATCTTCTCCTTCCGCCGCTCGTCCAAACCCCTCAAACTCAAATCCCCGTCCCCGACCATCCCCATCGCCTGCACCACCAAAGCGATCGGCCGCACGATCGACTGCGCTATGAGTAATGAAAGAATAATTGCGACGACGATGCCGGCGGCGAGAACAAAGTACAGCAATGTCAATAAATTATTCGTCGTCGATTCTATTTCGGTTTTTTCAATGCTGACGGCGAAGGTCCATCCCGGGCTCGTCGGAATCTTCGCGTAGTAGGTCATAAGCTCGACACCCTCTTTGTTCCAATAGTGACCGGATCCGGCTTGACTCTTGAGCATCTCATCCGCAAATGTTCCGATACCTCGGTATCCTTCTTTGTCCGCCTCTTTGAGATTCAACGTGAGAACCGTTTCCGCCTTGGGATGGGCGATGACGATTCCGTACTGATCTATAGCCCATCCATACCCGGTTTGCCCGATTTTGAGTCCTGATGCAATTGACGAGAGCGTGGACATCTTTACTTCAAAGGCGACGGCAGCCTTCGTCTTACCGTCCCTTCCTTTTATTGACTTCGCTATAATAACCGAGGGTTCGTTGATCGCCTTCGAGATCGCGACATCGCCGATCACGAAATCCTTACCTTGCGTGAAAATGTCCTTGAAATAGCTCCTCTCGGACACATTGACATAGGTCCCCGCCGGGGTTCGCGCACTGCCGTCCGGCCACACGACAAGCGCCGTATTGACCTCGCTCGAGATGACTTTTGCCATGGTCTTCTGTACGAAGTCCTCGGCTTCAATCTTCTTACCCTCGACAAGAGTCTCTTGCGCCGAAAGAACGGTCAGCTGCCAGTAGTATGCATCGAGCATCTTGCCGAGTTCGGCGGCCCGGGCCTTGGCTATTTGCGTGTTTTCTTCCTTCAGCAATGCATCGATGTCCGAACTCAATCGCAGACCGATGATCAAAGCGACCGTTCCAAGCAGGGCCGCGACCATGAAGCTGACGATAACCGCAATCTGCACTCCGAGAGAGATCCGCTGCTTCATACGATACTCCTGTCTCGATCGATAAGGGGAAAGGCCCTCATTGCACCACGTCCCTATCACTACTTTTTCAGTAATGAATTGTAGAGTTCGAGGCCACACCTGTCAAAAAAACAGGCGGCTTTTATCAGGAGTACCAGAAAATTTACGCCGTAATCCGGGAAACGCCCACACAGCGGCGGGAAGCGGCGTCTATCTCAAATAGGACGCCGTGGATCGAGGCCGACCCCTCGGCGCTCTCCATCTTGATCGGCATTTGAGTCAGCCCTCGGCGCAGGCAGATATCGACTTTCACGCCGATAACCGAATCCTCGGGTCCGGACATGCCGATATCGCTGATATAGCCCAGGCCCCCCGGGAGTATACGCTCGTCCGCGGTCTGAACATGCGTATGTGTCCCCGCCACAGCCGCCGCGCGTCCGTCAAGATAGAAGCCGAGGGACTCCTTCTCCTCGACGGACTCGGCATGAAAGTCGATGAGAACAATTGCGTCGGGCGCCTCGACGGCGATCGAGGCGAGCATCGCATCAGCGGCTCGAAAGGGACAGTCGATGGCTGACATGCCTTCGCGGCCCTGCAGGTTGATGACGGCCCAGCTCGCGCCTTTTGTCTCAACGACGACATGGCCCTTGCCCGGCGCCCCGGGCGGGTAGTTCGCCGGCCTGAGAAGGCGCGGCGTCGAATCAAGAAGCTCGGCGGCCCCCTCACGCTCCCAAATGTGGTTGCCGCTGGTGATGACGTGGACTCCCATGGCGAAGAGCTTGTCCGCGTCTTCCCTGCATATGCCGAAGCCATCTTGGGCGTTTTCGCCATTGGCGATCACGATATCCGCGCCGGTCGATTTGACCAAAGGCCCGAGCCCTGCAAAAAGAGCCTTCATGCCGGGTTTTCCGATTACATCCCCGATCATGAGGGCGCGTACCCTGTTCTGCTCCACACAAAGCCTCCGTCCACGTCACAATAACTATGTACGTCGTCCTTGTCCATGAAGCACTGCCCGTGATACATCAAACACTATGGATGCCGAAACGGCGCGGCACGCCCTGTATTCGCTCCTCGGGAAGCTTCCTCATGCGACAGGACGACCATCATCCCGCTGCATCGAAGAGAAGATGTCTGATACATATATCCTGGAGCATCTTCTCCTCGATCTCGGCGGATCTGTACCTGTGCCCGCATACTTCATCCGCCCAAACCACATAAAGCCTCCCTACCCCACCGCGCTTTATTGCCATTCGCACGGCGGCTTTTATGAAGCGGGCAAAAAGGAGCTTATCGAAGGCCGACGTCACCTCTGTAATCCCCCCTATGCCGAAGTCCTCGCGCGGATCGGTTATGCGGCGCTCTGCATCGACCATTGGGGCTTCGGCGAACGGCGCGGCGCATGGGGGCTGGAAACCGAAAGCGCGGCGGCGAAGTACTTTCTATGGAAGGGGACCTGCCTCTGGGGCATGATGGTGTTCGAGAGCCTGCGCGCCCTCGAGTATCTCAGGACGCGGCCGGACGTGGATCGCAGTTTCATCGTGTCAATAGGCATGTCCATGGGCGCGAGCATGTCGATCTGGGCGGCCGCCCTCGATCCGGGGATACGTGCCTGTGTCGACATCTGCGGCCAAGTCGATGGGGAGAGTCTCATAGAGGACGGCGGCCTTGACCGGCACGGCATCTACTATTACGTCCCCGCCCTCCTCGATCATTTTTCTATGGCCGACATCGACGCGCTCATCGCGCCGAGACCCCATCTGGCCATAGCCGGCGACCGCGACGCGCTGACGCCGGCGGCGGGGCTCGCCCGCATCGGAGGCTGTGTCGCCGCCTCTTACGCCGAGGCGGGAGCGCCCGAAGCATGGCGGCTTGAGCGCCTGGATTGCGGACACGAGGAAACGGTCGAGGCCCGCGCCATGGTTATAGACTTCTTGCGTGCACTATAGAACAAGGCCGGTGATCTGCGCGATCCACCGGCCCTCGCTCAAGAACCGCCTTTCACCGAACAGGGAAGCGCCCGAGACTATCGTGCGTACTCCACAATCCTCGTCTCCCGGATAATCGTCACCTTGATCCTGCCGGGATAGCGCAGATCGTTTTCGATCTTTTTGGCGATGCTCTTGCACAGATCCTTAGCCTGATCGTCGGAGACCTGCTCGTTGTTGACCAGGATGCGGAGCTCGCGACCGGCCTGGATGGCGTAGGCCTTGTCGACGCCGGTGAAGCTCTCGGCGATATTCTCGAGATTCTCTAAACGCTTGATGTAGTTGTCCAAGGTCTCACGGCGCGCGCCGGGTCGAGCGGCGGAGATGGCGTCGGCGATCTGGACAATGACACTCTCGGGGGAATTCGGTTCGATGTCATTGTGGTGCGCACCGATCGCGTTGATGACGCGCGGATCCTCGCCGAGCTTGCGCACCAACTCCATGCCGATCTCGGCGTGATTCTGGTCGCCGTCGGTTTCGATGCCCTTGCCGATATCGTGCAAAAGGGCGCCGCGCTTGGCGATCTCGCGATTGGCCCCGATTTCCGCGGCGAGCATGCCGGCGATAACCGCAACCTCCTTCGAATGCGCCAGAACGTTCTGGCCATAGCTGGTCCGATAGTGGAGCCGTCCCAGGGCTTTGATAAGCTCCGGCGCCATGTTGTGAACGCCGAGATCGAAAACGACCTTTTCGCCCTCTTCGTATATCTTCTGAGCGATCTCACGGGTGACCTTCTGGACGATCTCCTCGATGCGGGCGGGATGAATGCGGCCGTCGGCTATAAGCCGCTCAAGCGACACCCGCGCTATTTCACGCCTGACCGGGTCGAAGCAGGAGATGACGACAGCCTCAGGTGTATCGTCGATGATAACGTCGACACCAGTCAGAGTCTCCAGCGTACGGATGTTACGGCCCTCGCGCCCGATAATCCTGCCCTTCATCTCGTCCGAAGGAAGACTGACCGAGGTCACCGTGACCTCGGTAGTGACTTCAGTGGCGATCCTTTGGATTGTCGAAACCAGGATATCCCTGGACCGGCGCTCGGCCGCAAGCTGAGCTTCCTGCTCGATCTTGTTGACAATGACCTGAGCGTCACGCTTGGCTTCGTTCTCGAGACCCTGAATAATGAGCTTCTTGGCTTCTTCGGACGTCAAGCCCGAAATTCGTTCAAGTTCTTGGCGATACCGCTCTTCCTGGCCGGCAAGGTCGGCCTCTTTTTCTGCAACCGCTTTCAGTCTGTTCTGAAGATTTTCTTCCTGCCGCTCGAGTGTTTCGATTTTCTTGTCGAGCGTTTCTTCTTTCTGCTGAACCCGACGTTCATATCGCTGGAGCTCGGCGCGCCGCTCCCGTATCTCCCGTTCTTGCTGGCTACGTTCCCGAATGAGTTGATCTTTCGCCTCTACCAGGATTTCTTTTTTCTGAGATTCGGCCTCTTTGACCGCCTCCCGTTTAATCCGCTCCGCCTTTTGCTCGGCGGCGGCGAGTTGGAATCTGGCATAAAGCCAGCGGATCGTCCATCCAAGAATCGCACCAGTAAGAGGAAGGGCAGCTATCCAAAAAGCTGTCATGGTCCCTCCTACTCGCACAAAGCTGTAGATTTTAATTATACGGAATGCTTACCATTTGTCAAGGTTAACGAGAAACTCATTATTTTTATATGAATTACGATTGACGGCTCAAGATTTACCGGGATATAGTTCGTATGGAATCCCGGATGGGATTCCCGTACTTTCGGAGGGATGAGTTCGCCGTTTCCCGTTGTAAGGTAGAAAATCGGGTCCGCTTCGCAGTTTTTGCTCCCATGCGGCGGTTCACTGAGGTCGGCGGCCGACCTTGGGACATTCCGCGGTCTACGTTTCGCAGGTCCAGGGGGAGGTTCGCTCCCCTCTCGTGCCTCGCCCGCCTAATCTCCTTCAAAATGAATGGGATCTCAGAACGGCCTTCCAGAAAGCCGTTGTACGTCCAGAGAGGGGCCTATCGCTCCGCTCTTGGACGCGCCCGCCTTGTGGCGGGCGGATTCGACGGGACGCCCGCAGGCGTCCCGCCTATGAGGGTTCTTTCGCATGTCCAAGAAAGTCTATGTCGGTAACATGAATTACGCCACCACCGAGAACGCTCTGAGGGACCTTTTCACTCAGTACGGCGAGGTCCTGTCGGTCAATATTATTGTTGACCGGTACACTGGCAAGGCCAAGGGCTTCGGCTTTGTGGAAATGAACAGCGACGAAGAAGCCCGCTCCGCTATTGAAGCGCTCAACGGGTTCGAATTCATGGGCCGGCAGCTCCGGGTCAACGAGGCCGAGGATAAGCCGAGGCGGGACAATTTCCGCCCCCGCAATTACTGATCTGTCTCGCTGAGACGACTGGCCGTCAAGGGATCCGGTCTCAGCGCTGTTCCCCGCGGGGCGGGGGACCGAGCCGCGCATGGCCGCTGCGCGGCTTGTTTTTTGAAGTTCCTCGAACCTTGTTGCGACTCAATCAGGGAAGGAAGAGACGCACGGCGGACGGCTTCGAGAGCTTCTGCGTCTCCCAGTACTTCCCGAACAACATCCAGTTCCTCGTCGGCTCGGACTCCCAGTATGTCTACCAGATCGACTACGCGACGATTCGGCTTGTGGACCGAGTTGCGGCGCTGGCAGACGCCGCTTCGGGAGGGGCGGGACTATCTGCCTGCGTACGCGGCGGCCTAGAGGAGGGAGGGGAAGACAAGGGGCGACGGTCGGAGTCAAAGGAATCTTCGACGAAGTGCAACAAGGTTCGAGGAACTTCCTAAGGACTTCACGCCGCCTCGTGACGTTTTTTGCAGGCCGCGGCGGCGGCCTCGGCCGCGCTTGCGGCGTCGGGTGTATAGATATCAGCCCCAATTGAAGTACAAAACGCTTCGGTGACGGGGGCGCCGCCGACCATGACGACCAGCTTGTCGCGGATGCCGGCCGCTGAGAGAGCTTCGATTACAGACTTCATTTCGGTCATGGTGGTAGTCAGAAGCGCAGAACAGGCGACAATGTCTGCACTGTGTTCTTTCGCGGCGGCCACGAATTTTTCCTTCGGGACATCGACGCCGATATCATGTACTTCGAGCCCTTTGCCTTCCATCATTATTTTGACAAGGTTCTTGCCGATATCGTGCAGATCGCCCTTGACCGTCCCCAAGACAACGACACCCTTGGCGGTGCCACCGGCCTCGGAAAGGCGGGTTTTGAGAAGATCGAGCGCAGCGTTCATTGCGCGCGCGGCGATTAAGACCTCGGGAACATAAACCTCGTTGCGCTTGAATTTACCGCCGATGATATTCATGCCCGCCATAAGACCTTCCTCAAGAATGGTCTTCGCAGGGAGGCCCTCGTCAAGTGCACGCTGGACCGCAATCTTGGTCTCGTTAGCCTTGCCTTTCTGCAGAAATGCTGAAATTTCTTCAAGTGTCGACATAGGTCCTCCGGAATAGCTGCACTCATATATACTTTACAAATTCCTCGAACCCTGTTGTGATCCGTGAATTATGCGCTCTCACACTGCCATCGTTCCGCATCTTGCAGCCAAAGCGCAACAAGGTTCGAGGAACACGGCGAATTTTCCAGCCACTTGGCGAGGAAGTATATAACAGATTTTCCTGTTTTTGTCATTTCTTGTTCCAGAATGCCCGCCCGAAAGAGCACTACCCGATCTCCTCCCGCCTCACAAAAAGCGTTTTATCACCACGAGGATCGTCTGCCGCCCGACTCGCGGTATTTCCCCGGCGACAGCCCGGCGATCTTGCGGAACACCTTGGTAAAGTAGCTCTGATCCTCGAAACCGACGAGAAGCGCTATATCGACCAAGGGAGTCTCCGTCTCTGAAAGCAGGAGTTTCGCGCGTTCGATGCGGAGTCGGTTCAAGTAGACCGTAAAGCGGCAGCCCATCTCCTCGCTGAAAAGCTTTGAAAAATACGTCGGACTGAGCTTGACGACCCGCGCCACGTCCTCAAGTGTAATCTGCTCTGAATAATGGGCGTTCACGTACTTCACGGCCTTCTGCATGGCGTCGGCGTGCTTCACTCCTTCGAGGGGGAGCACGAGGTCGGTGAAGCGGGCCATGATTCCGGCGAGCCAGAGGGCGAGATCATCGATGCTCCGCATCCGGGCGATCTCTTCAAGATATTCGTAGTTAAGCCCGAAGATACGCTCGATATCGGCCCCGCCTTCGAGGGCAGCGCGGGAGAGCAGCACCACAAGTTCAAGGACGCGGGCCTTGACCGCGCGGAGGTTCGATCCGGTTGAGAAGAATATATAACCAAGAATCTCATTCAACAGCCGCTGGGCCTCGGCCTTGTCGGCGCGCGAGATAGCGCTGAGAAGTTCGCGCTCCTTCTCGATAGGATAGGGCGGAGATTCCTGCGTGCTGGAATCCGCTTTGAGGTCATGGATGTATTCTGATATCCGCGCGCGCCGCTGCTCGTGCTCGCGTTTCGTCTGTAAAATCGAGGGTTGAACGACGGCCGAGGCGATGTCGGAAAGGAGTTCGCCGAGGCTTGTCGCGCGCCGCGGCGAGACGCGGCAAGCCGAATCGAGGGCGGTCCGGAGCGCGCTGCGACGTTCTTCGGTCACGACGCCTGTCGACGCCAATTCGTCGAGGATGTCGTCGGTGTCGATGATCATTGCGGGACCGCCGACGAGGGCGCCGCGCATAAGACCGTCGGAGATGATCGGCGCGGCCCAAATGAGAAGAGAGTGCGGGCAAAGTCTGACGTAGAAGCCGCCGAAGCGGTCCGCCTGCAATGCAGCGTTAAGCTGAGCATCGCGTTCCTCCTCGAAAGACCTGCCGCCGAGAACTGCGCATACCGGGCAAATCTCAAAAGCGGCATCCCCTTCAATCTCGTCGCCCGATGAGTTGAAGGCGAATAAAAGATCGCCATTTGTCGAGAATAGTCGGGCGGGTATCCCCGTGGCGCGGCAATAGTGCTCGAGTCTTCCGCGGGCCGACTCGAGATCGAAACCGAGATCGGCCTGCTTCATGCCCGCTCCGGGAAGGTCATGTGTTCGATATAGGCCGCGGAGAAGGACGGCGAATTTGAAAGCTCGATATACTCCGAGAGCGATCTGACTCGTTCGCAGGACTCGAGGGCTTGACGCGAAAGCACAACCGCGGCCGCGCCCGCAAGAGCGGCGTTGCCGACAGCGATCGTTCTGTCGGCAAGGTGTGGGGGTATGAGGCCTATTCTCGCAGCGCTTCGAGGGTTCACGAGACTTCCGAACCCTCCCGCCAGGTACACGCAGTCGGGTTGCGGACCGTCGGCCGTGATGACATCGATGCCCGCGGCGATGGCGGCTTTCGCGAGCTGTGCGGCGCGTATGTCGGCCTGGCTCAGGTATACGCGCCTGCCCTCATCGAGATAGACAAGGGGGCCGCGCTCGTTTTTCGACAGACGCGCCGCGATTCCAGAAGGCAGCCGCGTCGCATCGTCGGCGTCGATGATTCTGCCGGTCGAGTCCACGAGTCCCGCGTCGAGCAAGGCGGCGAGAGCGTCTATGAGCCCGGAACCGCAGATTCCGACGGCCGCGGCGCCGCCGATCGTCCCGACGCGGAGATCCTCGTTCTCGATCCAAACCGAGTCAATCGCTCCGACGGATCCGACGACCCCCATTTCGAGGCCGCCGCCCTCGAAGGCCGGGCCGGCCGCCGCGGAACAAGTCACAATACCATCACTTCCGCCGCAGGCGATTTCGCCGTTCGTGCCGAGATCGAGGTAGAGCGCGCGCCCAGGAAGTCTGTCCAAGCCGATCGCCGCCATGCCCGCGACGATGTCCGCCCCGACATAGGCCGAGATTCCAGGAAGGAACATGACTCGGCGGCCTGCGTGTTCCGCCAAACCGAGTTCGGCCGCGTCGATCTCGCGTCCGTCGAGGAAAACCGGAACAAAAGGAGACGCGGCGATCGCGTCCGGCGGGAGTCCGGCGCACAGATGAAGCATGGTCGTGTTTCCGGCCAAGGCGATCGAAACAATACTATCCGAAGAAAGGCCCGCATTCTGCGCTAAAGAACGGGCCATTTCGGAAATCTGCCCGCGGACGGCATCCCGGAGCTCTTGGAGAGCCCCCGACGAGGCCGCCGCGACGCGCGAAATCACATCCGCTCCGAAACGGCGCTGCCTGTTCAGCTGGGCCGCGGAGTCGAGCACTCCGCCCGTCCGTACATCGACAAGCCGGCACGCGATGGAGGTCGTTCCGATGTCGACGCCGAGACCGAGAGCGCGGCCGCCCGCCGGCCGGACGCCGACGACCCGGCCCCCGGCGACGATCGCGTCAATGCAAGCGGCGCCGCGTCTCAGACACGAAAGATCGGAAAGGACGGCAAACGCGACAGGATTCGATATAAGCGACGCGCAATTCAAAACAGTATCGTCCTTAACGTCAGCCGCGCGGACGATCGCGGCCCGAAGACGCGATTCATCGTCGTTGCCGCTTCCCAGTCTCGGCTCGTCAAGCTCGATGGAGAGAAGCTGCACCGGCGGGTCGAAGACAAAATCGCTCTGCGGGCCTTCCGTCAGGAGCCGCGCCTCGCCGCGCTCAGGCACCTCGATCACCGCATCGCCGTCGACGCGGGCGCGGCAGGCGAGCCTGAGGCCGGATGCGATCTCGGCGGCAGAGAGCAGAGTCGTTTCGGCCGTGCAGGGCGGCGACAGGGCGCCTTCGGCAAGCCGCAGCCTGCACTTCCCGCAGAGGCCGTTCCCTCCGCAGGGTGTTTCGACAGGGCCGAGACCGGCTGATTCGAGGACCTCGGCGATGGTCCGCCCGGTCTCAGCCCGGACCTCCTCGATGCGAGAACCTCTGATAAATCGTATCATGCACTCCACCGCCGCGCCTCGTCCGCATTATGCGCGGCCCCGGGCAAAAAACGCAATCCGGCGGTGAACGCGGCCTTCTTGACGGCGCACTCCGCTGCAGACCCATACTAAGGTGAACGAGGGTCGATCGACGATGGCGAAGTACAAGCTCATTTCCTGCTCGGTATTCCAACGCGAACTCTGCGCTGCGATCGCCGAGTCGCCCAATACCATCGATCCTGAGTTCCTGGAGATCGGGCTCCACCTCGATCAGCGGCGTTTGAAAGCGGCTATCCAAGAACGCATAGAAACAGCCGCCGACCGCTACGACGCCGTGCTTCTCGGGTATGGGCTCTGCGGCAACGGCCTTGCGGGGATCAAAGCGGGACCTGTCCCCCTGGTAATCGCACGCGCCCACGACTGTTGTACGATTCTTTTAGGATCTCGGGCTGCGTTCGAAAAACACTTCGGCGGAACCCCCAGCGCCTCATGGAGTTCGGCAGGCTACATCGAACGGAGTCCGAACTACCTTCGCACGCCGGAAGAGGCTCTCGGCATCGATTACGAAGAACTTGTCCGCAAGTACGGAGAGGAAAACGCGCGCTTTGTCAGGGAATCGCTCAAAAGCGCCGTTCCCGAACATGAAGTCCGCTATATCGAACTCGACGAAACCGCCCATCTCGGCTATGCCGAGTCGGCACGCGAAAGGGCCGCCGCAGAAGGTAAAGACTTCATTCTGATCCGAGGATCATCGCGGCTGCTGCGCGCTCTTCTCGCCGGAAACTGGGACGTGGACGAGTACCTGGTGGTGCCGCCGGGGAGCTGTATTACGCCGCTCTACGATCGGGACAAAGTCTTCGAAGCGGGATGACTCACCTCGCCCCGATCGAAACGTAGTCGCGCTCCTCGGGTCCCGTATAGATCTGCCGCGGCCTTATGAGTTTCTGCTCGGGATCGTCGAAGGCCTCGAGCCAGTGCGCGAGCCAGCCGCTGGCGCGGGGTACCGCGAACATGACCGTAAAGAGCGAGGCGGGCAGGCCCATCGCCTTATAGATGAGGCCCGAGTAGAAATCCACGTTGGGGAAAAGCTTCCGCGAAATGAAGTACTCGTCCTCGAGGGCGCGGCGTTCAAGCTCGCGGGCGACCTCTACAAGAGGACTCTCGCCCGTCACGCGGAACACCTCCTCCGCCGTTTTTTTGATGATCCTACAGCGCGGATCGTAACTTTTATATATCCGGTGTCCGAAGCCCATGAGGCGGCACTCGCCCCTCTTTACACGCTCGACGAAGGCCGGAACATTTTCGGGCCTCCCGATCTGCTCGAGCTGGGAAAGCACCGCCTCGTTGGCGGCGCCGTGCAGAGGGCCGTAGAGAGCGGCGGCCGCGCCTGCGATCGCCGAGTAGGGGTCGCCCTGCGCGGACCCGATGACACGCATCGCGGTGGTGCCGCAGTTCTGCTCGTGGTCGGCGTGAAGCACGAAGAGAATGTTGAGCGCGCGCTCGAGGACCGGATGCGGCTCGTAGCGGACCTCGGTCATCTTGAACAGCATGCCGAGCAGGTTGCCGACGTAGGAGAGTTCGTCGTCGGGGCCGTTGAAGGGCCAGCCCTGATTGTGGCGGTACGCGCAGGCGGCGATCGTAGCGACCTTGGCGATGATCCGTTCCACCTGAAGCCTGCGGTTGTCAGGATCGGTGACCTTGCGGGAATCGGGATACAGGGTGGCCAGTGATGCCACCGAACTTATGAACACACTCATGGGATGGGCGTCGTAGCGGAACGTCCCGATCAAGTTTTGGATATTCGTATGCAGCATCGAGTGGTTCATGATGGCGCGTTCCCAGCCTGCGAGCTGGGGCGCGGTGGGCAGTTTACCGAAAATGATGAGATAGGCAGTCTCGAGATAACTCGCCTTCTCGGCGAGCACTTCGATCGGATAGCCGCGGTAACGGAGGATGCCCTTGTCGCCGTCGATATAGGTGATCGCGCTGCGCATCGCCGCGGTGTTTGCCAGGCCTGGATCGTAGGACATGAGGCCGAAATCACCCTCGCCGGTTTTGATCGCGCGGAGATCCGCGGCCTTGATCGTTCCATCGACGATCGGCAGTTCGTAGCTCTTTCCAGTCCTGTTGTCCGTAACACTGAGACTATCCTTGCCCATACCGCCCCCTTGGCGTCCCGCTACCCGAGCCGCCGCGCGACCGCGTTAATAAAGCCTTCGGTATTCTCGTATCCGGTGGGCCTCGGCTCGACGAGCCCCACGAGGTCCTTGGTCACTATCCCCGCTTCGATGGTTTCGATCACCGCCGCCTCGAGCCTGTCCGCAAATGCGACGACATCGAGAATTTTATCTATCTCGCCACGCTTTCGCAGGGCCCCGGTCCAGGCGAAAATCGAGGCGACCGAATTGGTGCTCGTCGGGTTTCCCTTCAGGTGCTCGTAGTAATGGCGGCGGACCGTGCCATGGGCCGCCTCGTACTCGAAGGCGCCGTTGGGCGAAACCAAAACCGAGGTCATCATGCCCAGAGAACCGAAGCCCGAGGCGATCATGTCGGAAAAAACGTCGCCGTCATAGTTCATGCAGGCCCAGATGATCCCGCCTGGATGCTTCATCACCTGCGCGACGGCGTCGTCGATGAGAAGGTAGCGGTACGAAATGCCCGCGGCCTTCATATCGGCCTCTCTTCGGGACGCCTCTTCGGCGAAAATATCTTTGAAGCGCGCATGGTAGCGTTTCGAAATGGTATCTTTTGCCGCGAACCAGATATCGATTTTCTCCGACAGGGCGTAGGCGAAGGAGGCCTTGGCGAATGAAGCGATCGAGGCATCGACATTGTGCATGCCCATCGCGACGCCGCCGCCCTCGAAACGATGCACCGTCAAGCGCGTCGGTTCGGCGCCCGAATCGGGGGTATAGACGAGTTCGACCCTGCCGGGTCCGGGTACGACGAAATCCACCGCCTTGTAAATATCCCCGTAGGCGTGACGACCGATGACGATCGGCTTGACCCAGCTCCGAACGGCGGGTTTTATATTCTTAACAAGAATAGGCTTTCGGAATACGGTGCCGTCCAATATGCTCCGCAGGGTTCCGTTCGGGGACGGCCAGGCTTTTTTGAGGCTGTATTCGACGACGCGGTCGGCGTCGGGCGTGATCGTGGCGCATTTGACGCCGACCCCGTGCCTGGCGATCGCATGTGCGGCCTTGACGGTGACCTCGTCGTCGGTTCGGTCGCGCTCCTTTACGCCGAGATCGTAATACTCGAGCTGGATATCGAGATATGGAAGAATCAGCTTCTCTTTAATCATGGCCCAGATGACGCGGGTCATCTCGTCGCCGTCGAGTTCGACAATCGGATTCTTGACCTTTATCTTCGAGCTCATCATTTCATCCCCTTCACCCAGGCGAGGGCGCCGCCGGCCGTCGCTATGGCGCGCTGCCTGGAACTGATGTCGCATATCACATCGAATTCGAATCCCCGTGTCACATTCCTGACCTTCAGACGATCCGCGCCGGCGGTCAGCTTTTCGCGCAGGCCCTGTATTTCCAGCGCATCGCCCGACTCGACGCGGTCGTAGTCGGACTCGTCGGCGAAGACGAGCGGAAGAACGCCGAAGTTCACGAGATTCGCCTTGTGCATGCGTTCGAATGACTTTGCGATAACGGCGCGGACACCCAGGGCCGCCGGACAGATCGCGGCGTGCTCGCGCGACGAACCCTGCCCGTAGCTCTGGCCGGCGATTATGACGTTATGCGATCCTGAGTCGCGGGCGGCCGCGGCTCTCGCGGCGAAAGTGGGATCGACACCCTCGAAAACAAAGGCCGAGTAGGCCTTGATGTTGCTCCGGTACTTCATGCGCGCGCCCGCGGGCATGATGTGGTCGGTCGTGATCTTGTCGCCGACTTTGATCGCCGCAGTCCCCGCGAGATTCTCGGGCAGGGGCGCGGGGCGCGGAGGCTCTCCGATATTCGGTCCGCGGGGGATTTCGACCTTCACGCGATCGGCCGTCGGAAGAGGAGCGACGATCATGCGGTCGTCGATCTCGAAGCGGGAGGGCATCTTCACCGAGGGCCGCTTGACGCCGAGCTTCGCCTCGAGCTCGGCGCCCGAGGCGATATGCCCGAGGAGCGCAGAAGCCGCAGCGGTCTCGGGGCTGACCAGGTAGACCTGGGCGTCGGCGGTGCCCGAGCGTCCCTCGAAATTCCGGTTTGAGCTGCGCAGGGACACGGCGCCGCTGGCAGGCGAATGGCCGTTGCCTATGCAGAACGAACAGGAAGGTTCGACGATCCGCGCGCCGGCGGCGATGAGATCGGCAAGATAGCCGTCCCGGTCGATACGCTGAAGGACCTGTCGCGATCCGGGCGCGACAACCAGGCTGAGGCCGGGAGGGACGACACGGCCGCGAAGCATGAGCGCGACGGTCGCCAGATCCCGGTAGGACGAGTTCGTACACGAGCCGATGCAGACCTGGTCGACCTTGATGGACGACAACTCGCGGACCGGCCTGACATTCCCCGGGGAATGCGGCGCCGCGGCCAGACTCTCGAGCGCGCCGAGGTCGATTTCGACCTCGCGGTCGTACTCGGCGTCTGCATCGGCCGCGAGGGGTATCCAGTCTTTTTCGCGCCCCTGCGAGCGGAGGAAGGCCCTGGTCATTTCGTCCGAAGGGAAGATCGAGGTCGTGACGCCGCACTCGGCGCCCATGTTCGCGATGGTCGCGCGCTCCGGGGCCGAAAGCGTCGCGAGACCCGGCCCCGCGTACTCGAATATCCTGCCGACATTGCCCTTGGTCCCGAAGATCTCGAGCACCTTGAGTACAACATCCTTGGCCGAAACCCAAGGTCTGAGTTTTCCTTTCAGCGTTATGCGAACGACTTCGGGGCAGGGCATGTAAAATGGGGCGCCGCCCATGGCGAGCGCCACATCGAGACCGCCCGCGCCTATGGCGATCATGCCCATGCCGCCCCCGGTCGGCGTATGACTGTCGGAACCCAAGAGCGTCCGGCCGGGTTTTCCGAAACGCTCGAAATGGACCTGGTGGCAGATCCCGTTCCCCGCCCGCGAAAGATAGATACCGTAGCGGCGCGCGACCCCGGCCAGGTAACGGTGGTCGTCGGCGTTTTCGAAACCGACCTGCAACGTGTTGTGATCGATATAACTGACCGAGAGTTCAGTAGCGAGCTTGTCGAGGCCCATGGCCTCGAACTGCAGATAGGCCATGGTTCCTGTAGCATCCTGGGTGAGCGTCTGATCGATACGGATGGCGATTTCGGAACCAGGCTTCCATTCGCCTTCGACCATGTGGGCTTCGAGTATTTTGCGGGCAAGGCTCTTTCCCATGCAGGGCCCTCCTCGGGAATGTATATTTGTACCTAGAAATTGCATAAAAATGCAAGCCGGGTACCCATCTTTTTTTCAACAAGCTTCGAGTCACTCCCCTTGATATACCAGAAGAGACGTGAAGAGGACAGGTCGCAGCCGGTGAATCGCCGCTCGCCTCCGCCCGCCCACGGCTTGCCCCGCGACTCCGCCTCGGTATAATTCCGAAGCACATGAGATACGCCATAATACTAGCCGGAGGCTCGGGGACTCGGCTCTGGCCGCTTTCGAATGAGTCGCTTCCAAAACAGCTCGCGCCCATCGCGGGCGGCCGTTCGCTCATGGAGGCGGCCTATACCCGACTCGAGGGACTCGTGCCCGAGGAGCGCCGCTTTATCTGCGGCGCGGCCCGTTACCGCGGGGCTACACTCTCCCGCCTGCCGAGTCTCGCCGCCCCCTCCGCATCGGGTCTGGACAGATATATCGGGGAGCCGGAAGGGCGCGACACCCTGGCCGCGATAGCCCTGAGTTCTGCGCTCGTTGCGCGCGAAGACCCCGAGGCCGTCGTCGCGGTCTTGACCTCGGACCATGTCATCGAACCGGAAGAAGAGTTCAGGGCGCTGCTCGACCAGGCCTTCCAGCTTGTAGAAACCGAGCCGGACCTTCTCGTCACATTCGGCGTCAAGCCGGATCGTCCCGCAACGGGTTTCGGCTACCTCGAGCTGGGCGATCCGCTCGGCGGCCGCACAGGGGCGAGACGCGTTATGCGATTCCGCGAGAAGCCCGACGCAGAAAGCGCCGCTGCCTTCGTCGAAGCCGGCCCCGATCGATATCTTTGGAATTCAGGCATGTTCGTCTGGAGGGCCGCGCGCTTTCTCGAACTTGCATCACGCTGCGAGCCCGAATTGACGGCGGCGGTATCGCGCATCGCGGCCGCCGCTCCCTCGGGACTCGACCAAGCGATGATCTCGGCCTATCCCGGTCTCAAGAAAATCAGCGTCGATTACGGGGTCATGGAGAAGGCCTCGCGGGACTCCGAGGTGCGCATAGCCGCCCTCCCCCTCGCCATAACCTGGAAGGACATAGGCTCGTGGATCGCATACGGCGATCTCATGGAGAGGGACGGCTCGGACAACCGCAGATCGGGCGAAACGGCGCTCGTCGATTGCAGGGGCACGATCGCCCTTTCATCGGAAGAAGATCACCTCGTCGCCTGTCTCGGCTGCGACGACATGGTCGTCATCCACACGGCCGGGGCGACCTTGGTCTGCCCGAAATCGCGCGCCGACGAACTTAAAAAACTTCACGCGGAAGTCGCCAGGCTGAGAGACGGGAAATACCGTTGAAGCTCAGACTTCGCCGACCCGCCGCCGCACAAAAAAGCCTTCGGCTCAGATATTCATCTCGTAGACGCGGTAACGCCGCGATGGCTTCGCGCCGAGCTTTGTGATGGCGTTGACCATGGGCCAGTTGTCCTCGAGAACGTAATTGATTTCCATGGTGAGCGCGGGATGAGCCATGCGCTCCCACATGGCGCGGTAGATGAGTGCGTCGACGCCCTTGCCCTTGTACTCTCGATCGACGCCCAGGGCGAACATGCGATACCGCTGGAGCCGGGGTATGCCCCACAATAAGCGCGCCCAGCCGAAGGGGAACATGCGGCCTCGGGTCTTTTTAAGAATCACGTTTATATCAGGGATCGTCAGGGCGAAGGCGATGTCCCTACCCTCCGCCGTCCTCGCGAAAAGAACGTGCTCAGGCTTGACCAAGGAGCGCAGGTCCTTCGCCATGGCCTTGATTTCCTCTGCGGTCATGGGCGTGATGCCCCAATTGCTTTCGAGCGAATCCATCGAAAGCCGGCCGAAGAGCTCTACTTCCTCGTCGAAGCGCGAGAAATCGATAGTCCGAATCGTTATGCCGTAGCGCTCGGCGATCGAAGAAGTAAGAGTGAGGATACGATCGGGTATTTTATAGCCCTCCGGCATGGAAAGTTCCCAGCATAAAAGATCCTTCGCCTTTTTAAGTCCGAATGATTCGAGATGCTCCCGGTACTCGGGCGGATTGTACGGAGCCATGACGACAGGCTCGGGTTCGAAGCCTTCGATGACGAGACCCCACTCCTGCGGAACGAAGGTCCAGGGTCCGCGCATCACCGTCATGCCGCGTTCCTTGAGCCAGATGCGGGCCGCGTCGAGGAGAAGCGCCGCCCCCTCGCGGTCCGCTCGCCCGCACTCGAAGTAGCCGAACATGCCGATTTTCCGCCCCCAGGATTCGACGGCGATTCTATCGACGAGGGCGGCGATGCGGCCGACCGCTCTGCCGCCGCGTTCGAGAAGAAAAAGCTCGTAATCGCAATGTCGCAAAAAAGGATTCGTCTCGGGCCTGAGCTCGGATCGGGCGCTCGCGCGAAGCGGCGGAACCCACATCGGATCGCCTCGGTACAGTTTCCAGGGAAGGCGGAAGAATACGTCCTCATCGCGTCCGCGCCGGGCCGGCCGCACGATCGCCGAACCGCGCACCGAGCGAGGTCCGCCGGTCGAATCTCTCATTTTTGTGCTTCTCCTTTCATTCAAATAACTTTATGAAACAACCACTGCATACTCAGCCCTGAATGATTACATGCACCCAGCCAACTCAGCAAGAAGTACACAACACAAGCGCTTCTCCGAAACAAACGGAAGGCTCGCCGCTCTCAGAGCATAGAAAATAACCGAATAAGTATTTATCTAATGAGGTTTTTCAAAAGTCTCACCGAGCTTCGAAGAACTTGGCATTCATTCTGAACGCTGTAACAAAATTGGAAGCGAGCGCCTCTTCGAGCATCTCGGTATCTTCGGCGCGTATCTTCGCCGCCGCCGACAGCACTTCACGAATATCCTCAGGGCGGCAGAAATCCGGGCCTGACGTGTTGCTTCTTTTGGGAGGCTGCCATGGCGCGTCGGTCTCGATAAGCAGCCGCTCCAGCGGAATCGATGCGCAAGCGGATCCGGCGCGTTTATTACCGTTGATCAGCGAGGCACCGAACGAAAACCATGCCGGGATCCCACGATTGAGTAATGAGGCGGCTTCGCCGGCCGTCCCGGGATATGAATGAAAAATCACCGAAGGAAGACGCTTGAGCGTCGACGAATACTCGAAGACAAGGTCCATCGCTTTTCGAACGTGCAGGAGGATCGGCAGATCGAAACGCCGCGCTAGATCGAGCTGGTACTCGAAGACCTCGCGCTGCCTTTTGAGATTGTCGTCGGTCCTGATACGCTCCGGTCTGTCGCCGAAAAAATCGAAGCCGGCCTCGCCTACCGCCGCAAGGCGGCCTGATACGGCAAGTTCTTCGAGAAACTGCATATCGCAGAGATCGGGAGCCTGAGGATGCATCCCGAGACTCAGGATGAAGGGCGGCAAGCGTTCGCGGAGGGATTCGGTCCTCTCCCAGTCCGCGCGGCTGTGGCAGGCGGCGCAGCAGGTCCAGGCTTGGGCGCTTCGCGCCCAAGCTGGCGATTCTCTTCGAGAATCGCTTAAGTTCTCGCTTCGCGCCCAAGCCGCGAGGGTCTCGGGGAATCCGGCGTCGCGTTCAACAAGGTCCGCGAGATGAATGTGAGCGTCGGCGAGCATCGGATATACTGTACTGCTTTTTCGGTCCGCAGTCAGGAGACAGGCCGCGCAGGCGCGAACAATCCCCCCTCATATCTCAGGCGCATTGGCGAGAAGATAATCCTCGGCCGCCTTGCACCAGAGCATGTTGTTCGCCTTCACGATTCGATCGAGCTCGGCGAAAAAGGGATCGGCCGACCCCAGCTTCTCGAAATCGGAGATGGCTGTGAGGGGGAGGGACTTGTGCGTGTAAATGAGTTTCTTGCCGCCGGGGATCGCATCGAGACGCATCGTCGTATCGGGGACCGCGTCGAGGCCGCCGATGTGGGTGATCATCGCGACCGGATTGAGGTCTCCCTCGGCCATCATGGCGAGTGATTCTTTGATATCGTCTGTGTTACCTCCGGAGGTTCCGACGATGTGGTGCGAAGCGTAGTGCACGTCGTAGAAGTTGAGCGAGGCCGAAAAGGCAGGGTCGGTCGGACCAGCAAAAAAGTTCAGGCAGCCGTCCGGACCGAGAAGGGCGTCGCCCTGTTCCACCAGGGCCTTGACGGGGGCGAAGACGAAGACATCGTCGAAGGCTCTCCCCCCGTTTAATGACTTGATGTAAGCGACGGGGTCGCCGACGCTCTTCACATCAGCGTAATGAAGCTCGACTCCGTTCCGAGCGGCTTCTTCGGTGGTGAATATCGAAGCCGCACGCGAGAGTCGATCCTTGTCGATATCCGTCACGACAAGACGGGCGGGACGCCGCGGAGCGTGGAGAGCGTAATCGATCGCACCCAGTCCCATGGGTCCCACTCCGGCGAGAAGAGCCATAGAGCCGCCGGGCACAATACCCATCTCGTGAGTGTATGATCCGGCCCTCGTGTGATACTGAGCGTGAAAAGCACCCACGATGCAGGACATGGGTTCCGCAAGGCTTCCCATGAAGAAGGCCTCGGCCTTGTATTCGAGAAGACAGCCGAGTTCCATCACCTCCTTCGGGATGATGATATAGGTCGCGTCGCCGCCGATATACTGATACGAGTACCCGGGCGACCAGAGCGTCCCCTGATAATTGAGCGCCGGCTGTATCGCGAATCTCTGCCCGGGAGAAAAACGATCCTTCCATTTCGATCCCACTTCGACCAGCTCCCCGCAGAACTCATGCCCGATGATGATCGGACACTCGGCGAGGGGGGCGCGGACACGCTTGTGCCGATCGCCCTGGACGGCCAGCTTGTGGCTCGACATGCAGACAGAATCAGAAACGACTTTCGCAAGTATTTCGTCGTCGGCGATCGGCGGAAGATCGAACTCCTCGAGCCGTAAGTCGCCGACTCCGTGTATGCGTACCGCCTTTGTTTTCATCCCCTCTCCTCGGTATGTACAGTGTGCGATACAAATTTGAGCCATTCGGCCTTGTATTCCTCGAGACCGCGCAGACCTGGTATCGGCTCGGGCTTGATATAGCCGACGGTGAATCTGTCGGCCAATACATGCGGCGAAACACCTTCAAGAGCCGCGACAGCGGTCATGGCGGCCCCGAGCGAAGTCGCCTCTGCAATATCCGTCAACCGCGCCCTTCCGCCCACAAGCGACGCGAGGATCGAGTTGTATCCGGCGTTCTTCCTGAATCCGCCCTCGGTGACCAACTCGGTGCGCTCTCCGGCGCCCGATCTCTCGAAGGCGACCAGGGTCTGAAGGGCGAGCGAAATCTTGAGCGCAGCAGTCATCCTTCCGGTATCGCGCAGGAAGGAAGGCGAGATAAGGCCCGATTCGATGTCGGCCAACGCGTACTCGTCACCGCAAAAGCGGACGCGCGCGGTCGATCCTGGGAACTGACCTGAACCGGGTACGAGTTCGGGAAGAACGAAAAGATCGCGGCTCTCGATCACGGCGCGGTAATCGTCGGGCGATGGCTCGGGGAGCTCCGACGGCTCGGGCGCAACCATGCGTCGGCGGATGACAGAAGACCAGGCGCCGTATTCCATGCCGCCGAGGAAGATGGCCGTCTTAACCGGCTTGTTATACGCGGAGCGGTTAAAGAAAACCACCTTGCCGAGTTCCTCGGGCGAGAACCGATACTCCTCCTGCGGATGCATGAGCACGCACCAGGTTCCCGTCGAATTAAGAACGAAGTCCCTGCCGGCGTACTTCGCGAGATGAGGCAGGAGGGAGGCGTTCGAGTCGTGGATCCCCATGGTTACAATGGTACGTGCATCGAGCCCTGTTCTTGCAGCGGTTGTGGAAGTCAGTCGTCCCGCAACTTCCCATGAATTGCGCAGGGGATAGGGCATTTTCTCCGTCACACCTAGTTTATCCGCCACATCGGAGTATCGATTCCTCTTCCAGTCCCAAAGGTAACTGTGGCATCCTACAAAGGTGCCTTCGGCGCAAGCCCCTCCCGTAAACCTGTAAACCCAGTACTGCGGGTAGTTAAGAATAAATCGCGCTCTCGAAAAATACTCAGGGTAGTTCTCACGAATAAAGAACAATCCCTTCGCCGGGTTTATCATCGCCGAAAGCGGCGGCGTCCCCGTGATCTCCTGAAGCTCACGCCGGTCGCCGGCGAAACGATAAAACCGCTCCTGGAACTCCGGCCCCGGATCGTACGTATAGAAAAAACACGGCGCGCAAGGATCACCGTCCTCTCCGACCATGACCATAGTCGCGCCGTGCGTCGTGACCGCGATCGCTCCAATATCGAAGGATTGCGCGAAGTCGGCCAGGCTGTCGAGTATCCAGGTCTCGATCGCCGCAAGGTCGTGCGCCTCGACCCCGTCGATTATTACAGGCTCGAAAGAACACGTGGTCGAGCCGAGCACGCAGAGGTTTTTGTCATAAACAGCTATTTTTTTATTAGTCATTCCTATATCGACGACGGCTACAGTCTTCACCATACCAAGCACCTAGCCCAGCATGACCTGGCCGCCTGTGACCGGCACCGCCTGGCCGGTTTCATATTCCTGCTCGACGATGTAGTAAATCGCCCGCATAAGGTCCACCCCAGTACAGCCTCGGCCCATGGGAATCTTCGCCTCGTAGGCGGCCTTGACCTCGGCGACTGTTCTGGCGCCGGGCACCTTGCCCGATCTCAGATACTGAACGAAGAGCCCCTTTTCAGGATCCGACCAGAGCGGACCGTCGAAGAAATTCCCCGGGCAGATCGCATTGACCTTTATGCCCCACTCGACCAGCTCGAGGGCGAAACTCTGCGTAAGTCCGACGCCCCCGAATTTCGCTCCGGCATAGGAGGCATTCTTGTTCGATCCTTGAAGACCGGACTTGGAGTTTATCTGGATGATGTCCGTCTTCCAGCCCGGCGCTCCCAATGCCTGCGAACGCATGACGAGCGCTGCCTGCTTCGCCACGATGAGATATCCGATGTAATCGACCTCGGTGACGCGCCTGAACGAATCGAGGTCCTGCTCGAAAAGCGAGGAGGCGCTGAGGATGCCCGCGTTGCTGACGACAAGGTCGAGGCCGCCTGCAGTCTCGACGGCGCGCGAGAAAGCCGTGGCGACGGAGTCTTCGTCGGTCACATCGACAGCCAGCGCGACGGCGGCCGTGCATCCTAAGTCCGCGTTAAGCGACGCAGCGAGACATTCGGCCCCCGCGAGGTTTACATCGGCGACAAAGACCAATGCCCCCGACTCCGCAAGTCCCCGCGAGATTTCGGCGCCGAAGCCCTGGGCCCCGCCCGTGACCAGCGCTATCTTCCCGCGCACCACCTCGGCGCGGTTGCACGATGATAGCTTGGAGAACGTTCGGGCCGGAGGGCGTCCGATGGGCGAAGAGAAAGACATTTCTGCGCGGCGGAGGGCTGCATCAAAACTCAGATCCGGCCAATACAGCGCGTATCCGCCGCCGAGGGCGAGCGCGACGCAGCCGGGCATCGAGTCCCGTTCCTCCGAAGAACTACGGGACAGCTTCCACTGCGCGAGCTCGCTCTTCAGCCGCGCCGCGAGCCGGAGGCCGCCGTCCTCGAGCAGCGCTGGAGAGCGCGAAAGATCGACGAAGAGCGCTCCCTCGGGCACGGAGACTTCGGCCTGAGACCTCGAAACGATGACTACAGGCCTGTCGAATTCTTCAAGGTAAAGTGCGCGCACAAAAGGCGCAGCCGTGACTCGGTCCAATTCTCTCATCGCGTGAACCTTCCTTGAAAAAGATCATTGAGGACCGTAACTGCATCATCCGGACGATCCGGATCGAGGGTCCTGCCCGCCCGTGCGTAGGCTTCGATACGGCCTTCGATCGAAAGCTGAGCGAGCGGGTTGTCGTCCGAGAACAAAGCCGCCCGCGGATCGATATTCGAAAGCCGTTCGTGCGCGGCCAAGGCCCATGCCGAATCGCGCAGATTCGCGAACTCGGGGAGCACGAGTTCGGGACAATCGAAAATCTGACGCGGGCTGTTTATATCGACGCCCGAAATCTGCATGAGGCCGTACTCCACACAAAGCCTGCGCACTCGCTCGATCTGCGCCGAAGTATTGCGGGGCGGCATGTACGCGACAGCCGCGAATCTCAGTTCTGAGAGTGCGGCGAAAAGTTCTTCGAGAAAGTCGTCTTCGAATTTTTCGGCCCGTTTGTCCCCGGTCGGCGAATCGACGACGTCGCCGAGATAGGCGTAGGCCGGAACCGCCCCGATGGAGAGCGCGAACGCGACGACCGAGGCAGCGTCGGGGCACTCGTCGCCGGAAGGCTGTTCGAAGACTCGATCGAGAAAATCCGTTTTCAAAAGGCCGAGTACATCGTAGACGAGTTCCTCGCCCGCCGATCCGGATATAAGCGCGGCCGCCTTCGGCGAGGCCCTGATACCGAGTGAGCGCTCAAGTCCGTCGAGGAGACGCGCGCCTGTCCCGAAGCGAGCGATCAATTTCCGCGCGACCGCGGCGAGAAGATGCCGTTCGGTGACGCCGCCGCCCTCTGCGGCCTTCGACCTGGCGAGGACATCCCGCTCGAAGTCGAGACTCTCGATACCCGCGACGCTGAGCACCAGGGACGCGGCTTCCGTCATGCGCCTCATGCGCTCCCGACGCGCATTCCGAATGGGCGCAAGGAAGGATTGAAGCTCCTCGATTCGAGACGCGCTCAGGCCCTGGATCGTCATGTACGCGAGACCCGGCGAATCAGGGTTGTTGATCTTCCGGCCGGCGAATGAAAGACGGGAACCGTCCGGAAGTTCCCGCATAGTGACACGAAGTTCACAACCGGTGACGGACCCGAGGCCGAGAACCGCGCAGGCCGCGGTCATTTCGCGCGCCGCGGCGATCGAATCATGATCCACCGAGCCTGCGACCTCGAGGCCGGCCTCCCGCGAGCGGAGAGCGGCCATGGACGGGGAGTAGGGACTGAAGCTGTAGAACGTGTGTATATGATTGTTGGTGACCCCGCGCGAAGACCTCAGTTTCCCGATCCTCGAGGCGACGAGGGCCAGGGCGGCCAAGCGCTCCTCGGAGGAGAGCTCGGGATCATTGACGATCGATCGAAGGGCCGCGTCGTCATCGAAGGATCCAGAAATCCGCATCGCAGCTAGACCCCCGCCCTCGCGCGGCGCGCCATGTCGAGTTCGGTCTGAACCGTCGAAGGAGCATGCCCGGGAAGCGGAACAATACGCTCGTGCACGGCGTCGATAATCCAGTTCTTTTGCGGGAAATACAGCTCCTCCATCTCGGCCGCCGGAGTGATCCAATTGCGACTGCCCAGTACCACGACCGGGGCGTCAAGGCTGTCGAAGGCCAGTGATTGAACATTCGACGCGACGGTATGCAGGAAGCTCCCCCGTTCGACGGCGTCGCTTACAAGAATCAGTCGGCCCGTCTTCCGTACTGACTCGATTAACTTGTCATACTTGAGAGGGCAGATAAACCGCAGATCGATCACTTCGGCCTCGAGGCTGTAGCGTGTGGAAAGTTCCTCGGCTGCGTCGAGCGCTCTGTATAGTGCGGCGCCGATGGTGGCGATCGTAAGGTCTTTCCCCCTCCTTCGGACGGCCGGCTCCCCCTCGGGCACCTCATAGTATCCGACCGGCACACCTCCCGGCTCGAAGTACTCGCCAATATCGTACAAAAGCTGACTTTCGAAGAAGACGACAGGATCCGTGCCGCGCAAGGCGAGATTGAGCATGCCCTTCGCGTCGTAGGGCGTCGCGGGATAATAGGCCTTGAGCCCTGGAACGTGCGCCACCATAGCCGACCAGTCCTGGCTGTGCTGGGCGCCGTACTTGTTGCCGACCGAGACACGGATGACAAGCGGCATCTTTAATAGGCCCGCCGACATCGCCTGCCATTTCGAGGCTTGGTTGAAAAGCTCGTCGCCCGATCTTCCCATGAAATCGCAGTACATCAGCTCTACGACCGCGCGCCCCCCCGCGAGCGCGTAGCCGACGCCGGCTCCGACGATCGCGCCCTCGGAAATCGGGCTGTTGAAGAGACGCTTATACGGAAGGGCTTCGGTGAGTCCTCGATACGCCGCGAAGGCCCCGCCCCAGTCGCGATTCTCCTCGCCCCAGGCCGCCATGGTCGGATCGATCGAGAAACGATGAAGCATGGCTTCGAAAATTCCGTCGCGAAGCTGATACACCTTGTTCTTGGCTATCATCTTGCCTTCAGCGTCAAAAGCGCAGCGGGACCTGCCCGCGATCGCCTTGACGCGGGGATTCTCCGAAAGATCACCTGTAAGTTCCGGCTTTGAATCGTCGAAGCGCTCAACCTTAGCGTTCGAGAACATGACCGATTCGATAAACAATCCATCGACTCGCGGACAATCCCGGTCGCTTACAGCCAATCTCACAACCGCGGCAAGACGTTCGACGGCCTTCGCTCGGGCGGCCTCAAGATCATCTTTCCCCGCGGCGCCGTTCTCGACAAGGTACGAAGCGAAGGACTCCAGCGGATCTATCCTCCGCCAGAGTTCGATCTCCTCTTTGGATCGGTAGCTCGAAGCGTCGGAAGGAGAATGACCAGATACTCGATATGTGATTGTGTCGAGAAGAACCGGGCCGCGCCCTTCGAGCAATATCTTTTTTTTGCGCTCGACGGCCTCGGCCACGGCGAGGGGATTATACCCGTCGACGCGCTCGGCGTGCATGTTTTCGGGATTAACCCCCGCTCCAACACGGGCTAATATCTTATAGCCCATGGTTTCGCCGTCCGTCTGTCCGCCCATGCCGTAGAAATTATTGAAAAAATTGAACAGAACGGGCGGCGCGCCGCCTGAGTCTCCGCCCCACAGACCCCGATACTGATCCATCGAGGCGAAACAGATCGCCTCCCATACCGGACCGCAGCCCATCGAGGCGTCGCCGATATTCGCTACGACAATACCTTTTTTTCGATTGATCCGCTTGAAGAGCGCCGCTCCGACCGCGATATCGGCCGAACCGCCGACGATCGCGTTGTTCGGCATCGAGCCGAAGGGAGCGAAGAAAGCGTGCATGGACCCCCCGAGCCCTCGATTGAAGCCCGCCTTTCGCGCGAATATTTCGGCCAAGGTACCGAATAAAATGAAGTTTTCCGCAAGCTCGAGCGTCCCGATATAGGGCAGGCGCTCGGCATAGGACAGCGTCTCGCCCTCGTTGTACGATTCCATGATCCTCGACAGCTCATGCTCGGGAATCCTGCGCGAGGCCGAGAAGCACTTGGCGAGTATCTCGCCGTGGCTGCGGTGCGATCCGAAAATCTGGTCCTCCGGATCGAGGGCGGCGCACTGTCCGACGGCGGCGGCCTCCTGGCCGATCGAGAGATGGGCGGGCCCCTTGTGGTTATACTCGATGCCCCTCCACGAGCCCTGCGTCTTAAAGGAATTGAGCATCGACTCGAACTCGCGGATATAGACCATGTCGAGCCAGATCCGCACAAGGCCATCGCGCCCGAAACGCTCGAGCTCGAGCTTGAAATCAGCCTTATACTGATTGATCGGAATGCTCTCGATTTCGAGCGTTCCGCTTCTACGCACAAGCGACGGATCGATCACCAGAGACTTCGGCATCACACGCTCCTAAAAAATCTTCACGTAAACGCAAGCTATAGTTCTTTAATCGCATCTCGAATCGCCTCGCAGACGGTCGGATGCGGGAAAACAATCTCCTTGGCGTCGCGGACCCTCATTTCCTGCTCGATCAGGGCGGCAGCCCCCCAGATCATCTCGGAGGCATAGGAGCCGACGATATGAACTCCGAGAATTCTATCGCTCGCGCGATCCGCGACCACCTTGACCGAGCCGGGCGCGGCGAAGCCCGCTTCCGCGCAGAAGCGGCCGGATACGCGGAGCGGAAGACTCGCTTTTTTGACCTCGAATCCAGCCTCGATCGCGGCCTGCTCGGTCATTCCGACGCCGGCCGCTTCGGTCAGACCGTAGAGCACCCAGGGAACCGCACCGTAACGCATGAGCGCCGGACCTTTCGCTGAACCGCCCCCGGCGAGAATGTCCGCGGCGGCGACCTCGGCCATACGATACGCCGAATGCGCAAGCAGGCTCCTTCCCGTAACATCACCGACGGCCCAGACCATGGGGAGATTCGTCCTCATCCGTTCGTCGACGACGACGCCGCGAGGCGAAACATCGAGCCCCGCCTCCTTCGCGCCCCATCCTGAAACCAGAGGCCGACGACCGACGGCCAAGAGAATCACATCGGCCTCGGAGAACGCCGATACGCCGTTCACGGCCGTGTACCTCACCTCGCCGCCCTCGATCGATTCGACTTTGCAGCCAAGTCGAAACACGACATCCTTCATCGCGCGCCTGAGAATCGGCGCCTGCTCCCTGTCCATGAAGGGCACAATCTCGTCCATCATCTCGATCACCTCGACCTTCGAGCCGAGGGCCGAGAAGAGGCCTGCGAACTCAACGCCGATGACGCCGCCGCCGATCACGCAGAGCCGGGCCGGAACTTCGTTGATCTCGAGCAATCCCGTCGAATCGAGAACCCGTGGATTGTCGCGAACTCCTGGGATGGGCGGCATGATCGGCTCCGAACCGCAGGCGACGATGACCGCGCGCGATTCGCGGACAAGAACGGAGCCGTCCGCGCCGCACAGCTCGACCCGCCCCGGACCCAGAAGCCGCGCCTCGGCTTGGACGATTTCGACACCGTATTTTTTCTCAGTCAACGCGATTGCAGTGCGGAGTTTTTCGACCACCTCGCGCTTCCAGGCCTGCATCGCGGACCAATCGAACGAGATACCAGAGGCTTTAACACCGAAGCGCGAACCGTCACGCGCATGCGCGTAAATCTTGGCGGAGTTGAGCAGAGTCTTCGTTGGAATGCACCCGACATTGAGACAGGTGCCGCCTAACGCGCCTTTTTCGATGAGAAGCACGCGCTTCTTGGCAGCCCCTAAACGCTCGGCCGCGGCGTATCCGCCGGGACCGCCGCCTAGGATAATTACGTCATAGTCGGCCATATCAGCCTCACACCATAAGCAGAAGATCGATGTCGGCGATCGCGTCGGCGAAAGCCTTGAGAAGGCGGGCGGCAGGGACACCGTCGATAACCTGATGATCGACCGTCAGCGACAGACCCATGCGCTGTTCGATGACGATGGAACCATGCGGACCAGCGGCGGGCCGGGGCAGAATCGCATCGACGCCGAGGATCGCGACCTGCGGAGCATTGAGAATCGGTGTGAAGGATTCGACACCGAATGCCCCGAGATTCGAAACCGTGAAGGTTCCACCCGAGAGTTCGCCGGGATCGATCGAGCCCGACTGACAGGCTGCGGCGAGACGCTTGGCCTCGGACGAGATATCTCGAAGCGACAGCAGATCTGCATTTCGTATCACCGGCACCATAAGACCCCGCGGCGTGTCGACGGCAAACGCAAGATGAACACGCGCGTACGAGCGCAAAACGCCGTCCTCGAGCGTCGCGTTCGCGTTCGGGAAGCGAGGCAGAACGCGCGAAACAGCAAAAAGAACAAGATCGCCGATCGTGACATCCGACAGACCGAGTGCGGTCTCAGCTGCTTTGAAGCGAGTGCGCAGATCCAGGATGCGCGACGCATCCGCCGAGGAATTGAAGGTAAGCTGAGCCGTGCCCGCGAGCGAAGAACGCATACGCTCGGATATGAGTTTCCGTACGCCTTTGAGCGGAGTCTCGACGAAGGAATCCCCCGATGCCGCGGGGCGGGGAGACTCAGAGGCTGTCTCGAGATCGGCAAGCCCGACACGTCCGCCGACGGCAGTCCCCCCGTCGAAGGGTATTCCGGCTCCGGATGCCGCCGCGGCCCGGGCCGCGGCGGTCAAGGGTGGACGAGCCTCCGCCGCCGCGTTCACATCGCGCTCGATCACGCGACCCTTCGGCCCCGAGCCCTCGAGCGATGATACATCGACGCCCTCGATCTCGGCGCGACGACGCGCCCGCGGGCTGAGTCCCGCTACGTCCTCGGAGCGGGAGTCATTTTGGCGCACCGCCGCCCGCGCGGCCTTCACCGCCGCCTGTGCGGCATGGATCGCCTCTTCGGCTGATCGAGCGGGACTCTCGGGCGGGGCGGCGAGAGCCTCTTCCCAATTTTCGCTCGGCTTACCGATCACCGCGATCGGTTCGAGAACAGGAACATCCTCCCCCTCGGCCCTGAGAATCTTCAACACAACCCCGTCAGCACCCGCAGGAACATCGAAACTCGCCTTGTCGGTCTCGACCTCGCACACCGGATCGTCGGACGAAACCCTGTCGCCCTCGGCCGCGAGCCAGCGGGTGATGATGCAGGATTCCACCGTATTGCCCTGACGCGGCATGACAAGCACATGTGCCATGTTCGGCCCCCTATTCCGCCCTCCGCGGTCTATATCAGACGCGGAGCAGTTTCAGCGACGAGTCCTCGATCTCACGGACCGCATCGTCGGCGAGTTCGGAATCCGTGATGATCCCGTCGATCTCTGAAAGTGATAGAACAGTAACAAAACCCGATTTTCCGTGCTTCGACGAATCGGCGAGGAGCCAGGTCTCGTCGGCCCGCTCGCGCATGGCTTTGACGATTTCGCCGCCCTCGACGAGATGCGTGGTCATGCCCCGCTCGAGCGAAAAGCCGTCGGTGCCCACGAAGGCGAGACGGACATTCAAGCCAGCTATCGTCCTGAGCGCGACAGGACCGACCATCGACTCGGTTTCGCGGCGGAACTCGCCGCCGGTCATAATGATCTGCAGCGCCGGGTTGAGGCGCGCGTACGCGAAGACCAAGGTGGAGTTCGTGACGATCTGCACATCGCGCTTTCCGAGAAGGTAACGAACGACAAGGGCTGTCGTCGTCCCCGCCTCGATCATGATGCGGTCCCCATCGCGGACGAGCTCTGCGGCCTTTCGCGCAATCCGGTTTTTCTCATCGACCCTGAGTTCCTGACGCTCGACGATACTCTGGTGCACGGCGAGCTCTGCGCCGCCCCGGGAGCGGTTCAAGAGGCCCTGCCCCTCGAGTTCGTTGAGATCGGCTCGGACTGTCACCTCGGAAACGCCGAGCTCGCGGCTGAGCTTGGTCACGGTCAGATGACCCTGTTCCGAGAGGAGCTTAAGGATCGTTCTTTGTCGATCACTGCGCGCTGGTATCACGTCAGAGTTCCTCGAAGCTTGTTGTAATCATCCAAGCTATTCGCCCCTCAAGTAGAACGGCCAAGAAGTCTCGCCCTATACCATTCTTGGCTTCGGCCCCATCGTTTCCTCGAGCATTGTCTTCGACAACAAGGTTCGAGGAACTTCATTTGTCTTTCGAAATACTTTCATTTTATTTTCATTTTATCATCAAAGAGTTTTTGTTTCAATGTCGTGTTGCTTATTCGAGTGAAAATGCTCATTCGTTTGATTTTTTTCAAACGTTTGGATTTCTTTGTACATTTAGCAAAACTAAAACGTTCGCCTTTTTTCACTCGTTTCTTACCACCCTATCGTTTGTCCGCTATACTATCCCCGGCCGGGGGGACCGATTATGGACGAGGCAGAACGATTCTGGACTACATTCGAAGCCGAGACCGGCGAGCACGTGGTGGCCCGTGCGATCGGCATTTGGCACGAGGCCGGGAGCGCAAAGGGTTTATGGGGGCTCATGATCCTGACGGATCGCAGTTTCAGATTCAAATATCTGCCGAGCCAAAGCCTGATACTGGGTTTGTTCAGAGCCCCGAATGGGAACGCCCCGGCGCGTGAAGAAGTAAACATCGTCGTGCCGCTCGAACAGATACTGTCGATCAAGGAGCAAGAACGAGGCTGGTTATCGCGGCTTTTCGGCTCGCCGTTCCCCCGAGTTTCCGTCTCCTGGGGGCCGTCCGAGGCCGAGTGTCGCAGCGAGGATTTCTCGATCGACCCCTCGACCGGTCTCGTCGAGAAGCTCAGAAACACTATCTTGAAATGAACTAAAAAGGGAATCCGCACATGTCCGGCAATGGCGCACGTCGTGAATATTTCCTCACAATTTGTCTGAATCCAGTGATTCAAAGAACACTCGTCTTCGAATCAGTGGCCAAGGGCGAGGTGAACCGAGCGTCGCGCCGCCGCGTCGACGCCTCAGGCAAGGGCGTCAATGTGGCGAGGGTGCTCGCCCAATCCGGCAGAAAGGTTATGCACCTGACGCAGGCCGGGGGGCCGACCCGCGACTGGTTTCTTTCGATGTGCGCAGACGACGGCATCGAGGTGAAGTGGGTCGAATCCGGGTCGGAAATCCGCGGCTGCACGACGGTGATCGATCTCGAGGACGGCACCGTGACCGAGCTTGTCGAGGAGTCCCCGCCGGTTGCGCCGGGCACGGACGCGCTCGTTCTGGCCGAGCTTGACCGCATTCTGCCCGAATGCGGCGTAGTCGTTGTGTCGGGTACGAAGGCCGCCGGTTTCCCCGACTCGATACTGCCCGAGATCGTACTGAGAACCTCGGCCGCGGGGGCGCTTCTCGTCCTCGATATCCGGGGGAAGGATCTCCTCGACTGCCTCCCGTCAAAACCGGCCATCGTTAAGCCCAACCTCTCCGAACTCCTGGCGACCTGGCCCCTCCCTGACGGAAAAAACCCACGTGACGAAAGCGCGGTCAAATCGCACGTCGCGCTGATCGCGGCTGCGCTCGCTAATTCGGGGACATCGCTTGTTGTCACCCGCGGCTCGGCACCCCTCTGGTACTGGGACGGCCGAGGTCTCGCGGAGGCTGCCTCGGCAAGGGTCGCCGCGGTCAACCCGATCGGATCGGGGGACGCCTTCGCGGCCGGCCTCGCCATGGTCCTCGCCGAGGGCGGCTCCATGACTGAGGCCGTCGCCGAGGGGATCAGGCTGGGGGCTCTGAACGCGACGACGCTGAAGCCGGGCTCGATCCTCGGCTGAGTGCGGATGTGAATACATCTCTCCCAGGCAGCCCCGTGGACGCAGAAGGCCCCCCTTCGCCATAATTCCGTATGACTTCCGAACTTCGCAGCCGCCTCGACGAATCGATCAAGGCATTCATCGTCGATATGGACGGCGTCCTCTATCACGGCAACCGACTTCTGCGCGGCGCCGCCGAGTTCGTCGCCTGGCTGCGTGAAAAGGGCAAACGCTATCTCTTTCTTACCAATTCAAGCGAGCGATCCCCGGCCGAACTCTCGCAGAAGCTCGCCAGGCTGGGGATCGAGGTCGAAGCCGAGCACTTCTACACGAGCGCTCTGGCGACGGCGGGTTTTCTCGCCGGCCAAAAGCCGGGCGGCAGCGCCTATGTGATCGGAGAACCTGGCCTGATCTCGGCGCTCTACGGCGCCGGTTACACGATGAACGACGTCAATCCGGACTATGTAGTCATCGGCGAGAGCCGAGGCTACAACTACGAGGCGATCGAGAAAGCCGTGCGCCTTGTCATGGGCGGAGCGAGACTCATCGGAACCAATCCCGATGTCTCGGGTCCCGGCGAGAGGGGGCTCGTTCCAGCCTGCGGCGCGCTTCTTTCTCCGATCGAACTCGCGACCGGCCGCAAGGCCTACTTTGTCGGAAAGCCGAACCCGCTCATGATGCGGCAGGCGCTCCGCAAGCTCGGCTCGACCCGTGAAGAAACCGCGATTATCGGCGACCGTATGGACACGGATATCATTGCGGGCATCGAGTCTGACATCGAGACTATTCTCGTGCTGTCCGGAGTCACCTCGCGCGAGGAACTGGGCGACTTCGCCTACGCCCCCCGCCATGTCCTGGAAGGCGTATTCGAAATACCCGGGTGACCGGGATAAAAGAGATGGCTCTCCTCACCGCACAGCCTGCAGGCGCGAGAGGAGCGACCGCACCACAACCGAGGCGGCTGCAAGTCCGGCCGCGCCGGGCACGAAGGAAATCGATCCTACAGGCATCCGCGGTCCTGATCCTTCCCCTGCGGGGTTTTCAGCTTCGCCGCGCAAGGGCCGGATCGGCTCCTCGGTCGAGTATATGACGTCCAGCGACTCGACGCCGCGCCGCCTAAGCTGAGTTCGCATAACGCGTGAGAGCGGACAGACTTTCGTTTCGTAAATATCCCCGAGGCGAAGCCCGGTGGGATCGAGTTTTGCGCCGGTGCCCATCACGCTTACGATCGGGATGTCGAGTTCTTTCGCCCGGACTATGAGCTCCACCTTATCCGAAACAGAATCGATGGCGTCGACAATGTACGAGAGACCCGCGTCGAGAAGCCGTCCGGCGCTCTCGGCGCCGAAGCGCTCGATATGAGTCTCGACGGCGATCGAGGGATTGATGTCGAGTATGCGCTCGCGCATGACCTCGG
>CAZINN010000023.1:0-40760 GCA_964540615.1 uncultured Treponemataceae bacterium | reverse complement strand
ACCACAAGGGCCCCAGGATAGTCTGCTTGTACACCGTAACGAAGTCGCGGTTGACAAAGAGCTTTATAAGGTCGCGGTAGCGGTACAGCTCCCGGAGGTCGATGTCCAGCCACTTCCGCTTGGGCCGGATAATGAGGCTCCAGCCGCCCTCGTCGTCACGAACGGTATCGCTCATATAAAACACAGTCCTTTACCAAAGAAGATCATGAACCAATTCGGTTCATGCGAGAAAATACGCCGCGTTCACCGCCGTAATGTCGTCCGCGATCCTTTGTGTCTGCGGATCGTTCGACAGGATGAAAGAATGCAAGAGCGGCTTGTCCAGGATATCGCATATACCTCTGAGATGACGTGCGTCCGAAGGAACAATTCTATCGGCCATTTTTATCTCGAAGGCATAATAGCCGGAAGGCGTTTCAATAAGCAGATCCACCTCCCTCCCGTCGGCCGTGCGCAGATGATAGAACCTGGCGTCCAAGCGCATTGTCCGCGCTTGCTTGTACATCTCGGCTGCGACAAGGCTTTCGAATTCAGGCCCACTGGGAAACCCCCTTTTTTGAATAACAGCCTGGAGGACGCCATTGTCGAGGTAGTGGATCTTCGGAGCTTTGACAAGTCTGCGTGTTTCGTTTCGGGACCAGGCGGGCAGAACGAGCGCCTGGTAGCTGAGTTCGAAGTAACGTATATACCGTTGTACTGTCTTGATGCTCAAACCAACCTGAGCTGCGATGGACGAGGCATTGACTATCGTTCCCGTCTGAAGCGCCAGATAATGCTGCAGCCGCATAAAGGCGTCAAGATCGCGAAAAGCGGCAAGATCACGGATGTCCCGCTCGAGATACGTTCGGACATAATTACTGAGCCACTCATATCGCTCTTCGTCGGTAAGATCCGAAGCCGTCAGAGCCGGATAGCCGCCGAAACGGATATAGTGGTCCCATGCTCTTTTCTTCCGAACATGCCTGCTGTCCAAAAGAAAAGACGGCAGTATCTCGTGGATTGTGTTCAATCGCTCAAGGGATTGTATGAACAATGATGCATGAATTTCGTCTTCCCATGCATCCGTCCCGAGCTCCGGGACCGTAAGCGGATACAACTCGAGTATCACACATCTTCCGGCGAGACTTTCCTTCACTTTCTCAAGCAAGAGCAGTTGACTCGATCCCGAAAGGATGTATCTCGGCTCAGACCATTGGTCGTAAACAGCCTTGATACTTTCGATAAGGCCCGGCTCTTTTTGAACCTCATCGAGAATCGCCGATGGATACAGTTCCTTCCACTGCGCCGCCGTCATCCGAGTGTATTCACGACGAACAACGGGATCTTCGACAGATATGTAGGTATACTGAGGAAATGCCATACGGCACAACGTTGTTTTTCCTGTCTGTCTAGCCCCGGTCAAAACAAGGATTCGCCCGAGTTTTCCCTCTGCGCGTTTTCGACACAGTATCGCTAACTGTCGATTCTTCATCTTCTCGGTACACCAAAACCGGTATTTATTCCAGTTTTTACGCCTTTTTTTGTATTTTGTCTTCTATTTTTACGCTCTTTTAGGGTTTTGAACCTTTCATGTTCTTCATGAAATCCTCGTAGGCCCGGGCGATGCCTTCGTCCAAACCCACCTTTGGTTTCCAGCCCAGACCGAAAAGCCTCGACGAATCCATGAGCTTGCGGGGCGTGCCGTTGGGCTTCGTGCGGTCCCAGACGATGCGGCCGGTGAAGCCGACTACCTTCGCGATTTTTTCGGCCAGTTCGCGGATCGTGAGCTCTGTCCCCGAGCCGAGGTTGATAAACTCGCCCAGCTCGGCGTAGTCGTACTTTTCCATGAGCATGACCAGGGCGTCGGCGCAGTCGTCCGAGTACAGAAACTCGCGGTAGGGGCTTCCGTCGCCCCAGAGCCTCACCTCTGTCCCCGCGACCTTGGCCTCGTGGAACTTGCGGATCATGGCCGGCAGGACGTGCGAGCCCTCGAGGTCGTAGTTGTCCCCCGGGCCGTACATGTTCGTGGGCATGGCGCTTATGAAGTTCGTGCCGTACTGCTCGTTGTAGTGCTTGCACAGGCGTATCGCCGCGATCTTGGCCACGGCGTAGGCTTCGTTGGTGGGCTCGAGGGGGCCCGACAGAAGGTATTCCTCTTTCATGGGCTGAGGGGCCATCTTCGGGTAGATGCAGGAGGAGCCGAGGTTCAAGAGCTTCTTCACGCCCGTTTTATAGGCCGAGTCGATGACGTTGAGCGCGATAGCGAGATTCTCGTAGATGAAGGACGCGGGATAGCTCGAGTTCGCGCCGATGCCGCCGACCCTGGCGGCGGCAAGGAAAACATACTGGGGCCGCTCCGCCTCGAAAAAGGCCTCGACCTCGGCCTGGCGCGTCAGGTCCAGCTCGGCGTGAGTCCGGACTACTATATTTTTGTAACCTCCGGCCGCGAGCCGCCGCATGATCGCCGACCCGATGAGCCCGCGGTGCCCCGCGACGTAGATTTTGTCGTTCGTGTTCATGACGATCTACTCACTAAGTGTTCTGCCCGTCCGGGGCTGTCTGCAGGCTCCGGCCGTACTCGTCGATATGCGCCTTGAGCTCGAGGTTTTCGCAGGCCTCGTACCACACGACATCCACGTGATGCGGGATCGGCAGCTCTTCGTTGAGCATCACCGAAAGCTCGCGCACACGATCGGCATCGAGCTTCGAACCGAAGACCGCGAGATCGATGTCGGAGCCGTTTTTATAGTTTCCCATGGCCCTCGAACCGAATATTTTCGCCTCCTCGATCTGAGGAAAGCGCGCGATCGCGGTCGTAAGCATATCGAGTATGCGCTCCGACAGGCCGAAGGACATCACGCTCACCGTAGTTCCGCCGCCAGGCGCGACACGAGGCTTCCGATCGCGTCGTGAAAGGGCCCTCGAACCAGAGCGCAGGCCTCGGTAAAGGTCTTTTCGTCATAGGTATGCGACAGCATATTGCGCCGCTCGAGCATGGTCATCCACAGCTCGCCGTCGTCGATGAGCCCGTGCGCGAAAGCTTCTTTGATAGCGTCACGCGGGTAGGATGCAAGAATCCCCCCGGCCTCGAGATAGTCCTTTATGGTTTTCCACGACAGCTCGAAGGTGTATTCGAAGCGCTGTATCAAGCCCTCACTCTCGAGTCGGTTGAGACCTGTTTTCTTCGCGCCTTCATCGTAGAGCGCGAAGGCGCGCTGGAGATTGGCGAAGCGCTGCCGCCAGCGTACTTCTTTTTTGCTATCCATACTTCGGTCCGGATCTCACTCGCGCGGGCTGTGCACTTGAAATCCGTTTTTCTTCATGTGCGCGTCGCGCGCGGCCTCTTCGAGGTCGGCCTCCATCATATCCCGCACGAGTTCTTCGAGCGAGGTCCTCGCCGACCAGCCCAGTTTTTCCTTCGCCTTCGAGGGGTCGCCGAGAAGAAGGTCGACCTCGGTCGGCCTGAAATAGACCGGATCGACGGCTACGAGTATCCTGCCTGTGGCGGCGTCCAGGCCCTTCTCATCGACGCCCGCACCCTCCCAGCGCAGCTCGATGCCCGCCTCGCGGAAGGCCATGGCCGCGAAGTCGCGGATCGAGGTGGTGCGTCCCGTCGCCAGGACGTAATCGTCGGGCTGGGGAGCCTGCAGGATGCGCCACATCCCCTCGACGTAATCCTTGGCGTGGCCCCAGTCGCGCTTCGAGTCGAGATTTCCCAGATACAGCCTGTCCTGGAGCCCGTATTTTATGCGCGCGGCCGCGCGGGTTATCTTGCGCGTGACAAAAGTTTCACCTCGGCGGGGAGACTCGTGGTTGAAGAGTATCCCGTTCGAGGCGTGCATGCCGTAGGCCTCGCGGTAGTTGACGACGATCCAGTAGGCGTAGAGCTTGGCCGCGGCGTAGGGGCTGCGCGGATAGAACGGTGTCGTCTCGCGCTGGGGCGTCTCCCGCACCTTGCCGAAGAGCTCGCTCGTCGAGGCCTGATAGAAGCGCGTTTTCTTCTCGAGCCCCAGAAGCTTTATGGCCTCCAGGAGGCGCAGCGTCCCCAGACCGTCGGCGTCGGCGGTGTACTCGGCCGTCTCGAACGAGACCTTGACGTGGCTCTGCGCGGCCAGGTTGTAGATTTCGTCCGGCTCGATCTCCTTGACCAGGCGGATCAGGTTCGAGCTATCCGAGAGGTCGCCGTAGTGCAGGATGAACCGAGATCCGGCGTCATGGCGGTCGCGGTAGATGTGGTCTATCCTCTGCGTGTTGAAGCTCGAGGCCCGGCGCTTGGTGCCGTGGACTTCGTAGCCCTTGTCCAAAAGTAGTTCGGCGAGATAGGAGCCGTCCTGGCCCGTGACGCCGGTTATGAGCGCTTTCTTCATACGTGACACCTTTCGATCAGCTTTTCATCTTGTCGAGCATGGCGCCGAAAAACGATTCGATCCGTCCTAAAAACGACGTTTTGAGCCGGTCGCGGATGATACCAAACATGTCGAATGCCTTGACCGCTCCGACGCCGTAGAACACCATCCAGTCGCCGGAGGGGAAGGCGTACAACATCCACCTCATGTCGCCGGCCGACACCGCGTCGATCCCCTCGTAACTGTATGAAATCGTGCTTAGGTTTTCGCTGGAAAAGAACAGTTCATCGCCCGGCCCCTGGGCCGAAGCCGACACGCGGTACAAGTAGCGGCAGGTATACTCCGAAAAAGGCTCCATGTGCTGAAGCACCTCGATCTCCTCGCCGCCGACTGTCGTTGTGCGGGACAGGATCTCCATTTTATCGAAGAGGTCATAGTAGGTCTTCTGCCGCTTCGACCAGTATTGAATGCCGATATAGCCTTTGACATCAGCCAGCTTGGCCGCGAGCACCTCGATCGCGGCCTCGCGGCGCGGGATCAGGGCGATGACTTCCGACAAGTAATTGGGCTTGAGCTTTTTCACCGCGTTCCGAATCGACTCGGCGCCGGAGCTCGACACCGTCAAGGCCAGATCGCGATACGAACGCAGCTCGCGGATCAGAGCCTCGCCCTTCATGAGCCGGGCGAGATCCTCGGCTTTTAGGGCCAGGGGAGGCGGGGAAGACCAGCCCTGGGCGCCCCCCGAGCCAGCGCCGGCGATTATAAGGGCAAGAAAACAGAAGCTCAGCCTAAGGCTCGAGAGGAAGGACCTATCCATTGGGGCTCCAGAACGAAGCAGGACGAGCGCTTACTTTTTCCGTCCGCCCGCAGCGGGGTGCTCGACCAGGTTAACCATAACCGAAGCCCGCAGGGCGGCGGGGTTCTTGGCCGCAGTGTCGTGCTTCTGTTCTTCCACGGTTTTAAGTAGTTCGATGATCTTGGCGCCCGCCTCGGCGCGCCTTCGAGCCGACAATCTGCCCACGAACACGAAGAGGGCGCAGAACAGAATCCACGATCCGACGTTGAGAGGGAAGCAGATGTCGATCGGCAGGACCAAGTAGCTCATCGCGACAAGACAGAGATAGGCTTGCGCGGCGGCGATAAGCGCAAGCGTCTTCTGCGAGCTGAAACCGAGATCGAGGATCTTGTGATGGACATGGAGCTTGTCGGCGGCGAAAATCGAGACGCCTATCCGAAGCCGCCTGAGCATCGCCGAAAGCGTATCGAAGATGGGGATAATGAGCATCGTCACCGCCGGCACGAATCCGATCTCGACCCTGCCAACGGCCGGACCGACGAGGGGGAAGACCGAGATGCTGAAGCCCAAGAAGAGGGCGCCGGCGTCGCCCATGAATATTTTAGCGGGAGTCCGGTTATAAAAAAGAAACCCGAGAACGGCGCCGACAAGGGCGAAGCAGAGGAGGGCGGCCCCGACGTTCCCGTGAACGATGAAAAACGCGCCGCAGGTCAGGGCGATCATGCTGGACAGGCTTCCGGCCAAGCCGTCCATGCCGTCGATGAGGTTGATTGAATTCGTAATGCCGATGATCCACACGAAGGTCAGAATATAGCCGAAGGCGCCGAGCGGAATGCTCCCCAAGCCGAAGGGCAGTCTGATCGACACGAAAACAAAATCCTGCGACACCATGAGCATGGCCGCGGTCAACTCGAGCAGAAGCTTGAAGCGGGCGCGGATCTCCTGGAAATCGTCGATCAAACCGACGGTGAAGACGATTATCGTGCCGGCCAACACAGTCCAGACCCAGCGCGAGCCGTTGAAGCCGAATCCGTCCACAACGACCATGAGCACAAGCGAGGCCGCAAAACCTATGAACACACCGACCCCGCCCAAACGGGGGATGTTGCCCGAGTGGATCTTCCGCTCGTTGAACGAATCGTACAGCTTTTTGCGATGCGCGAACCTGAGAATGAGCGGAATCGCGGCAGCCGATGCAGCAAGCGCGCAGCCGAAGCTCAGCAGAAAATGCAGCAGGTTCTCCATTTTTACTGACACCGTCCCTTTTATTGCATAATCGACACTATGAGCGCCACAGCCGAGATGATTGTCGATGCAATCGTCGCGGCGCGTCCTAAATTATAGAGCACATCATTTTCAGCCGCAATAATCCTGTCCTCGGGCTCGATAATCCGTTCTTTACCGTACTTCCTCCCCCGCACATCCTGTATGGTGAGTTTTTCTGAAGAGTTCTTCGATTCGTCGAAGCCGCCCGCGAGTCCGATATAGTAGTCCCACGTTCTATCGGGGGCATAGGGGTATTCCCCCGGCAGCTTAACGGCGCCGCCGACATAGACATATAGCTTCTGGAAAGGAATATAAACGACATCATTCGGCTCGAGGGCGAAATCAGAGGAAAAATCATTACCGTAAATGAATTTAACAAGATCGACCGACCTGGCCGCGCCGTTTCGCACGAAATACGCCGTAGAAAGATCGGCCAGCGGCGAAAGCTTGCTCTTAATACTTCGCAGAGCCTGGCCCAGGGTCTCGCCTGGATAAAAGACATAGGGCAGGCGAACCGCCGGCTCAGACTCAAGCGCGCCCTCGGCGTCTGCACGTAAGGCCCCCTCGATGTATACAACCGGCTGAGCCTCTAGTACAGAAGGAACGCTCAATACGTCCATATCCTCGAGCGCAAAGTCTTTGGACTCGGCGTACGCAAGCACGCGGGCTTCGCCGACAGGATCCATGCCGCGGACGCTGCGTTTTAATGTGATACGCGACGCATCGGCCTGCGGGCTGAAGCCGTCGCAGTACTCCTCGATCACGTCCTGTAAGCTGTCCGAGTCCGTAAGCTGATAGGTTCCCGGCCGTCGTACTTCGCCCGACACGGTCACCGACCGCGTATACTTAGAAAAAGTGACCGTGTCGCCGGGCCGCAAAAGCGGATCCTGCGCCATGTCCCCTGTCCGCCAGGCTTTGAATAAATCGTAAATCTTTTCGTGTCCGCCCGCGGAGCGGACAGCGATAGATCGGTACGAGGCATAGGGTGTCACGCCCTGCCACAGGTCTGAAAGCCGCGCCAGGCCCCACTGATAGACGATCGAAGATTTCGGCACCTCGCCCCGCACATAGACGGGGAAGAGCCCGCAGGACCTGATAACCAGCTGCGGGGATGAAAGAGGATAGGCCTCGAGGACACGTCTTTCAATAAGCGCCTTCAGATCGATAAAACGCATTCCTTCGGCCTTGATCACTCCGATATTCGCAAGCTGTATCGAGCAATCCACGTTGACGACCACGGTCACTTCGTTCAGCCCGGTCGAGGTTACAAAGGTCAGGGTATAGGTGTCGCCGGGCGTGACGGGATACTCGGGACTTGTCATCGCCAGGGCGACCCTGCCCTCGGGCGAAGGCTGCTCTGTTTCCGCACCCTCCGCGCGCTGCGCATCGGCGGCGGAGAGCGTCCCGGTCGTCGCGCGCGGAGTATCTGCGGACAAGGTACGGGCGGCCGTCGATGCGGCCCCTGCCTGCGCAAACACCGCAGATACAAGGACAAGCACGCAGATCATCGATGCAATGGCGCGCTTCATCGAGCCGCCTCCTTGAGCTTGCGCATCGCCTCGGGATCGCTGCGGACATTCTTGACGGCTTCGATAATGAACGCCGCGAGAATCGAAAGAAAAAACGCCGCCAGCGTCACCACTATGCAAATCATAGCGCGGCTCGGCCCCGACTTCTTGTCGGACGCTTCGGCGAGCTCCAAGACCTGGATTATAGGATCGGCGCCCTGGATCTGAAGCTTCGTCAGCTCGTACTGCTGAGTCAACAACTCGAATATCTTCTCTTGAATCAGGAGATCGCGCTGCAGATGACTGAACTCGATGGCCAGGGTCGGCAGCTCTTTCTGCGAGGGCATAACCTTTTCGTATTCGGAAAAGCCTTTTTCGAGCTCATTTAGCAGCTTCGCCAGATTGTCCCGCTCCGCTTTCAGCCTTATCAATGCCGGATCCTGAACCTTGGCGATGTCTCCGTAGGTCTTGATCTCCATTTCCTTCATGATCAGCTCGCTGCGCACGCGGGCGAGCGTGGTTACGTGCTCGGTGGCCATGCTCTCGACCGTGATGACCCCGTATCTCCGCTGAAAGTCCTTGATGGAGCTTTCGATCCGCGTCATCTCGGCCTGGACATCGGCGAGCTTAAGCTCGAGCTGGTCTTTTTTCGTCAGATTCCGGTTGCCGCCGATCGTCGTAAACCGCGCATCGAGCAGCGCGACCGCGCGATTGACCAGATCGCGGGCGAACACAGGATCGCGGTCCTCGAAGCTGATCCTCAGCAGACCGGTCTTGTCGTCGTAGGACACCGTGTATTTTTCGAGCAAGACCTTTCGGGTTTCCGCCTTGGGACTTTTCTTGATCTTGTAGCGTTTGACGAGGTCGAACTCGTCTATCAACACATCGATGATCGAATTGCTCTTGGCGATCGCCACAGAAAGCTCGCCGTAGCCCCCTCCGCCGACCGAAACACCCGCCAGGCCCGCCAGACTTGAAAGACCGCTCGAGGACAACAGCGAAGACAAGCCTCCGCTCGAGTCTTGGTCGTTGACCAGCATGGATGCCGAGGAGGTGTAGACATTCGGCAGGAAGCTCGTTTCCGGCGGCAGGAGGATTGAAAGAATCGAAAACAGCACAGCAAAAGTAGCAGCGCCGGCGGTGCACGATATTATCAGGCGCTTATGACGCACTAGCACTGCCAGGAGATCAATAAGTGACACCTCATCGTTTTTCCCCTCAGTACTTGTAAGCTTGTCGTCTGAAGCTTCCATCAGAGCAATCCTTATAATGAGTTTATCGGATATAATGATCTTACAAATTCCTTACATTTTGCCATCCAAAAACTTACCGGTTTCGTGATGATGGAACCCGGGGATGGTAGCATTGAAAATATTCACCAATTCACGCCTTGTCCACCATCCTCGAACTCGAAGATCCCTAATTGACCGTTCGAAGGACTCAAGAAGAGAGTTATCAAATAATGGCTCATTCACGATCACCCCAATACACTCAAATCGCTCCATGTCCAAACATTCACTATCTGTAAAAAATTCTTCAAAATCCTTCTCTCCCGTCGTATCGCTCTTGAAGAAGTATACCGGCCATTTCCGCTGCACTTTCAATTCCGCTACGCGCCTTCGCGCCTCTTCCTCGCTCGCGCACTCCACGGGCTCATAGCCAAGCCGTCTTAAGTAGCGTTCGGCGATCTGGCTGAAGGTGATAAGGTTCAGGCTCGCGTCCAGCTTGGGGAAGAAAAGGTCTCTGTTCTCACCGAGAAGACAGGAAAGAAGACAGAGTTCACCGGATTCCTTGGGCGTTACGAAGTAGCGGCGTACGTCGTTCGGCGCGGAAAGGGGCTGTTCTTTCTCGATACGCCTATTAAAACCGTAAAGCAGGCTTCCATCGGAGAATGCGACATTTGCGAAGCGGGCGGTAGAAACAGGCAGCTCGAGGCTGCGGCGCATCAGAAACATCTCCATGATACGTTTCGAGGCGCCCATCATGTTCACTGGATTGGCGGCTTTGTCTGTGGACACGCAGAAGTATTTTTTCGCTCCCTTCGCCTTCGCCTGACGCATCGTCTTGTCAGTATTGAAAATGTTTACATCGATCATGCGCATGAGCGTATAGGGATCCTTCTCGCTTCGTACATGTTTTAGCGCGGAGAGGTTGAGGACATAGTCATAGCCTGGACCGGACGATATGAAAGAATCGAAGATGTCCGAGCCCGCGTCGATCGCGAAAGTAGCGAACTCCCCCTCGATGTAACCGAGGGAACTTCGCAGGTCGCGTACCAGTTCCACCATATTGTTCTCGCTTATGTCGACAACATGGAGGAGTTTTGGCTTGCGCTTGAATACCTCTCGCGTCACAGCTTGACCGATAGATCCGGCGCCGCCGATGATGAGGAATCGCGAGCCGGCTACCAGCTCAGACAGCTCCCGCTCATGACGTGCCACGTCGACTGTCAAGAGCTCCCGGTCTCTACCGATTATTTCAAGCGTTGAATCCATCTTCAGGCTCTCATACTACTCGGGATATTGACGATCCGGTCCTCAAACCATTCCGCAATAGGCATCTCCGTGCGCGGACAATCCTTATATGGAGTCATCTTGTGCAGAAGCGTCCAGACAGGACGCGTCTGTATCTTGTTATCGTTTGTATACTTGAGGAACATCTCACGTTCTGCTCTGTTATCGAGAATAAGTGCATTGAGCCAGTAATTCGAGGAACAACCTTCAGGCTCTTTAAACGTCGAGATTCCGAGCTTACCGAAGAAACCATGGTAGATATCAGCGAGTTCCCGCTTGTTCGATCGGATCCGATCGAAGTACTCAAGTTGCGCGCAACCGACAGCCGCGTTCAGGCTCGGCATACGGAGATTATATCCGACCTCGTCATGCACAAATTCCCAGGGATGTGGCCGCTTTGCAGTTGTCGAAAGGTATCTGATCCTGGCAGCTATCGCTTCGTCGTCGGTAATCACCATTCCACCACCGCCGGTGGTGACGAGCTTGTTCCCATTAAAGCTTAGGATACCGGCGAGCCCGAAAGTCCCTGTATGCTTATTGTTTCGATAGCTTCCGAGGGACTCTGCCGCGTCTTCAATGAGCTTCAAGTTAAACTCGTCGCATATTGACTTGATCTCGAAAATCCTTACCGGATGTCCAAAAATATGGACGGGAATGACCGCAGAAATTGTTCTCCCATTACTTTTATCGATACACTTACCATCCCTTTTGATGGTATTACGCGAAAGAAATTCGCGCAGGGAATCAGGCGACATTCCAAGCGTATCCTTATCGACATCCACGAAGGCGGGAATCGCTCCGGCATGGACTATACCCGCAGCTGTAGCCACGAAAGTAAGCGATTGAGTAATAACTTCATCGCCGGCCATGACTCCGCACCCGATCAGCGCCATATGAATTGCAGCCGTACCGTTTACGACAGCGACTGCGTATTTGCTGCCGGTGATCTCTTTGATCTTTTCTTCCATAGCTGTGACAAAACGGCCGATGTATGATACATACCTCGTGTCTATACACTCGCAAAGATACTTCTTCTCATTGCCAAGGAAAACCGGTCCATGGAGCAGAACCGGATCCATTGAGGGATACAGGCTACGGATAAAATCAACAATTTGTTTATAGTCAGTCATTATTCCGCCCTCTATGGATATATTTTTGAAGCTCTACAGGACACGCCGGGATATCTTTAAATATACGGTAGACAGCATTACTGTCTGGCTTGACAAAAGACCAAATGGTCAAAAAAAGTATTATAAAGTAGTTTGCCAAACTACGATTTTCCACATACCACATTTCAAGCTTTCCTTTATAAGGAGTTATCAACTTGTCATGGACATAGTCACGATCAGCCACCCGATGCAGGATTGCTTCTTCGTTCTTAAAAACAATCGAACCAATACCACTGAGCCCCGGTCGTATTCGACCGAGTACATCCTTCACTTCTGAAGAATATAGATTGTAATGAGCCTCTGCGAGAGGGCGATAACCAACCAGGCTCATTTGTCCCAAAAGAACATTGATAAGCTGCGGCAACTCGTTAATTTTCGTCTTTCGAAGAAACTTTCCAAAAGGCAATAATCGAGGATCATTCTCCGCGGTAATCAAGCCACCCGGCATATTAGGGCTGTTTCGAAGCATCGTAGCGAATTTAAGAACATAGAACGGTTCCCCATAACGCCCGATCCGTTTCTGCCTATACAAGACATCGTGTTCGCCGGTCAACTTAAGCAAGATTATTATTGGCAGCATGAAAGGGGATAGCACCAATAAAGCCAAGCTGGAAAACAAGACATCAAAAAAGCGAATCATGATTTTATACCCTGCTTTGTATATTTATATGGAGTATCTATACTTATCATGGTAAGCTATAAAAAACAATATATAGAAGCCTAGCATTATCCTAGGATCTTCTGTCGACAATAGATGTCATTGCGTCCTAACCTTTCGATCTTCTTATCCTACAGTCCAGTGGATGTTCGCGAACCTATAACTTTTTGTAGTTGGACAGACCCTTGTCAACAGGCTATTCGGCACATAAAAGCATGTATTCACCATTAATCCTTTTCTTTATCTTAAAGCCACATGATTCATGAATTTTCCAGGAAGGTATGTTTTGCATGGAAACAGAAGAAAAAAGTCTAATTCCTGACTCGAGACATCCCTTTTTTAATGCAGATACCATCGATTTCCCAATACCTAATCCTCGTGCATCCTTATGTACAACAAAACCGAGAAAAGCACGCCCATCAAAAAAAAACCTAAGAAAAAAAACGCCAACTATTCTATTACCTCGTTCTGCACTAAAAAATAAAAAACCACTACTACGTAAAATAGCTTTTATTCGTTCTAGATTAAACTCAAATGGTGAAAAATACTTACGATCATCCGGCCCCAATTCTTGAAAAAATAAAGAGATTCGAGTTGCGTCAGACGGCTTACAAGACCTATATACTATTCCTTGAGACGAAGGTTGTGATAAAACACAAGCATCAATAGCATATCGTTTTTTTTGCAAAACCGCCCGAACCAATGCATTATTAACGATTTCGAATATAGACCAAATAAGGGGTAATTTATTTTTTAGATATCTTAAGAAAATATACATAATACGGCCCTTAGTACTACATCAAAATAGTGATCATAGTATTTATTATTTACTGATCGCCTTCTCAAGCCATTCAGCGAATTGTAAAGCCAGAATATCTCGATCGAAACGCTCGCGCGCCAATGATTGCGCTCGTCGACCAAATTCTGGCAGTTCCAGCCGTTTCCGAACCGCGTCTTCAAGAGCATCCGCAAAGGCAACTGGATCATCCGGTGGAACCACAAAGCCACATGCATATTCCTCTATCATATCTGCTAGCCAACCTGGATAGTTATTTAATACGGGTAACCCGGCTGCTATATAATCGAAGAACTTGTTCGGCGATGTCCCATAATAAAAAGCCGGAATATTCGACAATAGCTGAAGACCCAAATCTGCTCCTGCCATTATCCTAGAAAGTTGCACCTTATCAACAGGATCAAGGAAGATAACATTGTCGAGACATTCCTTACGGGCGATCGATATGAGTGTTTCTTTCTCTTTCCCTTGCCCGATAAGGATGAACTTTATGTCCGTTCTCCCTCGTCGCTTCAATTCTACTGCTGCAGCCAGCAGATTAGTTAGGCCATTGGCAATACCATGGGAGCCAGCGTATAAGGCGATAAAGTCAGAAGCCGGAATTCCTACAGGACGGAGCGGTTTTTTTTCGGTAGCGAATATCCTGATATCACATCCGTTCGGAATCATGGCTATCTTCTCAAGATCGATACCCCGTAATGATATTCCCTTAACAATGCCTGGAGACAATCCAATAAGACGTGTTGCAGAATGATAAATTATGTATTCAAGAAGCGACATAGCTCCCAGAACGAATGGATTTGTAATTACGCCCATTGCCCGAGGAAGCTTAGGCCAAAGATCACGAACTTCAAAAACAAATGGCTTACCCCTCAACCAACGTGCCACGACTCCAGGTATTCCAGCCGTCAGGGGTGTAGTAGTCGCGAAGACCAGATCGCATGGTTCGAAAAGAGCTATTAAAATGCTTTTAATGGCGAAAGAAAAGAAAGTTATGCTACGTTTTACGAAATTGTCTTTATTCGAATAAGCTAAATCGAACTCTATTACATCAATCCCATCGACAATCCCTCTTCGTTTACCGTGCCGGAAATATTCAGACAAACCTGTTTCCCCATCCCCATAACTTCCACAAACCATTATTACACGATGACCGCGTTCGACGAGACGACGAGCCATTTCATACGATCGAATACCGGTAGAACCGCCAGGGGTAGAAAAATGTTGATGAAAATATAATATACGCATATTCACCAATAGAACTCAGAAATAATCGTCGATGATTCGGCGACCTCTACTTCAAGAACTGGGAGTGAAGTCTGGTTAAGATAATATAATGATTCCCATCCCGTTGTCAGTTCGAAACGCAATATATTGGCGGAAGAAGTTACTCGGAAAGAATGTCGTCCATCGGTTACGCGACCACTATCGATCCGCCAATCTCCCGGAGAAAGTCGCCATCTCAACACCGCTCTACGCTTAAAGCCATCTATATGATCCTCGACAACAAGCGAGTTCTCACTAAGTTTAACTCTACGCTCATGTCGGGCACCCTTATAATCGCGATAGGCCGCGGCAAATCGAGTTTCATTTCCAATGGACTCGAACAGAGGGGTTCCCCTCATCTTAAGCCATTCCCCGAAAAGAAATCGTCCGATTCTTGGCATTTGATCTCGATCGTCGAATTGAATGGTATTGTGGCTCACTGTTCCAGTGTAATAGTTATGCATCATAAAATCGGCACTATAGGAATAACTACCACCGTCCCTAAGCAGATTTTCTCCAGCCAGCCAAAGATCAAGATGTAATGCATCAGCATGATTTGGTCGGAATCGAAAACGTGGATAGCGAATAATGACGCGAGCCTTTCCAGCACGAAGGACTGCAAAGCCGCCCTTATCATATAAACGTGAGCCAAGAGTAGCAGGTAGCAGATCACCACCCTGCTCAAGTCCTAGAATCCCAAAAGGTGCTTCCCATGCATCGACCTGTTTGAAGGCTCGCTTGCCCTGAAATAAGAGACAGGCAAGTTGTATCGAACTTCTATAATCGCGATAGTCTTCATTTGGGACAGGAAAGAGCTTCGCTCCATCGTTACTTCCAATATTAGGTACGTTCCCTGTTATTGGATCTGTCATATCACGAAGCCACTCGCTGGCCTTTGCCAGTCGATCCATAAATCTTTGCGAAAAAGATTTTAAACCGAATCGTCTTCTCCAAAGTTCTACAAGTGAACAAGTATCCAATGCAAGGCGATGATAATTCAGCGAATATTGGCTGAATCCTCCCTCCTCGTCGAATAGTTTTCGAACGCGTTCCTCAAGTGCTTTACGGCCCTTGTCCGAAATCCGCTTACCTTGTTTTTTTCCATTAACAAGGAGCATTGAACCGCCAATAAAGAGAGCCGCTGCCTCAGAAATTCCATGATTATTATTCTGTGACTTCGCATAACCCATTGTCGGTTCAATACGCAAAAGATGAGCTTCCACGAAGTCAAGAAGAGCAGATGTAGCGCTGTCGGCTTGACCTAGAAGCAATGCTGTTAATGCAAGATGAAGAACCCGAATTGAGGCCTCCTGCCCACATTTCCAATTCGGCCCAAGATAACACGGATTACGTTCTCGCCAATCTTCAAGCCACTGATTAAGTTTCTCGAGCGCTTTTGCATCACCACATATTGCGGCTAGTGCAAGTTCGACGGACCAGTCGAATCTAGATGCTTCCCATACTGACTTAATATCCTCTAGATCACTAATAAAATCGGCTATAGACCACCATGGAACACGGGCAAGGTTATTTACACTTCTTCCAGAGATCGAACTAGCAAACCAATTGGGAATTGCCTCGATATCCTTTTCATAATACCAACCGAATGCCCGTACCCCCCCCCATTTGACATTACTCGAGATCTTCGGCTGTTCGGCAAAGTATGGTAAGAAAAAAAAAGATCCTGCGACCTTCTTACACTTCATACGCCGAATTCGCGAGAAGGGTATCCAGAATGATGCCCTATACAACGCGACACGCGCCAAATTAGCCACCCCTAGGCGGAAATATACAGAAGCTCGGCTCATTGAAGTCTAATCTTTTCGGCCACTTCGATTGTCACCCTAGCTATCTCGAAGAGTTCGTCCGCTGGTATCGGCGATGGTCCACCTGTCCTAATCGACTCAACAAAAGCAGCAGCGCAGGCATCCTGGCCCTTATCCTGTCGCCAGAGCTTGATGCGCCGAAAACCGGGCCATCCAAAGCCACGAAGAACGCGGAAGTTCTCGATCTGGAGAATCCGTCCAGCAACAAAGGCCTCAATCCGTTCCTTCGGAAAAGACGCAGCACCATTGGCAAAATAATGAATCGTCCCCATTGAACCGTCGGCAAAAGATAGTGTAATGCTTGCTTTGTCTTCCGTTACTTCCTCAAACGGACTTTCGCCTATTCGTCGACATTGTATATCAACAATCGGTGCGCCGGCAAGAAAACGAAGCAAGTCTATAAAATGGCAGGCTTCGCCAATTATCCTACCACCGCCGATTTCTTTTTTTTGCGTCCAGTGCTTAGCGGATATTGCGCCTGCATTCACTGTTACAATGAAAGTTTTCGGCGCATGCACTGATTCAAGAAGGCGCTTCATCTTAATCGTCAAAGGCGAAAAACGTCTATTAAAGCCGACCATTAGCAGAGGCATCCTTTGACCTTCCGTAATGGAAGCCTCATAAGCTTTCTGGATCGCTGATAACTGTTCTAGGGTTGTCGCGAGAGGTTTTTCTACAAAAACGTTTTTCCCCGCAAGCAAAACCTTTTCAACATAGAGGGCATGGCTGTCGTGTCTAGTGGCGATGACGATCGTGTCAGATTCCTTCGATCGGATCACGGAATCCATGTCGCTGCTGGCATTTTCGAAGCCCGCGGCGCTCCCGTGAACTACTGCGCTTAAGCCGTTAGCTGATGCTATAGTAATGAAATGCGCTCCTGTTCGTCTGAATGCCGGAACGAGCTTCCTTGATGCATAGTTCCCGGCTCCAATAAAGGAAAGCTTCGGAATACCTCCGCTATGAGCGTGAGATGATGATAAAGCGACCAACTTATCAACCCTAGATTCCTTCGGTGAAGTAAAGCGAAGTAGAATACCGAGTGCACTTGGATTGCTCGTAAGGCAGGCATATGCTTCAGGGGCGGATTCGACTGGGAATGAATGAGTGAGAAGACGGCTGGTATCGATCCCTCCCCGCTCCATTAGCTCGAGCACTGCCTCAAAATTTCGACGTACGGTCCAGCGTACAAAGCCAATTGGATAGTCATTCCCGTCCTCCTCGTATGAAGGATCATAGCGACCTGGGCCATAAGAGCAGGAAACCTGAAAGCTAAGTTCCTTTTCGTAAAACTCCGAACGGTTTATTTCGAGCCCTGCCACACCGACAAGGATTATTCGACCTCGCTTCCTGCTCATTCGCGCTGCCTGGGATACAGGATCTGAAGTTTTCGTTGATGCGGTTATTAGGACAGCATCCACACCTACACCGCCGCTGAAGCCTAAGCCGGCTGCAACTGGGTCCTCCCCAATCGAGAGATTGCATACGGATGCCCCATATGCCGCAGCTATCGCCAGCCTATCGGAATTGAAATCGATGGCCAAAACCCTGCACCCGTTGGCACGCAGAATCTGAACTGTCAATAGTCCGATAAGCCCAGCACCAATAACAACGACCGACTCACCAAGCGTTGGATTTGCGAGTCGTATACCCTGCAGCCCGATACTTGCCAATACACCAAAAACAGCTGTTTCGTCAGCGACTCCGTCGGGTATCTTTGCACATAGATTAGCCGGCACATTAACGATTTCTGCATGAGCGCCATTCGACAGCACTCTATCGCCGACCTTAAACCCCTCCACACCGCCGCCCACCTCTAGCACTGTGCCTACATTGCAGTAGCCTAACGCAATTGGTTCCTTCAACTTCGAGATGACAGCATCAATGGTCGTTAGTAGTCCATCGGTTTTTACCTTATCCAGGACTTGCCGTAATTTTTCCGGCTGTTGCTTCGCTTTATCGAGGTAATTTGCCTTTGCGAAATCAATGAGCATACGCTCGGTCCCGGCGGATACAAGAGTCACACTGGTACTTATCAAGAGTTTGCCAGCTGATACATTTGGTCTTGGAGCATCAATAACGAAAGTTTCACCGGTATTGAAGTTTTGAAGTATTTGGCGCATCGTAATGGTCTCCGATTTACCTTGTTTAGAAGATATTTGAGTATGAAAATGGCTCAATATCTGCTGTAGAGATTCGTGGTTTCTCAGCTATGTAACCAAGTAATCCAGAAAGGGCAAGCTCGAATGAGTTATATGTTAACGGGGAAAAAAGATGTGTACCAGGATACCGTGGGCATATGTCAGAAGCAAGAACATCCACGCCAAAACTGATCGCATCAGCAACCGCAATTCCGAAACTATCCTTCATGGTCGGCCGCAAATAGACCTTCGCTCTAGACAAAGCGTAGTTAAAAATATCTTGATCACAATCCTCGTAAATTCGAATTCGTGACTCTCCATCTACTAGCTCCCTTATTGGGTTACGGGTGGCGATATCGCCATATAGGAAAAGAGCCAGCTTTTCTTCTAGATGCTGTTTAACATATCTTATGCACCATTCATGATTATAATAGACTTCTGCATATCCAGAAGCAACGAGTGGTTTAGCGTCTGAAAAAAAAGCGTCTATAAAATTTTTTTTTCCAGTATTCCATTCCGGCTTATCGATAGGTATAAATGAACTACATTGTTTTAATTTCCCCCCTGGGCATCCTAGCTGAAGATAAAACGAGCGTTGGGTAGCATTAAGACAGAAAATTATATCAAACTTACTCAAACAATTACCAAATCCACATATGGTATTATTTAGTGATAAATCACCATGATGAAGCATCAAACCCCATTTCTGCGAAGAGTTTTTTGGTAAATATTTTATCAAGTTTAATGCACGCGCGGTTGAAAAGTTAAAATGAATAAAAACATTTTTTGCAAATATTAGTTTTCGCAAAAAATAGTCAAACAACCCCCAATAACCATTTACGATGGTTATTTTCCCAAGGAAGCGCGGTGGTATTTGCTTATTAGTATTTGGATATATGTCGATGATCTCAGAGATTTTTTCAGTATTTGCCAATCGGTAAATAAACGATGTTACACCACCTATTGGTTTTGGAAGGCCACCAATCACTATTATATCCATACCGATCTCTCAATGCTATCTTCTCGTTACAACTTTATCTTCTTTAACATCAGTACACCAAAAGCAGGCGTCAAATAGACATATGGCTGTTCGAAAGGACTTACCATAATTCCAATTGCATAAATGAATAGTAGATAGAGGTATAAGAATCGCGGAATCAGTCTATCAGATTTTAAACGCACATAAGAAATTAAACCACCAAGAAAAAAAGCTCCTAAAACAACTCCAGGTATTCCCAAGTCTCTATAGAAGGTAAATGCAATTGTAGCAAATGCATTCGCCTTACCACCCGATGAAAATGCAGCAACCTCACCTGAGTTATATAAGGTATTCACTAAATATTCGGGATAAAACAGATTAGGGCAACCTAAAAATTCCAATACTTTATATATATATAATTCAATCGGCCCAAGCAATGATCGTCCAAGCGTAAAGCCCATTCCAGAGAATGAAATATTTTCTATTTTTTTTTGAAAAAGATAAAAGCCAAGCGTAAAATAATTAACTAAGTAATACTGTATAATACCTGGAATATTTAAATCACCATAGCGTTTTGATACCGCAAAAAACAACCATAATACTAATATAATTAGCAATACCACACTTGGAAGTTTAGTGTTATTACTGGCAGGTCTTATCATCTTATATTTATATATAGCTGATATAATATAAATTATAATGATAGCGATAATAGGATAGCTTACTTGATAAAGATATGAAAACATAAGCAACAATACCACGGTACAAAAAAACAAAATCTTTTTATTGTACTCAACAACACGCCCCACGAAAAACAAGGCAAGCAGTATAGGATAAACAAAAAGCTTTAACCCCTGGTCAATCTGGCTTATGCCAGTAATTCTCGAGCCAAGACTATCTGGAGCGCTTCCCCGTATTTTGAGAAAATACTCAGCATATGTATTTGTAAATGCGCCGCTTTTGGAAGCCGCCAATACTAGAATCATAAAAATCAGGACTAAAAAAACGGTTACCATTTTTTCCATCTTTGGATTGCATTCAATTATCCAGTCAACTCGCTTGTATTCTTTTTGGAGGATAAACTTAACTGAATAATATCCAACTAAAACCATTATATTCATCAATAAGAATAATGCCTGTATTTCAACTTTTGCATTTATCACATTCGTATACTTTGTATTATGAATTAGCAACCAGATAATCCACCATAGGAAAACAAAAACAATTGTGTGCTCTTCTTTCGAAAAATCTGATGACTTCATTTTGTTCGTTTTTTTATCCATAAATCAAGAGCAACAACAATTAAAACCACTAAGCCTCGAACTCTTCTACAACCAAAAAGAAGCCTTTGAATAAGGCTTATCTGACCATGTTTTTTGCTTTCTTCAATGGCCCTTTTGAAGTCATAATATCTATGAAGCCTAATGAATGCTAATGATCGGGCTGTTAATAACGCTGCTCGCTTCCGGTCGATGGATTGCTTGCTTATTGGTATTTCTTTAGCAATCTTGTCGAGACATATCATCATATCTTCTACATAAATGAGATTTTTTTTGCTAGATTTTTTGTTCCGCATCAGTGCAGACCAAGAATTATCTACTGACATTCTATACACTGACATCGCTTTGGAAAGATACAAACCCTTTCCAGTATAAGTCGCATAGACCTCGAAGAAAAAGTCACCTATTGGAGCATCTTCGAGCCAGTAGGGCAATCTGTCTACAACGTTTCTCTTCGCAAAATATGATGAAGTTGGCGCAAACTGATTTGGCGTCTTTAGTATATCATCAATTGAAAAAAACCCATCCGTCTTTCTTCTTGTTACGCCCTTAATCTTCCCACTAGTTTCGATAAATGCCGGATGGACAAAAAAATCAATATCTGGATTTTCCAATGCCTTATTAATATTTATTCGTAATTTATTCCTATTAATCCAGTAATCATCTCCCTCACATACCGCAATGTATTCCCCAGAACACGCATGCAACGTTTGCAAAAAATTTTTCATCATACCGATATTTTTTTTATTATGAATGACTTTTACTATATTTGGATACATCGCCTCATAACTATTTAATATTTGCGTCGTTCGATCAGTACTGCAGTCGTTCCCAATAACAATCTCAAAAGGAAAATCTGTGTCTTGTAGTAAGAAACCATCGATCGCCCTTTCGATATATTTTTCATGATTATACGTGATACAGCATATGCTTACAATGTTTTTTGTACCTTTGTTCCATTTGCGACTAATTTCATTTTCGTGTAGGTATAGCATCCAGATTTCCTTAAAAGCATACTTACTATATGCCCTATTGTTCAAAACTGATAAATAAGTGTCATTTAAAAATCATAACTCTATCAAACCGTTTCATTTGGGCAATATTTACTATTCCCTTTGTTTCAAAAACTCCTTTTCGAGCTTAAGTATATTTTTACTTCGCTCTTTGATCTTCTTAGCGGGAACACCTGCATAAATATAGAAAGGATCACAATTTTGCGAGACCATACTCAATGCTCCAATTGCCACACCATCTCCCAAGCTTACTCCAGGTAAAATAACGCTACCAGAACCAATAATCACATGTCGACCGATTATGACATCCGCGCAAAAAACATTTTTATATTTTTCATCGACCATAGGATTCGTCATTGAATTGCCGCTATAATCATCATTACTACTATATATCGATACACGCGATGAGATATTGCAAAAATCTCCTAGGTATATTTTCCCTGCGCCAATAAGTGATGAAAAAATAGCAATGTGTATATAGCTCCCAATCTCTATACCTCCCGATCCAGCAGATAAAACACAAAAATCATCTATGCGACAATTATCCCCAATACTGATTTTGGGGCAATTATAAAAGGATGCCTTATCAGAAATATAGACATTCTCTCCAACATGTGAAAATCCAAGTGATTCAATCTGATTTCTTCCCAGATATGCCATACTAAACCCCATGATTTATAATATAGATAATAAATACTGCAATAGAATAGAATATGTCAAGATAATTCTCGTCATAGCAATAGATATCATGACGCCTATTAAGCGTCCGTATCGGCCATTCCTGCTCCGGCGGATATAGCGATGGAGTTCTTCTTGCCGTCGACGCTTCGCTTTTTCTCCCAAGCCTTACAGATGGTCGTCAAATAGTGTTTGTAAATAATAATCGACTTGCAGATCCAATAGCAGCACATTTAAAAAAATCTTCAGCTGAGCGAACTGAATTGGGGAAAAAGTGCCAAAATACCCACAGTTTGACGGGGGAAATTCGCATTCTCGTTCTGGGTGAAGTTGCCTGAAAAATACACCCGCCCTAAAACATTCCACTTTTTGAACATCAGCAAAAAATGAAACTAAATATTTTTAGCGGCAATATATTACATCGATGACTCTATTTAGATCATCTTGTGACAAATCAGCATGCATCGGCAAACAAATGACGGTATTCGCAAATTTATTCGCTACTGGCAAATTACTATCGACAGCTGAATCGAGTCCTTTGTAGGTTGAAAAACTGGTTATAAGTGGATAAAAATACCGTCGGCATAAAATATTAGAGTCTTTCATCTTGCGATAAAGTTCATCCCGCGATAATCCATAAATATTTTGATCAACAAAAACTGGAAAGTAAGAGTAATTATGCTTTACATTGGGAATATCATCGAAAAACGTTATTCCTGCAACATTTCTTAATTTTTCCCTATAGAAAAGCGCTACGTGTCTACGCTTCTCTATAGCCTCATCAATATACTTCAAGCTTAAAAGACCGTATGAAGCCCTGACCTCATCCATTTTTGAGTTTATGCCTGGGGCGACCACTGTTACCTCATCTGCAAATCCAAAGTTCTTAAGATAATCTATTCGCTTTTTTGTTGCCTCATCATGGCATATTAGTGCACCACCTTCAATTGTATTGTACGTCTTTGTTGCATGAAAACTTAATGTCGACATATCGCCCGCTTCAAGGATACTTCTCCCATTCACCAATACACCGAAGGCATGCGCCGCATCGTAAATAACCTTTAAACCATACTTATCTGCTATGTTTTTTATTTGTTCGATGTCGCATGGAATTCCATAAACATGCACTGGCATTATTGCTGTTGTCTTTGGTGTTATTGCCGCCTCAATCTTCTCTGGATTAATGTTACCGGTTTTTGGATCAATATCAACAAAGACTGGCTTTATTCCATTCCACCATAGCGAGTGCGTAGTAGCAACGAAGCTGTAAGGAGTAGTAATAACCTCACCGGTTATTCGCAAGGCTTGTAGAGCAATAATTAATGGAAGTGTCCCATTCGTAAAAAGACTTATATACTTTACTCCAAGATACTCGCATAACGCTTTTTCAAGTTCTTGGTGATAGTATCCATTATTCGTTATCCACTTGCTTTCCCATATCTTTTTAAGATATTGAATAAACTCATCCAAAGGTGGCAATAACGGCGATGTAACTAATATTGGCTTACCATTCATTTTCTTAATCCCCTCATTATTTGAACTAGATACATATAGCTATTCAGTCTGAAAAGCCATGAAAATCCAATATAGATAGCCGCGCCCAACACGATTTGCACACCCAGCCTCATTCTAGTGTCTAGCGGTAAAAAACCAACCATGTAAACACAGGAGCCCATTACAAAAGAAAGAACAAGAGGTGGTAACAAATCTTTAATTTGTTCGAAATATGTATAATTGAGAAGCTTTTTATTAGGATACGTATTAATAATAGTCGCGATGATACTACTTATTACTTGACCGATCGCCATTGCATAAATACCAAACGGAATTGAAACAATAAGCAATATTATAGTCACAATCTTTTTCATCACTTCAAGCTTAAGAAAAACGTCACTACGCCCGATAGCATTTATTGCAGTCAGATTTGCCGTATGAATGGGATACAATGCATAACTTATACATGCCAACTGCAGAAATGGCACACAAGGAAGCCATTTGTCTGTTAGAAGCACAGAGACCATAGGTTTCGCAATTGATGCTAAGCCAACCATAAGAGGTAAAAGCAAATAGGAGCTCGTCATCATCGAACGCCTCATCAGCGTCTTCACTGAAGCGAGATCATCCTGTAGTGAAGACAGGGCTGGTAACATCACACTTTGAATCGAACCGTCGAGGCTGGATGCAATGACGGCCGGGAACTGCTGACCGCGATTAAAGAAGCCTAATCGATCAGCATCATAAAGCTTACCGATGACTAGACCGTACAGATTCCTGAATATGGTATCAAGCAAAGCCGAGACAAGCAGCTTCCACCCAAACGAAAAAAGTTCCCTGATTTTATGCAAGGAAAATAACAAAGAAGGACGCCACTTAACTGTAAACCATAATATCATAGTCACAAGCATATTGTTGATAAGCTGTTGAGCAACCAAGGACCAAACACCATATCCCTTATAAGCAAGAACGACACTGATAATCCCCGACCCAATGATTCCACCCATACTACTTAAAAAATAACGCTTGAACTGCATTGTGCGTGACACGCTAGCCATCTGAACACTATTGATCGCTCCAAAGAACAGAGTGATCGCAAGCACTCTGATAACAGGACAAATTATTTCGTTGCCATAAAATCCCGCAATCATAGGTGCACTCACATAGAGCAAAAAATACAGGGAAAAGGCAACGAATAGCGAAAGGAAAAAAACAGAAGAAAAATCGCAATTATCAGCTTTTTTTTTCTGTATTAACGCCGTACTAAAACTGCTCTGCACAAAGACCGATGCAATTGCTATAAAAATACTCAGGAGCGCGACAACACCATACTCTTCGGGTTGCAACAAACGTGCGAGAACTATAGAAAGGACGAACTGAATCCCCTGAACACCACTGCGCTCCAAGATTCTCCAAACAAATGATGAGAAAATATTACTTCTATGTATTGCCTCGTTTATCAAAGAACTTATCCTTGATATTATCGCCTGGAGTAAATGTAAAATTATGATATCATAAAGATTACTTTATCACCCCACAGAAATCTAGGACTATCCTCCCCTCAGGTCTTGGAAGCGCAAAAAAAACATCATGAGCCACAAGGAAAACGACGATATCCGCCTTGGCGTATGCTTCGGCGGCATCGGTCAGCTTATAGAGTGGATGCTCGGCGACATTCGGCTCCACGATGAAATATGTTGCCTTATTGTTTTCGATGATTCGTTGCACAATATAGAGCGCCGGACTTTCACGCAAATCATCTATGTTCGGCTTAAAGGCAAGTCCCATCAACGCAACTTTTGGTATGCGCCCCTTCTCGATTTCGAACCGCTTTATCTCATTCTGGATTTTCTCGACACACCAGAAAGCCTTATAATTATTAGTCTCGCGCGCCTTTGCGATCATCTGCGCCTCGCGCGGAAAGTCGGCGACGAGAAAATACGGATCGACCGCAATGCAATGACCGCCGACGCCGCACCCGGGCTGCAGAATCTTGACTCGCGGATGCTTGTTCGCAAGATCTATTAGCTCCCAAACGTTGATTCCCGCCTTATCGCAGATAATCGAAAGCTCATTGGCGAACGCGATCTGCACGTCGCGGGAGGAGTTCTCGGTGAGCTTGCACATTTCCGCTGTCTTGCTGTTTGTAGAGTGCAGAGCGCCCTTGACGAATGTGGCATAGAAAGCCTTTGCCCTCTCGGTCGATTCGGCGTCGATTCCGCCGATAACGCGATCATTCTCCACCAGTTCGTGCAGGACTTTTCCGGGAAGAACCCTTTCGGGGCAATAGGCGACGGCGATTTCACCCTTGAGCTCGGGGCGCATTTCGAAAATGAGCTCGGCCATCTTTTCTGTCGTGCCGACGGGAGACGTCGACTCGAGTATATAGAGATCGCCGGTCTTCAGAAGGGGGATGACGGAGCGCGTCGCGGCCTCGACGTAGGATATGTCAGGCTCGTGATTGTGTGTGAAGGGCGTTGGGACTACGACGAGATAGACGTCGCTTGTCTCGGGCTTAACTGCGGCCCTGAGGTTTCCTGAGGCGACCACAGCCTTGACGACATCGCCGAGCCCGGGCTCCACGATATGTATATCTCCGCTGTTGATCGTCTTAACCACCTTCTCGTTGATATCTACTCCGAGAACGCGCTGCCCCCCCCTTGCCACGACAGCGGCGGTAGGAAGCCCGATGTAGCCCAGACCGATGAAGCAAACCTGTTTGTAAGCACTCATGTTCTTTAAAACCTTTCTTTCGTTAATCAACGATGCAACAAGATATCGACGATTCTCGAACTCGTTTTTCCATCTCCGTATGGATTAACCGCCTTCGCCATCTTTGTGTATGATTCCTCGTTCTCAAGCAGCGCGGCCGTATTCGAGTATATCGCGTCCTCGCTCGTCCCTACCAGCCTTGCCGTGCCGGCCTCTACACCTTCCATACGTTCAGTCACTTCCCGCATGACGAGGACCGGCTTTCCAAGAGCGGGCGCTTCCTCTTGGATGCCGCCAGAATCCGTAAGGACAAGATAACTTTTTTCGAGCAGCCAGATAAGGTATGGATAATCAAGAGGCTCTATCAGATGAACATTGGCTTTGCCGCGCAGGAGTTTATTCACCGGCTCTCGGACATTCGGATTTAAATGGACCGGATACACAATCTCAATATCGGAGTAATCATCGGATATACGTTTGATTGCGCCGCAAATTCGCTTAAACCCATCGCCAAAACTCTCTCTGCGGTGCCCTGTCACTAAAATCAGTCTCTTCCTAAAATCGAGAAATGAAAAGTGTTCCCGATATGCCGCTGAATTCCCATTTCTGATCAACGACAAACCTAGATGAAGTGCATCGATCACGGTATTGCCGACAATATGAACATTCTTCGTAATCCCTTCACGCGCAAGATTTTCAGCCGCTCCTTTGGTAGGTGCGAAATGATACTCGGCTATCTGGCTGGCGATCTTGCGGTTCATCTCTTCCGGGAATGGTGAATAGTTATCGCCCGATCGCAGCCCCGCCTCAAGGTGCGCGACCGGGATCTTCTTATAATATGCCGCAACCGCCCCCGCCATTACGGTCGTCGTATCTCCCTGGACGAACACCAAGTCCGGCATAGAGCTATCGAGTATCGACTCGAGTCCTTTGAGGCAACGACCTGTGATATCGAACAATGTCTGATTGGGACTCATCAAATTCAGATCGTAATCACCGCGGATGCCGAAAAACGAATTCACCTGGTCCAGCATTTCTCTATGCTGACCCGTAAGGCAGATTTCGACCTTGAATGAATCTCTATGCTTCTCGAATTCCTTTATGAGCGGCGCCATCTTTATGGCTTCGGGCCTGGTTCCATAGATGAATAGAATCTTTTTCACGTTACACTTCCATATGCCTGCAAGAACATTATTTATGTATTACAAGCAGTTTATTACAGCAATTAACTCACATCGTTGGTGTTTTAATAATACTATAATCAATGATTAATGACCATGGCGGCTCAAACATAGTAAATCATCCATCGCCGGTCTATGCACCGCCCCCCATCTGCACGAGCGGCACTACGCGGATATTCGGCGCCAGATCGTATGCTGTGTTACCGGGGTATACCACGGTCAATCTGTGCAGGGAAAGGTCGACCATGACGCTTTTCATGGACGGCGTGAGGCGTGGCGCGTCGGCGTACTTTGCCTCGATGCCGTATCGCAGGCCGCCCTGCTCCCAAAACAGATCCAACTCGGCGCCGCCGTGCGTTCGATAGAACCAGGGCTCCTCGATACCGAACTCGCGTATCGCCTGCTCGATAACGAAGCCTTCCCACGAAGCGCCCAGTTTTGGGTGGCTTTCCAGGGAAGGACGATCGCCGATCTTAAGCAGCGTATGGAATATACCGCTGTCGCGGATATAGAGCTTGGGAGCCTTCACAAGTCTTTTGCCCGAGTTCTCGAACCAGGGTTTGACGATGCGGATCATGAAGGTGCCTTCGAGGATCTCCAAGTAACGCCTGATCGTCCCGTCGCTTACGCCGAAAGAACGAGACAGCTCCTGGTAGTTCAGAATCTGTCCGTGGTAGTGGGCGATCATGGACCAGAAGCGTCCGAGGGTCGACGAGGGAATTGTAATTCCCAGCTGCGGGATGTCCCGCTCCAGGTAGCTGCGGATGAACTCTTGCCTCCACAGCATACTTTCCTCGTCGCCGCTTTCGAGATATGAGCGCGGAAACGCGCCTCGCAGCCACAGCCGGTTTTGTTCCTCCCCGCCTCGACCTACGTCATCAAGACCGAAGCCGCCCAATTCGTAGTATCCGATGCGCCCCGCCAGAGATTCCGAACTCTGCCGTATTAAATCGCGACTGGCGCTTCCTAGAATCAGGAACTTCCGATCCGGTCGCTCGTCGACCAAGTATCGAAGAAGCGGAAAAAGCTCGGGCTTTCTCTGAATCTCGTCGATAACTACCAGACCGCGTAGATTTTCGAGCGCCAGTTGAGGATGATCCAGACGGGTCAAATCCCGCGGATTTTCCAAATCGAAGAAATGGTCGAATGAGAACTGCTTGGCAAGCGTGGATTTTCCTACTTGCCTGGCGCCCAGGATCGCGGTGACCGGGAAGACAGCAAGATAGGCCCTAACCCTCTCCCTGTCCCTTTTCCTATCGATCATATCTTAGCATACTCGATAACCTTGAAAATTCAAAGTCGGACTGTGATTTTTCAAGGCACAATCTTTGCAAGGATACCACTCGATCCAGCGCTTCTTTTACCTATAGCGCTCATCTCCTGGAACCTGTTCGAGCATACTACACGCAATCTATCTCGTAGTGACAATACCAGCACATACGATGTATCACCGTTATTTCGTCTAGCCAATAAGACGAATTAACGCGTTTTCGTCTTATTGGTTGCTTCTATGTGATACCTCCTCCCACAGCCCGGCCTAATCGTCTCAAAATTTCGACGTATCGAGCGTGGGCCTTACGGAACACGTCCGCTGCCCGCGGAACGCGGCGTTGTACCAATTCAAGCTTGTCCGCATCCAGCGGCCGGGCATACAAGTGCCGAAAGACATGGTGAAACGACCGTAGCTCGTGCAAGACGAGGACTTCTTCTCCGGAGAACAGGGCCGGGCGCACTCCCTCGATATTCAATCCCATTCGATCGAGCAAGCCCCTGTGCCACGAAGCGGGGTCGATGTTGTTTTCGAAGAACTTGGCGATACGAAGGCAATACCCTTCGATCACGCCATAGATGTTGTGGATCGTGTAACCGAGAGCCGCGTAGTCGAGCTGGTCATTCGCACCCGCCGCGATTCTCTGCGACGCCCGCTCGTTCGCCTGTACAGCGTACTCAAAATCCTGGAGGCTGGACTCGAGTTCGGAGACGAGCCGCGAAAAGTCTTCAAACGTTCTTTTCATAAAGGACGAGCCCCTCTTTATCCACCATGCCGCGAATTCCCGGCGCAAGGTTTTCCATATCGACTATATCGACGCGGAAAGCCGAATCCGAGGCCATAGCTTCGAGCCGGGCGATATCGCCTCCTGAAACCGCCAGGTCGATATCCGAGTCGGGGCGGAAAGATCGTCCCGGAAGAGCGGATCCGAATAAAACGATCTTAACAATCCCGGGATCGGCAGACGCGAAACGAGAGGCCAACCTGGCCGCCTCGCGCTCGGCCTCCTTCTTTCTCGACGCCGCGAGCTGCTCGTATGCCTCGTTCTCCGAGCGGATGCGAGCCGCTATGCGCGAGAGGAATCCTTCGTCGAGACCGGGCTCTGTCATGGAATTTCCCTTCTTCCGCTGGTAGTCGCCGTATAATCAATCAGCCTTGAAAACGACGACCTTCTTCCCCCGCGATCGCAGTATCGGCGCAGCGATCGTCTGAAGCTCGATGAGAATCTTCAGTTTCTCTTCATACGGTAGTCGGGCCAGCATCATACGCCGAGCCCGCTTTGCATCGAGCGAATGGGCCAACTCTTTTTTCATTTCATCCATGACCTACCTCGCTCTATTAATGAATAACGCTTCAGAATGCTGTCGAGACGATTCCTATCGATTTGAGCTTCTTCAAGGAGCAGCGCGACTCGGACTCGATCCTTCGGCCTGCCGGTCTGAATCGCGATGGCGATCAGATGTTCAGCCGTCATCACTCTGACAGGGGTCGACCTATATTCAATTATCTCAGCCTCTCTCAAGGCCTCTTCAACAAGACTATTATACGCCGGGAGGAACTGGACCGGCACGCCTTCGATATTGACGCATTCGCCTTCGCTCGTGTAGCCGAGCGATGCCAAATGGTCGTATAAGGGAGCCAAGGTGATAAGGCCTGAATCAAGGTGCGGAAGAACGACGAATATATCCAGATCGAAGGTCGAAACAGGTTCGGCGTAGAACATAGCGCCCATAGCGCCGCCGACAGCGTAGCGCCCGATAATGCCTTCCTCGACCAAGCGGTTCAACACCTTAAATGTTTTTTCCATACGTTCACGGATATCTTGCTTACTTCGCCCTTTCGGCGATCTTGAGGTACTCTTCGAGAACTACGGCGAAGGTCCTCATCTCCTCGGGCCTGATGTCGCCCATGTTGGCGATGCGGAAGGTGTCCGCGTCGGAGAGCTTACCCGGGTAGATTGTAAAGGAATGTTCACGGCAGTAATCGTGGAATGTCTCGAAGTCGTAGCCGGGGAGTTTGGGTTCGAGAATAGCGGCGATGATGTGCGACTGGTCCTCCTCGGCCACGAGGGTCGTGAGGCCCAGACGGCGGCAGCTCTCCATGAGGATCTTCCAGCATTCGGTGATGCGCGCGTAGCGGGCGGGTATGGTTTCCTGCTTGGTCTCGATGATGGCCTGGCGCAGGGCGTAGAGGGTCTGTACAGGCGGCGTGAAGCGCGTCTGCATGGTCTTCTTGAAGTACGCGTACTGGTCGTAGAGGTTGAGGTAGTAGTTGCGCATGGGGACCTGGGCGGATTTCTCCAGGGCTTTCTTCTCGCAGAAGACGAAGGCCACACCGGCCATACCCTGTATGTTCTTGTTCGAGGTCGAGGCCATGACCGTGATCCCGTCGCGCTCCATGTCGATGGGGATCGCCGCGAAGGCGCTGACCGCGTCGACGATGAGGTCGATGCCGCGCGCGCGGCAGAGCCTGCCGATCTCGGGCACGGGGTTCAAAAGGCCGGTGGTCGTCTCGTGGTAGACGACGCCGACATGGCTGGGCTTTTCCGTGTCGATGAGCCGCTCCAGCTGTGCGAGGTCCAAGCGCTTATACGCCGAGCTTTTCATCACGACGGTCGGAATGCCGTAGATCGAGGCGATCTTGGCCATGCGCGCCCCGTAGGCGCCGTTGTCGACGATGATCATCTTGCCCTCGGGCGGAACGATGGAGCTGACCATGACCTCGACGGCCGCGGTCCCCGAGCCGCCGAAGAGGACGGTCTCGTACTTGTCGGGGTCGCCGACGAAGGCCGAGAGCTCGCGGCTGATCCAGGCCATGACCCCGCCGAACTCCTTCTCGCGGGGGCAGATGTCGGCCGCGACCTGGGCGTACTTGACGCTGTCGGTCGTCGTCGCCGGGCCCGGATTCAGGAGCACCTCGCGCCGCACGGCGCGGCAGGCCTCGCTTTCGGCGATGCGGGGCCAGATTTCGGCGCGCGCCATCGCAAGATGATGCTCGTCATCGACCTCGCGCCAGGCGTAGTACTCCAGCTTCCGGACTCCGATGGGCGTCCGGTCGCTCGAGACGGCGGCCATCGCCGCTTCGTAGTCGAGCTTCGGGCGTTCGGCGGAGACCCGCTCGGCGTAGGCGCACATGCGGTCGAGGGCCTCCTTGGTCAGCTTGGTGATGCCGACGAGCTCGCCGTCGATCCGCGACAGATCCTCGCGCTTTTTTGAGAGTCGCAGGAGGCGGCCTGTTTCGTCGGTCTGAACAAACACTTCGTCGCCGGACTTGGTGGCCCCGGAGGCCAAAAGAACGTCGCGCCGCGGGTCGTTGAGAAGCACGAAGAGCCCGATATCGTCGTAGATGAGATCGGACTCGAGGAGCAGAAAGTCGCCCTGTACTTTGGGGGCGATCTCGAAAAGCGTCCGCATGGAGCCTGTGGTCGCGTAGTCCGGGTTATGGACGGTCTCGATGCAGGGATACCTCGCGGCGAGGCGCTCGTAGTGCCCGGCGCAGTGCCCGGTGCCGATGTAGATCCTCTCGATCCCCTTTTCTATCAGCTTGCGCACCGAGCGCTCGACCATGGGCAGGCCGCCGATCTCTATGAAGCCCTTGGGCATTTCGGCGGCCATGCCGTTGAGCCTCGAGCCCAGCCCTGCGCCGAGAATCACCGCTTCGCGAACCATATCCATCACTCCTTGACGCCGAGGAACTTCGCCAGCCTTCGCGCCACATCGCAGGGTTTCACCTTGGGGCGTCCGAGCGTTTCCGGCGCGCCCTGCCTGATCTTGGCGTACACAAAGACGAGACCCCCGATCCGATTCCACTCCTCGACCGCTGCTTTCATGTCCGCCGCATTTGCTACGCTTTTAATGTTTTTATAACCAAACGCCCGCGCCGCGGCCGGCCAATCGACCGATGCGGAGACCGTCGCCTGCCCGCCAGTCGACTCGTGCGCCCCGTTGTCCAAAAGCACATGGAGCATGTTTCCTCTCGTGTAATACGCATTCGTGGCGAGGGCCCCGGTGCGCATGAGGAGGGCTCCGTCGCCGTCGAGCACGACGACCGGCCGTTCGGGCCTGGCCAGGCAGATGCCGAGCCCGAAGGAGGAGGCGCAGCCGAGCGAGCCGACCATGTAGAAATTTCGCTCGTCGTCGCCCAGTTCATACAGCTCCCGGCCCGTGAAGCCGGTCGTGGCGATGAGGACCGCGTCCGGCCGGAGCTCGCCGCGGATCGCAGCCAAAAGTTCGCCGCGGCTCGGCAGCGAGAGGTTCTGGACGGGTTTATCGCGAAGGGCGACCTTGTCGAAGCTGCCCTTTTTTACGATGAAGAAGAAGGTCTCGCCCGATTCAACGGCCGCGTCGGCGCGCTCGAACGCCGCAAGCGCAGCGTCCATCTCGTCGGGCAGATAGGCCCACCTGACGCGCATGGCGTCGAGAAGATCGCCGGTCGCCTCGCCCAGAATCTCGTGCTGAGGCTCGTCGCCGAGGCCCTTTTCGCCGCGCAGGCTGACAAAGCCCAGAATAGGTATGCGGAAAATGGGATTGAGCGACGTGAGGGGCGAGACCGCGTTGGTCAGGCCGGAGTTCTGCATGAGCGCCACCGATTTTCGGCCGGCGAGCATTGCGCCGGCGCAGATGGCGACAGCGTCGCCCTCGTTGGCTGCCATGACATACTCGCACTCGTTGATCGCGTAGTTGATCAGGTCCTTGAGAAAGGAGCAGGGAACGCCGCTGTACAAATCATAGCCGCGCGATTTGAGCGCGGCTCCGAACTTCGCCGTATCGAGCATGCCTAGGCCCCCCGCCCCTCGCCGAGGGCTTTTTTGAAGTCCACAAGGCCGTTGACATCGATCCACGAGCCGCGGACGTACTTCACGGCCACCGGGATCCGCTCGGCGAGCCGCGTGAGAAGCTCGTCCATGCGCATCGTCCTGACCGCGCCCGAAGATGCGGCCTCGTCGAGCAGCCCGCGCATCGCCGCAGCCCCCTCCTCGTTCGTTTTCAACATTCCTATGAACTCGCCGCAGGTTTCCGATTCCGGAAGCGCATGCGACATTTTTATAAGCCTGGCCGGCCGATCGAGGTACGCGCGGCTGTCGGGCCGGTCGCAGGATGCGTAGTCGCGGTAGCCGCCGTCGCGCACCGTGTCCGCGTCGACGATGATGGTGGCCGGCGAATCGTCGTTCAGAAGATCGTTCAGGAAGTAACTCTTGAAAATGATGTCGCCGTAGACGATCACCGTATTGCCGCCGAGCCGTTCGCGCGCAAGGTACAAAGAATAAACCTCGCTCGTTCGATCGTATTCGTCGTTGTCGACATACTTCAGATTGGTCAGGGCGATTTTCTCTTTCTTGTAGCCCCGGACCACCGAGATATCCTTGACGCCGACGCGGTTGAGCTTCTCGACCGTCTGGGCCAGGATGGGGCGGCCTCCGACTTCCAGCATGGCCTTGGGCGCGTCGGCGGTCAGCTCGCCCAGACGGTCGCCCCGAGCGGCGGCCAGGACGATCGCGTTGACCGTCTTGCCCGAGGTAGGCAGGTATTTCTTCTCGGCCTCCTCGAGTTCGGCCTCGCCCTGGAGGCGGAAGACCTCGGACACCGTCGCTATCTTGTCCTCGACGCCGACAAGGCTCTCGTCCTCGAAAATTCTCCTGCTCGTTTCCTTCATCGCGGTTATGGCCGAGCGGAGATTGTGGTTCGCCCAGATGACCAGGCGCACGCCGCTTTCGCGGATCGTCGAGGTAGGCGTCGAGTAATACTTCGTCGGCACGATGACGACGGGAAGGCGGTCGCCCCAGGAGTTCATGAAGGCCGAAATCTCGGCGTAATCCGAACGCTTCGAATGAATGAGCACGGCGTCCGCTCCGGATCGGCGGTAGGCTTCGGCGCGCCGCAGGGCTTCGTCCAATCCCCAGCCCGCGATAAAGGCCTCGACGCGGGCCACCACCACGAAATCGGGGTCGGCCTGCGCGTCCTTCATGGCCTTGACCTTGCCGCAGAACTCGTCGATGTCGGCCAGGGGCTGGGATTCGCCTGAGATGAACGAGTTGGTCTTGGGGAAGAGCTTGTCCTCGACGCAGACGCCCGCGATGCCGCGCTGCTCGAGCTTGCGGACCAAGCGCCGCGCGTTGTTGAAATTGCCGTATCCGGTGTCCCCGTCGACCAGGATGGGGATCGTCGTCGCGTCGCTCATGAACTCGAGCACCTCGAGGACCTGCGTCCACGAAGCCTCGTTGTTGTCGCGGACCCCCAGGGCCGCGGACATGGACAGGCCCGAGGCCCATATTCCCTTGAAGCCCGCCTCCTCGACGATCTTCGCCGAGAGGCCGTTGTGGGCCTCCATGATGAACTCGAGCCTGTCGGATTCGAGCATCCGCCTGAGCTTCGACGCCTTTGTTTCGGGCATACAATCCTTTCTTCGATTAAGTTTTAATAATGCAACCCGGTGGTAAAGTATATCTCATACGGACTCGATCCGTCGCGCGGCGAGGGCTCGGTCAAAGATTTCGTCGACAGCACGCTCAAGAGGTCCCATCCCGCGCCCGTCCTGACGATGATGCTGCGGAAGCGCTTGGGAAAGACGAGAAGCTCGAGACCGCCGGCGGCCCATATCCAGTCCTCGGTCGGCCTGAGCGAAGACCAATCGGGCACGGCGAGCGCCAGGTCCACAAAGGGCTGGGCCTGAAGCTCGAAATCGAGCCAGTCTTTTTTGATGAACACATGGGTCGGAAAATCGAACAGTTTCACCGGCGCCGCGATATTCGCGATAAGGGCGGCCTCGCAATTCACGCGGCCGTCCCGAACGCCCCGCAGATAGTCGTCGACCGAATCGATCGGATTGCCCGCGCGGGTGTCCGGCCGGAGGAGAGCCACGGCCCGCGAGGCCAGTCCGGCCCGCCCCTCCCAGAATGGCAGAAAGAGCTGATACGTCAGCGAAACATCCCAGGTGAGCGAACTGGAGTCCATGTGTATCCGCTGTGTGCTCGAGACAGCGACAGACTGGCCGGTCCTCGTGTTTCCGACCCAGTCGATCCGTCCCGAGGACAGCGAATCGCTGTGCGTCAACGACAGACCCTGGCGGCCGTCGACCTCGAGCGTCCCGCCCGGCCACCAGTTCCCCTCCAGCGCCGCCGAAAAGCCGTACGAAATCGGCCCCAAGGCGCCCAGCGTAAGATCTGTCGGAATGGACGCGTTGAAACTCAGGTTGTTGGATAAGAAAAGCGGATCAGATTCGCCGGTGGTCAGCTCGTCCTCGTTATAATGAAAGCCCTGCGACAGCGACACGCTCGCGGGGAATCCGAGGTCGGGGATGTTCAACGTAAGGCTCGCGCTCGTTGTCGAAGCGGCCATGCCCTCGGCGAACCAGACCTCGAAATCTTCCGTCACCCCCAGACTCCACTCGAGGCCTAAGGCTTTGAACGGGTAGTCGAAGGCCGTGTACAGCGCAAACGATTGATCGCCGCGCTCGTCGTACACATAGCTCACATTGAGGGTCAAACTCTCCATCGACCCCAAAAAATTATAGTCCTTCGCTTTGATATAGAGCTCGAATCCATCGTCGGAGCTGTACTCCGGTATCGGGAAAGCCATGATGTTCCAGGTGTCGACGACCGTGTACACAACCGATACACCAACGATCCCCTCTGCCTCCTCCGTCGTGGTATAACTTGACTCTACCGACTCGAGGACGCGGTTGTTGGCGAGCACAATGCGCTTTTCTTCAATAAAAGCTTCGAGCGATTCTTTCGTAGGAAATTCTCGTCCGACAAATACGCCGTCCTGTTCGATTTTCTGCCTGAGGACAAAGGGGATCGTCTTGCCCCTGACGTCGAAATCGACGCTCCTGATTATGTAGACAACAGGCTTCACTTCCCCGCCCGTGGTCTGGGCGCAGAGAATACAGGGCAGTATGAGGGAAAGAACCAACGAGGCCGTGCGGCAGGCACTGTTTCGCATGGGGCACATCCTGAACGGTGATAGTAGGGAACGAAAACGCGCGCCTGCTTATTCGATCCCTGCGGGAATAGCGGCGAGGATCTCCGCCAGATTCTCGTGCGGAAGCTCCGCTTCGTGAATCGCCGAAAGCTCGAAACTTTCCGACAGAACCAGAACCGCCCCGTTTTTCCGGGCCAGGCTCGCAGCTTTTTCCGGATCGGCGGTTTTTATGAAAATCATCCCCGCGCGCTCGCAGGCTTCGGAGAGCAGGTACTCGACCTCGCTGGAGCCGACGAGGACGATCGCCTGAGCGCCTCTGCGCTTGGCCGCATCGACCAGGCTTTTGAGTTTATCCCTGTACAGCCCGGCGCTCTGCGATACGCGGCGGTAATAACCGGCGGTCCGCCTGGCCAGCTCTTTCATGCCGGTTCCCGTCAAGGCATAGCGGACACGCTTCGCCGACATCCGCGTCAGTTCAAGAAATCCCCGCTCGGCAAGGCGGCGGAGAATAAGATTAGCCATACCGAGCGAAATGCCGGCCCTGCTGGCGAGATCCCGTTGGGTTATCTGTCCAGATCCGCTTTGGGCTTCACGAACCGCCGAGAGGACGGACAGTTCGCTGTCGAATACGCTTGATTGTGGTGATGACTTCATCATTGATTTCCTCGAACTTTTTTACCTGAAACCGATTTCTGCAGGGGAATACCATTCCTTTCCGCGGCGCTCCCCGCGGAAAACAGAATGCGGCCGTGTAGCCCGCCGAGCCGGGAGGCGGCCGAAACACGCTCCCCCTTGTCAACGGACGTTGCAGGTTTCGTTCAATGACTGAACAAAGAGTATCACAGGGCGGAGGCTCTATCAAGCAGATGGTCTTTTTTACAGGGCGGAGGAACTCCCCGCTGACTATTTCCTACGGTTTTTCAGCAGCTCCGCAAAGGGATTATACGTCATGCCCTCATCCTCTCGACGCGGACCGCCGTTCGAGGCGGCAGCCGCCTTCCTGACCACGACCCGCTTGGGAGCCGATCCGTGCCGCTCGGGTTTCGGCGCCGCCTTGAGCGACAGCCCGATGCGCCGGCGCGCGGTGTCGATTGAAATGATCCTGAATTCGCGGACATCTCCGACCTTGAGCACCTCCATGGGATCCCGTACAAAGCGGTCCGAGAGCTCGGAAATATGTATCAGCGCGCTTTCCTTGATCCCGATATCGACGAAGGCCCCGAAATCGACGACGTTTTTGACCTTGCCGGTCACCGTCATGCCCTCGGCGAGGTCCTCGAAGGTGACGATGCCTTTCTGCAATATGGGTTTTGGAAAATCCTCGCGCGGATCGCGGTTCGGTTTTTTCAGCTCGCTGATGATATCGCTCAGCGTGGTATCGCCCACGCGGTATTTCTCCTTAAGGGCTGCACGCATCCCGGCATCCGGATCGGAGCCGGACCGCACCAGGGGCAAAAGCTCCTCGGCCAGGGCGTAGTTCTCGGGATGGACCCAGGTGTTGTCGAGGATGTTTTCGCTTTCCGGAATCTTGAGGAAGCCGGCGCACTGCTCGAAGGTCTTGTCCCCCATGCCGGGGATTTCTTTCAAGAGAGCGCGGGCGGGTATCCGGCCGTAGGCCTCGCGGAATTTGACGATCTTCTTGGCGAGGCCGGTGTTTATGCCGGAGACATACTTCAATAAGGAAACGCTCGCGGTGTTCAAATTCACACCGACGTTGTTGACGACCGAGCCGACCACCTCGTCCAGCTTTTCCGACAGGCGTTTTTGGTTGACGTCGTGCTGGTACAGTCCGACGCCGATCGACTTCGGGTCGATCTTGACGAGCTCGGCCAAGGGATCCTGGAGGCGGCGGCCGATGGATATAGCACCGCGGATTGTGAGGTCGAGATCGGGGAACTCGTCGCGCGCGATGTCGCTGGCCGAGTAGACCGAGGCGCCGTCCTCATCAACCACCGTGAACTCGCAGTCGAGTCCGCCTTCGGCGATCGCCTGGGCGACGAGTTCGCGGGTTTCCTGGCTCGCGGTGCCGTTGCCGACCGCGATCAGCTTGAGGCCGTGTTTTTTCACCGCTTCGATGAGGGCGGACCGGGCTTCATCGGGCTTCTGTTCCTGGAAAATCACAAAGTAGTCGAGGAATTTCCCCGTCTCGTCGAGGGCCGCGCACTTGGTGCCGGTCCTGATTCCCGGATCGACGCCGAGCACGCGCGTCCCCTTGATCGGCGGCTGCATGAGGAGGTTCTTGAGGTTTTCCGAGAAGACCTCGATGCCGTGTCCTTCGGCCGCCTCGGTCGCGTCCGAGCGGATCTCGCGGACGACGGCGGGTCCGAGGAGGCGGCGCAGACCGTCGTCGATCGCCTCGCGGTGGTAGCGGTTGAAGGTCGTGATTCTTTGCTGAAGGAGCGATACGGCGCCGTCCTCGTCGACTTCGAGCGCGACGTCGAGCTCGCCCTCTCGCTCGCCCCGGTTGACCGCCAAGACCCGGTGGGGCTTGAGGCTGGACAGGGGCTCGACGTAGTCCCAGTACATCTGATAGGTCGACGAGGTTTTTTTTGTCTCGTCGCCGATCCCTTTGACTTTGAGCCTGCCGCTCGACAGGTAGAAGCGCTTGACCGCGGCGCGGTTGTCGGGATCCTGGGCCATGCGCTCGGCCACGATATCCATGGCGCCCTGCACCGCCTCGCGCGCTGTCGGCACAGAAAGCTCGGGATTCTCGGGGACTTCCTTGACGAACCGCGGGGCGGCCTCGTCGACCGCCGCCTCGTCCTGCGAGACCATGATGTCCGCGAGCTCCCCCAGGCCGCGGTCCAGGGCGAGCATCCCCCTTGTCTTCTTTTTCTTCTTATAGGGCGCCCAGATATCGTCGATTTCAGCCAGAGTCTGCGCCTTTTTGATATTCTCGAACAATGCCCGATCCAGCTTGCCGAGCGCGAAGATACCGCGTATCACCTCGAGCCTGCGCTCTTCAAGATTCTTGTATGCCTGGAATTTATGCGTCGATTCGCGGACCTGCAGCTCGTCGAGACTGCCGGTCCGCTCCTTGCGGTACCGGCTGATGAACGGGATCGTGCATCCCTCGGCGACCAGCTCGATAACGGCCGAAACCTGATTCGCTCGTATCTTCAGTTCTTCGGCGATTTTATGGACAATCGCTGATTCGTCGATGGTGAGTGAAGAAATGAAGTCTTCGGTCAATTCCATGAGAGGCTACGGTACGGACTCCGCCTCAAAAAATCAATAGGAAGGGTTTTTTAGTATCTATGTGCTATCTTCAAAAAGTAATCTTTGACATTCTGGATATATTGACTATAATTACTTTCGTCCTAACCAGGAAGGACTATGGCCAAAAGCGTTAAGAAAGTCCGCATCTTTTCCGCTTTGGAGGTCGCGAACCTCTGCGGTGTCGTCAATCAGACCGCCATCAATTGGATCCGCAACGGATACCTGAAAGCCTTCATGACGCCCGGAGGCCAGTACCGGATATACGCGGAAGATTTGATGAGTTTCTTGAATACGCGCGGCATGCGCGTCCCGCCCGAGCTCGAGGATCGGCTCAACAACGACGTCGATTGGAACGCCGTGCTCATTGTCGACGATGACGCCGAGCTCAATGATTTATTGAAACGATGGCTCGAGCGCAAGCTCGAGCGTTTTTCGATTCATCAGGCCTTCGACGGATTCGAGGCGGGACGCCTCATCGCCGAGATGCGCCCCGGCTTTGTGGTGCTCGACATCGACCTGCCCGGCGTCAACGGGCATGCGCTGTGCCGCAAGATCAAAGAAGATCCCGTGTTCGGCAAGCCCTTCATCATCGCGATGACCGGACTCGACAGGCCCGAGGAAGGGCAGGCCATACGCGACGAGGGCGCCGACGCGTTTTTCGCGAAGCCGCTGGATTTCGAAGCTGTCACCGCTTCGGTCGCCGAGTTTGCCGCACAAGCGAGGGCGAAGGATGGCGAGTAAGGGAGTGGTCCTT
>CAZINN010000022.1:0-42744 GCA_964540615.1 uncultured Treponemataceae bacterium | reverse complement strand
CGCGCACCACCACCCAGGCCCGTGCGCCGCTGGACTGCTGTCGCCTTCCTCTTCGGAGCGCTCGATAAACCTACTTCATCAGATCGATGTATGTCAAGCACAGCGCGAATCGAGTACTTTCGAACAGGCTTCGGCAAAGCCCCTGCCATAGGGTAATTGAGTGATAAAAGCAGGAAGATGGCGGACGAGACCTTGAAAACGACAGAAATTCGCAACCGCGCATGACAAAGCAAAACGCTCGAACATGGGCTCGTCGTTCGGCGAGTCTCCGATGAAGAGCACGGCATCAGGCTCATGCGATGGATTCCAGCCAAGCACCTCGACAAGGAAAAGCTCAGACATGGAAAGCTTGTCGTAATCTCCGAACCACGCGTTCACATGAATCGAGCTGATCTTCGCCCGGGCTCCGGCGGCCTCGCAGAGTTCTTTTGCACGCACGGCGGCCGCCAACGGAAGCACGGGCGGCTCCTCGGCGAAATCGAGCGCGAGATCGAAGAGCCTATAGCTCTGGTCCTTTGCGATTCTGAAGCCGGGAACAGCAGTGATAATTTCTTTTCCGAGACGATCGAGCCGCTCCCGCGATGATTCGGGATCGGCCGCGGCGGGATGGAATAGACGTTGAAGGTGCCCGTCGCGCATAAAAAAGGCGAATGCGCCGTTTTCGCCCACCACACCGGCGATCGGCCACTGCCGTGCGATGAGATCGCACCAGCCGGCGGGGCGGCCAGTGACAGGCACCGCCGCAATTCCCGCCCGCCGCAAGGCCCACAGTGCGGAAAAAGATTCCTCGAGCAAGAGACCTTCTTCGGTAATAGTGTCGTCGATATCGAAGAGAACGAAGCGGACGCCGGCGGCCCGCCCCTTGTCAAGGAGACGAATCGGAGCGGGGCGGTTCATTTCGCCGCCATTTGCCTACGAAAGTGCACCAGATAATCCGCGAACGAGGCCAGCGAGAGAACGACGGCGATGCAATAGAGGACATACACCACTATCCTTGCGTATGGAACAACCTCGACAAACAATTCGAGCCTGATGACGCTGTCGAGAATCAGAGAGGCGGAACCGGCCACCATATAGAAAACAGCCTTGAGCTTGCCCCCGGAGCGGGCCCCCATCATCACCTTCTTCCCCGCCAGGATCATGCGAATAAAAAGTTGGCCGAATTCGCGATATAGAATAACGAGAAGCGCCCACACGGGCATGATCCCGGTCGACACAAAACAGACGAAATACGTGATGCGGGCGAAAACATCGGCGAAAGGATCGAACACCTTACCGTAGTCGCTGACCGTACCCTGCCGTCGAGCCGCTTGTCCGTCGAAAAGATCACTCACTTCTATCACAATGAACAACGCCCATAAGAGCACGACCGCGATTGTCTGGCCGAAGGCCGCCCCCCAGCTGTAAATTATGAAAAACAGAGGGGCGAGGACGAGCCGTATGGTCGTCAGTTTGTCGGCGAGTGTCATGATTGCAGTATGAGTATTTGACACCGCTACTGTCAAGTTGTATCATTTCGCCCACGGAGGAGGGGGCCATAGACAAGCTCGGCAAAAGCATAATCGGCGCTGTTGTCGCGTTTTGCTTCGTTCAATTCGCCATATTCTCAGCCTTCGCACTTTTTGCCGAACCCTCTTCGTCGGAAACATCGTCGGGGTTTTTCGCTCGGTACGGGCTCGGCTATGGAATTGTATCGTTCGTGTATTACGGCTGTTTCCTGGCTCTTCTTTTCCTCTTCAAAAACTCCTTTATCAAAATACCTTCGGGCGAGCGGCTGGAACGGGTGAATCTCGCCAATGCCGTCACCATGTTCCGGCTCACAAGTATGCCGACGATCCTTTTCCTCGTGCTCGCCGCAAAAGAATACAGCATCCGCCTGCCGCTTCTCTGCCTCGTCGTTCTTGTCTTCGCCACGGATTTCGTTGACGGATACATATCCCGCAAGGCCGGCGAGGTCACAAAAGTCGGGAAAATGATGGACAGCGCGAGCGATTACTCGCTCCTCATTGTCCTCTCGGTCGTCTTTTATTATTTTGAGCTCGTTCCACCTTGGTTCTTCCTTATTGTAGCGGCGCGCCTCGGTCTCCAGGTTATTCTGGTCTTCGCGTTGATCTTCATAAATAGAAAGGTGGAACCGAAGACGACGTTCCTCGGGAAGGCCGCCGTCGCATCGATAATGGTGCTTTACGCGATTGAAGTACTGCGGCTCATTTTCAATATCGAACGTTTGCCGCTCTTCGTCGTTCTGGAATACATCGTCGTGGTGATCGTTGCGGTCAGCATGGTTGACAAAGTGCTCGCATTCGCACGGGAGCTCCCGCAGCGGCGACCGCGAAGCATGTAGCTCGGTGGAGGGGAAACAATGGCAATGATCAAGAGCGCGCTCGAGCTCGCGCTCGAGCGGACGAAGGATCTCAAAGTGGATGAGGCCGCCATCGAAGCGAACGCGCTCAAGCTCGAAGGCAAAAAGGCCGCGGGCCGCTATCTCGACGACCCCTCGTCGGGCGGCCTTGGTGAAATACTCGCGAAATACCCCAAGGAAAAACGCGCGAGCGTCCGCGAAGGTATGTACGAGACGCTCGCGGCTCAGCTCCAGCTGCCTTCAAGCGAAAGTTTCCTCGAAAAAATCGATGCTCTGGCCGCCGGGTTCTCGGCGATCGCGGCATCTTCAGGTGCAGGGCTGCTGGGAGGTGTCGGCTCGGCGGTCGCCGACAAGCGGGTCCAAGCGCTCTTCCAACAGCTTGGCGGTTTTTTCAAGCAGTTCCTCGATGATATGAAGAATGTGGAGCAGGCGATTCGCAAACAGTGGGCGCCGAGAATCCGGGAAAAAGAGCGTCAGATGTCCGCCCGCATGGGCACGGATGTCCGGATCGATCCGATGTCGGACCCTGAATTCGCCGCATTCTATAAGCAGAACGTCAGCGCGGTTCGAACGCAGTACGAACAAGCCCTCGAAAAGGCCAAAGCAGACCTGGCGGCGATGATGGGGTTCACACGCCAGTAAGCGGCTCATCCGGCGAGAGCTCGTGATCCGCCCTGAGTTTCACCTTTTTAGCCAAGGCGGCAAGAAGAAGCGCCGCATCCGCTGCGCGCACGCCGCTTACGCGCGCGGCCTGACCGACGGTCTCGGGGCGAACAGCCTCGAGTTTCGCAACCGCCTCCTTTGACAGACCGACGACCGCGCGAAAGTCGAAATCATCCGGTATTTTCATCCGCTCGGCACGGGTCATTCGTCCGGCGAGCCGTGTCTCCTTTTCGACATAGCCCGCATAGCGGGCGTCGAGCTCAGCGGTTTCAATCCACTCGGGGGGGAAACGCTCGGAGAGCTCGGGCATGATACGGGGCAAATCGCCTCGAAAAGCGGGATCGCGCAACGCGTCTGCGATCGAGGCGCCGACATGAGACTGCAAGGCGGGAATCACAACGACGTCGGAGGGCGACACGCGCCGCGCGCGCAGAAGCTCGGCGATTTCCGCGACGCCGGCGCGCCGTCGCTCGAAACGATCCAGCCTCTCGGCGGAGGCCAATCCGATTTCAGCAGCACGAGGCGTCAGTCTAAGGTCGGCCGAATCGTGCCGGAGCGACAGCCTGCGTTCGGCCCTGCTTGTAAACATACGATACGGCTCCTCGGCGCCCCGCGTTACAAGGTCGTCGATCAGCACCCCTATATAGGCCTCCGACCTGCCGATCACAATCGCCTCCTCTCCCGCGAGAGAGCGCGCGGCGTTGATGCCGGCCACGATTCCCTGGGCGGCGGCCTCCTCATACCCTGAGCTGCCGTTCGCCTGGCCGGCGACGTACAGTCCTTTGATCATCCTCGATTCCAGAGAGGACCTCAGCATGCGAGGATCGAGACAGTCGTACTCCACGGCGTAGGCCGGACGAACGATCGTCGCCCGGCGGAGCCCCGGAACGCTGTGGATGAAGGCCTCCTGGACATCCTGCGGCAGCGACGTTGAAAGTCCGCCGAGGTACATTTCGTCCGTATACACGCCCTCCGGCTCTATGAAAACCTGATGTCGATCGCGGTCGGGGAAGCGGACGACCTTGTCCTCGATGGAGGGGCAGTAGCGGGGGCCGCGGCCCTTGATCGCGCCGCCGTACAAGGGCGAGCGACCGAGGCCCGAACGGATGATCGCGTGGGTCTCCGCGGTCGTGTAGGTTATCCAGCAGGGCAAGGAGGGGCGGTCGACGCTCCCGTTCATGAACGAAAACGGCCGCGCCGCCTCGCCGTCCTGGCGTTCCATCTCGTCATAGTCCAGCGACGAAGATTTAACCCGCGCGGGAGTGCCGGTTTTGAGCCGGTACACAGGATAGCCGCGCCTGCGCAGAGCGTCGCCGAGTCCGAGCGCCGCACGCTCGCCGAGCCTTCCGCCTGACGCGCTCCACGAGCCTATAAAAAGTTTACCTTCGAGGAATGTCCCCGTCGCCAAAACGAGCACGCGGCACCCGATCTTATCGCCGCGCTCGGTTTCAACGCCCTCGATCCGCGATCCAGATCTGTCGAGGACGAGGTCGGTCACCGTATCCATATACAAATCGAGATATTTCTGCGATTCGAGCGAGCGGCGGGCGAGCGCCGAATACAGAGCCTTGTCCGCCTGGGCGCGGGGAGCCTGCACGGCGGGGCCGCGGGACCGGCCGAGGACGCGATACTGGACCATGCTCGCGTCGATAAGAAGCCCCATCTGCCCACCCAAGGCGTCGACCTCGCGGACGAGGTTCCCCTTCGATAAACCACCTATCGAAGGATTACATGACATGCGGCCGATCGCTTCGATGTCCTGAGTTATCAAGAGCGTCCGTCGACCGAGCCGGGCGAGGGCAAGCGCGGCCTCGATTCCCGCGTGCCCTCCGCCGACGACTATCGCTTCATAGTCCATACCACCTCGATTATGCGCGCGTTTTCGCGGCGCTATGCATTGAGCCGCGGGGAACCACGAGGCGAAGCCTCATAAAGACTCCCGGGGCTTCGCTATTTCCCCAGGCAGAATCGCGAAAAAATCGAATCGAGTATATCGTCCGACGCGACCTCTCCGGTTATTTCGCCCAACGCGTCAGCGGCCTCGCGGATACGCAGCGACAAGGCGTCGAGCGTCTCCCCGGAGCGCAAAGCGGATTCCGCCTGCGCAAGAGAAACCGCGGCCCTGTCGAGCAGATTCTTCTGACGAGCGCTCGCCACACACGAATCGCGCCGAGCCGCGGCGCCGGCATCGCACGCCGCCTCCGCACCGCCACGCCCGAATACTGATGACACAGCCTCTTCCAGAGCGGCAAGAAGTCCGGAAAGCCCGCGCCCCTCAATGGCGCTCACCGAGATGAACGAATTCGGAACAGGCAGGCATCGTGGATCGTCGGCCTTGTTCCAAACACGCACCGCATCGCTTCTCGCGCCGAGAAAGGCTTTGTCTTCCGCATCGAGACCGACCGTTCCGTCAACGACATAAACAACGACGGCGGCTTCGGCCGCGAGGCGCCGGCTCCGCGCAACGCCTTCGATCTCGGCGCCGCTCGTTGCCTCCCGCAGACCCGCAGTATCGACAAGTCTGAGGGGGAGACCGCCGAGTTCGACGCCGGCCTCGATCCAGTCGCGTGTCGTGCCCGACTCGCTCGAAACGATGGAACGCTCTTCCCTCAACACAAGATTGAAAAGACTCGACTTCCCTGCGTTGGGCCTGCCCGCGATTACAACAAGAGCCCCCGATTCGTAGAGACGGCCCACGCTGTAACTGGCGGCGAGCGATTCGATCTCGGTTCGAATCGCGGCAAGCCTCGATGGGTCGAGACTTCCTTCGGGAGCCCCATCTTCTTCGTCGAAATCGAGCCGCGCCTCGGTTTCGGCGAATAGTTCGAGAAGTCCGGCGCGGATGCGCCCGATGCGCCGCGACAAAGTCCCTTCAAGGCGCACGAGCGCCGAGGCCCGCGCGCCGTCTGAAGCCGCACGGACGAGTTCCTGAACAGCCTCGGCCCTCACCAAATCAGTCTTGCCCCGCAAAAAAGCGCGGAAGGTGAATTCGCCGGGCAGGGCCCTCGCGAACCCGACTGCAGAAAGGGCTTCGAGCGCGCGGCGTATTACCGCAGGAGAGCCGTGACAAAAGAACTCGACCCCGTCTTCGCCTATGGGGCCGCCGGGCGCCCGATAGACGGCTGCAAGCACCTCATCTATCGCCTCCCCTGTTTCGGAATCGACCAAATCCCCGTGAACGAGTGTTTTCGCCGGAGCTTTCATGAGCGCGCGCGGCCGTGAAAAGCATAAAGAGGCGAGGCGCAGCGAGTCCGGACCGAAGGCCCGGACGACGGCAAGGGCCGATTCACCGGGCGGAGTCGCGGCGGCGGCTATCGGAGTGTCAGAATCGAAGTAACTACGCGGCATCGGATCAGCACACGATACCGCCCGAAGCGCGGGAAAGACAAGGAGAGCGCCTGCGCCCGGAATCCCGGTCCCTTCTATTGACACGGCCGGCCGCCGCCCCTGACAATGTAACTATGGAAAGGTGTATGTGCATCTTCTCCGCCGAAGCTGAGGAGGAATGATGATGAAACGCATAAGCAGGGCGGCCGCCCTCTTCGCGGTCGCGATCGCGGCGGCACAGCTGACCGCGCAGGCGCCGACGGTCAGCGAGAAAAAAGACGTGGCCATATTCGCGCTCGGCTACTACGGCTGGGCGATCCCCCTCGAAGCTCTGGGGAGCATCGATCAAGAGATCCAGAAAGTGTTCGTCGACCTCGGGCGCTTCAATATCCTGGGGTATACGGAGCGTTTTTCTTCGGGCGACCTCCAAACCTTCATCGCGACCTTGAAGAAGGCGAAAGAGGCGAACTTTGTCATGCCGGAGAAATTCCAATTCGGTGAAGCTCTCTTCACCGAGGCCGAATTCAATAAACTCCTGGGATCCTTTATCGTCGCCGTCCCCGTCGTAACAGAATTCGACTCATCCTACAACAACAAGACCACCAAGTGGGAAACGCACATCAAAACCAATGTGACCTTCATCGATGTCGCCTCGGGCGGCGTAACGATGGGGGTAGCGGAAATCAGAACGACGGGGACACACGAGAGGAATCAACTGAAATCGATTTCCGACGCCATCGACGGAATTCCGATGCAGCTTCAGTACGAGATCAGAAAGATACCGGCGTTCCAGATCAACACCCGGGTCCTCACCGTATCCGGCCGCGAAATAAAGCTCCAGCTCGGGCAGAACATGGGAATCCAAAAAGGCGACGAGTATGCGGTCATCGTCGGCGGCATGGTCGAGGGCTACCGCGACGAGCGCGAAGCCGGGCTCGTTCAGATAAAGGACGTCGGAGCCGAGGTCTCGACGGGCGAGGTTGTCTATTCCTCAGTAGCGGTCACCAAAGATATCCAGCTCAGAGAAATACCGAGGATGGGCTTCGACGCCGAACCTTATTTCCACATGGCCGGAAGGGTCGCGATCCCCGGAGTGCGGGCTGTCGTCTCGCGCGGCTTCTACGGATTCAGGCCCTACGTCGCCGTGCAGCTTCCACTTTCGGAAATAAGCAGCTACTTCGGATTCTTGAGCTTCATACCTATCAACGGCATCGTCGGCGGCGAATACAACCTGAACCTCGGCCGGCTTTCGGTTACGCCGTTCGCGGGTGTCGGCGCGAGCTATGTCCACGTGTTCACGCCTATAGCCTCGGACGACAACGAAGATTGGCTTTCGCACTACGGCGCGCAGGCCTATGTGCGGCTTTCGTACTTGTTTACGCGGAATATCCGCGCTTTCGCCGAAGGCGGCTTCGAATACTGGATCGCCGCCGACAGGTTCTTCTTCGACAACTTCGGCGGCCTCGGATTCGGCGCGGGCGTGGCGATCAAGCTGTGAGCGGCGAGTTGGACGAACTCGCGGGTCTCGACCTCGAGTCGGCCCGCGAGTACATATTCGCGCACGCGGTCGACCTCAAACGGCTCGAAAAAGAAATCGCCGCGGCGCGGTCGGAAGCTGAGCTCTGGAAAAGCCGCGTCGAGCTTGCGCGTTCGAAGGGCAGGAGCGAGCTCGAGAGTGCGGCGGAAACCCGCATCGCCGAGACAGAAGCCGGGATCGCGACCCTCGAATCGGAGCGCGCGGAACTCGCCGCCAAGCTGTCGCGGCTCCGAGAACAGCTGCCGCTTCTACGGGCGCGCGAGCGTTCGATCGACCCTGACCGCCTTCTCGCCGAGCTTCAGCTCATGACGGGCGAGCTTCTGGGCGGCGAAAACGATGCGGCCGCCGCTGCGGAACGTGACCTTGCCGAACTCGAAGCAGATCAAACGGCGGAATCAGAGCTCGCCGAGCTGAAGCGCAAGGCGGCCGAGGACGGCGGGCGCGAGACGCCATGAGACGCCTCCCCCTTCTCCCTGACGAGAAGCGCCCACTGGTCTTCGCCCACCGCGGTCTTTCGTCGATAGCCCCGGAAAACACGCGCGCGGCCTTCGCGCTCGCGCATGAAAAGGGGGTTCCCGGAATCGAGCTCGACGTACACCTGAGCTCGGACGGACGCCTGCCCGTGATACACGATCATACGACCGGACGCGTCGCCGGAAAAGACCTCGAGGTCGAACGTTCGACGATGCGGGAGCTTTCCGCCCTTGATGTCGGATCGTGGAAAGGCGGAGCATGGAAAGGGGAACGCATCCTTGACCTCCGCGAGCTTTTCGAGGAGTTCGGGGACGGTTTCTATTACGACATCGAGCTGAAGAACAGGGGCGCCTTGGACTACGGTCTCGAAAGCGCCGTCGCGGCCTGTCTTCGGGACGCATTTGCGTCGAAAAGCAGTCTCTCCGGTAGAATACTCATCTCGTCCTTCAACCCTATCGCCCTCTCTCGATTCAAATATCTTGCTCCGGCGATACCGACGGCCATCATCTGGTCGTCGGCGATCGACGTTCCGCCGTATCTTCGGCACGGCGAAGGCAAGTGGATCGGCAAGGTCGACGCGCTGAAACCCTTTCACGACAAAGTCAAGAGGTTTTCCTCGTTCCGATGGCGCACTCTCGGCCGCTATCCCGTCATTCCATGGACGGTCGACCAGGCGAACGACGCGCGCCGGCTTCTTGACCTCGGATGTGACGGGATCATTTCAAATTGTCCACAGGAATTGGGGCTCGCGGCCGTCGACACGTGAATTCAGGGGGACTTCTCAAAAACAGAGCCGGGGCCGATCGTCATCGGCCCCGGCTCCACCTTTTTTTCGGTTATGGGAAGCTCAAAAAACCCGGTTGGTTTTGGTTCCCTTATGTAATCGCTGCGTCAGGGCAATTTGGAAAGCAGGTCTTTGCCGACGGCGTTCGCACCCAGCTCACGATAGGCCGCCTTCCGGGCCGAGTCCTCGCTCGAGCCTACGCCCATGGCCGTTCGTTCCGCCGAATAGAGCACCGATCCTGTCGCGACATCGAGAACCTTGATCGTTGCAGTCGCGGTGGCGACATGGCTCGATCCGTCTTTGCGGGTCTCGCTGATACGCGCGAAGCCGTAGACGACACGATCGAACCTTCCCGATGAAGCCGCCGCGGCGATGACCGCGCCGTCGTCCATCCCTTCGAGAACGGCCCTGTTTACGGCGACCGCCTTGACATTGAACTTCTCTTTGATGAGCGTCTCAATCAAACCCGCCTGTGTCAAACCTCCGCCGGTATCGGCATCGATAATCGAAACAGCCATGGCCGCGTTTCGCGCGCCCGAAATCACTTCGTAGGGTATCTCCACGCTCCGGCCGCGAAGCTCGTCTTCCAATGAATTCCGCAGCGCGGCGTACTTAGCCGGGATCTTGTCGAGAAGTTCGATCGTCGACTGGAAGTCTATCTTCACAACCAGCTTGGCCCTGCCGACGAAATCCGGCGGCGGCGGTGTAAAACTTATTTCACCATCATTCCCGCTCGACGAGCTCTCGGTCTTCGACACAATGCGCGTCCCCGAAGCCCGTTGATAACTGATCTGAAGGGCGGCTCCTGGAACACCGATTGCAGAAGCTCCTTCTCCCGCGACGAGACGCAGTTTGAAGGGCTTAGGGAAGGGTTGACCGACGGAGGCGGTATATGATTCCTCCGACCGTACAAAGCGGAGTTTTGACAGGGCGGAACGTGCATTATTGATGTTCCGCTCGAGCTTGATCGCCGCGTTGTCGATGTCCGCGCCTGAAGCGGCGACGGCGGCCTCGACATATTTCCGCACCGCTTCGTAGAGCCGTCCCGCCGATTCGAGCGATCTGCCCTCGGCCTCGGGGCGCGCGACGGCGTCCTCGCGCTCTTTGAAGACGGCGGCGATTCTGGCCTTCTCTTTCTCAAGCTCGGCGGTTACGTACGACGCCAGGACATAGACCGTCACTCGACCGGTCTTTTTGTCCCGCTGCACGTAGCGCTCCTTGACCGTGAAGCCCGCGACTTGATTCTTGGATGAACTTGTGACCGTCGATTTGATGTCGGCGGCGTATGAGTCGAGCGTTGCCCGAGCTTCGGCGGTCGAGGCTACGTCCACCTTTACGCCGATGTACTGAGTGATCGACGCGATGAGATTCGACGCGGCATCGTTGTACGCGGCCGCCTCGTCGCCCGCCGCGCTCGACGACGAGCCCGTGAAGTACGTGTATGTCGCGTCAGGCTTCGGCGTCGAAAGGACCCAATCCGGGACTTTGACCTGAGCGGGACTCGTGGCGCAGGATACGAGAAAAAGAACCGCAGCCGAAACCGCTGCGGCGGCGAAACGCTTCATAGCAGCTCCTGCGTAAAGAAAAAATAATAGACCGCCGGCGAAGGCGGAAGCGCCTTCGCCGACAGCTTCCTTATCGTCGCAACGGCATGGCACGGCGACGGCGCTCAGAACCCGTCGAAGAAGGACTGCTGAACGAGGTCCATGGCACGCTGTTTTTCAGGTGTTTTGGGCTCGTTCGCGGCGGTGTCCTTGAGAATCTTGTCGATCTGCTTCTGCAGAAGATCCCTGTCGATTCCCCAAACCTGAATGACGCGGTAGACCTGCTTGTCCGCCTTGCCGTCGGGGGTGAAGGTCTGAAGCTGGACCCACCATTCGCTCTCCATAGCGAAACCGGAGAAGGTCGATTCAGAGACACTCTTCACGCACCGCTCCATATAGGTCTCGATCTTGTCCTTGTCGCCGACCTGTGCGCCGGCGAAGGTGTCCTTGACACGGGTCGAGATGAGCGCGGAGATGGTTGTCTGCGCGTCCATCCTCGAGGCGGCGAGACGGGTGCCTTCCAAATCCTGACCGTCCTGCTCGACGATGACAATGTACTTGTTTTTGAAGTCGGGCAGCTTCTCGACGTACTTCGGGCCCTGGAGCGCGGCCTCCATCCAGTTCGGGTATGCGATGCCGAAGGCGGTCCCCTTATGCATGAGAATCTGCGGCGGATAGGCCTTGACGGTCGATTCGGGCGGACTGAAGGGCTTGGGCTCGGGCTTGCTTGCGCATCCCGCGAATACGGCGAGGATCAACATGGCGGCGATGAGTGCAGTAAGCAGTCTTTTCACGATAACCTCCTGAATTTTATGACGCGGGCGATACCCGCACGCGGAACGCGCGAACGGACCCTCAGGGCCGCGCGCAGCGTCCCGATACATCACAATCCGGTGTCGAAGGTATAGGACCTTCCTCTCGAATAAATAAGATTCATATCGGGCATGCCCGAGTCTTCGGCAGCCTCATATACGGCATCTTCGACCTTCTCCCCGCTCTGGAATGTATACACGTACAGCTTTGTCGCAGCGGCCGAATACGAGACCTGCTCGACTTCCCTGACGCTCTTGGCCAGGGCGCGGCGGAATTGGCTTACCGCCTTGGAATCGGGCGTCTTCTGAAGTATGAGCTCGTAGCGTATGCCCCGCCCCAGAGAGTTTTTTATAAGCTGTTTCGACTGCTCGATCATCTTCGGCATCGCCTGCCAGATAGGCGCGGTCACCGCGTTAGTCGCGGCGGCGTCGGCGGAACTGGGGCTCATCGCCGCCCCCCCCGACGCGATGACGATCGAACCCAGGAGCGACGCGGTGGAGACATCGTATATCTTCATCGAGCCGGAGGCGGTCGCATAGTACTTCGCATCTCTGACCTCAGACGCGACCGTGAAATCGAGCTCGACGTACACATCGGCGTTGAATTTCTGGGCGAGATACTGAATGATGTCGATCGAGCCTCCGGTTTCGCTTTGATAGGCGGCCTGCTGGTCTTTTTTGTTCTTTTCGATCTGGTCGAAATCAATGACCGAGAGTCCCATTTTCTCGATGAGGTACCGATTGGCCATCGAGACCGCGCGTTTGGCGAGCGCCGGATCGACCTGGGTCTCCTCGTTGTAATAGACCATGTAGTTGAGCCGGGACAGATATGATTCGAGGTAGGCCGCCTCCTCCGGAGTCAAGGATCCGGGAAGCGGCGGCGGCCGATCGGTCGAAGAAGCCTGAGCCGGGTCGGCGGCGCCCGGAACGTTGTTCTCCGCGGGGCGGGGGGCGGGGGTACCCGCGTCGAGTCCTCCTTGAACAAGCTCCTTGGCGCGGGAGGCCGCGCCGCTGGAGGTCGTTTCGGTCGACGCGCCGGAGGACGGCGGAGACGCCGCTTCCGGAGCGCTTGCACAGGATGCTATGAGAACTACGACAGCCGCGGACAGCGCGGCGAGACTGCTCACTCGCATTGAATAATCCTTCCTCTTCGGCGCCGCTGCGGCGCCCTCATAAAGTTTAAACACCGGAACAGGGCTCGGCAATACCGCGCTTTCTCAATAAACGTCAAGATTTCATGCTCATCACGTTCCAAGGGATTGATTTGAGCGCCGGACAATAATGTTGGTCAAGGCGAAAGAGCCGACTCCTCTCTCTCTGCGCACGACGAGCGAAAACGAGTCGGAATCGGCGCCGTTCATCGGCACATGCACCGCCGAACCGCCGGCCGAAGTAACGACAAGAGCAGAGGCCGACACCGTCAATGTCAACGACAACCGCCCCGCCCCCGCTTCCATGACCGACCCCAGCACCCGTCCCGATGCATCCTCGATCTCGCCCGTGCCCCGGATCGAGACGACTCCGCTCCCGTCAGGTCCGGCGAGCACGAGCCTGCCCGAGGCGCGGTCACCCGTCATCGCGGACTCGATGACGACCCCCTCGCCGAGATCGAATGTGGAAGGGAAGGCAAGCGCAGCGCCGGGACCGAGTTCGAGCGAAGCCTGAGCGGCGGAGACCGGCCCCGAAACGACAATGGACGCGGGAATTCGACCGTCTTCGAAGCTTTCCGCGAGTATCAGTGAGGACTTCCATTTCCGGCGGGCGGCAAGCTTGAAGGCCGGCGAAGGAGGGCCCGAGGAAAGGCCGAATCCATCATAGATCCCCACAAGAGAGCCGGATCCGCCGAGCTCGGCGCTCCCCGTCGGCGGCGGGGGCGGCAGCGGCATCGAGGGCGCACGTATACGCTCACCCTCGGCCGTCCACGATATGCCGAGCGTCGTTCCCGAGGGTTTGAAAACAGCTTCGAGAGTGAGGGGAATATACGGAAGAGCTGAAGCCGCCGTTGAACGCTGGATCTTTCCCTCGAACGAGAACTCGGCATACGGTCTCCACGCATCTAGACCGAGGATGAGTGAATAGCCTCCGTCGTCCGACCGGAACCGGACGATCGTTCCTGTGCCGTCTTCGTCCTCGGGCGAAAAGCGGACAAGCACAGAAAAAGGCACAAGTCTATCGCCGCGGGCCGGCGGCATAAGGCCGGGTACACGGACACCGCTCGATGCGGTGAAACGATACCCGAACCCGCTCGAGTATAGATCGAGACGAGGAGAACCAAAGGACTCAGGCTGGCCGGTTCTCGGCCTCGTTCCTACGTCGGAAAAATCCCCATCCAAACGCAAAAGGCTGAGAAACGACAGAGCGTCGGCGAAATCATCTCCGCTTCCGGCCGGAGGCTGTTTCGCGACGACGGGAATGTCCTTGCGCGCGGCGGTGGATGCAGGAAAACCAAAACTGCGCCCCTTCAGAGGCGGCTCCGGGTACACCTGCACCGTAACCGTGTATGCCCCCGCGGCCTTCGGAACCAGCCACACCGTCCTGTCGAAGCCGGAAGCGAGCGGACCGGCGGCAAAGATCGAACCGCCGACGCTCCATTCAATCCAGGGATTGCACTCGGAAACCGTAATCGTCTCGGCTTGTGCGGCTGCTTTGCTCGAGAACCCGATTGAGACATCGAGCAGAACGGGGGCTCCCGGCTCGACCGAGGGAGGGAATAACCTGGCGTTCTCGACATAGGGCTCGTCGAAACCGATGAATATGACAATGCTCGTCAGGTATTTCGCGCCTGTCTGATCGAGAACACACATTTCGACTTTATACGCACCGGCTGGAATCGAGTCCGGGATTGAGAGACCGGGAAGTTCGCCCGTGATCCTCTCGACCGACTGCTCGGTCTGGATAGTGTCGGCCGCGGCAGGGGGTACCTCGGTATCTCCCGACGCTGATTCCGAGACCGCCGAAATCTGATCCCGCGGGACGATCCGCAGGGCGGCGGCGGCACCGAGCGACCCTTCGAGCACAATCTCAAAGCCGGAAGGGTCCGCCGCCCCGGGAAGTATCGATACAGAAGGAACAAGAACCGCCCCGGGAGACAGCATACTTCCGTTTCGTATCTCTTCGCCGCTTTTAGAAACAACAGAAACGCTATAGAGAGAACTCTTTTCTGAATCAGAAAGAAAGGACGCGGAAACACCGCACGACATCGCGAGCGCCGAGACGGCGATCACGGCGCAATTCGCCAACGATATACGGCGGGCATTCATCGCTACAGAGAATTCCTTACTCAAATAATGGAGACCTCGAAAAACTTCAGTTTTTCGAGGTCAACCCTCTATAGATGCAATTCCCGTGAGGGAATTGCAAGGGACCTTAAAAACCAACCGGGTTTTTAAGGTTCCCTAATACTATATCACAGGCGTTCAGGCGCCGCCAAAAATCGGCGCCCTGTTTTTTCGATCACTGGACTCGGCGCAGTCCCGAATCGGCCTCGTGAATAACGCGGGCGATCGGTACGCGGCGCCCCATCCCGAAGGCACGGGGCGAGATTTTGAGAACAGGAGCCGCCTGCCTGCGCTTGTATTCGGCCCTGCCGACCATGGCGATAACCCGTTCCACGAGACCGGCTTCGAATCCACGTTCGACGATCTGTTCCGCCCCTAGATTATGTACAATGTATAAATCGAGGAGCCTGTCGAGGACATCGTAGGGGGGCAAGGTATCCTGATCGACCTGATCCGGCCTGAGTTCGGCGCTCGGCGGCTTATTCAGAATCGCTTCGGGAATGAGCGCCCGCCCCGCGCGCTCGTTGATCGACCGCGACAGAGCGTAGACCTCGGTCTTGAGAAGATCGCCGATGGGCGCAAGACCTCCGCACATATCTCCGTACAACGTACAGTAGCCGGCCGCCAGTTCGCTCTTGTTCCCCGTAGCGAGGAGCAGAGAGCCGAACTTGTTCGACCAGGCCATGAGTATCGAACCGCGGATACGCGCCTGCAGATTCTCCTCCGTGATATCCTGCCGCCGTCCTTCGAATTTCGGTGCAAGAAGCTCGAGATAGGCGGAAAAGGGCGATTCGATCGGAAGGCTTTCGAGACGAAGACCGAGATTCCGGCATAATTCGACCGAATCCGAAACCGAACCCTCGCTTGAATACCGGCTGGGCATGGAAAGACAGACGACATTCTCCGGCCCGACGGCCCGCGCCGCAAGGACAGCCACAAGAGCAGAATCTATACCTCCTGACAGGCCGAGGCAGGCGGTTTTGAAGCCGCAGGTCCGCATGTAGGAGCGGATACCGATGACCAGAGCCTCTTCGATCTCCTCCCATCGATCCACGACAGGCGGCGCGGCGGCCGATGAAGCGGTCGCGGCGCTTGGCATCTCGCGGCGCGAGGGACCGGCGTGGAATCCCAGCTCCTCGGTATCGACGACAAGAAGGCTCTCGTCCCAAGCAGCTGAAGCGACAATGCGGCCCTCGGAGTCGACCGCGAAAGACCGGCCGTCGAAGATAAGCGAGTCCACGGCGCCGGTCAGATTGCAGTAGAGCACGGGACGGCCTGATTCGCGCGCCGCCTTCCGCGCGAGCGAGATTCGCTGGTCAAGCTTTCCGGAAACGAAGGGCGAAGCCGAGGGAATGATCAAGAGCTCGGCTCCGGCGTCGAGCAAATTCCGAATCGGATCGATTGTATAGTGCAGCCCCGGCGCCGGCGGAGCCTCCCACCACAGATCCTCGCAGATCGCGAATCCGACCTTGACGCCGCCTACGTCGATAGGCCGGCGTTCGGCGGCCGGTTCGAAATACCGCGCCTCGTCAAAAACATCGTAGGTCGGCAGGAGGGTCTTGGCCTGCGTTCCGATGAGCGCCCCTCCGCAGAGGACGCCGATGGTGTTGATCAGGCCCTTGCCCCGCCCCGTCATGTTGCGGTCTACGTATCCAACAGCGACTGGAAGGCCGCTCGGCAGTTCGCGCTGGAGACGCCGCAGGGCGGCGAGACAGTCCTCGACAAAGGACTCCTGATCGAGAAGATCCATGGGCGGATAGCCGCAGAGCGAGAGTTCGGGGAAAACCACGAGATCGACGGTCTTTTCGATCGCGGCTTCGGCGAATGAGAGTATCCGTTCTCTGTTTCGGTCGAATCCGCCCACGATCGAATCCATCTGCGCGAGGGCGACACGCATCAGAACCTCCGGCGCCTTGCGGCGCGTCTTTCAGTAAAGTACACTCGCTCGCGTGGATAAGACAATCCTGATCGCACCCTACGAAGGCGTTCTCGCGGCGGCCCTCGCCGAGCGCGCCCGGGATACTGGATGGAGCGTCGTCCTCGCGGCGGCGCAGAAAACGACATCGAACCCGCAGAACCCCGCTCCCTTACCGGGAACGAAGGTCGTCGCTTACGAGCCCCGATCCTGCGCCTCGGTATCGGCGCTCATCCTGTCCGCGGCGAACGCGCTCGGAAAAGAAATCGAGGCCGCGGTCATCATGTCCGGCGCAGTCACCGATAAGGCGGATTTCCCGGCCGGCAGACCGGCCGATATCGCACAACTCGTCGATACGCACTGCGCCGGCCCCCTTTATCTAGCCCGCGAACTCGTCCGACGCTTCGAAGAGCGGGGCCGCGGTCGAATTCTGCTTTTCGCGCTCGAAAACCCGCGCGACGCAGAGGCCGGTCCCCCGGCGGCTTTGGTCTACGGCGCCTTCGAAGGATTGGGCCGCGGGCTGTTCGCCGCGTCTTCAGGCAAGACATGGAACGCCTACGGTCTTCGCGACGCCGGCGGCCAACCCGATCGGGCGGCGCGCTTCGCACTCGAGCTTTTGGAGGAAGGCAGACCCGCGCGGGCGGGCAGATGGATCCGTTTTTCGGGCAAGAGCGGCCTTTTCGGATAAGGCGGTGTCGGACGCAGAAAGAAACCACACGCCCATCGTCGCGTACCAAGACCGCACTAGAATCATCGCAGCCTATGGGCGGCGTCCATGACGATACTTTCGATTCGATCGACCTGCCCAAGCGAATATACGCTGTGTCGAGCGCATCTGACGACAGTTTTTCGTACATTATGCTATCATTTTATCTTTTTCCTGAGTCTCCGCGCAAGCGACACGCGTGATGAATCGCGTGCCGAGCCTGCAGCACCGCCCGCGGATTCAGAACCGAGCGCTTCGCCCCCGCCGGCGCGATACGCTTTTGAGCAGAAATAGAACAGGAGGGCCCCGCCTGCGATCATGCAGGCGCAGAGCAGCTGTCCCATGGAAAAATTCAGAAGTCCTCCAAAACGGTTGGTCGGCGCGTTCGGATCGCCGAGCTTTATGACATAGCCGATGCCGAAGTCGGGCTCGCGGAAATATTCGATAACGAAGCGGATGAGGCCGTATCCTATCGCGTAGATACTCGACGCGAATCCGGGAAAGCTTTTGCGCTTGCGGACGAAGAGCCAAAGCACAAGCCACAGCACAAGCCCTTCAAAAAGCGCCTCATAAAGCTGCGAGGGATGCCGCGGCAGGTTCACGGGAATGCCGGGCGAAAGACTCATGCCGAGCTTGCGGGCGGCGTCCTGCACCCAGCTCTCGCTCGGATCGAACCACGATTCGACGGGAACTGCGGGGAAAACTATGCCCCAGGGCGCGTCGGTCACCTTGCCCCAGAGCTCGCCGTTGATGAAATTCCCCAGCCTGCCGGCCGTATAGCCGAGGGGGGCGGAGACGGCGGCGATATCGGCCCACAAGAACCAGTCTGAACGCCTCGATTTGCAGTATATGAGTGTCGCGACGATCATGCCGACGAGTCCGCCGTGATAGGACAGGCCCTGAAAGCCGATGTACCGGCCCTCGCTGAAGGGCCAAAAAATAAGCCAGGGGTTTTCGCGGTACATGCCCGTCGGATCGTACAAAAGACAGCCGAAAATCCGCGCTCCCGCGATGAGACCGATGATCGCCCAGAAAAACCACGCGAATATATCGTCATCGTTCAACGGGGCATTCCTTCTCCTGGCTTCCCAGCGAAAGAGCAGCCAGGTGACGAAAAAGGCGACGGCGTACATAAGGCCGTACCAACGGATCGGCAGGCCGGGAATGATCTCGGGCCTGAGCCATGTAGGATACTGAATAGCGAGAGGCATTTTGGCTCCTATAAAGGACGCTCGACGATCCTTCCGACGGCCGGATCGAATGTAAAAACAACCTTGCTCTTCTTGCTTCGTATCTCGAAGAAGCGATTGTGGCTTTCCAAAATGACGCCCGGATAGGCCGTGCCGCGGACGCGTATCTCCGATTCGAAATGAACCTCGTATTTCTCACGCAGATCGAAGAGCCGCATCGTCCGCTTTTCGAGAAGCTTGACAAGCTTGACTTTTTCCTGACGCACCCGGTCCAGGCCCGTTCCGGCTTTCTCCAAATCCGCCATCTCCCTGTCGGCCTGCAGGATCAAGGTCTTAAGCCTTTCGATCTCGCGCGCCTCGGCCTCGATCTGATCGGCGACAAGGTAATCCTGACCGAACGAGATCTCGGTCTTGGCGAAATTTTCCGATCCGAGCACCGCGACGTCGATGCCTTTGCGCGCCTTGCACAAGCCGCCGATCAAGGCGCCTTTTTCGCCCGCAAGAATGATTTTCCCGTTCGTCTTGACGTTGCACAGGATGCATCCGTTCTTGAGCCGTATATCGCCCACTGCGAGGAGAAGAGCCTGTTCGGCGAAGGCCGCGTCAAATGTCGACCGCGAGCGCACGGTCCCGCGGCGCGCGCCCTTGACACCTTCGACCACGCGGACCGCCCCGTCGCTCGACAGAAGCGAGGCCTCGACGGCGCCGCCGATAAAAACATCGCCGCCCGCCATCAGTGTGTATCCGGCGAGCAGGGAGCCCTTCACCGCGACCATGCCTGGGAATTTTATATTACCTGTTTCCGGACCGACATCGCCGGTTATATCGAGTCTCTCCCGGATCGTCATGACGCCGCCGGAACCGAAAACACCCTCGACGACGAGTTCGCCGGACGCGGCGGCGACGTACAAGACCGACCCGTCCTCCGACTTCTCCTCCCGGATCGTGTTGTCATGAGCGGGGATCTGGTCGCCGGACGAGCTTGAAGCCGCCGGGACCGGCCTTCCCAGCACGTCGACGCCGTCCTCGCCGACGTCGGCTGCTTTTTCGATTTTGAGTATCGGGTCGCCGGCGGAGACCTTGGTCATCGTATCGCGCTCGCGGAAATCCGCTCTGCCGCCTGCACCCACTGTATACAGAGCGCCGGTCGCCTTGTGCGCCATCCAAGTCACCTTGGCGCTGCCGCCCGGCCGTGCAGGACGGCCGCGGGCGACGATTCTCTTCAAGACAGGCTTGCCCGCGCGGGCGTCGGCCACGGCCTCGGCGATCGCGGCTGCGTCAAGACCCTGCTTGACGCCCTTTTCGCCCAGCGCGGCGATCGCAGTCTCTACGGTGAGCGGCGAACCGAGGCCTTCCTCCGCGGTCAGCGTAAGCACCGCGCTCATAGCGTCGGGAGCCACCTCGGCTGTAACAGAAGAATCACGGAACCGCAGAACACGGAACTTCCAGCCGCCTCCCTCCTCGAGCGCAAGAAGAAGACCGGAGGCCGTCGCGGTCAAAACTCCTTTTGAAAAATCGATGTTTTCGTAAACCTTTATGACAGGATCATTGCCCTTTATGCCGGGAACGACCTTCCCGAACACATCGACGCCGTCCTGGCCCGGTTCGGGCGGCGGCAGCTCGGCTATCCTCTGCCCGAGCTGCACATACGCAAGCTTGACATTTTCGGTGATAGGAAAATCGTCAAGGCTCGGAACAGCCTTTTTAAGACCGGTGTTTTTCTCGATGCGCGCACGGAGCTCGGCGGCCTTTTCCTGCGCAAGAAACGGCAGGGCAATCGACAGATTTCGCCCTTTGCCGCGGCTCGGCGTCCTGCCCTTCGCAAGGGGGTAATCGACAAGCTCAGGCTCTTTGCCCTTGTAGAACTCAAGCACGTCCTTTTTCAGCTGATCCGCGTTGTACCCGCGTACGCCCGATGACTTAAGCGCCGAGCTCACCTGAGCGAGATCGAGGGGGCGGCCCCTCCCCCTTCCTTTATAAATCGACAACGTCGCCGACATGCCGTCGGGACTCACCTTGACCTCGACCGACGCGTCTCGATCCTTGGAGATCGAGCGGCTGAACAGCGCCTCTTTTTTTGTGTCAGCCTCTGCTACGATCGCGGCGACCTCGGCTTCACCGAGAAGCGAGTCCTCGGAAGCCCCCAGCTCGCGGGCCTTTAAAAGGATCTCAGAAGCCGCAGGAGCGGGAAGACGGGGATCGCCCGGCGTGTAATTCAGCAGACAGGTCGTTCCGTCGGACGAAAGAGCGACGGACCACGAATGCCGCGGCAGAGGCACGACATCGACCCACCGCCCGCCGATGCGCACAACGCCGTCGATGTCGGCAAGAAGCTCGCTGCGATTCCGAGATACACCGTTTCCTAAATAAAAAGTTGCATCAACAGTCTCGGCGGGAATCGGCTTGCCGAATATCGTCCTGCCCGGCTTTCCCGGCTTGGACTGCGAAAGAACACCGAGCCGAGCGCCCTTCGACGCCCAGCCCACGGAAAGAATGGTCGTATCAGGGTGGACGGGTTCGCGCAGCTCGCGCCGTTCGGTACTTGTGACGGTTTCGATTTTTGGGGCGAGAAAAGGAAGAGCCGAAGGTTTTTTTACTTTTTTCTCGACCTTGACCGTCTCGAAACGGACCTTGAAAAGCTCGGGGAGCGGCGATTCGTATGCGAGCGCCCGGGCCAGACTTTCGTACTCCGCGGGTATGGGAAGCTCGCACCATTCAGGCAGTTCGGGACGCGGCTCTTGGGGCGCCTCGCCGGATGCGACAATTTCCTTTGTTTTACCCTTGGCCCGCGCGAGCTTCTGGACGAGTTCTTCGGCGCGTTTCTGGTTGTAGCCGCCGATCCGCGCGTCCATGAGGACGCGCATGAGCTTCTCGGCCGTCCATTCGGCGCCGCCGGGGCTCGGCGTAAACTCGATCGAAGCCTCGAGTTCGTCCTCGCGTATCGACAGGACAAGATCGCCCTTTGCAACGGCCTGGGCCATGGCCTGTTCACCCCTGGAAGCCCTGGCCGATGGCCTTGGCGATTTTGTACTTGAGGAATTGGTTTTCCCGTCTCAGCTTGTCGATCTCGAACTGCTGACTTCGCACCGTTTCGACGAGATCTCCCATCGACAAAGCCCCGGACGACAAAAGCTCCTCGACATACGCGAGCTTCGCGCCGAAATCGGCCTCGGCCTCGAGCTCGGCGGTCCGATAGCCCCCTTCGATCTCGGCGAGCGACAGAGATTCGTCCGCTTCGTTCTCGGACTGGATGAGCTTGTCCGCGATGCGGTAAATCCCCTGCGACAGCACCGATTGCGGCTTGTAGCGGATGATCGGGATTCTCGAACCGAGCGCGACATCCTGCAGATCGTCGCGGTACAAAATGCCCAGGTGCTCGATATCGATGTTGAGGTATTCTTTACACGATCTTCGTATCTTCTGCGCCTTCTCGGCGTCCTTCGGGTCCTCGAGCATGTTGAGAAGAAGGCGCGGCCTGAAACGTGTCATGCGCTCGCTCGCGATTTTCCAGCGGTCGGGGTCGATATCGCGCACCGCATCGAGGATCGCGGGGATGTAGGCCGTCCTCAGCGAGGCGCCGTCCTTGCGCAGGCTCTCCATATGTTCGTAGGCTTTTGATTTCGTGCCGAAGGCTCCGTACAGGAGGCGAAAGACCGCATTTTTAAGAAAAAGATAGGCGTTGAGCGTGGCCGTCAGAGTCGGCGCGGTCACGACGACGCCGTGCGAACTCATGAGGAAGAAGTCGAGAATATTCGAGCCCGTACCCGCCCCGAGATCCAGCACAAGATAGTCCGCGTCGAGCGACAAAAGACGTTTTACGAGCTGATTTTTCTGCGAGGGTTTGATGTTGGCGAGCCCCGGAACCTCAGCATCCCCCGGGATAAAGCGCAGATCAGGATAATCGGTCTCGAGCACGATATCCTCGAAGCCGCTGCCGGTGCCGCCGGAGACCTGCCCCGTCAAAAATGTGCCGATGCCGGTTTTCGGCGCAGGCACCCCGAGAATGAGATGCAGATTCGAGGCGCCCAGGTCGAGGTCCGCGAGAACCGTGCGCTTGCCGGCCTGCGAAAGCGCGACCGCTAAATTCGCGGCGACCATCGATTTGCCGACGCCGCCCTTGCCGCTCGCAATAGGAACGATGCGCATGCTCAGCCCTCCGCCGGATCGAGTCCGCTGTCGGGCGAAGGACGGGTCAAGAAGAGAACACTCAATCCGAAGACATCTATCGCCGCGATCGCGATATAGACCGCCGGTCCGGCGAGCTGGGCGTCGAACGAGATCCAATACTTTTGCCCGAAGAACAACGAAGCGAAGAACGGCGCCGCAATGAGCACAACGCTCATAATCTTGGCGACCGCAAGAAGGCGTTCAAACTGACAGTAGCGCCGTCGGTCGAGCCACAAGAAAAAAAAACCGAGCGCACACAGTAATTGCGCCGACGAGGCATATCGGAACACCGAAGCGCGGAAATCGCCCGCGGCGATACCGGTATCGTACGCCGCAAAGGCGAGCAGAGTATTTCGAACGAGCTCCGCGGCCGAGGCGGCGAGGAATACCGGATTTCTCTTCATAGATGGAAAAAGTGTACTTGGAGCCGCATGCGCCGTCAAGAAGAGAGCCTGCATACGTGGCGGCGCCCTTGCTCTTCGTGCTATCCTTTATATTGACAGTCAATTTCACTAACAGGTGGATACTATGACGAGCGATTCAAAACACACATTCGTATGGAAAATCGCCGGAGCCGCGGTCGTCCTCCTGGCCGCGCTCACGGCCCTTGTACCCCAGGCGGTCGCGCAATCCGTCGGAGCGAAATCAGACGCCGAGGTCCGCCGCTATGCGGAACGACTGAGCGACACGTACCGCTACATCATCGAAAATTACGTCGACCAACCCGACGCCGCCGAAATCTTTGAAGGCGCGATGAAAGGAATGCTCGATTCGCTCGGCGACGCCTGGTCCAGCTACCTCGACGAAGCCGCGATGCGCGATCTCAGAGGCATCACCACCGGCGGTTATGCCGGTGTCGGCTGCTACATCTCGAAGCAGGCGAAAGATCCGACAAAAGGCGACGACCAAAGTCTTTATATCGAGATCGTATCGCCGATAGAGGGGACGCCGGCGTGGAAGGCGGGGCTCAGGCCCGGCGACATCATCACAAAAATAGACGGCGAGAGCACCGTGAAGCTCTCGAGCTCGGACGCGCAGAAGCGGATACAAGGCCCCGCCGGCACCGCCGTCGTCTTGACGATCAAGCGGGGCGACGAAGAACCCTTCGACGTCGCCATCGTCCGAGCGCAGGTCGAGATACCCGCCATAAAACATGCGATCATTCCCACGCCGTCGGGCAACGTCGCCTACCTCAGAATCATCGACTTCACTCTTGCTGCAAAGGCGCGTCTCTACGATGCGATAAAAGACCTCGATGCGCGCGGAGGCTACAGGGCCATGATTCTGGACCTCCGCAACAACCCCGGCGGTCTCCTGGATTCGGCGATCGACATCGCCGACGCCTTCCTCGATTCGGGCGTCATCGTATCCACACGGGGCAGAGACGCTCTCGACGAGTCGACATATCTCGCAAAGCCCGACCTCGCCGTGCCGAAAAACAAACCGCTCGTGCTCCTCATCAACAAAGGCTCGGCATCGGCCTCGGAAATACTCGCCGGAGCGCTCAAAGACAATAAACGCGCCTACATCATCGGCGAGACATCGTACGGAAAGGCGAAAGTTCAACAGGTCTTCACCTTCGGTGACACCGGCTACAGGCTGACCACGGCGCGCTACTATACGCCGAGCGGAGAGAACATCGACAAGATCGGCATACCTCCCGACAGGGAAGTGAACGATCCCCCCCTCAGCGATGAAGAAACACAGACCATCTCGCGGCTTTTGGCGACCGGGAAGATAGCCGCTTTTGCAAAGGCGCATCCCAATGCGGACGCCGCGGCGAGAAACGCCTTCGCCGACAGCCTCTCCAAAGAAGGTTATGCGCTGCCGACGAGAGTTTTGCGGATACTCGTCGCCAACGAACTGGAACGAACGAGAATGCCGCAGGTCTACGATCTCGAGTTCGACACGGCGCTCAATGCCGCGCTTTCAGTGCTCGCCGACCCAAAGTATCCCGAGCTGCTTGCCAATACAAAAACACTCCGCCAGATGGTCAGCGAGCGAAGCGGCTCGACGGCGGGCGGAGGCGGTACGCAGACCGGATCGAGCGGGGCGCTTCCGCTCCCCGAACCCAAGAAATAAACGGCGCAGAACGGAAGGATCAGAAGCGATGCGGCAGTTCATTCTCCCGGACGAGTGGGACGGCGGCCCGACCTGCACCATCGAAGGCGAAAAGGCCAAGTATCTCGGCCGAGTTCTTCGATTGACCAAAGGGACATCCTTCCCCGCGCGCGACGCACGGGCCCGCGCCTGGTTGTGCACAGTCGTCGATACGATGCCGGGCAGAATCACGCTCGCAGTTACAGCGCCTCCTTCGGGAATGGACGCGGCACGAGCGAAAGACGCGCGCGCAGGAGAAAACACCGCGGCGGAATCCGCGATCCGCGCCGCCCCTCAGCCGGCGCGGATCGTGCTCGTTCAAGGACTTCTCAAAGGCCCCCGCATGGACCTGGTGATTCGACAGGCCGCCGAGACCGGCGTCGCCGCCCTCATCCCGCTTTGTACGTCGCGATCTCTGCCCTCGGCGGGAGGAGAGCGGGCCGGCCGCTCTCAACGCTGGCACCGCATTGTCCGCGAGGCGCTTCAGCAGTCAGGCTCGTCTGTCGCCACCGTGGTACGTGAATCGACAGGCATCGACGATCTTCCCCTCGCGCTCCGTGAGGTGCAGGTAGACGGCGGAAGTCCGCGCGTGCTTCTTCATGAGACGCCCCTTGCACAGTCCACGATGCACGGATATCTTACCGAGGCGCACAGAGAGGCGGTCATCTGCGTCGGTCCGGAAGGCGGCTTTTCTCCGCAGGAGGTGGAACGCCTCATGGGCTTAGGCTTTAAGCCGCTGCGTTTTTGCGGAGCGGTGCTCAGAGCGGAGACAGCGGCGCTGTATGCGGTGGCCGCCGCGCAGACTATTATTTCGGAGCGCTCTTCATGGATTCCCAATCCCGCGTCGTCAGGATAAAAATCCTCGGCGTGCCTCTCGACATCCTCGCCCCGGAGAACATCGAAGAGGTTGTATACAGTTTCGAGGACGGGAAGAACCACCAGATCGTCCTGCTTTCGCTGTGGGATCTCATGCGCGCCCGCAGACCCGGGGAATTCCGCACGATGATTCTCGGAGCGAGCCTTGTCCTCCCCATTTCCCTCTCGATCACGCGCGGCGCGCGATTCTTAAGAAGATCAGAACCTGTCCGCTATACGCCCTTCGACTTCGTCGTCCGACTTCTGTCGGCGCTCGAAAACAGAGGGCGGTCGCTGTACCTGCTCGGAGCGACCAGGTCGGTGATCCAAAAAGCCGAAGCGAACATAAAAGCGACTTTCCCAGGCCTCCGCGTCGTCGGCCGCTATGCCGGAAGATACCCCCGACAGATGGAGTTCGCGATCATCGAGGCTGTCCGCAAGGCGACACCCTCCCTTCTTCTTGTCGGTACCGGCATCCCCGGACGCGAGCGCTGGATTCCGCGCAACCTTTCGCGATTCAACTCCGGCATCTATCTCTGGTGCTCCGATCTCTTCGAAGTGCTCGCATCGAAGCGGCGCCGCGCCTCTCAGGCCCTGTCCAGACGCGGGCTCGAATGGCTACCCTATCTTCTCAGACGACCGTGGAAGATATACCGTGTCTTTATCTACCTCTGGTATTGCATGCTCCTCATCGTCGCCCGCCTTCGAGGAGACTAGGCTTCTGTCGGCCGTACGATGCGGGCGGGGAGCGAGCGAAGCTCGAACAAAAAAGCTCTCTCGATGACCGCCCTGTTTCGTCAAGGTATGTATGAAGACGCGGCCAGTACGACGTGCGACTCTTCAAACCGGTTTATGCCTCGATAAGGAACATCGTTATTGCTCGCGAGGAATTCAGGCTGCGGCAGCGGCGGAAAGACGCCCCCTTCTCGCCACCAGCTAGACGATCATCTAGAAACGCCGTTTCGCATAGGCGATGATCTATTTGTCGCGTCCGGGTAATAGCGGTACGATCAGCCTTTGCGATGGAAACGGTCCTGATCGTAGAGTCAGATCCAATCGAAGCCCTTACGCTCATGTCGCATCTTTCCGGCGCTTTCAAGCCGCTTATATGTCCGGACACTGCGGGCGCGGTAGAAGCGGTTCGGCGGCACTCACCCTCGGCGGTGCTTATCGATTTCGGGAACAGTATCGACGCGCACCATGACATCATCAGACGTGTCAGCGCCGAATCGAGGGGCGCTCCGGTCATCGCACTCGCGGCGAAAGCCGAGCCCGCGGATATCGTGCTTGCGATGCGTGCAGGGGCATGGGATTATCTTCGCAAACCAAGTCCTCCCGATCTACTGCGCCGCGCGGTCCACGGCGCTGTGTCGCCCGAAAGAGCACGGGCAAAAAAACTTTGCACGTCGGGCGGAGGTCATTTCATAGGACGCTGTCCGGTTTCTCTGGCGGTCGAAAAGCGGCTGCACCTATACGCAGCGTCAAACTACCCCGTCCTCATCATCGGAGAAAGCGGGACCGGCAAAGAGGTCGCGGCCCGGGCGCTCCATGAACTCTCGGCGCGAAAGGAAGGGCCCTTTGTCGCGCGAAACTGCGCCGCTATACCCGATCTTCTCGCAGAAAGCGAGCTCTTCGGCACAGAACGCGGAGCCTTCACCGACGCTGTCGCCCGCCCCGGCGCCTTCGAGCTCGCGCGCGGAGGACTGCTGTTCCTCGACGAAATCGGCGACGCCGCGATACAACTTCAGGCGAAATTGCTGCGGGTGCTCGAAACGGGCGAATTCTGGCGACTCGGCGGGAGAACAAGCGTCGCCGCGGATTTCCGCTTTGTCTCAGCGACGTGCCGGGACCTGAAGCGCGCGGCGGATGAGGGGCTCTTCAGAAGAGACCTCCTGTATCGCATCGATACGCTCGTGCTCGAACTCCCTCCGCTCAGGGAGCGCAGAGAGGACATCCCCGATCTCGCATCGCATTTTGTCCTGCAAGCGACCCATGGCAGAGCTGTTCTCAGTCAAAACGCACTGGAAAAGCTGTCGAATTACGAATGGCCGGGCAATGTGCGGCAGCTCCGCAATGTTGTGCATCGCGCCGTCGTGCTCGCCGGACGCTTGGATGAAATCGGCCCGGAGCACATCGAGTTTTGATAGACTGCCGACAAAGGCGAATAAAGTCCCTCGAACCTTGTTGCACTTCGTCGAAGATTCCTTCGACTTCGACCGTCGCCCCTTGTCTTCCCCTCCCCTAGGCCGCCGCGTACGCAGGCAGATAGTCCCGCCCCTCCCGCTGCAGCAGCTTGATGACACGCATCGAGTTTGTCATCAAGCTGTCAGGTGTCGCGCATCCGACCCGTCGCTTGTATCATGCCCGAAGCCTTACGGAAAATTGACTCAAAACGATGAAGCTCGCCGGGCGTCAGAGCCGCTCGTTCGGCGATATCCCGAAGAAAAACTCTCAGCTCGAGATCGCTTGTTATCTTAAAAAAACCGATCGACCGCAGGTGATCGGCGATGCGCGAAGCTGTCGCTGCTGTCTCGGTGCGGCATACAGGTTCGGCGCTGCCGTCGCGGCCGTTGATCGCGTGCTTACGAAGCTCATAGCAGGCGATCTGCACGGCCTGAGCGAGGTTGAGCGAAGGGAAGGCGGAGGAGACGGGAATGTGGACCGCCACTGTGCAGAGTTCGAGCTCTTCGCGGGTCAGACCTGTCCGCTCGTTGCCGAAAACAAGAGCGACCGTCCCATCGCGTTTCGTCATCCGGCCGGCGAAATCCTCGACACTGAGCGAAAAGGCTTTGCGGCGTTCGCCTCTGCGGCGTGTAAAGCCGGCAGCGAACGAGACCCCGGATAAGGCTGTCTCGAGGTTCAGATAATGTTCAGCGCGCTCGTACACATCATAAGCGTGAACGGCCATCGTGGCGACGCGCCGGCAATCGTAGGCTGGACATCCGGCAAGAACGAGACGGCCGAAACCCATTGTCTTCATCGCCCGGCAGGTGGATCCGACATTGCCGGCTTCCTCGGCGCCGCAGAGAACGATCATGAATCGGCTGAAATCCGGCTCTTCCACGGTATACTCCGGCTGAAAAACAGGTTCCTCGAAGCTTGTTGCAGCCCACCAAAAGCACAATGGCTCAGTATTTTCGTGCGATTTCAAAGAAACAGAAATACATGCGAACCATGCTCGAAAAACAACTGGCGTGTAGTATCGACTCGTCCTCTCTTGAAATCTCTGAATGATACCATCTGAAGCGGCAGGCTTCGAGGAACCGTCCCTCCCCTATAGCTGTTTTCACAGGTCTGGTATAGTACGAGTGATATGGCCACGCCGCAAGACATCAAAAAAAAGCCTGACGGAACGCAGATCCTGGCGGGGAAACGCGCCCTTGTCATCGGCGGGTCCGGGGGTATCGGGAAGAGTGTTGCAATAGAACTGGCCCGCCGCGGCGCATCGCTGATTGTTCAGGGCGGCTCTTCCCAGCCCCGGCTCGATACGACGCTCAAAGAACTCGCCGGCTTTGGAGCCGAGGCCTCAGGTTTTCTTTTTCATATCGAGCGCCCATCGCAAATAGCCGAGTTCTTGCCCTCTCTGGGGAGGATCGACCTGCTCGTCACGGCCTTCGGCCCCTTCCTTAGTACAAGCCTCGCGTCGACCACGGCCGAAGACTGGGAAAAACTCGTCCTTCTCAACCTTGCCCTGCCGGGAACTCTGGCGTCGATGCTTCTTCCTGGAATGCTGGAACGCGGCTGGGGTCGTATTCTTCTTTTCGGCGGAACCGGCACCGACCGCGTCCGGCCGTATTCCACGAACGCCGCCTATGCGGCCGCAAAATCGGGATTGTCGGTCCTGACAAAGTCCATCGCCGCAGAAGGGGCGGGCCGAAATGTCGGCTGTATTCTTGCCTGCCCGGGCTTTGTGGATACCGAGTATCTGAGCGAAAGGGAACGGGAGCACCTGCGCTCGATCGCCCCGGGCGGTCGGCTTCTTTTTGCCGGGGATATAGCTCGGAACGCGGTCGATCTGATCGCGGCTGATCCCTGCACAGCCTCGGGGGCGGTCATCTCGTTTGACGGAGGGATTTCGCGCTGAGACCTTGTCTATACTGTCGTTTTTTTCAGTTCCCGACGTTCCAGGCCGATAATCGAGACAAGGGCGGCTCTCGGGCTGCATACCTTGTTTGACAACTCATTGACGAGAGCACTAATATACTCTTACAATAGTTGTGATTATGCGAATTGGGGCTAAAGAGGAGCACCATGAATAATAACGATATTGTTCCCGGCTTCGATGACGAAAAAGACGACAGCCTCAAGATTCGCCTTCAGAAAGTAGATTCGGTCGATAATTGCCTTGCACTTTTCTTGACCGGGTATATAGACACATACAATTCGAACTTCTTTCAGAAACGAGTGGGCAAAGCCATCGACGCAGGGTATATCAGACTCATCTTCAACTGCGGCGGGCTCAACTATGTTTCATCGACGGGCATAGGATCCTTTACAGCGTTTTTGAAAGCCGTCAAACCGCGGGGCGGCGATATCGTCCTCCTCGAAATCCAGCCCAAGGTCTACGAGGTTTTCCAACTCCTCGGCTTCTCGCAGTTCTTTAACATTAAGGACAATCTGGACGAAGCTACGGCATTCTTCCAGCAGGGGGATCAGACTGCGGCCGCCTCGGTCTTCCCAAAGATATTCTCGTGTCCCATCTGCAACAAAAAACTCAAAGCCTCACGGTCCGGGCGGTTCCGCTGTTCGGAATGCAAGACCATTCTCGCGATCGACAATTCCGGACAGGTTTTTCTCGGTTAGGCCTTCTTCCCCGGTCTTCATGGTGAATTTTATAGCAATTTTGTGCTCAACTCCTTGGCATGAGAGCCGGAAATCATTACCTTTCGCCGGTCGAATAGACAGGCGTCGAGTCGATCGCGGATGCATGCGTCCGGATCGACGCTATCGTCCTGTACGGAGGTATCGATGGCGGGTCTAAACAAGGTTGAAGAGTTTCTTATCGCTATGGGGGTGGACTACCAGGAACCGCAGCCGGGCGCCTGGATAGTCGAGGATCCCGAGAAGGGACTCCCCGGCATACTTATTTCCCATGCGGAGCCGGTCGTTGTTCTGTCTGCGCGTGTCATGAAAGTGCCGGAGCAGGACCGGGAGGCATTTCTCGAGCAGCTGCTGCGGCTGAACTACGACGGGCTGACCCACGGGGCCTACGCTCTGGACGGTGACGACGTGGTGCTCATCGATACGTTAAAATACGATACAATGGACAAGGAAGAATTCGAAGCCGCGATCGACGCGATCGGATTCGCGCTGTCCGAACACTATCCTATACTCTCCCGCCGGAAGGGCGACTAGGGAGGAGCGCGATATGGGACTTTTTAACAGGTTCAAGACGGTCGTCTCGTCTAATATCAACGATCTCATCAGTAAGGCGGAGAACCCCGAGAAAATGCTCAACCAGCTGATCATCGACATGAACGAGCAGATGATCGAATCCAAGAAAGCCGTGGCAATGGCGATCGCGGACGAAAAAAAGCTGGAGCGGGAAGTCGCTGAGAACAAGCGTCAGGCGGAGGAATGGGAGCGCAAGGCGATGCTGGCCGTCCGCGCAAACCGCGACGATTTGGCCAAGGAAGCGCTCCTGCGCAAGCAGGAATATGAGGGGTATGCGAGCCAGCTGCACACCCAGTGGAGCGCTCAGAAAGAATCGGTCGAAAAGCTCAAGGAATCGCTCCGCCAGCTTCAGAGCAGAATCGACGAGGCCTCGCGCAAGAAAAACATCCTCATAGCCCGTGCCAAGAGGGCCGAGGCTCAGGACAAAATCAACAAGACCATGTCGAGTATATCGGGCAACAAAAGCGCCTTCGATACCTTTGAGCGCATGGCGAAAAAAGTCGACGAACTCGAGGCCAGAGCGGAAGCCCATAAAGAGCTCGAGGATGCGACGAGCGGTGCATCGCTCGAGAAGCAGTTCGCTCAGCTCGAGTCTTCCAGCGCAAGCGCCGACGCGCTGCTCGAGGACCTGAAACGAAGAATGTTGACCGAGGACGCGGGAACCTCCGCGGGCGGTCAGGGGAATAAACCGTAATACGAAGCCGATTCGGGATGACTATCCTGATTCTGGCGGACCGCGAGCCTTATATCTCGTATTCATCACAGGTAACGAACGACGTTCCGGAGGGTCCAGGGGGACCCTCCGTCGTTGTGTGCGATTCCTTGCCCCGGGCGGGACCGTCGATGGATGTTCTTGTCGCACCAGCATATATGTTTCTGGAAATGCCGCAGCTGCAGAAAATAGGGACCTCCGTCATCGTTTACGGCGACGTGACAGCCATGGAGGCGGCCTTCGACCTCGGCTGTGTGGACTTTCTCAGAGAACCCTGGTCCATGCAGGAACTTTTCGCCCGAGCCGGAAGGCTGAAACGTCCTCGAGTCTGCATCGATGGAGTAGAATTTGTATTGGATAGAGATCGTTTACGGCAGGGGGACAGATCAGTGTCATTGACAGAGTCCGAACGCAGGCTGACGGCGCTTTTTTTCAGAAACCATGGCTTGCCGCTGACTCGTGACGCAATTATGTACGCTCTTTGCGGCGAATTTAACGCACAATCTCGGTCGATAGACAATCATATATCTTCGCTCCGTAGGAAGCTGAACCAGCTCAGCGCCGGAGCGGGACGTCGAATCAAGACCGTGCGCAGTCTTGGATACCGCTTGACATGACATTCTGTGGATAACTTGTGCTCAGCGTGAGGATAAAACGATCGTTTTTTTGTATCTGTATTGGAAAGTAGACGCCTTCCATTACGATATGAGTCTGTAGTATTTTTACTATAGAAGGAAACGTATTAAGTATATATTAAATAAACAAATATTTGCCTATTCGAAAAAATGACACCGTGCTGCGGTAGATCGGGATCGAGAAATCCTCTGCAAATCGATCGAGTTTTTCCCTTTTCTGGATCAGGCGCTGTGGATATCTTGTGGTTTTCTTACTGGAAGGTCGGCTTGCAGGCCCTACTAACGCGTGATATTGTATAAAAATGAGAAATTGGCTCGGAGTAATCGGCCGCGCCTGCATCGAATTTCTTCTCATTCTGTTTCTCCTTGCAGCTTCGTCCGGAGCGATGCTTTCGCTCGATACCGGGCTGTACAACTTTGTCGCATACATGGCGATCGCCGCCTTCGACTTGATCCCCCTGGCCGCGGCGCTGACCTTGTTTCTCGCCTTTTTCAGTTTCGAACAGCGAATTCGCAGCCGCCTCGCTGGATGGCTGGGACTTTTGATACTCGGCAGCCTTCTCATGGCCGTCGGCATCCAACTTCGTAGGATAGATGTTATCAAGCAAAGTATTCCCGTACCGACAACGGTCTCCCAGACTCCGCGCCCCTCTCCTGCGGGGATATCCGTGACCAAATCCGGCGTTGTCCTTTGGTATAAAGAAATACGAGGCGGCGATCTCATCGATGCGGTAGCGGTCGACTTCAGTTCAGATTATCCTCGAATGGCGTATTCAGCCCGATCCTTCTTCGATCCAGCCACAGGTACCGCGGAGATCGCCGGCCGATCATATACCGCGACTCGACCGGCTCCTGCGCCGATACGACTCGTTCCCGAGGCCTCGGTATTTGCAGGCGCTTGGATATGGGATCGACTCGCGGCTATGGATCGCGAACCGATTCTCCATGTTTTTGCGGCCGCGGGCGGTTTCATTCTCCTCGTCCTCGGATTCCGCTTTCTTTGCAGGATGACGGGATGGCCGCTGGTCAATGCTGTCCTCGCAGCGGCCGGTTTCGTAGGGATTATCGTGCTGGACGCGGCGCTCTCCGGCTCTGCGGTTCAAAAAGTGATTATCGGCATTGCGCGCGAACTCGGCATAGCTCTGCCTCCCATCATCCTTCTGGCCGCCCTCGAAGGATCGGTCGGACTGCTCCTGGGGTTCATGGATATCGCTGTCGCGCCCCGGCGCCGAGGGGATGAGAATGAGTAGCGGACGCCGCATTGTCTGGACAACCATACTCCTCGATCTTCTGGCTTTCGCCGTGTTTTTCGCTATCGCGGCATTTTCACATACTCCCGCTCGAGTGATTCCTTCTCTTTCCCTTCAATGGGAACTTTCAGAAGCCCTGCTGCGGTTCTTCGAATGGATGCCGGGTCTCCAGTTTCTTGCCGTCGCGGTGGCGATAGGCTCGGCCGAGGGGCGGAACGACGAGCTTATCCAAGGCGCCACCCTGCCGACAATCGTGCTTTCGGCCCTGTTAGCGGCATTCGCCCTCATCGCCGCTCCGCCGATCGAGGCTTCGCGAAACGCGACCCTCGCTGCAAGCTCGACCTTCAACTCTTCGCTCGAATCGGCGCGGAAATACCTCGCGTCGGGCGATCTTCCCGGCGCCCGCGGCGCGCTGAATGTCTGTCTGTCCATCTCGAGAAAAGATCCGCGGGTCAAAGACCTCGACGCTCGGCTTTCAGCGGCTGAAATCAAAGCGGAAAAAGAAGCCAAAAAAACCGTCGAACGCGAAACCGCGACGCCGAAGGATCCGGCCGCCGCAAAGGATTATTATCTTAAAGCTTTGGCTTTTTTTGACAAAGGCGATTACTTCGCGGCGAACTGGTACGCATCGACGGCCATGAAGCTCGATCCCTCGTATACCGACGCGCGGCGTCTGGCGGCGAAGGCCTGGGATCAGATGCAAACCAAGGCCCCCGATCCCGCCGATATCGAACGAGCCGCGTTTTACTCGAAGAAGCTCGAGGGATATGCACTGCTGCGTGCGGGAGATCCAGTGGGGGCCTACCGGATATTCAAGGGACTTTCGGAAAAGTACGGCGACGATCCCGACGTGCGCCGCTACCTCGCTGAAAGTCTGGCTGGTACCGAAAAAACTGCGTTCTTCAAGGACGAAGCCGAGAAGCCGCTCGCATCCACGTCAATCACCGACGCATTCCTGCGTATTCCCGCGCCGAAGAAAGACGCCGGACCATTGACAACTCGACTCCTCGCCGCAAAGCGCGCCGCGTTGTCAGGCGGCTCTCTCTATTTCAGCGAGCTGGAGTATCTCGAGGCCGGCGAATCGGGACTTCGAGCCTTGGTCCGGACGCGGTATGCGAAACTTGCCGGCGGCAAGCTTTTTCTCGTGTGTGTCGAACGGAACAGGCCTTCTGAGGTCAACAAGCCGTCATGGGCCGCAGGACCGGTGTCGGGACCCGCCAGCCTCGTGGAACTGAGTATCGAACCCGAGGCCGCGTTCGCCGCGATATCGTCCCGTTCCGCCCCTGCTACGCTCTCCGTGCTCGAAGTATGGAAGGCCGCCGTGTCTGCACCGGACTACGGGATCGATCAGACTCCGCTGGTGCAGGAGCTTTTGCGGCGCAGCTCATTGCCCTTCGCATTATTCACCGCCGCGGCGCTCGGGGCCCTGGTCGGCGCGCGCTTCAAGAAACGCGGCCCCTTCGAAAAGGGCCTGTACGCATTGGTGCCGATCATGGCCGCGGCGCTCGTGCCGGTGTTTATGCTCGCCGGCCGTATGGACAATCTGATATCGGCATGGTCGGCGGCGATGACTCCGGGTATCACGTCGCTGGCCGTCGCAGCCGGCATCCGCACGCTTGTGCTCTTCGTCGCGGTTATGCTCGTAGCCGGAACGAGAAACGACCGTGGCTCACTTCGCCCCAGATAAACTCCACCGCATCGCATCGGGGGCGGTTCATGTCCTCGACTTCTCCGCGCTTCGCATCGTATTCACTCTTGCAGGGCTCTGCGCCGGTCTCTACGGAGCCGCTGTGGGTTTTGTCCTCGGCTTTTTAGCGGATATTGCGCGCCTCGAGGAGCGGGAACGCCGGCGCCTCAAACGATTCCTCGAGAAGCCCGAGCCGGGCTCGACCATCGACCTTGCTCGAGAATTGACAGCGGCCTCGGCGATCGCCCTGTCGGATGTCTGGCCGGGCATATCCGATCGCCGGACGAGGATCCTGCTCTTCGAGCGTTTCGCCGCCGAGATATTGAGGGCCGACGCCCACGCCACACGAGACGTGGAACGCGCGATCGATGTCGCGTCGCGTTGCGGCAGTTGCGACATTGCGGCGCTGGCACGGCGCCTCGCCGCTCTCGACGGCGGGCCGGGGCAGACAATCCTTGCGCGATGGGCATACGCGCTCGCCGCCCTGGGCGGATCGCCTCTGCGGGCTGCCGACGAAATGCAAATTCGCGCCGCTCTCGCGGATTGCGGAATCGGAGGCGATGCGCAAGCGGCCGCCCGGGCGGCCGCCTTCCCCCGCTCGAAGGATCCATGGACCGTGCTCGGCCTTTCGCCCGGCGCCTCGAATGCCGAAGTCAAACGGGCATACCGCAGACTTTCCCGGCTTTTTCATCCGGATATGGCGGCAGGCGCTGAAGACGGAGGCGAACGTTTCCGCGAAGTAGGAGAAGCCTACGCCGCGCTTTCAGGTAAAACCCGGGAAGTTTCAACGATCGAGGGAGACCCTCGGTTCTAGCACTCGTCGTACCGCGTTATGTGCGCTCCGATCCCCTGCAGCCGGCCGCAGAGATCCTCATAACCGCGCTCGATCTGATAGACATTGTCGATGGTGCTGAGTCCCTCGGCGCAGAGGGCCGCGATCACCATGGCCATGCCCGCGCGCACGTCCGGCGACGTGAGCGAATCGGCCCTGAGCCGCGCCGGCCCCGTGACCACCGCGCGATGTGGATCGCAGAGTACGATCTTGGCGCCCATGCCGATGAGTTTGTCGACCCAGAACATCCTGGACTCGAACATCTTTTCATGGATGAGCACCGTGCCCTCGGTCTGGGTCGCGACGACGGTCATGATCGAGGTGAGATCAGGGGGGAATGCAGGCCAAGGTTGATCGTAAATTGTGGGGATCTGGCCGCCGAGATCAGGGACAACCTTCATGGACTGGCCGGAAGGCACGACGAGCAGGCCGTCTTTGATTTTCCAGCTGATACCCAGGCGCGAAAAAGAGACCTTGAGGGGACGAAGGTCCTCGGGATTGACTCCTTCGATTTCGAGTTCCCCACGGGTCACGGCCGTAAGTCCGATGAAGGAACCGATCTCCATGTAATCCGGTCCGATGGAAAAATCAGCGCCGCCGAGCTCTTTGACGCCTTCGACTCTGAGGATATTCGAACCGATGCCCTCGATGCGCGCGCCCATCGCCGTAAGGAGCCGGCATAGGTCCTGGACATGAGGCTCGCTCGCCGCGTTGCGGATCACCGTGACGCCTTCGGCGAGGCAGGCCGCCATGACCACATTCTCCGTACCTGTGACCGACGCCTCGTCCAGGAAGATGTCGGCGCCGACGAGCTTATTTGCGGAAAAACGGAAAGCACCGTCGATTTCAACCCTCGCGCCGAGTTCCTGAAGCGCAAGGACGTGGGTGTCAAGTCTTCTGCGGCCGATGACATCGCCGCCCGGCGGAGGCAGTTCGACCTTGCCGAAGCGGGCCAGGAGCGGACCGGCAAACAGTATCGAGGCCCGCACCTTGCGGGCTTCCGCCGTCGGGACTTCCACACCGGACAACGAAGCAGGATCGATGCGCCAGGCGTGACCTCCGGCGCGTTCGACCGATGCGCCGAGACTGCGCAAAACGTCGAGCATGACATGGACATCTTCGATTTCGGGGATGTTGCGCAGGACGACGGGAGCGCGCGCCATCACTGCGGCCGCAATACAGGGAAGCGCGGCGTTTTTGTTGCCCGAGGCGCGGATGCGGCCCTTGACGGGGAAGCCGCCCTCGATCTTGTACGTGTGCATGAGAGCACTCTATGATCTTCACCCCGCCTCGTCAACGACACCTGACCCATCCTTGCGCCGGACAATGACACAGGGTATCATTAATCAATCCACGGGCCGTCCGAGGGTCAATCGACACCTGGACGGCTCCTTGGCGAGGGACGCATGACCTACAAGCTCGACGGCGCGAAGTTCCCGACCATCGAGGAGCTGATAGAGGCGCTTTACCCGCTCTACTCGGACAAGATGAGCGAAGAAGAATTCAGAAAATACGTCGAAGAGAACGCGGAAAAGCAATAGATCGATGGGGAAGACCATGCCCGGCGGCGAGGCGTTCACCGGCACTCGAGGCTCGCCGTGACCAGCCGCCTCTCCTTGCCCGCCCCCGACGACTTCCACGCCCACCTGCGGCGCGGCGCGGCCATGGGCGCGTACGCACGAACGCACCAATCGACATTCGGACGTGTCCTCGTCATGCCGAACACCCTGCCGCCGATCACGTCGGGGGCCGAGCTCGACTCATACCGAAATGAGATCGCCGTCCAAGCGCCGCGGCTGCGGACGCTCATGAGTTTCAAGCTGATCCCGGGTCTGGGCCGCGAGCGGGTTTTCGAGTGCGCCCGCGCAGGCGCGGTGGCCGGTAAATACTTTCCCGCGGGCGCGACGACGCTGTCAGCCGACGGCGTGCGCGATCCTTCAGAAGTGCGGGAAGAGCTCGACGCGATGAACGAAACAGGGCTGGTTCTCTGCGTGCACGCCGAAGACCCCTCGGCCCCGGTCTTTGACCGCGAAGCAGCCTTTCTTCCGCAGCTCGACCGGATACGTTCGGACCACCCCGGCCTCAAGATCGTGGTCGAGCATGTTTCGTCGAAAGAAGGGCTGGAGTATGTACTAGGCGGGCCCGACACTCTCGCGGGGACGGTCACGGCCCACCACCTTCTATTCACTATCGAGGACATGCTGGGCGAAGCGCTCGACCCTCATCTCTACTGCAAGCCGATTCTCAAAACGGCTCGAGACAGGGATGCGCTGCGTGAGGCCGTCTTCCGCGGCGAGAAGCGGCTGTTCTTCGGCAGCGACTCCGCTCCTCATCCCCGCGGCGCCAAGGAGAGCCACCGGGCCGCTTCGGGGGTATATTCGGCGCCGACCGCGCTCTGCGCCCTCGCGTCGCTCTTCGAAGACGAGGGGCGGCTTTCAGCACTTGAAGATTTTATCACCGCCAACGGCTCCGATTTTTACGGGATCCCCCGCCCCGCAGGGCGGATCGAACTTGCAAAGGAGGAGTGGTCGGTCCCCGCCGAGATCGACGGCGTCGTGCCGATGCTCGCGGGCTCTGTCCTCCGCTGGAAAGTATCATCCCTCATTTCGTGAAAGAGGGCTATCATCCCCGTCACAGCCGGACGATGCGTGATGCCGTTATAACATCGGCGCCGGAATCTCCTATGACGAGATCGTTTTCGAGGCGGACGCCGCCCAGTTCAGGATGATAGAGACCGGGTTCGATGGTGATCACGTTGCCGGGAACCAGTATGTCGGTGCAGTCATCGCGGTTTCTGATGAACGGCGCCTCGTGAGCATCCAACCCTATCCCGTGGCCGAGCGAATGCGGCATCGAGTAACCGGCATCGGCGAAAATCGCGTCGGCCCGGGCCGCGAGCGTCCGAACAGAGACGCCTGGGCCGCAGGCGGCGACGCATTCGTCATACGCGCGTTGAACGAGATCGATCATCCGTTCGCGGGCGGCGCCGAGCCGCCCGCGCAGAAACGTCATGGTCACATCGGTCGTGTAGCCCTCGAACTTGACGCCGAAATCGAGTATCGACATGCCCTCGGCGCCGAAGGGCCCGGGGCCGAAGGCGGGGAAGGCGTGGATACCCCAGCTCCGAGCGCCCCCCGCGGCGAGCGTCTCGAAGCCCGTCCCCTCGCAGCCGGCCGCGCGCGCGGCGCGCTCGATGAGAAGCGCGACATCGATCTCGGTCGACACCGCGCCGGATCGCACAGCCGACTCGACCTCGTCCATGACTGAATCGGTTATCGCCGCCGCACGGCGGTACACGGCCGTTTCGTCGGCGTCCTTCACCGCGCGCATGGAACGGACAAATTCGTCGATACCGCCTTCTCGACAGACAAGATCGTAATGAGGGAGCGCCTCCGAGAATTGTGCATATCGCGGGCACGAAGTCGTCGAAGGAAGCTCGATCTTCGATCCCTCTTTGACGCCGAGCCGCTTGAGCGCAGCTGCAAGCGCAATGGCGGGCTGCCGCGAAAAATCCGAGTACGGCAGCACGTCCGCGACTTCCGCGAGTGATCGGGCAAGATTGACGTCCCAGGCCGCCAGAACGGCGCCGCCTTCGGCCGATACGACAAGAACCGCGTCGCCCGGCTGGCCGGTCAAATAACGGACCGCTTGATCGCGCCGGCCTTCCGTGTCCTCGAACATAACGGCGGCGATATTTTCATCCGCAAGGCGGGCGGCCACCGCGGCGATGCGTGCTGCGCGACTTTCCTTCAATTTCACGGTATCGCCTTGATCGCTTCCTTTGCACTAAGTATCACGCCCCCCGACCACGCATCGTTCGCCGCGACGGTCGAAAGAGCGTTCTTGACAAGCTTATTCTTCGTAAGGCCGGCGTTCTCGATCGCCGCTTTGGCCATCTTGTCGCGGAACTCCGAGGTGACGCCCGACCTCTGCTCCGCATCGAGCTTGAGGATGATGTCCTTGAGCGCGTTCGTCGCGGCGTCGGTTCCGCTCGCTCCGAGAGCGGCGAGGGCGAGGAGCCGCTCCTCGTCGTCGACGCCCTTCTCATACGAAGCGACACAACCGGATACGGCGCCGTCCTCGCGGGCCTTTTGCGAAGCGAGCATGCGCAGGGCGAGCTTGCGCAGATCGGCGAGCGCGAGCGATTCCGTCTTGCTGCGGGCGACGTCGCTGTGCCCCTTCGAGAGCGCCGCGAGCGCGGCCTGAACCTTTCTCGGCCCCGGAGCCGAGGAATCGGACTCGGCTTTGAGAGCGCGGACTTTCCGCTCGGCGTTCTCGACCGCGATTATCTCGAGGATCGGATCGGTCGGATCGGAGGAAATAAGGGGGAGCGACTTCGCCGCCTGCTGACGCACCCGCTGCGAGTACCAGCCCTCCGCCGCGAAAAACACCGGCGCAAATCCACGGACATCCTTGAATCGCTCAAGAGCAAGAATCGCCCCGTACGCGAGCTTCTCGCCCTCATCCCTGTCCGCCGTAGGAGCGAGATTGAGATCGCGCAGAAGAAGAGCGATGCGCTCGACGTAGTTCGGATCACGCAGTTTACCGAGCGATATAAGAGCTTCCGCACGCGCAAGAGGATGCGGCACCTGCATGACCACATCCCATAAAAACGGCGCAGATGCGGCATGTTTATAATCGCCGAGCGCTTGAGCCAGAAGCCGCACGGACCTTCCGTACAGTTCCTGATCGGTACGGGATGAGTAGGTCTCCTGCTCCTGCAAAAGCTCTTGGAGGGCGAAGGCCAGGGTTCCGGCCGTCTCGTTATCGTTAAGTCCGACTATATTCAGAATGGCGGAATACTTCTGCGAAATTCCAACCGCCTTTTTGTACAGCATGAAATAGACTTCAGCGGTCTCATCGGCCGAAATCCCCGCGGCCAGAACGCAGAAAATCAGGACAAATGCTGTTCGCTTCATCGTCGCAGCCTCCTTGGCTCACTTATTGTAAGGTTCGGCCCCCAATTCCTCACGGACCTTGTACTCGTACGCAACCGTACCCAAGACGACGCCCGACCCATCATAGTTCGTTTCGGCGAGGCGTTCGCCGAGTTCGCCCAAGGTGTAAACGGTCATTGTTATGAGTTTCCCGTCCGAACGGCGCCGCTCTATCGACACCAAGGATATCCCCTTATAAGAGTATGTTTCGTATTTTTCAAGCTTTCCAGCCGCATCACGGTACAGCCGCTTCGCGGGAAGTCCATTCTTACCGTAATCGAGTTCCACCGTCCCCGAGAGAGCGCCCGATGAATCAGTCATTTCGATTTTCGAAAGCCGTCCGTCCTCCCATCGGTACGAAACATTCGCCAGCACGGTCCCCGTACCGTCCATCGCGCGCCATTCGGACATTTTGCCTGCCGCATCGAAAGAATACGTCGATGAAGAGATCAAGACATCCTTCGCGTCGAAAGTCTTCTCGGATACGGCGCGACCCGCTGAATCGTATGAGATCTCTTTGCGGGAACGGATACCGCCCTCGGCCTCATAAATGATCTCGCGCGAAAGTCTGCCGTCCGCGTAGTCATACACTATCCTTTGCACAGGCTCCGGCCTGGAAGCGTCGTAGATCATCTCCTCAAGTACGAGTCTCAGATCCTCGGAAAGCTTATAGACCGCATACTGATCGATCAGCCCGTCAGGATAAAAAGAGGTCCATTTCACCAACACCGGCGTTTTTGTCAAAACAAGCTGTCCGCCGGCTGACTTTTGATCTGCAGCCACTCCTCCGGAAGCTTCCTCGGACGCCGAGACGGATGCACCGCCCGCACACGAGAGCACCAGAAAAACAAGCGTCACAAGAGTTATTGTGAACATGCCAACGCGGACACAGGAGCTATGCTTCATGCAGACCTCCGAATTCGGATGCACACTCTGCGGCATACCCCGACGTTTGCGACTATTATAATAATGGAAGTGAAAGCGCAATAAAAGTTCCTACTGGGGGCAAAAACGGTATACGAACATGCTACTCATGATCAAAGACGATGACGAGACAGAAACGATCGACGACAGGCGGGTTTCAGACGAGAGTCGATCGATACCTGTGCGACATAATGTTTACGGCACCGACTATCTGCTGCCGTAAAAACCCGGCGGATGGGCGATATTGGATTTGAACCAATGACTTCTACCGTGTGAAGGTAGCACTCTCCCGCTGAGTTAATCGCCCATTCGCCGGACTTCAAATGCAGGGCGTAAAATGCTGGAAGCTTTTCAACACCCTCCTGGCAGGCTGCTGACAAAGGCGAAAACATCTTCGCCAACAGCTTTCTTAATTCGAACTTGCTTGAAAACCGCAGGGGTTTCAAGCAAGTTCTGAGCGGGATGACGGCAACCATCGAATCTGTCATCAACCCGCCGGTGGACACAGTTTGTGTACGACGGTGTATTGCCAATGTCATCAATAATAATGCTGGTCGATCGTAACACCCCAGTTTTTATAGTGTCAAGGACTGTATGGGGAATAAAGTTCCTCGAACCTTGTTGCAATTCGTCGAAAACTCCTTCGACTTCGACCGTCG
>CAZINN010000021.1:0-43653 GCA_964540615.1 uncultured Treponemataceae bacterium | reverse complement strand
ATCAACCGCGCGAACGAAGACGCTTCCATCGAGGTCCGCTCGTCCACGAAGGAGATGTCGGCTCAGGCGGCGGATGTCGCCTCGACCGCCCAGGCCCTGTCGCAGATGGCGAAGGACCAGCAGGTCATACTATCGCAGTTCAGGATCGACAAGGAGGCCTGAATACCGCCAGCCTGCAAGCTCCGCTAAAAAATTTTTACTATACCGGCCCGGAAAAAGCGATTGTCATCGAGGTGAAAACAACGATGCCAGATCGAGAACTACACTCATATCAGGCCGTTTTCGTCTGCATCGATCTCATCAGCGGTCTTTTCCGGCAGAAGCGCCGAGGCCGCCATCTCCGGCAGTTCCTCGACATTCCGCAGCTTCGACTGTATCGTCCGCGTCTTGGTTGTCGCCGACTCGATCGTGTCCCCGGCTTCCTGAATTTTCTTTTTCGTCTTCTCCAAAAGCTCGCCGAATTTGCCGAACTCGGTTTTCACCGCACCGAGAATCTGCCACACCTCGCTCGAACGCTTTTCTATCGCCAGGGTGCGGAAACCCATCTGGAGACTGTTGACGATCGCGGCCAGCGTCGTCGGCCCCGTGACAATCACCCTGAACTCTTTCTGCAGCGACTCGATAAAACCCGGCTTGCGCAGACTTTCGGCATAGAGACTCTCGGAGGGCAGGAACATGATGCCGAAGTCGGTCGTCGCCGGGGGGTTGAGGTACTTGTCGCGGATGTCCTTCGCGCTCGATTTAAGGCGCGCGAGCAAGGCTTTCGAGGCCTCGTCGGCGGCGGCGGCGTCGCCCGATTCCTGCGCTGCGAGCAGACGCTCGTAGTCCTCCTTGGGGAACTTGGCGTCGACGGGAAGATATACTTTATCGTTCCCTTTCTCGCCGCGGCCGGGCAGAATGATCGCGAACTCGACCCGCTCCTGACTGCCTTTCTTCGTGGCGACATTCTCTACATACTGAGCGGGCGTCAGGATGTCCTCGATGATCGCCTTGAGCGCGACCTCGCCCCAGGTCCCGCGCGTCTTGACATTCGTCAACACTCGCTTCAGGTCGCCGACGCCGGTCGCCAAACCCTGCATCTCGCCCAAGCCCTTCTGCACCTGTTCGAGCCGCTCGCTGACCAGCTTGAACGATTCGCCCAGTCGAGTCTCGAGCGTCTGATGGAGCTTCTCGTCGACGGTCGCGCGCATCTTTTCGAGCTTCTCGGCGTTGTCGGCCTGGATAAGCCTGAGTTTCTCGTCGATCGTCTCGCGCAGTTTGTCAAAGCGCTGATCGTTGCCCGAGATCAAAACGCGAAGCTGTTCGATGAGACTCGAACGGAACCGTTCCAAAGTCTCGATCATCTCCGATCGCCCCCGGAGCTGCACCTTGCCCGATTCCTCGCGGCTCAGCGACATCTCCTCCCGCAGACTCTTGTCGAGCCTTTCCTGCCCCGACTCGATCAGCGCGAGACACTCTTCAAGCCGCGGATTTCCGCCCCTTCTCGCGACGATCATCAAGACAAGAAGGATTATGTTGAGCACGACGAGAACCGTGAGACAGACAATGACGGCGACGCTCATGATTTCCTCCGGCGGGGGAATGAAGTCCGTACTGAAAAACGCCTCGATCGGCGTCCGGGTCTTCGGTATACAGTTTTAACAGGTTGATGACAAGCATCGAGTTCGTCATCAACCTGTTGACGCGCACGGGCCGCCCCGCTCGAGAGCGCCCTGTGCGACTAGCTTCCCGAGACGGTGACGACGACCGTGCCGCTCTCGACGAAAGCCCGCGGAAAGGCCGCGCGGATCGTATGCACACCGGGCGATATCGGCCAACGCGCCTCGTAGGGGAAGCCGACGCGGGCGAACTCTCTGCCGTCGACATACCACACAATCTCGGGCACCGCCGGATTGACCGTGGCCCGCAGCGCCAGCGTCTGGAAGCGCGCGGGAATCTCGGGATCAAGAATCACGTTAGTCCCATCGACCGGAGAGGTCAACGATACGGAGACCGCCAAGAGCTCGGGGCTCTGCATCCCCGGCGCTCCATAGCCGCGCGCGAGCGAAAAGGCCGCATATTCGGGACCGAGAACCGTAACGACGCGCGAGGCGGTGCGATCAGCCGGCGTCGCGGCGGTCGCCGCGGCGCCGGTGGCCGTGTCCACGATAAGCCGCTTGTGCACATCGCAGACCGCGCGCGGCTCGGCCCCCGGCGCAAAGCGCTCGAGCACGACGTGAGGGCAGGCGTCCGTCGCGAGCATCCCCGAATCCGGGCAGATTTTGACCGCGTTCCAGCCGCGGGGCGCGGGGAAAAGCTCCTCGCCGATCCCTTCGGCGGCATCCGGCTGAAGACGGGCGAAGAGTTTTAAAAGGAGTTCGGCGGCGGTCGATCCTGCGATCCGGTTCATGCGCGAATATCCCGAATGCCCGATCCAGATACCGGCGACATAGCGGCGGGAATAGCCGACCGCCCAGGCGTCCCGGAATCCGTTCGATGTGCCGGTCTTCACGGCCACGGGGAAGGGGAAATGCGTCAGCGCGGTCCCCGCGAAACTGGGCAGGCGCGCCTCGGTATCGGAGAGAAACAGCGAGATCATGCGCGCACTCGATTCGGAGAGAAGCGGCGAACCTTCGGAGACCGCCGTATCCGCGAACCAGCGGAGCGGAAGCCTCCGGCCGTCGTTCGCCAGGCAGGCGTAGGCTTCGACGAGACGGTCGAGACTCGTGTAAATGCCGCCCACGGCCATGCCGTAGCCGTAGAAATCCGCATCCCGCTCGAAATCGTGCAGCCCCAGAAGACCGAGTCGGGAATAGCATTCCTCAAGTCCAACCCCCTCCAGCACACGGATCGCCGGCACGTTGCGCGAATTACCAAGAGCGGCCCGATACAGCATGGGCCCGAGATACGAGTCGTCGAAGTCGGTGAGGCTGTATTCGCCGCCCGAGTCCTTCATCCGCAGAGGCATGTCGGCGAGAACCGACGAGGGCCCGAAGGCCCCCGTCTCCAGACCGAAGGCGTAGAAGAAGGGCTTCAAGGTCGAGCCCGAAGAACGCGGCACCCGGCAGTAGTCGATCGACCCCTTGTTGGCCTCATCGAAGTAATTCGCCGATCCGACATAGGCGAGCACGTTCCCGGTCCTCAGGTCGACGACCATGAGGGCCATGTTGTCGGCGCCGAGACGCCGGTATTCAGGGATGGCTTCGAGCGCGAGACGCGCCGCCAAGGACTGCAGCTCGGGGTCAAGGGTCGTACGAAGGGGGCGATTCTGGTCTTCGGCCGCTCTCATCGCATACTCGTCGATGACGCGCAGAATATAGTGGTAGCTGTCGGGCGGTCTCTTCTCTCGAAAAAGCGGATCCTTCGACTCGAGATCGTAGAGGGCGGCCTCGTAATCCTCGGCGCCGATCACATTCTGCGCGAGAAGCTGTCCCAGTATGACGCGGCCGCGGGATCGCGCCGCATAAAAGCCTTCGCGCGTGAAAAGCGCGCGGCCGTTCGGATCCTGCGGCACCGCCATAAGCAGAGCGCACTCGGCCCATGACAAGTCCTGAACGGGCTTGCGAAAGCATCTGCGCGCCGAATAGGCGATGCCGTACATATTGCCGCCCTGCGGCAGGAGTCTCAGATACCGCGCGAGCATCGCCTCCCGACCGTAGGCCAGCGTGGCGATGACGGCGGCGGCGGATTCCTCGAGCTTCGCAAGCAGCGTGCGCGGTCTCGGATGCGCGAGCCTGATCGCCTGCATCGCGATGGTCGAACCGCCCTGTATCCTGCCTCCGAGGCTTCGGACAAGCGCTCGCGCCAGACCGACGGGATCGACGCCGGGATGATGATCGAAGCGGCGGTCCTCGACGGCGATCGCGGTCGCACGCACGCGCTCGGGCAGAGGATCGGGCGGCGACCAAAACCCGAGCGCGCCGTAGATCGCTTCGCCGTCGGAAAGAAACGAACCCGAGGCATCCTCGAAAAGCGGCGTCGGCGCCGGGCAAACCGGAAGCGCCGAAGTCATGACGACCACACAGCGCCATGACACGAGCGCCGCAATAATAAAGACAGGCACAAGAGAAGGAAGGCGGCGCAGAAACCAAACTCGACGCGGCTGCGCCCGCCTTGGACCTTCCATCCACGCTTCAAACACGTGACTCACCGGCCCCCGTTCGACTCTTTCGCGAGAACAACCGCTCCGTCACTCGAGCCCTGCACGCCAAGCTCGTACAAACACTGCACAAGCACGGGCGGCAGCGTGGCCTCGCCCTCGAAGTTGACACGCGCGCGGTAGTAGAAGTCAAAGCTGCCCGCAGGCAGGGAGTCATAATAGAAGGTGACCTGATCATCCTCGTAGTCGGTGTATGTCGGTTTTATGGTGATCGTACCGGCGCTCTTCGCCTCGGCGGGGGACGTGGCGAGCGAGGGATTCATCGGTTCAAAAACCGCGGCCAAGGGCACGCGGATCGCGACAAACTGCCGGTTCTGCGGATTGTAGACCTGAATATGGTCCTCAACGACAGCGCCGACATCAACGAACATCGAAAGGCCCGCCGACGCGCTCATCTTGCGCGACAACGCCGCGCCCCTGCCATAGTCGAGTATCTCACGTGTCACCGAAAACCCTTCGTTCGCCGCGCGGGTCTTCGATCCCGGAAGGGCGGATACATAACATGTTTCGAGGTAGAGCGTGAGCCCCGGGGAAACCGAGCCTTTGATCCTCGCCCTAAGTCGTTCATCCGATCCGACGCTGATCCGCGCCGCCAGTCTGCCCTTCAAATCGACGCTTTTCCAGGCCTTGCCGTCCCAAATCTCGGCCGACCCCGAGCTCTTGTTTCTGTTCTTGATCGTCTCGACGAGGCTCATGATGACGCAGGTCGTCGTATACGTGTCGCCCCAGCCGTCGCCGCCGCCGGCTGCCAGGAGGTACTCCAGTATCGCTTTCGTCTCCGCCGCCTTCGGCTTGTCGCTCATATAGACCGAGTAGACCGCGGCCATAGTCCGATTGTCGCTGTAGAGGAAGGGATTGCCGAACCAGGACCGTTTTTCCTGAAGCCCCGCGACGGCAAGCCCGCCGCCCTCCCGCTTAAAGACGACGCTCTTCTGAATACTATCGGAAAGCTTGGAGAGCTGCGAGGCATTGACGCCCTTCTTCCCCTTGAGCGTCAGATAGATCCGCGCTTTCGTATAGGCGTCGGCGTCCTGCGCAAGCGAGAGAAGCAGCTGAGCATAGGACGGATCGTAGTAGCCGGCCGCGGCGAGTGCACAGAGCGCCATGCTCCGCTCGAGGGCGCTGTATCCGCTGACGAGCTGCTTATAGTCGGATCGCAACGCCTCTTTAAGCGCCTGGACAGGTTTCGTCAGCAGAATATCCGGAACCACATATCCCGCCGCTTTGGCCGCTACGAGGAACTCGACGACGTAGGCGGTCAAATAGACTCTGCCTTCGGAGCCGGGATAGAAGGCGTATAGGCCGCCCTCGGTTATAGCGGATTCAAGATAGGTGTAGAGCGCGCTGAGCTCAACAGCGGATATGCGCATCTCGTCCGAAAAACCCGCGTCGCCGAGCGCGGCGTTCAAGGCGATGAGCGAATGGACCTTGGCGATGCGCTGTTCCGTGCAGCCGTAGGGATAATCGGATTGGAATCGCAGCGAGCGCAGGATCTGAACGAGTTCGGGCATCGCGGTCAGGTACAGCGTCTGCTTCGTGGCCCCCTTGCGGACATCCACCTTCGGCCAGGGGAAATCATAAGTTTGACCCGATGTCGGCTCGATGACGGTCTCGAGCCTTTGGGCGATCGTGTCGCTCCGGACGGGCAATTCGATCATGAAGGCGTCTTTCGCGCCGTCGGAGAGCCGCTGAGCGCCCAAGGTCACCGACACCGATTGACCGATCTTCGACGCGAGCGAAAGCGGCGCTTTGAGCGGGAAATACAGGCGCGTCGGCAGCTTCGCGTCGAGTTCTGTTTTGATGCTGGTCTTCATCCCCCCGTCCGAAAGCGTCAGTCCTCCGCCGAGTTCGAGTTGGGCCTGCGCGCCCCCTCCGGAGCCCTCGACGACGCGCGCCATGCCTCCGGCGACGATCTCGTCGCCGGGCCGCACGAACCGCGGCAGCGCCTCCTGCACGACGACGGGAAGCCGCATCGCGACCGTAGATTTCGCGATGCCGAATTTATCGGCGTCCGAGGTCGCGACAGCGCGTATGGCGAATTCGGTCAGATTATCGGGCATATCGATGGTGACACTGCCCTTTCCCCCCTTCACCTCGATCGCGGGATTGAAGTAGGGCACCGTCTGGAAATTTCTGCGCACCGTGTTTTTATCGAGGATATCGGCGAAACGCATGGCCTCGGCCATGTCGCCGCCGGCGAGCTCTTCGAAGGGCAGGTTGCCGACGCTCAAGTTGCGCGTATCGGAAATGCGGATCGCCGACTGCACATCGGTGATAAAGGCCGACAGCGGAGAAGCGAATCTCTCCTGCGCGAGAGCGAGGACCGCGCGGTCTACAAGCCAGAGCGCCACGGTGCCGTCGACCGGTTTGCCGTCCCTGTCCGTCAGCGTCATATCGACGGTGAACTTCGAACCCGGCGAAGACTTCGGCTCGTGCAGGAGTTGGAGATCCACGCGGTTCGAGGAAGGATCGACCGTGATCCAGGTCGTGTTCGCGACCGAAAGCGGCTTGAGCCGGTCCGATCCCCCCTCGTACGACGGCGAACCGGGCAGGCGCCCCCGCATAAGGATGATGTGCACGGGGAAGCGCGGCACGAGGTCCTCGGTGACCGCGAGCTCGATCATGCCCTGCCCGTTCTTCACCTCGATCCAGCGGTAGAGATTCCCCGCGGGCCGTTCCACGACCGCGAAGGCCGTCGCCGACTGGAAGGGGCTCTGGATGAGCACTCGGGCCGTGTCGCCGCTCTGATATTTCTTCTTGTCGAGACTGGTCTCAAAGACCGCCGCGGTCGTCCGCTTCCACGCCACGGGCGTGGGTCCAGCGATATACAGGTCGCTCTTGACCGACTGCAGACGGCCCACCGCGTCTCGGCCCTGAATTTCGACGATATAGACGCCGGCGTTCTCCACGGGTATATCGAAGGCAACCGCCTCGGATTTTGAAACTATCGGCTTCTCGAGGACGAAACTGTCCACGACATCGGAGACATACTTCGCCTGCCCCGTTGTGATGTCGCTTTCGGAAAGATACGAATGCCATTGCCGCTCGTACAGCTTGAGCGTCAAATCCTTTCCGGCGAGCGGACGCTCGAGGTGGTCGAGCACGATTATCGAACCCTTGACCGCCATCGACTCGGTCTCGAAGCGCGGGAGCTTGAGCCCGATCGAGAACGGCGGAAGCGCTAAAACCCGTTTCGACTGGGAAACAGTCTGGGCGTCGGCGCCGCGGACCGAGGCCTGAATTTGGTAATACCGACTCTGAATAGACTGAGCGCTGCGCGGATCAATCGTCAACGAAGCCCGCCCGTCGTCGTCGGTGACGTCCTCCATCTCTGAGGCTGAGACGCCTTCATCGCGATAGCCGCCCGTGACGCCGAGGTAGGTCGAAAAGACGTAGTCCGGCCATGCCGCGGGCGCGACGCGCCATACGCCCTCCGAAACGGACCATTCAACGCTCTGACCGGCGACCTTCCCTCCGGCGTAGTACGCGGCGTCGAGCTCGATCGTAAACGGTTCGTCGAAGGGGACTCGGTCCGGCCCGTTCAGATTTATCTCGAAACTCGGAATCCTGTAATCCTCCTTCTGAAAACTCACGGTCGCGAGGGCCGCGTCGTTCGCATCCAGGAGGACCGCGCTGTAGCCGCCTGTCGGCAGGTCCTTCTCATCGAAAAGATGATAGAAATATCCCGTTCCCTTGAGCTCGACCTTGTAGCGGAACTGCCTGCCGTCCGGGCAGTTGACGACGAGAAACCTCTTGGCCGTCGGATCATCCCGCTTGATGAGCCCCTTCTCCCTCGCGCGGACGAAACCCTGGATGTGGACCGCTTCGTCGGCGCGGTAGATCGGACGCTCGGTGAACAGGTACGCGAGATGCTTCGCCGCGAGATCCTGCTCGTCTTTCTGCATCGTCAGCCAGCCGAGCCAGCGCGATTGAGGACCGTACCAGTGATTGTTGTGGAAGTAGGGCGGAGCCTGGCTCGTATCGACGACAAGATCGTCCCCCTGCGAAGAGACGACGATCCTTTTCACCTCTTTATTCAGCGGCTTCTCATGGTTGTAGGTAAATTTACCTTCGCGGTCGGTTTTCCCCGAAACGAGGGACTCCGCGGCGTAGGAGCCGTCTCCCTGCTGATGGATCGAATCCAGCGAAATCGAGGCTCCGACGACCGGCTTTCCGGTGGACAGCGACGTCACCGCGAACACGAGGCCGCGCCGCTCCTCGACCACCGTCAGGCACAGATCGGTCACCTGTATCCGCATGTAATTTCGGGCGGTATCCGCGCCCAGCCGGCGGTATCCGACCAAATACGCACCCGATGCGCCCTCGCGCCCCAGTTTTTTCATGATCGGCAGAAGATCTACGCCGAACGATGCGGCGCCGCCCTTCTCCTTGGTCGGCAAGCTCACGATTTCGGAGAAATCGGGACTGCCCAGCAGCCGTATCTGCTTTACAAGCTCGGCCCCGTACGCAGGTTCTTCGCCCGGCATGGGGGGAGTCTGCTTCTCATCCACGACGACGACCGACTCGGGGAAGGGCCAATAATTCAAATCGAGCGGATCGATCGAATGGATACGCAAATCGATCTTGTCGACGCCGCGCGCCTCCATCGGCAGACTCTGCGGCCCGAAACGCTCGAGTATGGCCTGGCCGCCGTTCCACTTGATGTAGGGCGAGAGAGCCTTGTAATAAAAATGAAACGAGGAGGGGGCGAAAACAGAAAGAGTACGGCCCGATGCGCTCTTCAGAGCCTGATGTTTGAGCTCGAGCCGATAATCCGTGTCCGGATCGCGGTCGAAGTACAGAAGAAGCCGCTGACCGGAAATCTCAAAACGCAGATTCCTGACGGCGGGCGTGAAAGCGGCGAAGGCCTTCAGCGCCGCAATAGACGTAGATTTGTCCAATGCCTCCGAGAACTGAACAACCAGAGGATTCGCCCCCGTTCCGCAGTTGATCGCCTGATCCGCGGAATACACCGAGCCCGAAATCGAGACTGGATACGAGGTCGAGCCCGTACCGAAAGAGAGGAGCCTGAAATCGGTGCGCGTCGTGTACTCGTAAACAGCCGCTGAGCCGGGGATCCCCTCGTCGAGGGACAGCCGCACCCGGAGCGCGACCGACTTACCGTCGCCGATGGGCGAATTGAGCCTGACGATATACCGAGCCGCCGACTTCCGGTCGATGCGATCGAGTTCTTTGATGGTGAAATCCCGCCTGCCGAGCAGCGTGGGCGCCTGCGATCCGAGCCCCGGCAGATTTCTCACTTCGAGGACGATCATGTCAGCCAAAGACTCCAGAGGAACAGGCGTCGCGAAGCCGAGGGTTATGTCTTGAATCGAGGCGAGATTCGTCGAACCGTGCGCGGGCGTCACCGACACGGGCGGCGAAAGAAGCGTCGAACGGCTGAAACTGCCCGCCGGAGTCTTGAAAATAAAAGTTCTCAGGGCGGGCCAGCTCTCGGCGGGGAGAAACTGCAGGGTCCTCGAATCGAGCCAGCGGTACTCGCCCGGATGAGCGGGCGAAATCGAGAGCAGCTTCGACGCGTCATCGCCAGGACCTCCGCCCCGCGGCCCGCGCTCCTGAGCGAAGAACACGGTAACGGGATCGTACTCCCGCAAAAAACGTTCAGGCAGAAGCCGGTCGGCGGAGGGATTTGCGCTTTGAAGCTTCGTGTCTGCGGCGAGGAGGCCGTGCGCAAACACGGCGGCGAAGACAACGACGGCGCCGGCCGCCGACATGCGACGGCTCGGACAGGCGCGCCGAGTTCCGGCGCCGACACTGTTTGACACAGACTTTTCACTCATCGTAGTACTCCTCGCTTTCGTAATCGTCCTCGTAATATTCTTCTTCATCCTCGTAGTACTCACCGTCCTCGTAGTATTCCTCTTCGTAATACTCTTCATCGCTGTATTCGTCGTCGCCGGCGGAGCCATCCTCCGCGGCATCGGCGCCGCGCCGCTGCTGCGCCGCGTTATACGATTGCATCGGCACGAAAACCGACGCCGCCCCTCCGCCCTCGGCCTTATACCTGTCCGCGACATCCTGCGGAACGCCGGTCCGCGAGCCGTCGAGCCCCTCGAGCACGAGTTCGTACTCGACGGGGACCATATCGAGGCCTTTGACGACGAAAAGATAGGTCCCGGCCTCGAGTTTCGGGAAGCACAGCGGCCCCGAGGCTGCAAGCCCCTGCCGCGCATCGTAGATGAATCCCTGCAGGCCGTCCGTATCGGATTTTATTCCGACCCCGATCTTCCCCGCGGCCTTCACCTCGAACGACCAGGCCTGGTATTCCCGGGCGCCGATGAAGGCCGAGCGGCCGAGCGCCTCCTCGGCGGGCCGGCTTTCGACCTTGTCGGCGCGGATGAACCCGCCCCCCGGCCCCCCTCGCGCCGGTCTCTGCCAGATCGAGTACTCGCCGGCGGGAAGCCAGGCGAAAAGATGCATGTCGGCGCGCGAGCCCGAAACGACCACTCTCCGCTCGACAGCGGCTCCGCTCAACGCGAGGATCCCGGGGCCCGGACACGATAAATCGACGTAGCCCGCGGTCGCCGTCTTGAAGCGGAACAAATCCCCCTTGCCCGACAGAGCGGCGACATCAACCAGATTCTTCGCAGCGCCCGCGCCCTGATCGAGGAGCCCATCGACCTCTTTGCCCTTTTTGGCCAGATACGCGCGCAGAAGCCCCCCCGATTTCGAACGAAGCCTGAGCGTACCGGAGGAAGCCGGCATCGAGCTGACAAGCGCCGAGGCGGGATCGTGAACCAGTTTCGCATAACGGCCGTCGGCGCATTCGAGCTGAGCCTCGCAGCCGTCGCCCGCGAGGCACAGAAGATCGCCTTCGGAGGCCTTGACGACGAGCGCGACGCCCTCGGGGGCCGCATCGACGACCTCGTACGACCGCGCGGCCGAGAGCTCGTTTTCGCCGGCCGATCTCGAAGGAGGCAGAACAGACAGCCGCAGACTCGCCTCGGCCGCGCCGAGATTGGCTGCGATGAAGGTGCAGGCCGGAAGCGAAAGAGTATCGGAGATTCTCCCGTCGCGGCTTGTACGCGTGGCGAAGGCCTCGCCGTCCTTCCAGGCCGAGGCGACCATATCCCTGCCCATCAGCATCGACAGGGTGCAGGCGGGGAGATCCACGACGACGGCCGAGCCCGGCGGGACGGATATCGTCTCCCGGCCGCCGACCGCAAGCGCGGAAAGGATTTTCGGTGTCATGGTATCGAGCCCTACGCCGACACGGCGCAGCGCGGCGGAGCCTGCGGGCGCGCTTCCTCGTTCGCCGTCCCATATCCGCGCCTTCCAGTCTCCCGGTGGAAGAAGGGCGACACTGCCCTGCGACCAGGCAGCCGAAGCGTCCCAATCGAAGGCCGCGGCGCCGGACGAAGCCGCCGGCTTCGCCGAAATGCCGCAGCGGAACTGCCCCCGCGTATCGACCGACACGACAAGGACCTTGTCGGCCGCCGAAGAGGCGAATCCCTGCCCGACATCGGAAAGGCCGAGCACGAGGCCCTCGCCCTCACGCAGCACGAGACTTTTGATCGAAGCGTCCGAAGCCGGCGCCCAGGCCCAGCCTCCCGCCTCGGAGGTCGAAAACGCCGCGACGCCGGGATCATAACAGGGCTGCTCGAGCCCCGGCGACACTAGAATTCCGCCCGACTCGACGAGAGCGGAGAGGGCCTCGGGATTCCGCAGCCGAACCGCCTCGCCGGCCTTGATCGACAGTGAGCTTGACAGCGACGCGTCCTTTTCTGCGAGTCTCTTGATCGAAATGGTCGGTTCGGACCTCAGCGCGGTCCACGCATAAAGCGAATACCGCCCGCCGGCTCGCAGCGGGACGGCGATCTCCCCGCGGCCTGATGCTATAAACTCATCGCCTCGATAGAGCCGAAGATCGACCGGCGCGGCCGTGCGCGGATCGGCCGCCGCGCTTATGAGATAGAGCCCCTCGCCCGGCTTTGTGTCAAAAGGAAGCACGATCCCCTCGCCGTCCATCCACATTTTGCCCGCAAACGGCGCGGCGGCGACGACCGCGCTCTTCGCGTTGCGCGACATCATGCGAAGCTCGACCTGCTCGTTCGACGAGGTCAAGGTCGAAATCTCAAGTCGGTAATAACCCGCCTTAAGGCGTCGAACGATGTCGAAATTCCAATCGGGGCCGTTGTCGTCGGATTCGCTGAGCAGAGAACCGTCGGGCTCGGAATACAGACGGGCCGCGACATCGCTCCGCCCCAGACTCCACAGCTCATAGAAGCCGTCTTCCGGTACGCTGACCCGGGTCGATGATGTCGAGGAACCCGAGACCGCTATTCCCGATACGCCCGGGGCCAGCACCGAGGTGTAAACGCCGATTGAATATGTAAGCTGGTTCGCCGCATCACGAGGGCGTACGGCCAATGAATAAACGCCGCGGACCAGTTCGATCGAAGCACGGGCTTTCGGCTCGAGCGTGCGCGTTCCGCCGGGGCCGTCAAGAACAGCCTCGAAGGGCTCGGTCAAGTCGAGACGCGCCGTGAGCGGGGAAGGAACGTAAAACGACCAGCGGTCCGGCTGCGGCCCCTCGATCCACAACGCCGACGATGCGATGTTGAGGACGAGAGCCTTCGTGCCGGCGATCGGAGGAGAAGGCGGAGAGGCGGATGACATGCTCCGTATCCACGTCAACCTGTTCGTGTCGATCGACGCGGGCAGAGAATACAGGGTATAGGGCCCCGGACCGAGTTTGAGCCGGGCGCGGCCCTCTCCACGGTAGGCGATAAAACCTTGTGCGTCTTCAAGCCGAAGGCCGAAGGAGCCCGTGAGCGCGACCGACCTCAGCTCGACCTCATCCTCGCCGGGCACCGAGAACGAAAAGCGCGCGGCCGCGTCGGCGGGGACGGCCCGCCGATCGATGACGCCATATTCAAGCGGAGTATCGGCTGCGAGAGGCACTTTGTCGATCCGAACTCCCGCCCTCCCCGTGGATCGATCGGCGGTTGAAACAGTCAGGTAGTACTGACCGGGTCTGAGCCAGGCGCGGATCGCGGCGTTCCTTCCGTAACCGTTCGCCTGCGCGGCGAAGACAGAGGGCCGCGAAGCCGTCCTGAGCGTCATCGAAGTCGCCAGCCTGCCGATCGTCTCGATGACATAGACGGAACTTTCCTTGACCTCGAACGAATAGAAAACCGTGTCGGCCCTGCCGAAATCCCTCCAGTCGACCGAACCCGCGGTCAGCGCCTTCATACCGACCCCGAACGCCGTCACTGAGGGAGTGCCGAGATCGTCAAAAGTCTCGGTTATCGAAAAGGCGGTTGAAACAACGCCTGCGGAGGTATTATCGACCGCTAAAGTCCGCCGAGCCGGGCTGATCTCCCCGCCTTCGACCGGAACCTGCCCCCCTATGCTCACGTTCCCGGGTTTCGAAGACCAGTTGAACACGCCGCGCCGCGTGATCGACGACGGGAACTCGATCGTCTCCCTGGGGCCGAGGTCGAGCGACAGGCCGTCGTCGACGTTCACCGGATATGGTATAAAATTATAACCAAACGCCCCGTCTCCGCGGCCCCCGCCCAGAATAAAGCAGCGGCGCCCCGAATTGTCCTGATCCAGCGATGCGCAGAGAGACTGCCTGCTCTGCGCGGGCTCCCTGGCGAGCGCCGCGGAATATCTTCCAAGCCCGGCCTTCTGGAAGGCGAAATCAAGCACGCCGTAGCGCTGCGGATCGATCCTCAGCAGATAATACCCCTTGACAAGTTCGTAGCGTCGCTCCCATGCCGGGGCCGTTTTCTCATTCACAGCGCCGCCATAAGCGGAACCGAGCGGCTGCAGAGTGTAGAGGGCCTTGCCCTGGGTCGCTCCGTCGCTTTCAGCGATTTGATAGGAACCCGCTTCATCCACACGGAGGATCACGGAGCGCCCGCTGTCGTCGGACAGATTGCAACGGGCTCGGAAAGGCTGTGAACCCGAAACCGGCGCGGCGAAGTCTTTTGCGAGGGTATACTCGTTCTTGATGACGCGGTATATCAACGCGGTGACGGGGAGTTCCGGACCTGTGGACTTTGCGGAAAGAATCGTCACGAGGCCGCCCGTCCTTGGATCGATTTCCGCCGCCGCCCCCGCGGCTAATGCGCGGAACGCCTCGACCCTGAGGTTCTGCCCGGGCTCGGCCTCGACGGTCAAAAGAGCCTTCCCCCGGGGAACGTCGACTCTGCATGAGCTCTCAGCCTTATCTTTTCTGACAGCTGAACGATCGGATGAGGCGAGTCGATCTCCGCCCGGCGTATAGCTCAGCGCGGCGAGCGACGCGTTTATTTTCGCCGCGCTCGAAAGCCATGCCGTATCGACAGCCTCCACCATGACAAAATCCCGGCCGAACGGCGAGATCCTCAGATCGAGCCGTCCACCCGCCGGCATGCCGACAAACCCCGAACGGACATAGAGCGGACTGCGGCCCTCGTCTTTTTTCCACGGGCGGGCGATCCCTCCATAGACCTTCACAAGGTAGCGACCCGCCTTGGCCGGCGCAGAGACGAAGGTATACCCCATCGGCCTTCCTTCCTCGACCTGCCGCTCCTCACGTACAGGATACGAACCGACGAGATACTGCCCCTCGCGCCAGATTTCCATGACCGCAAGACATCGTCCCAGGGCCTCGGCCTCGAGGGCTCCGTCCTCGCGCAGTTCGATCCAATACGAAGCAGACTCCAGGTCCTTCAGCTCGGCGCCCGCAACCTTCCCCGGTATGAGCCGTGGCCAGTCTGAACCTTTCGGGCCGTTCACCTCGGAAAACGTGCGCACCGAGAGACGATTGTGCTCTATACCTGCTGCATCGCCCTCGAGCCGCACCCGATACTCGCCGGCGTCGAGACTGATATCTATGCGCCCGTCCTTGGAACCCGCACTTCCATCTCTCGCGATTTCCCCTTCCATCTTGTCATGAAGACTGATAACCCTGCCTGTCGGCGATTGGACGATCAGGCTCACCCGGGCGGCCTGCGAAAGCCGCAACAAGGCCGCCGTCCCTTCGATGGAACCGAGCGCGACATTCGCACCCGACTGCGCAGCCAGCGCGACGGCATATACTGCGAGAAACAAGGCGAAGAGCTTTCTCATGTTGACCTCGATACGACTATCATGAGGATACGGGGATCCCTAAAAACCCGCTTGGTTTTCGAGGTTCCCTTGCAATTCCCGTAAGGGAATTAATTCCCCTGCGGGAGTTGCATTTGTATGCCACGGCATCTCAGAAATATATAGTAGACTAAACGATAGTTCATTATATTTAGACTGATGCTACAACCAATCTCGAGGATAATCTTTAATAGAGGTGACACTCAGGGATTGACGTGAAGGGGGAGCAATGAGCGCCTTGAAGGAATTGAACGAATCGAACTTTGATGCCGAGATCCGTAACGGCACGGTCTTGGTCGACTTCTGGGCGGCGTGGTGCGGCCCCTGCAGGATGCAGACGCCGATTTTGGAATCCGTAGACAGGAAAATCGGCTCGACCGTGAAAATCTGCAAACTTAACGTCGATGACTCGCCGAACGTTGCAGCCCGCTTCGGGATACAGAGCATACCGACCATTCTTATCTTCAAAGACGGCCGGCTTGTGCAGACTCTCGTCGGTCTTCAGTCAGAGGCGGCCCTCATCTCGATAGTCGAGGCCCTGTCTCAATAGGAACTTTCTACAGCTTGGTACGGCCCCGGAACGACCGGGCGAGCGTAAGCCGGTCCGCGTACTCGAGATCACCACCGACCGGAATACCCGTCGCAAGCCGTGTTACGACGACTCCCGTGGCTTCGAGGACGCGCTTGACGTAGAGAGCCGTCGCATCCCCCTCCACCGTGGGATTGGTCGCTATGACGACCTCGGACACGCCGCCGGCGGCGACCCGTTCGACGAGGGCGCGTATGCGGATATCCTCCGGCCCCACTCCGTCGAGAGGCGATATAAGACCGCCGAGCACATGATAGACTCCGCGATATTCGCGCGAGGCTTCGATGGTCAGAACGTCCTGCGGCTGTTCCACGACACAGACGAGACTTCGATCGCGCGCAGACGACGAGCAGACATCGCAGGGATCGGTCTCGGTATACGAGCCGCAGATCGTGCAAAACACAATTGAAGACCTCAGGCTGAGTATCTTTTCGGCGAGCGCGGCGGAAAAAGCCGGATCGGCCTTGAGCAGATGGTACGCGACACGGAGCGCGCTTTTGCGGCCTATACCTGGAAGCCGTGTAAGAAGTCCGACGAGCTCATCCAGCGCCCGCACTACAGGCCCCCGAACATCCCCGGAGGAATGCCCATGCCGCCTCCGGCGGAAAGTTCCGTCTGCACCGCCTCTTTCACCTTGGCCGATGCGTCATTGAACGCCGCGCGGACAAGATCCTGCAGAAGCACAACATCAGAGGCGGCCTCGGGGGCGATGTCGCAGCGGATCATCTCGAGGGCGCCGTTCAGCGTTATCTTCACCATGCCGCCGCCCGAACTCCCCTCGGCTTGAATACGCTCGGTTTTTTCCTTCAGCTCTGCGAGCCGCGCCTGCACGGCCTGGGGATTGCGGAGCATTTCCATAATCTCGCCGAAGTTCATCTCACTCTCCTCGTCCCGTCGGATCGACGCGCTTTCCTCTGAAGACCCGCGCCACGATGTCCGCCGGGTCCGCTTTCTCGTCATGCGGCGCGTCGGCCGCCGGCCGCCGGTTCTGTCCCGGCTCCACTCTGAGCTCCACCTTCAGAGTCTTCCCTGAAAGCTCGGAGGCCACGGCGGCGATCTCCGCCACGCTGGCCCGCACGACGCTTTCTTCCATTCCCGATTTGAAGGGTATGACAAGCTTGCCATTCTCTTCTCTCCATGGAAGCGAGGAGGCGAGCCCTGTTGTGAGCAGCGGGCTCGAGCGGCCGAGAGCCTCTATGACCGGACCGCGCAGATGCTCGGCGGAGCTGTGCGATGCGCCCCCCCCGGCAGGTCGATCGGAGGTTATAGTATTATTCCGCTCAAGAGATTCCGGCCGGGTCGCGGGCTTTTTTTTTTCGTTCCCGCCATTTTCCGCCGCCGCATGCGCGGCGGGCGCCTGTACCGGCGCCCGCCCGCCGCCTTCTATATAACGCCTGAGTTCGCCGACGGCCTTCGCCGCCTCGCGCGGCGAGACGTAATCCTGAAGTCTGGAAAGCCGCGAGACCGCCAGTTCGAGCTCAAATCTCTGGTCGATGGTATAGCGGAGATCCCGGTACAAGGCGAGGATCAGAGCCAAAGAACGCTCGATCCGCTCGGCGCTGAGATTTTGCAGCACGAAGGCATCAAAGGCCGAAGGCGGAGCGCCCAGCAGGTCCGGTTTATCGATGCCGTTTTTAATGAGGAGCAGTGCGCGGCAGTAATCGGCGGCCTCACAGGCGAGCTGCTCGGCCGAAACGCCGCGCTCGAGGATGCCGTTCAGCGCGGAAAGCGCGGCCCCGGTCTCTCCCGCGGCGCAGGCGTGGAACAGCTCTCCCAAGGCGTCCAGTCCGGTCAGTCCGAGTTTGTCTCGGATGAGCGCCGCGCTGATCCTGCCTTCGGCGAAGGAGACAACCTGATCGAACAACGTGTACGCATCACGCAGGGAGCCGCGCGCCTCCTTCGCGATCCACAGCAGAGCTTCGTCCTCGGCCTCGACGCCGAGCTCCGCCGCGGCCTCGGCGAGAAGGGAACGGATGAGATCTATCTTGAAAAGCCGAAACGCAAACTGCTGACAGCGGCTCTTGATGGTCGCGGGGACCTTATGCAGTTCGGTGGTCGCAAAAATGAAGACAATGTAGGGCGGAGGCTCTTCGATTGTTTTGAGCAGCGCGTTGAACGCGCTGTTCGAGAGCATGTGAACTTCGTCGATAATGTAGACCTTATAGCGGCCGCCGTTCGGCGGGAAGAGCACTTCATCCTTGATCTGGCGGATATTGTCGACCGAGGTATTGGACGCACCGTCGATTTCGATGACGTCGAGGCTCGCGCCGCGCGCTATCTCGACGCAGGAACGGCATACGCCGCAGGGTTTCGCGGAGGGACCTTTTTCGCAATTGAGCGATTTCGCGAGGATACGCGCGGCGCTCGTCTTGCCGCAGCCGCGCGGGCCCGAGAAAAGATAAGCATGCGCTATACGCCCGCTCTCAAGGCTGGAAACGAGGGTGGCGGACACGAAGTCCTGTCCCTTGAATTCTTCAAAGTTTTTGGGACGCTTCCGAGTCGCGGTAACCTCGTACGGCATGGAAGGAAAATAGCACAAGGAATGGGTCGGGTAAAGAGTTCGAGCGCTCGAAGCCAGGCGCTCTGCGTCACCGCGCCTACCGCTTACCGTTGCTTCCTTCCGGACCTGGCGGGGTTAGGCGGCGGTCACGAGCGCAGTGCCTGGCTTCGAACGCTCGAAATGCGGAGAGAAAGGGATTTGAACCCTTGGTACCCTTACGAGTACACACGACTTCCAATCGTGCGCCTTAGACCGCTCGGCCATCTCTCCATAATATTCGGAGAGAGAGGGATTCGGTCCTCCTCGCCGTCATCCTGACAGCTTCGTCGGACCCGCCTCGCCCCTCTTCCGGCGACATCCTGTCGCCTTTCCCTCGCCGCCGCTCGGCGGGGGCTCGGTTCGAATCCCCCGCGTCGCTGCGCATCGGAAAAGTGTCACGGAGAGAGAGGGATTCGAACCCTCGGAACCCTATAAGGGTTCAACGGTTTTCGAGACCGCCCGATTCAACCGCTCTCGCATCTCTCCAAATACACGATGAGGCAAAGAGGATTCGAACCTCCGACCTTCAGATCCGCAATCTGATGCTCTATCCAGCTGAGCTATTGCCTCGGTGGAATACCTACATAAAAAAAACGGAGAGGGGGGGATTCGGTCCTCCTCGCCGTCATCCTGACAGCTTCGTCGGACCCGCTTCGTCCCTCTTCCGGCGCCATCCCTGGCGCCTCATCCTCCCTATTCGGTCGGCGAGGGACTCAGTTCGAATCCCCCCCGATGGTTCTTCATAAAAAAACGGAGAGGGGGGGATTCGAACCCCCGGTACCCTTGAGGGGTACAACTCCTTAGCAGGGAGCCCGATTCGGCCTCTCTCGCACCTCTCCTCAAGTATCCCCACAAAGCTAGGCGGAGCAGGAGGGATTCGAACCCTCGGTGCCTTGCGGCACAGCGGTTTTCAAGACCGCCTCCTTAAACCCCTCGGACACCGCTCCGGCAATGTGGTAAGAAAAGATACGGGATACACAAGTCATTGTCAATAAGGACAAAAACGACACCGGGCGGGACTATTCCACCAACAAGCGGCCGATTTCCTTGAGTTCTGGTATCTGGCTGAGCACGGTAGGCTTGGTTCCCGCGTTTTCCTTGTCGATAGCCACTATTTTGATAAACAGCTCGTTTAGCTTGTCGGCGAGCACCTTGAGATTCGGCCCGAAATTATTGATGGCCATGTCGCGGAAAACCGCATCCGCCGGATTGACCTTCTCGACGCGCGCAGTGGAGGTCAGGATGCGCAAATTCGGAAGAATGTCCCTGCGTGCGTGGTACACAAAGCGCGCCATGGCGAGTATCTGAAAGTACAGCTCGTCGATATGGTATCCCTGGAAGCGGTAATTATCGATCTTCTCGGTCATGTCCTCGATGAGGTTCCATGTTCCCGTTTCCAAGATCATCGATGATATGGCTCGCCGGGTGAACCGATTTGAGATGTTCGTCCGATAGTGTTCTGCGATCGCCTCGATGGCCGAGAAAATCGCCGGGTCCTTGAGTTGCATTGTTCAAGCAAGTATACCCGATCGAAGTATTCTTCGCTAGTACGGAGGCCCGTCCCGCACTCCGGAGCCCTGCCGGGTTCCACGGGATCGAAGCTCCTCTTCGACGGCTCGGTAGAGCGCATCCTTTCCAAGTGGGCGGGACGGGGCTATTGTCGCGGCCGCAGACACATCGGTACAGAGCCTCATGACCTCGCATTCGGGATTGAGATTTTCGATACAGTCCGCGAGAAGCTTCGGAAGTCGTGAAGGATGAACCAGTGTTATCTCGCCGGTGCGGTACTCGCGATCGAGCCGTGTTCCGGCGAGGATACGAAGATCGTGGAATTTTATGCCCTCGATCCCGAGCCGTGAGATCGCCTGGATTGTTGCGAGCATGTCGTCCCGGTTCTCGCCGGGAAGTCCGAGAATGACGTGGGCCGCGACACGGAGTCCTCGCTCATGCAGAAGAAAGACGGCCCTTTCGAACGCCGCGAAATCATGTCCCCGCCCGATCGCGCGGAGTGTTTCGTCCTTCGCGCTCTGTAAGCCGAGTTCGACCCATAGCTCGGCCGCCCGAGCGCCGTACGACGAGATGAGGTCGGCCCTCGCCTCGTCGATGCAATCGGGACGCGTCGAGACGACAAGACCGCGCAGCCGTGTTCCGCCGTCATCGCCGAATCGGTCGACAAGACATCGCCGCGCCGCCGAAAACGCCTCGTCGTAACGTTCGCGGAGCACGTCAATCGGAGCATAGGTGGATGAAAAAGCCTGAAAATACAGGAAGAACAGCCGCGCGTCATACCGCCGTACCAGAAACGAGATACCCGCCTCGACCTGGGACGAAAGAGAAAGCGCGTCGGGCGGAAGATAGGGAGCACGCGAACCTTCGGAGCTGCAATACGAACATCCCCCGCCGCGGCGAGGATCGGCATCGCGATTCGGGCAGGTGAATCCTCCGTCCAATGAGATCCTCCAGACACGATCCCCGTGGCGCAGCCTGAGAGCTTCGGAATGGCGGTTGAAACGCGACTTATCCGTAAGGGCCCTCCATCGGCACACTATCCCCTTGCAGCCTGACGTACCGGTCGGTATCGTCGATACATAATGCGAGGGTTGTGCATACTACAGACAATTCTACTCGTCATTGCAACGGTGTTCTTTGCGAACTGCTCGGGCTCTCAAAACAATCTCGCCACGGTATGGACGGACGCCCCGGACCTCGCCCTGGCGGTCGAATTGTTCAATGGATCACAAAAGCAGTATCTCGTCGAAATTCGATGGGAAAAAGACCTCGCATCCGCCCTCGAAGCCGCCAAGCGCCCTCCTACGATCGCGGTGGGAAAATGGCTGAAAGGCAGCCCGGCCCGTTCGCGATTCCGATCCCTCGATTATATGTTCGACCGACAGCGTATCGACCGTACGTTGTTTTATAAAGACATTCTCGCCCTCGGCGTCTCGGAGGGGCGGCAGATACTCATTCCTCTTTCGTTCAATCTTCCGACAATCGTCTTCGCGCAAGGAACAACGTCGATCAATGACGAGTTTTTGGTTTCACTCGACGATATCGCTTCCGCCTCCTCGACTTTTTCCGGCCCAAAAACCGCTAAAACGAAAGTCTCGGGAGGAATGAGCTTTTCGCCGCGATGGAATACGGATTTCCTCATAGTGGCCGTCGATGCGTACGGGGCCGATTTCAAAACCAACCGAGGAAATCTTGCATGGGACGACAAGGGCCTGGGCAGGGCGATCGACACACTGCGGGACTGGATCGGCCGCGTCAACGGTTCGGCGGCCGCGGCCGACGATTACCAGTTCAAGTACCTGTATACACCGTCATATCAGTATTTGAGAGAGGGGCGCGCGCAATTCGCCTATATGAAAAGTTCGGATTTCTTCCTCATACCCGAAGACAAACGAAGTTCCCTCGATTACCGCTGGTTTTCGAAGGATGAACGCGTACCCGTCTCCGAGGACATCGTCTATCTCGCGATGACGAACGAGGGACGGGGTCGCGAGGCCGCGGAGGCCTTCATTACCTGGTTGTTCGGCGAAGCGGGACAGACCGCTCTCCTCGAGCTGTCCAAGAGGACTCGGACGAATGAATCGCAGTTCGGGATCGCCGGTGGATTTTCGACGCTTCGAACCGTCACCGAACAGCAGTTCCCGAGATTTTACCCTTCGCTGATCGGCCACCTGGCGCCGGCATCTGTATTATCAACACCGCCGGCCCTTCCCAAAGACTGGATGCAGCTCAAGTCAGAACTGCTCGGCCCCTGGCTTCTGGAAGTGACGGCGTCCCGCAGAACTCGGGCCGAGGATGCGGGCGCCGAACTCGCATCACGACTCAGCGAGTATCGCAAGCGCGGCTCCCGCAGCTCATAGCGAGCCAGCGGTCGAGAAGATCCTCGAACTGGGCTTGACTCGAGGCGCGGACCGCCTCAGATCTGAGTTCGGCTCCTCCGACAGTCCCCTTGGTATATGAGCAAAACTGCTTGCGGAACTCGGCGCAGGCCGTCCTCTCGCCGAGTACGGCGACCGACAGCTCGAGATGCCGCCGCGCGGCCATGACGCACTCGGCTATGGCCGGAGGCTCGGGGCTGCGACCTTCGAGGATTGCTTTTGTCTCGCGGAAGATGAATGGATTTCCCATGGCGCCGCGGGCTATCATGACGCCGGCGCAGCCCGTTTCTTCGAGCATCCGGGCTGCTGCCCGGGCGTCGAACACGTCCCCCGAGCCGAAGACCGGGACCTCGAGCGCATCTACAAGACGCTTTATCGCGGTCCAATCGGCATTTCCGGCGTAGCCCTGGGTCTTGGTCCGCGCATGCAATGTCACCGCAGAGGCGCCGGCCTCCACCGCCCCTCGGGCAACCTCGAGGTAATTGACGCTCGACGAGTCCCAGCCCAGCCGTATCTTGACCGTCACGGGGGGGCCCTCGGGCCCGAGTTCCTCTCTCATGGCGGCCACGCACTCGTATATCAATTCAGGCCGTTTCATGAGAGCCGATCCGGAGCCCGACTTCACGATCTTCGGCACGGGGCAGCCGCAGTTGAGATCGATGAGTTCGGGCCCGCGCGCGGCCGCGATACGGGCGGCCCGGGCCAGGACATCGGGCTTCGAGCCGAAAAGCTGTATCGCATACCGCGTCTCGTTGGGTTCCCTGTGCAAGAGTAGCGCCGTCCCCGGATGCCCGCGGACGAGGGCCTCGGAACTCACCATTTCGGTGTAGCAGAGATCGGCCCCGAGATCGAAGGCGACCGAGCGGAAGGCCGCGTCGGAATAGCCGGCGACCGGCGCTAAGAAAACATTACCCGGTATTACCCTTCGTCCGACGGCCACGGGATGGTACAAACTGTTCGACATGGCGCGGCCTCACCCCGTTCCCCGCCTCCAGGGCGTTGTCGAGAAACAAACCTCAGCTCAGGGCCGGAACGGGGAGGCGGAAGAAGCGGCAGGCGTTTTCGAACACCGCGCGGGCGACCTCCTCGGGGTCCTCTTCGAGCAGTTCGGCCAGGAACATGCCCGTAGAGGGCAGATACTCGGGCTTGTTGCGCTTGCCGCGGTAATCGGCCGGAACCATGAAAGGAGCCTCGCTCTCGATGAGGATACGATCCAGGGGAATCGCGCGCACGGTCTCGTGGAGGTTCCGCGCGTTGCGATACGTGAGATTCCCCGCGAAGGAGAAATACAGGTTGAGATCGTACTCGAGCACACGGCGGGCGTATTCGGCGTCCTCGGAATAGCAGTGCAACACACCGCCGGCGGGCGGCAGACGGTCCCGCAGGATGTCCATTACATCCTTGCCCGCCTCGCGGTTGTGGATGATGACCGGCATATCGAGACGGGCGGCGAGTTCCAGTTGGTCGATGAAAAGCTCGATCTGGCTCTTCCGGTCGCCGAATTTATGGTAATAATCCAGTCCGATCTCCCCTACTGCAATGACGCGGGGCAGCTTGACTGATTCCTCGATGGTCTTCCGCCAATCCTTGCCGGGATTCTGCACTTCGGAGGGTGAGACGCCGACGGCATGAAACACATGATCGAGGGTCTTGAGGTTGTCGTACACCTGCTTGAAGTCCACAAGACTGTTGCAGATACTGACGATCCGCAGGACCCCGGCCTGCTTCGCCTGCTGGCAAACAAGAAGTCGTTCAATCGGGTCGTCATAAATCAGCCCGATGTGGGCATGAGTGTCGAAGTACTGCATGTGTCATCCGTAGGAACTAGTAATGATGAGGAATCCCGAACGGGGTAGTAAGAATGTAGCATACCCCGACGCCGCCGTCAACTCGACAAAAAACCGGCGCTTCTCTGGATGAGGACGGAAAAGAGGAACTTTACATTATACGGGCCGCACTATAGCAACCGGCGAAGCGGAAGGTCAAGACAGCGGCAGCGGCTACGAGACTTTACATCCGAAATTCCTCTCCCAGGTAAATCTCCCGCGCCATATCGGATTCAAGCACCTCGTCCCTGCCGCCGGAGACCACGATATTCCCAAGATGGATGATATGAGCCCGGTGGGTTATCTCGAGCGTGTCGCGGACATTGTGGTCGGTTATGAGCACTCCGATCCCTGCCTCGGAGAGCTTTCGCACGATCGTCTTGATCTCGTGCACGGCTATGGGATCGATGCCCGCGAAGGGCTCGTCGAGCAGCAAAAAACTCGGCTCGAGGGCGAGGGCCCGGGCTATCTCGGTCCGGCGGCGCTCGCCGCCCGAGAGCGTGTAGGCCTTCTGTCTGCGAAGCGCCGCGATGCCGAATTCCTCGAGCAGGGACTCGAGGAGCTCGCGTTTACGGCGGTTGTCGATGTCGCCCCTCGTCTCGAGAACCGCCTTGATATTGTCCTCGACGGAGAGCCTTCTGAAAATAGAAGGCTCCTGCGGCAGGTACGCGATGCCGAGCCTGGCGCGCTTGTACATGGGCATATGGGTGATATCGTGATGATCGAGGGACACCGATCCCGCGGTGGGTCGGACGAAACCGACGATCATATAGAACACGGTCGTCTTGCCGGCTCCGTTGGGCCCCAGAAGACCGACGACCTCACCTGTCCTCATGGAAAAGCTGGCCTCGGCGACCGCCACCTTTTTTCGGTAGAGCTTGCGAAGCCCGCGCGCCTCGAGACAGCGACCGGCGTTTGTTACCGGTTCAAGCGGAGCCGGTCTCGGCACTTCGTCGGGATCGAAGGGTAGGTAATCGCTCATTGCGCGGCGTCTCCAGCCCCGGATGGTTTTTTCCCCGCCGAGCTCTTCTCGGTCACGCTTCCCGAAACCGCGCCCTCGAGTTTTATGTCTTCGGTCTCGATATCGACGCGGATTTTCGCGGCGCGGTACGTGTCTCCGTCCCGGTAGGCCGATGGCGTTCCCGTAAGCTCGAGCGTCCTGTCCTCTCTGCGGTACAGCGCGTACTCTGAGCGGGTGGATATCTTGCCCTTTACAATGCGGACCGCGACCTGAGCCACGGTCACCTGGGCGTCTCCGTCGTTCTCGATCCATTCGGCCTTCAGAACAAGCTGGTTTTTCTCGTCCTGCAGAACCGAGGGCCCCTGGGCGCGCGAAAGCTTCTTGGTCCGGTCGTAGTACAGGCTCTGCGTCTCGAGGCGGATGGACTGTTCGGTGTCGACGATACGGACCGAGCCCGTACATTCGATATAGCGAAAATCGTCGCCGTACAATTCGATTCGATCCGCAAAGATCGAGAGCGAACCGGTGCTGACGCCCGCGCGGCCCGAAAGGATCGTCCGCTCCCTGCCCTTTGCGAGCGTGCTTTGGACGCTGTCTGCATGAAAAGAGATTCGCTCGGCGGACAGGGCGGAGGAGGCAAGAAATAAAAGCGCACAGCATGCGCAACGGAGTATCGCCGTCCGGGCGGGGGCTCTTTTCATTCGGGCTTCTCCCGACCCGAGGGTCCCGACTCGTTCTGCTCGGCCCCGCCGGCGAGCGTGCCCGTGACCGATTCGCGGAACGAAAACGAGCGCCTGCGGACATCGGCCTCGAATCCCGCGCCGCTCACCCAGGACCCGTCGCTTCTGCCGATCGACACCGTTCGGTCGAGGCCGCCGACGAGTTTCTTTTCCTTGTCCTTCCATACAAGGCGCTCGCCCGCGAGACTCGCGTTCTGCCGTTTCGACTCTACCTTGACGCTTCCCGAAAACTCGGCGTCCTTCGTGTCCGTGTGGTACACCGCCGAATCCGCGCTCCCCGAGGACACAAGCTCGCCCGTCACGGGATCGTACTCGGCGAAGGAGACGCCGTTCAGAATCGCAACCTTGCTCGTTTCGTACAATTCAGCCTTTTTCGCCTTGAGCTCGAAATTTTTCGCGCCGCGGACGACCACGGTATGCGAGTAATCGGTGAAGACGGCGTACGGAGCCTCGGGCGGCTCCTTGCCCTCGTAGGCGGCGCCGAGACTGCACGACACGAGGCACAAGGCGGCGTATAGTAGTGAATATATTTTTACAGAACGGTTGCGATCCGAGACCCGATCGGGCCTCGAAGGCGGCTCTCGCAACGCTTCACGCCGAGGCATGCTGGACGCAGGCTCCTATGAAACTCGCGAAGAGGGGGGCGGGCCGCACCGGCTTGGAAAGGAACTCGGGGTGGAATTGCACGCCGATCCCCCAGGGATGATCCGGCCACTCGACGGACTCGACAAGGCTCCCGTCGGCGGTCAGTCCCGTGATGCGAAGGCCCGACTTTTCGAGCTCGGGGCGGAAGGCGTTCGCGACCTCGTAGCGATGTCGATGCCGTTCCCAGATCGTGTCGGTGCCGTATATCTTGCGGATCAGGGTTCCGCTTTTAAGCTCGCTCTGGCTCCGGCCCAGGCGCTGCGTGCCTCCGTAATTCTTCACATTGACCTGCTCTTCAAGAAGACTGATCACGCCGTGCCCGCAGTCGGGGTTGAACTCGGTCGAATCAGCGTCCGCCCAGCCCAGAACATTGCGCGCCCACTCGATGACCATCATCTGCATGCCCAGGCAAATGCCGAAATACGGGGTCCCGCTCTCGCGCGCCCAGCGCGCCGCCGCCACCATGCCGGCCGAACCGCGCTGACCGTAGCCGCCCGGCACGAGAATCCCGTCGACCCCTTCGAAGACCTTCGCGGGATCGGCGGCCCTGCCCCCGCCATCGGACTCGAGACAGCTCGAGTCGACCTTTACAAGGTCGAGCGCGGCCTCGTTCGCGATACCGCCGTGATACAAGGCCTCCCATACCGATTTATAGGAGTCGTTCAACTCCATGTACTTGCCGACGACGGCGACCCGGACGCGCCGCTTGGGCTCTCTGAACTTCTGGACGACTTCGAGCCAGGAGCGCAGATCGGCGTGGCGGCTCTCGACATTCATTTTCCGCAGAAGGAACGTATCGAGGCCCTGCGCGTGGTAAATGAGCGGTATTTCGTACACCGTGGTCGGAACATCGTGGCCCGAGATGACGCCCTCGAGCTCGACGTTGGTGAAACCGGCGATCTTGCGCCTAAGGGACTCTTCGACGGGCTCGCGGCATCTCAGAATAAGGGCGTCGGGCTGAATTCCGACCTCCTGCAGTTCCTTGACCGCGTGCTGGGTGGGCTTGGTCTTGAGTTCGCCGCCCGAAACCGTGGGGATGAGGGTGACATGGACGGAGAGGGCGTTCTGCCGCCCCGATTCGTTTATGAGCTGACGGGCTGCCTCGAGAAAGGGGATCGACTCGATATCGCCCACGGTTCCGCCGATCTCGACGATCGTGATATCGACGTCCTCGTCCTTGCCGGGGGCGAGGATGCGCGACTTTATTTCGTCGGTGATGTGCGGCACGACCTGGACGGTCCGCCCGAGGTAGCGACCCTCGCGCTCCTTGTTGATGACTGCCTGATAGACCTGCCCCGTCGTTATCGAGTTCGCCTTGGAAAGAGGGGAATTCGTGTAACGGCCGTAATTGCCCAGGTCGAGGTCGGTTTCGGCCCCGTCGTCGGTTACATAGACCTCGCCGTGCTGGTAGGGGCTCATGGTCCCCGCATCGACATTCAGGTAGGGATCGATTTTGACCATGCGCACGTTGAGCCCGCGCGCCTCCATGAGAGCCCCTATCGAGGAAGCGGCCACTCCCTTGCCCAGGGAGGAGCACACGCCCCCCGTCACGAAGATAAGCTTCTTCATGGGCCTTCAGTATCCCGGAAGCGCCCGGGGCTGTCAATTATCACTCGTGGACGAAGACGCAGGCGACGCGGAGCGATACGCTTAGCGCGACGCGGCGACATGTGGTATTCTTTACTACGTGCTGCCCTACGTCATCACCGGCATCGCAGACGGCCGCGACGTCTACTACACGGTCCGCTGGTCGCCGTTTCAAAAAGCCGACAAGTACGACATCGCGACCAAGGTGCCCGCGATCGGCGGCATCGCGGAAGTGTATTACCGCGACGAAAAAGGCAAACTCAACCTCTTCTGCATCCAGCGCTCGTGGTACGGCGGCCTCAGGGCCATGCTCCGCGAGCGCTGCGACCCCGCGGTCGAGAAGGATCCCTGGCGCTTGTCGATACTCGTCAAGTGGAGGGACCGTATCTACTATCGGTGGTCGAACAGCGAGTCCTTCGCCGATATGGCCGACGTTATGTTTTTTTTCACCGAGAATCTCATCCCGGGCGGCGGCACCGAGCCTTCGGGCCGCTATGACCGGATCTTCGTCAACGAGATCGACGCCGAGAAACTGGTGACGATATGAGCGGGGCGCCGACGTCCGCAGTGACCGCCGGCGCACCGAAAACTGTCGCGCCTCGTTGTTTTAACGACAAACTGTAAGGTGACCTCGAAAACCGACCGGGTTTGTAGAGGTTGCCTCAACCCGCATATCCGGGTGTTACAGCTTGTCTACTCCGAGACTTCCGTTTCCGACGATTCTCCCTCGGTATCGACATCCCCGCCCACTATGGGCTCGTTCGGATCGATGGCGTGGAGTTCCCTCGAAATGAGCGAGGCATAGAGCGAGCCCAAGGACTGCGCGTTCTTGAGTAGTTCTTTCTTGACGACATCGTTCTTCTCGTTCCGGGCGAGGACTATGAGTTTCATGGCCTGGACGTCCTTATCGTCGACCGTCACGAAGGAGCTTTTAATGTACATCCGGGATATGACAGGGGCCTTCGCGCCCTCGAGGTAGGCGCTGACGGCGACGAACCTGGACTGCTCGGCATCCGAATGGACGCCGACGATCGTATCCTTGGGAATGGTCATCCCGCTCGGCGCGGTGAAGCCTGTCCTTTTTTGACAGCCTCGGCAGCCGGGAAACGTCTAAACCCGGGCCCCGCCTCGTCCGACAATCTATACGAGAGGATACCTGCGATGATCCGAGGGCTTTATACGGGCGCCAGCGGCATGAACGCCCAGCAAATCAGACTCGACGCGCTTTCGAACAACCTCGCCAATATCGACACCAACGGCTACAAACGGGACACTGCGGTACATAAAGCCTTCGCCCAGCTCCTCTTGCGGCGACTGAACGACGACGGCGTCACCCTCAACCCCTTTGGATCCGCCGATGTCGCTCCCGTGATCGGCACCGTGGGGACGGGTGTCGAAACCAATGAACTCTTCACCGAATTCGAGCAGGGAGCGCTCAAGGAGACGCAGAGCGACTTCGATCTCGCAATGGACGGAGAGGGCTTCTTCTCGATCATGACGCCCTACGGCGAGCGCTACACGCGCTCGGGCGCCTTCGTGCTCGGCAAGGAAGGCTATCTCGAAACCAAGGAAGGCTACCCCGTGCTCGGCCTCAAGGGCCCCATTCAGGTTAAAGAGAACAACTTCAAAGTGGATAAAGAAGGGAATGTCTACATAAACCGAAGCTTCCAGGACGATCCCTTCCGCCTCGTTTCACGCGAGGAAAACACCTGGGACAGGCTCGAACTACTCGATTCGCTCAAAATCGTCGACTTCAAGAAAACCCGCTACCTGGCCAAGCAAGGCTCGAACCTCTGGAAAACGACGGAGGAATCGGGCGAGGCCTCGGTCCTGAAAAGCGGCGAACGACCCAAGGTACTGCAGGGCTTTCTCGAGGCGAGCAACGTCAACCCGGTCCTCGAAATGGTCCGCATGATCGAGGTCAACCGAGCCTACGAGGCGAATCAGAAGACCATTCAATCCGAGGACGCGATGCTCGGTAAACTCATAAACGAGGTCGTCCGCGTCTAGGCGGCCGGCGGGAGGAATAACAAGCCATGGTGCGAAGTCTTTGGACCGGCGCGAGCGGCATGATCGGCCAGCAGGCCAACATCGACACGATTTCGAATAACTTGGCGAACGTGAACACCCCGGGCTTCAAGAAAATGCGGGCCGACTTCGTCGACCTCATCTACCAGACGACCCGCGTCGCCGGAACTCCAGCAACCGAGGACACGGTCGTTCCCGTGCCGGTGCAGATGGGCCACGGCGTCAAACTTGCCGCGACCCAGCGCGAGTTCTTGCAGGGCAATTTGCAGAACACCGAGAACATCTCGGACATCGCCATCCAGGGCGACGGGTTCTTCCGCGTAATGACCTACGACGGCTCCTACGCATACACGCGGGACGGAGCCTTCAAGATCGACTCGAACGGCCAGTTCGTCACCTCGGACGGGTATAAACTGATGCCCGAACTGACCCTCCCCGAGGGATTCATCCCCGAGACGCTCAGCATATCCCAGGACGGCCGCGTGTCCGTGAAGGTCCCGGGCCTCAACGATCCCATTCAGGTCGGCCAGCTCGAACTCTACCGTTTCCCCAACCCCGTCGGCCTCACCTCGGTGGGGGACGACCTCTATAAGATCTCGAACGCCTCGGGCGACCCGATCGCGGCGAGGCCGGGTTTCGACGGCATGGGCAAGACCATCCACAAGTTCCTCGAGATGTCGAATGTCTCGGTCGTCCGCGAGATGGTCAACATGATCGTGGCCCAGCGCGCCTACGAGTTCAACTCGAAGGCGATTCAGACCAGCGACAACATGCTGAGCACGGCCGTCTCCTTAAAACGCTGATACTGAAGAAAGGATAACCGACGATGCAGATCGATGCGGCCCTCCTGCAGTACAACAACCGAACGCTCTCGGTGCCTAAGGGAGGCGCGGGGGCGACGCACGCGAAAACAAACCCTTCGGCCGCTGCCCAGGTCCAGGGCACGGGCGCCCGGATCGCGGATTCGAAACCGATCGACAAGACGAGCGAACTGTACAAGGAGTGCCAGGAGTTCGAGTCGATCTTCGTCAAGATGATGCTCAAGGAGATGCGCGCCACGGTCGACACATCCGACTCGCTCGTGTCGGGGGGCTGGGCTGAGAAAATCTACCAGGACATGCTCGACGACGAGTACGCGAAAAGCATGGCGAAGACGGCGAACTTCGGCCTGGCCGACCAGCTGTACCGTCAGCTCGCGACGGCCTAGGAGGGCCGAGCCGAACGCCGCGATCGAGGACCGCGGGGAAAGCAAAAGGGAAATAAAAAAAGCCGCCTGAAGGCGAAGACCTTCAGGCGGCTTTTTTGTCGGTGCCCTCGCGCGCTTAACGCACGCTGAAAAACGCACGCCAAGCGCACGCAAAGCGCATGATCATCGGGCGCCGTAATTGCGGTCGATCCAGTTTCGATACTCGCCGGACCGGACCCGTTCGCACCAGGCTGTATTCGCGATGTACCAGCGGACAGTCGCGCGCAAGCCCTCGTCGAAGCTGACCGTCCGCTTCCAGCCGAGCTCGGTTTTGATCCGCGTGCAGTCGATCGCATACCGTCTGTCGTGCCCCGGACGATCTTTGACGTAGGTGACGAGCGAGCGCAGATCCTCGACCTTTTTTCCGCTTTCCTCGGCCACGATTTCGATGAGGCGGCCGAGGAGCTTGATGTTCTCCCACTCGTTCTCGCCGCCTATATTGTACGAACGGCCTGCCTGGCCGTTTTTCATGATCTCCCAGACCGCGGCGTTGTGATCCTCGACATAGACCCAGTCGCGGATGTTTTTGCCGTCGCCGTACACGGGGAGCGGTTTGCCGTCGAGCATGTTCAGGATCATGAGGGGAATGAGTTTTTCCGGGAATTGGTAGGGGCCGTAGTTGTTCGAGCAGTTCGACAGCGTGAGCGGCAGACCGTAGGTGTGGAAATAGGCCCGAGCGAGATGGTCCGACCCCGCCTTGCTGGCCGAATAGGGCGAGCGCGGGTCGTAGGGCGTCTCTTCGGTGAAATAGCCGGCCTCTCCCAGAGAGCCGAAAACCTCGTCCGTGCTGACATGGTGGAAGAGGACATCGCTCCGCCCGGCCCAGGCCCGGCGGGCGACGTCGAGAAGGGTGTAGGTCCCCAAAACGTTCGTCCGGATAAAAGACTCCGGCCCGAGGATCGAGCGGTCGACGTGGCTTTCCGCCGCGAAATGGAGGACCGCGTCGGGCTTGTACTTCGCGAAAACAGCCTCGACCGCAGCCCGGTCGCAGATATCCGCTTTTTCGAAAAAGTACCGCTCTCCCCCGTAGGTCTTTTCGACATCGGAAAGACTTTCGAGATTGCCGGCGTAGGTCAGATCGTCGAGATTGACGACCTTCCCCGCATAACCGGACTTTCCAAGCGCATAGCGTATGAAATTCGAGCCGATAAAGCCCGCTCCGCCGGTTACGAGAATCATTGAAAAACTTCGTGCCATTTTTTTCCCTTTCGCCGCTTACGTCGGTTTTGTCATCTCGCGCAGACGATCCGCGTTTTCAAAAATAAAGCGCCGAAGGCTTATCCGCCAGTCGGGGATCTCGACGCCGTAATCGCGGACGATCGCGTCCTTCGACAGGACCGAGTAGGCGGGACGTCGGGCCTTCGTGGGATACTGATCCGTCGTCAAAGGATCGACGGCGCAGACGCGTTCCAGTACGCCCGCCTCGAGACCGATATCGCGTATCGCGAGCGCGAACTCGTACCAGGTGGTCTCGCCGCCGTCCGTATACTGATAGAAACCGTAGCGCGGCGACGAGGACGCGAGGATCCGCAGAATCGCGGCTGCCAGATCGACCGACCAGGTGGGCGAACCCCGCTGGTCCGCGACGACCCCGATCTTTTCACGGCTCCGCATGAGGCGCAGCATCGTATGCACGAAATTGGGCCCGTTCACACCGTACAGCCAGGCGGTCCGCAGGATGACGAACTCGGGGCAGGCCGAGTTCAGGCGCGCCTCGCCCTCGGCCTTACTCCTCCCGTAGGCGTTGATCGGATCGACCGGATCGTCCTCTCGATAAGGACGTTCTCCCCTTCCATTGAAGACGTAGTCGGTCGAAAGATGCACTATCCGCGCGCCGATCGATCGCGCGAGACGGGCGAGGTTTTCGGGACCTTCGGCGTTGAGACGCCGAGCGGCTTCGAAATCCTCCTCGGCCTTGTCGACTGCGGTATAGGCCGCGCAGTTGACGATCCAGTCGATCTTCCTTGCGGAAGCGAACGAAGCGAGGGCCTCGGGATCGAGGATGCTCAGCTCGCGGTCCGTGCCAGCGAACTCGAGACCCGAGTCCCTGAGCGCGGCCGCGACATCGCTGCCGAGCATGCCCTTGTCGCCGACGAGCCAGATCACAGAGGTCTCCCTGCGCCGTCGAAATAGCGGCGGCTCCGGTCGAAAGGCCCAAGAGCCCCGTCCTTCGCCGACAGAAGGAGCGGCTCCTCGCCGATCTCGTCGATCGGCCAGGCGATATTGAGACTCGGATCGTCCCAGCGTATGCCGTCCTCGTCCTCGGGATAATAAAAGTCCGTGCACTTGTACGCGAACACGGCCTCGTCCGAAAGAACCAGAAAACCGTGGGCGAATCCCGGCGGTATGAAAAACTGATTTTTCAGCTCTCCGGAAAGACGCAGGCCCTCCCATCCGCCGAATGTGGGCGAGCCCGAACGGAGATCGACCGCCACATCGAAGACCTCGCCCTCTATGACGCGGACAAGCTTGCCCTGCGGGTGCCGCTTCTGGAAATGCAGACCCCTGAGCACCCCCCGCCGCGACCGGGATTCGTTGTCCTGAACGAAACGCGCAGCGATTCCCGCGGACTTAAAATCACGCTCGCTGTAGGTCTCGACGAAATATCCGCGCCGGTCGCCGAACACCCTGGGGCGGACCTCCAAGAGCCCCTCTATTGATAATTTTATAACATCCACCGCCACGATGCCGATCCTTGCCGAACTGTTTCAACGCGCGACGAGGCCGCGCAGATACTCGGCGTACTCGGTCCTGCCCAGGGAGGCGGCCCTTGCCTCGAGCTTCGCGCGGTCGATCCAGCCCTTCGCGTACGCGATCTCCTCGACGCAGGCGACGTAGAGGCCCTGGCGGTCCTGGATGGTTTTTATGAAGGCGCTCGCCTCGTGGAGGTCGGCCGGATTGCCCGTGTCGAGCCAGGCGAAACCTCGGCCGAGAACCTCGACCCGAAGCTCGCCCCGATCGAGATAGGCCTTGTTGACCGCGGTGATCTCGAGCTCGCCCCGGGCCGAGGGCTCAATCCCTCGCGCGATACGCACGACCTCGTTGTCGTAGAAATACAGCCCCGGAACCGCGTAGTTGGATTTCGGGGCCGCGGGCTTCTCCTCGATCGAGATCGCCATACCGTCCGCGCCGAATTCCACAACCCCGTAGGCCCGTGGATCCTTGACGTAGTACCCGAAAATCGTCGCGCCCCGATCGCGGGACGCGGCGCGCTCGAGAACCTTGCTGAAGCTCTGCCCGTAAAAAACGTTGTCGCCGAGCACCAGGGCGACGCTGTCCCCGCCTATGAAGTCCGCGCCGACGATGAAGGCGTCAGCGAGCCCCCTCGGCCTGTCCTGAACGGCGTACGAGAAGCTCATGCCCAGGGAGGATCCGTCGCCCAAAAGCTCGCGGAAGGCGCCAATATCGCGGGGCGTCGAGATGACCAGGACGTCCCGGATGCCGGCAAGCATGAGCGTGGACAGCGGGTAGTAAATCATCGGTTTGTCGTAGACCGGCAGCATCTGCTTCGAAACGGCGAGCGTCGCCGGGAAAAGCCGCGTAGCCGTGCCGCCTGCGAGGATTATGCCTTTCATGCTGAAAACCCCCGGATCAACAGTTTTGTTCTGAGCCTACTATACCCGGCCGGACCGTGGCCGCACAATAGAGCGGCGCGGTACAATCCGTCCTATGAGTCTCGACATCCGTCTTCTTTCCCGCGGACTGAGCGACCTCGGCCTGGAACCCGAAGGCACACTCCTCGATACACTTATGCGCTATCTCGAGGAGATAGAACGGCAGAACCCCGCCCTCGGCCTGGTCGGAGCCTCGGGGGACGAACTCATCATTAAACACGCCTTGGACAGCCTCGCGCCGATCGAGCTCCTGCGCGAGCTCGCCGCCGACATCGGCACGAGGCGAGGACACAGCTCCGGGGAGCGCGCGAAGATACAACTGCGGATCGCCGATCTCGGAAGCGGCGCAGGCCTTCCCGGCATCCCCCTCGCCCTCGCCATGCCCGAAGCCGACTTTCACCTCATCGACCGCATGACGCGGCGGACCGACTTTCTTCGAAACGTTGTCGACCTGCTGAACCTCGACAATGTGCAGGTCCTCGAGAATCAGGTGGAGCACGTCCGCGCCAGCTGGGACATCGTGGTGTTCAGGGCCTTCAGGCCCTTCGAGCGGAAACTCTTCAAGCGGGTATTCGCGCTCTGCGCGTCCGACGGATATGTCGTCGCGTATAAAGGGAAAATCGAGAAGGCCCGGACCGAGCTTGCGGCCCTCGAGGGTCTTTACGCGGACTGCCGCATCGAGCCGGTGGCCGTCCCCTTCCTAGCGGACGAGCGCTGCGTGGTGATTATGAGCCCGAGCTCGTGATACATATCCTTCTATTACATCATCGACTGTCGTAACGAATATTTTCAGGTATTGTTTGAGTCAATACTACAACAATCTCCATCGGTGTATGTTGAACAACAGAGCGGTTCCTTTTTTTCTTGGCGATTTACAGCCTCTTGTTCTTCTATGGCTTTTTCAAGCAACAAGGCGAGATATTTCTTTGTATCCATTCCATTAGTTTTCGCCAAACGATCGACAATCTTATGTTTTGTGCAGGGCACGACGGCCATGTAATCTCCGAAGAGCGTCATACCGGGCACATGCCCCAGGGCCATGGACATTCTAGCTATTAAATCATAACTCGGCTTCCTGCCCATATTCTCAAAACGAGAAACGACCGATTGCTTCGAACCCATTCTCCGGGCCAAATCGGTTTGGGAAAGACCTAGAAGCTGTCTCTTCTCCAAACTTTCAATAATTATCTGCGAGAACGGCGCCCAATAATCGATTTGCTCCCTGTTGTCTGCCGTTTGTTGAATTTTTTCAAATTCATGTTCCACCAACCCACTCATTGTCCCCTTCCCCCTGATTTGCCTTTCCAAATAGAGCGGTAGTGCCTTATTGCAGTATGAATCGACTCCCGATCATCTTTGATCCTGCCGTGTTTATGCTCTCCGGCAAGAATCCAAATTCTCGAAGGATCATCTTCATCGATTACAAAATACAATCGTACAATCCCTTCTCTGCACTTTTTCGGCGGAATCTTAAGAACGTGGATCGGCTCGCTACACCCGGTAAGCCGTTCCTCCTTTCCCGATCTTGTAAGGAAATCAAGGCTCGGCTCTCTCTCGATCGCTTTTAATGTCTCCCTCACTAATGTGAACAATCTTGGATGCTTTGCTAAAGCAACAAACATCCTCCTGACTTGGCCCTTTGGTGCATCATCTGAATCCTGAATAGGATAGATGATAACTTCCATTCTTACTCCGTATTATATCGCCAGTTGGCTATAATTTCCAACAAATAAATAGTGTTATAAAATACATACAATTTTAGTATAAAATTTAAGACTCTTTACTCTCCTATTAGTTTGCCACCACATGAGACATCAACGTGTGCAATCAGTACTGATGATTGATAACTCGATTTGAAGCATTAGTTTTTTGCGACAATTGGACTTGAGCACATCGTTCACTCGGCGAGCAGACTCGCGGCGCGGCTGTCGATGGTGTTGAGCATGCTCATGAGCGTCTGTTTTTCGATAAGGTCGATGAGCCGCGCCTCGACGAACCGCTTCGCCTCGTCGCTGAACACGCCGGCCGTGATGCAGTAGCCCTTGCCGGCCTTGAGGTCCTTGACGCGGGCGTGGAAATCGCGGACCGCCAGCTCGCCCACCGTGCCCTGGGACCTGATGTAGCGGAAGAGAATGACATCGGTCCATTTCGAGGTCTCGACCTCGGCGAGGATATCGGCCCAGTCGTTGCCCTGAACCGTGATGTCGGTGATTTTGACCTTTGCCTTGGGGAAGAAAAGGAGGGTGATCCTTCGGCAGAGCGTGACGAACTCGCTCGCAGTGCCGATCAAGAAGATTTGAAGATTCCGGTTCGAGTTGAGTTCGCGGTACTTGGCCAGAAGCGAGGGCACATCTTTATAATTCGGATAGGCCGATTGAATCTCGCCGAGCAGGGCCACGGCCTTTCCTATATCCTGAGACCGCAGGTAGGCGGCGGCCAGGCGGTACTTCAATTCCAGGACGACGTCGATCTTGATGTCCTGGTGCCGAAGCCCGATCTCGAAATCGGCGACAGCCTTGTCGTACTGTCGCTGGTTCATGTGGATCGTGCCGGCGAAGAGGGCGGCCGAGGGGCCGAGGCCGGGGTCGGCCCTGAGGTGCGTGAACACCTTGAGCGCCTGCTCGAGATTGCCCAGCTCGTAGTAACACTCGGCCGCGGTAAAAAGCGATTCCTTGTCCCCGGGCTCGAGATCGAGCGCCTTCCGCAGCGAGAACAGGGCGTCCCGGTACGCTTTTATCTTGAAATAGGCGTGTCCGAGCTGTCGAAGCGCCTGTGTATGGTCGGGATTCAGTGTCGAGGCCTGTTTTAGGAGCACTACCGCCTTTTCGTAGGCCTTCTTCTGGTACTCCAGAACGCCGAGGTTGTAATTGACGTCGAAATCATCCTGCTTGATGGTCCGCGCGACCATGAGGCCCTTGTAGGCATCATCGAGTCTCCCCAGCCTGAAGGCCGCGATTCCGTAGCGGGAGTTGACCTGGAACTCGTCGACATCGGCGCTGCCGGCCCCGACCTCGGCCAAGGTCGAATAGGCCTTGAACGCGCGCTCCCAGTCCTGGTCCTCCCATGCGAGATCGCCCAGTGCCGCGAGCGCCTTGTGGTCCTTGGGATTCGCCGCAAGACGGCGATTCGCTTCTTTGAGAACCTGGTTGCGGTCCTTGGAACTCAGCTTTTTTTCGTTCCTGCCCGGGCGGTCGGCTTTTTTCGCCGAAAACGCGATGCTCAGGACGACCGCGACGATCAGCAATATGACGACAGCCGCCGCGAGAGGCAATAACTCCATACGGCCAATACTGAAGCGCGTCCGAGCGGCTGTCAACCTCGGTTTTTCACCGCCGTCGCCAGTTCGCGCATGAGGTTTTTGATATCACCCTCCCCGAAGCTACGGATAAAAAACTCCTGCCCCGGGACCGTGGCAGCGACAACCGACTCGACCGTATACACGATCCTCGTCGAGACCGTCCCGGAGGAATCGACGAACTCCTCCATGCGCCAGGAGCCGGCGGTCGACTTGGTGTTCGCGTCGACCTCGACCGCCTTGAAGGTGAAAACGGCCGTCGTATCGCCGGTTTTTCGCTGTTCGTTCTCGAACACCAGTTCGGAAACATAGGAGACACCGAGGACGCGGATCACGGACTTCTGCTCGGTGACCGCGACCGTTCCGTCGTCGGAGCGTACGCGCACCGACTCGATGCGCTTGAACACCTTCGGAGAGGACTCGAAGTCCCAGAGCGTCTCCATGATTTTTGCCATGGGACAGCGGAACACACTTTCGATCTGTGCGCTGAAGGAAATCCACGTTCGCTTGTCGGCCGCCTTCTCGGAATGAACCTCGAAACCGATAGTTCGCGGCGGATCGAAGAAACTGCGCGACTTCGTCGTTTTCTCGGCGCCCGGATCTGCGAATACGGCCGGCGCGGCGAGCATCAACGCGCAAACGACGACAAAGCATGACGAACAGCGACGAAGACTTGAAGACATACGGCCGCCTCGATTGTCCCGATGGAACGCACGGGATATACTGGGTTGTCGGAGCGCTTACCGGGTGATGACAAGCATCTAGTTCGTCATCGACCCCTCAGGAGACAGCATCGTGAGAATTGCGTACATCAGCGATTGTTACTGGCCGAGAGTGAACGGCGTAACCGTCGCGCTCCAGACATACAAAGACGAACTAACAAAACGAGGCCACGAAGTACTGCTGCTGTGCCCCTCGTATCCTTCCCGCAACGGAACGGCACCAAAGGAAGACTGGGTCAAGCGCCTTTCGTCGATGCCGACTCCGGTGTCGAGCGAAGACCGCCTGATAAAACCCTTCGCACTCCCGGTCATGTTCCACGCCCTCGACCGCTTCAAGCCCGACGTCATTCATATAAACTCGGAGTTTTCCGCCGCCTGGATGGGCATTTTCTACGCGAGGCTCCGAGGACACACCGTCCTCATGACATCGCACACCGACTGGGAGGACTACGTCAGCAACTACATCCCCTATATCAACAAAAAAGTGCTTCGCGCCTGCGTGCGCTTCCTCATGCGCTCCATTTTCGGAAAGGCCGACATCCTCATCACGCCCTCGCCCTCGCAGAAACGCATCCTGCAGAGCTACCATATCCGCAAGCGCTGCGTCGTCATACCCAGCGGCGTGTCATCGCTCTTCTCGCGGCGCGACGCTCGTCAAATCGCCGCCTACCGCGCCTCGCTCGACGCGCGCTTTCCCGCCCTCGCGGGCAAGCGCCTTCTGCTCTTCGCCGGACGAATAGCCGAAGAAAAAGACCCCAAGTTCCTATTGCCGGTCCTGGCCGAAGTCCTGAAACAGCGCCCCGACGTCGCCCTCGTCTTCGCCGGCGACGGCCCCGCGCGAGGCCATGTCGAGGCCTCGGCGCAGCGGCGCGGCCTGGGCGGGCGCTGCGCCTTCCTCGGCTACATCCCGGCTTCCGAGCTCGCGCTTTTGTACGGGGCCGCAGAGGTCTTCGTCTTCCCCTCGAAGACCGAAACCCTCGGCCTGTGCACCCTCGAGGCCATGTCCTCGGGCCTGCCCGTGGTCGCCGTGGGCGAAATGGGAACCCGCGACGTCATGAAGGGCGACCACGGCGGCTTCATGGTGCGGAACGACACGGCCGAGTTTACCGAGGCCGTTCTCCGGCTCTTGAACGACGACGAACTTCGCGCGCGCAAGTCCGAGGAGGCGGCCGCCTGGGCCCGGCGCTACGCCCCCGAGGCGACGATCGAACGCGTACTCAGACTCTACCGTATCATCGCCGGGCGCAGGGCCCAGGTCTTAAAATTGAGAAGCGGAATACGATGAAAGCAACACTCTATCGCCTAACGTTTATTGTCCTTACAATGGCGGCGGCCGCTGCCGAATACGCGGACGGCGCCCGGGACTCGACGATCCTGCTCTGGGGCGACGAGCGCGTCCGTGCCGCCGAGGAGGCCTTCATCCTGGCGGGGAGGGAGGCCCCCCTCCTGGAGCGCCCCGTTGTGTCGGAGCGGCTCAGGCAGTCCCTCCGCGAACTCGAATCGCACAGCGAGGGCATAGTCGCCGAATTAGCCGCGGCGGCAGCCGAATCACTCCGGCCCCGGGAAAAGCCCCTGGACCTCTCGCTCACCACATCCCTCGCGCTGGGCTATGCAGGCTCGCCGAACCGGAACGCGTTTATATGGCCACGAGCTATATTCGATTATAATAAATACTTACTGGATATTCTCATTGATGATAATAGTGACGGTATTCTTCTAGACCAAGAACTTAGTTTCTTCTTCGACGATAACCACGGCGACCGCGCCTTTCTCAAGACCGAGTCCATGAGCGCGGTCCTCGCGACGCCGCCCATCCTCGACCTCAGGCTCCTCATAAAGGCCGGTCCGGCCACGCTCGACTTCAACCCCGACCTCAGGCCCGCGTCGAACTTCTACCGCGACGGAAGCGCGTGGTACCTCAACTACGGCCTCATCGCGGCCCCGGAACGGGTGGACGTCAACGTCCCCTACCGCGGCATCGCGACCTTCCTCTCGGGCCCCTTCGAGCTGCGCTTCGGGCGGGACAAGCTGCACCTGGGGCCGGGCAGGCTCTCGACTCTCAGCTTCAACGCCGCCATACCCTGGGCCGACTTCGCCTCGGTCCGCGTCGACGCGGGACCTGTATCGTTTTCCTGGTACCTGGTGCGCCTCAACCCCTACCTGACCGAGGACGAGGAACGCTACCTCAACGCCGTCTGGGCGTACCCTGACGAATTGAGCGCCGACCCGGCCGCCTACCACGAACTCATCGGCACCGAAGATGAAAAAAATATAGCCATAGGGCGCCTGACCTGGCGCATCTGCCCCTGGGCAACCGTGGTCGTCACGCAGCACAATCTTGTCGCCGGCAGGTCGATCCAGCTGAGCGACTTCAACCCCCTCCTCATCTGGCACAACCTCTTCCAGGAAGGCGTCTACGGCGTGCCCGCGATGATCGAGGCGAGCGTAACGCCCCTACGGGGCCTCAGGCTCTACGGCCAGTACCTCCTCTACGACCTCATGGTCGCCGACGAGAACGAAGATAGTTCGAACAACGCGGGCGCCTCGGCGTACCAGGCGGGGCTCAGCTTCGTGAGCCCCCCATTCTCGGGCGGACTTCTGGATAAATCGCGCTTGCGACTGGACGCCGAGTTCACCCTGACCGACCCCTGGGTCTACGGCAAGGGCTACTCGTACCGCCAGTTCACGAGCCGCTTTATTTTCGTCGAACCGTACTCGGGCCGGCATTGGGTCGACTATCCCATCGGCCCCGAATTCGGACCCGACGGGGCCGACCTCGATCTGCGCGCATCGCTCGGCAGCCCCGGCTCGGCGGAACTCACCCTGCGCCTGGGCTACCACGAGCAGGGCTCGATAACCCTCGTCGGCTACGGCCTCGGCAGCGACTACCTCCATAAGGAAGATTACCACCGCGAGGGACTTGTGTTCGTAAAGGACGGCGAAGCGGCCGAGCGCCGTTTCCGGCTGGGGCTCGACGCCTCGTCCCCGAAATGGGAGCTGGGCGATTTCAGCCTTCGCGCCAGGGGATCGGCCACCGCGACCTGGGCCTCGAACTTCGACTATGTCCCGGGCGACAACCGCTTCTGGATCGACGCATCGCTGTCGGTTTCGATGAGCTTACAAGGTCGTTGAACCGTTTTTTTTAAATTGACAGGTCGAGCAATCGCATCGTTCCCGCGCCCGATCATGGAATCGTATAATTTACTAACATATTCGCTATTTTTTCATCCTCGTCGGTGAAAGAAAATACTTGTTTTATATACGAATCATAGCCCGCCGCTTTCCATATCGCTATTTGAGCAGCTTTAGTGTTCCGGGTTTCGTGGTATTTCCTCATATAGAGAGAAATGGCACTTAACACTCTTTCAAGCTTCCACGGCAATTCTCCGATTGAATATGTATCAGATTCTTTCGCAACAGTTAGAAATAAATGTTCACCAAATGCTACAAATTGCACTTTCGTGTATTGAAGCGGTTGTAGCGCAATATAGTATCGCGAATCACCATGTAAATAGATTCCTTTATCATAATATACTTCCAGAGCTATCATATTCTGCCCTTTGCTTCGGTTGGAAAAATAGATCGGTTTTTCGATATATATGCTTACATAGAGCATTTGATCTGTAAGATTTTCTATTGCGGCATCCAGCGACAGGCCGCCGACTGATCCATTTCCTCGTACTTCGATAAAACGAATCTTTCCCTCTTCAAGGAGCGAGCCTATATCCCGTACGACAATTTGAGCCTGTAGAGATTGAATCGAAACAAGCACCAGACCGATCGTGAAGAGTAAACCATACACCCTTTTCATCGAATACTCCATTTCCAGTAACTTTAAGTTTACCAAACAAGTTTTAATCCGTACGGAACGAACTTATGAAATTCTTGATCGTTACTTATTATGGTCATGTTTCTCGATATGCTTTGCCAGATAAGCATTCTATCGAATGGATCATTATGTGTTTCTTCTTTTAATTTATGATATGTAATTGCCTCTTCTGGCGTTAAGCTAATTACTTGGAAGTCCATTTTTTCAGCAAGTGGTAATAATTCTTCCGGTTCTATTTTATCGATATTCAACTTTTTTAATCTTGTTTTAATGGATATTTCCCAGAAACTCACCGCACTGACATATATTTCATTCTTAGGATTTTTTATTATTTCTAATGCTTTTTTTGAGAGATCTTTAGTACTTGAAACGGTCCATAAAAAAGTGTGGGTGTCCAATAAATAATTCATGATAATCCCAATAAGTCTTCTTCACTCATTTTAAAATTATCAGAAAACTGGATGTTAACTTTCCCTTCGAGTAAACCAATTTTCCTTTCTTTTTTTTCTACAGAATCTTTATAGGGTACAATCATGGCAATTGGTTTTTTCTTTTTTCCATAAAGAATACCAAATGATTCACCGGCCTTTACCTTTTCCAGAACTTCCGAGAACTGTGCTTTTAATTCACCAACAGGTAGTGTTTTCATGTTAATAATATCGTTTAATCTCTTATATTTGTCAAGTTGTCAAGCAAAAGATACAATAAAGTGTTATATCACTATCTTATAAAGAATTATGGTTTTACTATTTTTAGCTCAACAAAATGGTGTCCAGCAAACGAACGCGTATCCGACGAGTCGTCATGGCGCGATTCCTGCCGAACGTCGCGACAGCAGGAATCACGACATAGGGCTTCCTGAAAATCTCAAATCAGGCATATTTGAGGTGGTTTTCACCATCAG
>CAZINN010000020.1:0-44715 GCA_964540615.1 uncultured Treponemataceae bacterium | reverse complement strand
GCTCGTCGGGCACCGAGACGATGCCGCGGTTCGGGTCCTTGGCCGACGAGAAACTCCCGGTGTCCGCCTTAACGCGCGTCAGCGCCGTGAAAATGCTTGTCTTGCCGGCGCCGGGAAGACCGATGATTCCGCAATTGAGTGGCATGGCAACCTCGCGCTCAGACTCTACCGAGAAATGCTCGGCCAGTACAAGCATAGCTTGGTTCTGAAGTTCCTCGAAGCTTGTTGGGCTGATCTACGGGCCCTTTCTCCTAGCTCGTGGAGGATGCATGTACTATCCCGCAACAAGCTTCGAGGCAGCCCTCTTGAGTTTCATTTTTCAAAACATTATAGTCATTTCTTGAAACACCTGGTATACTTACTATTCACTGCGCCTGAGCAAAGGAGGTCTTCGATGCTCCCGGAAACACTGTATTCGTTAAGTGCGAATAATATGAAAAAATCCGAAATTCGCGAGCTTCTGAAACTCCTGGATCAACCGGGCATCATCTCCTTCGCCGGCGGGCTGCCCGATCCCGCGACCTTCCCCGTCGAGGACCTGCGGAATGCCGCCGAGCGGGTCTTCGCGTCGCGGGCCGCCAGCGCGCTGCAATACGGCACAACCGAGGGTGACAATGAATTGAAAGACCAGCTCATCGCCTTCGAGGCGCGGCAGGGCCTTTCGCTGAGTCGAGAGAACATCCTCGTCGTGTCCGCGAGTCAGCAGGCCATCGATATAACCTGCAAACTCTTTCTGGATCCGGGCGACGTCGTGCTGGCGGGACGACCCACATATCTCGGCGAAATACAGGCGGTCCAGTCATACCGGGCCGAGATCATCGGCGTCCCCTACGACAAAGACGAGCAGGGCTTCGACATGAAGAAACTGCGTGAATTGCAGGACGCCGCACTATCAGCCGGGAAAAGGGTGAAGTACGCCTATGTCGTGCCCGATTTTCAGAACCCCGACGGCATCTGCTGGAGCCTTGAACGGCGAAAGGAATTTCTCGCCTATTGCTACGAACGTGATCTTCTGATAATCGAGGACGCTCCGTATCGGGAAATCCGCTTTCTTGGGGAGAGTCTTCCTTCTCTATATCAGCTCGACCAGGAAACGGAAAAACGCGGGAATGTCATCGGTTTCAAGACATTCTCGAAGATCCTCGCGCCGGGAACGCGCCTCGGCTGGATCATCGGAGATGAAAAAATAATCTCCCGCATGGTCATCGCCAAGCAGGCCATGGACCTCTGCTCTAATGTCTTCACCCAGGCGATCGTCGCCGAGTACTTGCGGACAGGCGCAATCTACAAGCACATCGAAGCGACGCGCGATCTGTATCGCAGAAAGCGCAACCTCATGGTCGCAGCCTTCGAGCGGTATATGCCGAAACGGCCCGACCTGCGCTGGACCAGTCCCGAGGGAGGTCTGTTTCTCTGGATGAGGCTGCCCGAGTACATCGACACCGAGAAGACGTTCGTCCGTGCGCTCGAAAAGAAGGTCGCCTATGTCATCGGCGCGGCTTTCTATTTCGACAGGCCCGAGCGCAACACGATGCGGCTGAATTTTTCCTACGCGAGTCCCGAGGAGATTGATTCCGGCGTCCGTCGTCTCGCCGACTGCATCCGTGAAGAGATCGTCCGGGTCGAAGGCCGCTGAATATGCGGAAATGACGAGTTGACTACTATGTTGCCTGCCGCCGCGCCCTCAGGCGGGGATGCTGATGTGTATACGGCATCCACCCGCAGGCGAGGATTCCGCTTTGATCCCCCAGCCGTGACCGCTGATCACCGAGTGGGCGATAAAAAGCCCAAGCCCCGTTCCCTCCGTGTCGGAGGGCGGACCTGAGCGGGCGAAGGGTTCGAAGACCCGATCGCGGTCCCGCGGATCGATGCCCGGCCCCTCGTCGTCGATGAAGATGCTGACACCCCGGCCGCCGGCCGCGCGCTGCGCGCTCAAGCGTATCTCCCCGCCCTCCGGGCTGAATCGAAGGGCGTTCGCGACGATATTCTCGAAGGCCCTCGACACGAGTTCCCTGTCGATTCGCGCTCGCAGGGAGCCGATTGCAGAAACATCATAAAAAAATCTCCGTCCCACAAGCGCGACATCCTCTTTGAAGGCGCGGCACAGTCCTGTAAGGAACTCCGCAAGATCTGCTTCCTCGAATCTCATGCGCCATTCGCCGGTTTCGATGCGTGCGAACTCGAGAAGTCCGGCGATGCGGCTTTCGAGGACGGCCGCTTTCTCCCGCATGACGCCGATGTAGCGCATCAGTGTCTCTTTGTCGGACGCCAGCCCGTCCTCGACGGCCTCGAGATAGCCGCCGATCGAGGTCAGTGGAGTTCTGAGATCGTGCGAAATCGCCGCAAGAAAGCGCGCGCGTCTGTCGCGGTCCTCTTTAATGGAGAGACGCATGCTTTCCATTGACTCGGCGAGCGCCTCGATCTCCCGGACGCCTCTGACGGCCACTGGAGTCTCGAGATCGCCGGCGGCGATGTTCAAAGCCGCGCGCTCGAGCCTGAGGACCGACCGGCCGAGCCGAGCGGCGACAAAGGCGCCGAATGCGAAGGCGAGTCCGAGCACGACCGAGAACGCGACGATTCCATTCGGAGAGTCATTGTCCTGCGCCGCATAATCGTAGTTTTCGTCGAACCACGCGAAATACTTCCCAAGCCGCTTCCCGCTGTCTTCGATCGTCTCGGCGAAAAAGTTCACTTCGCTGGTGTCTTTCGATACAGCCTCGGAGATCAGCTCGAGCGAGACACGACCGCCTCGTGCTATCGCCGGTGACGTTGATACTATGACCCGGTCCTCGGAATCGGCGACGACGAGCCGTAAACCTTCGGAAGCCACGAAACGGCGCCTCGGAACAATCGTTCCATCCTTGCCGATTTTGACCGACTGCGCCAGTTCCTGGGCCACGAGCCCCAGCTTCATGACCGGCTCGGTCGGAACGGCGCGCGAGGTCACGTAGTTTATCAAAATGATGAAAACGATCGGTACGAGGAGCACACCGACGCCGATGAAGCCCAGGACAAACTTAAGGCCGATCGGCCTGCGCCGCTGAAGTCCGCTCATCCGTTGACTCCCTCGAGAGGAGTGTCGTGGTTCAGACGATCAGCACGTCCATGGTTCACGAAGCGGTAGCCCGCGCCGGCGACCGTGACAAGCCACCGCGGCGATGCATCTTCCTCGATCTTGCGTCGAATTCGCCTAACGTGCACGGCGACCGTCGAGAGATCGCCGTGTTTGAGCCCCCAGACCGAGGCGTACAGCTCCTCGGCGCTGAACGTTTTCCCCTCGTTTGTCACGAGAAAGGCGAGAAGCTCGAATTCCTTTCTGCTTAAAGGGACGACGCGCCCGCCGCGCTCGAGCACCCTTCCCTCGAGATCGAGAGTATAGGGGCCGAACTCGAAACTTCCGCCTCCCGCGCCGCCCAAGCCCGTTGCGCCCTGCTTCGCTCGATAATCCGTACAGCGCCGGAGCTGCGCCTTGATCCTCGCCATAAGCACCTTGGGCGAAAAAGGCTTTGATACAAAGTCGTCGGCCCCGAGACCCAGGCCCGTTATCTTGTCTTCATCCGATTCGCGCGCCGAGACTATGATCACCGGGATGGTCGACTCTTCTCGTACGCGCCTCAGAAGCTCGAGACCGTCAGCCCCGGGAAGTCCGAGGTCGAGAATAACCAGATCGGGTCTGTATGAAGCGAGAGAAATCGCCGCCTCTTCGGCCGATCCGACGATGGTCGGTCTCATTCCCTCGCGCTCGAGATATACGGCGACGAGCTCGGCTATTTCATAGTCGTCTTCCACTATGAGGATGCGCGATACGGTTTCGACCCCGGTCGCGTTTTTCGGCTCATCCATGCCCGTCACACAGAGAGTATACGCACCGGCCCTTTGCCGCTCTACTCCGGAACGATGAACACTTGATGAAATCTTCAACTACCGCCCCTTCTCGGCTGTTTATTCCTTGAAAACGACATGCTGCTGTCACTATCTTTGTGACGACAATGCAGCACACGCCCGCAGGGGATACCCCCGGGGAATCAAGCGACGGAGAGCGGACGCTCAGCTTGAGGCCGCTTTTCCGATCGCAGGCACGCGGGCAGAGAGTTAAGGAGTGCGTATGGTAATCGTAGAGCTCCAGGACGTCCGGAAGGTATATCCTCTCGGCAAGGTCGAGGTCGAAGCGGTGCGGGGCGTATCCTTCTCTATCGAGAAGGGCGACTTCATCTCCATAGCCGGGCCTTCGGGATCGGGGAAGACGACCATCCTGAATATGCTCGGCTGCGTCGACCGTCCGACATCGGGGACCGTGATCATCGACGGCAAGCCGACCAAGGACCTTTCCGACAAGCAGCTGACCACGCTGCGTCACGAGACACTCGGTTTTATTTTTCAATCCTTCAACCTGATTCCTGTTCTCACGGTGTACGAAAACATCGAGTTCCCGCTCCTTCTGGGTAAGGCCGGCCCGAAGGGCAATGACAGGTCGTCCTGGATCGACTATCTCATCGAAGAAGTCGGGCTCAGTCAGTGGAAAAACCACAAACCCAACGAGCTTTCGGGCGGCCAGCGCCAGCGTGTCGCCATCGCGCGCGCCTTGGTGACCAAGCCGCAGATCGTACTTGCCGACGAGCCCACGGCCAACCTCGATTCCGCGACCGGCGAACAGATTCTCGACCTCATGAAGAAGATCAACCGCGAGATGGAGACGACGTTCATTTTCTCGACCCACGATGCGAGAATCGTCAACATAGCCGACCACGTGATCCGGCTCCGCGACGGGCTTGTGAGCGAGAACTACCGCAGAAACGGAAGTACATCGGCGGCATCGTCCGCGGAGGCCGCTGAAGCCGGACTCGGCGGGAGGAGTTAGGCGATGCCGGTCATTTGGAGAATCGCCTTCAGAAACATCTGGGAACACAAGGCGAAGAGTTTCATTATCGGCACCTTCATCGCTCTCGGCGTCATCATCATCGTGCTTGGAAACGCCCTCATCGATTCCTCCGAGGCGGGCATCCGCAAGCAGTTTATCGAATATTTCACGGGCGACGCCATGATCCACGGTCCGTCGGAAAATGCGGTGTCGGTCTTCGGCATCGAATCCATGGACGGCGAGATGGAAGTGCCGACCATCCCGGACTATGAAAAAGTGGTCAATATCGTCAAAGCCATGCCCGGCGTCGCCAAATACACGAGTATGGCCGTAGCCTACGGGACACTCGCCCTCGACGCCGACGAGCTTCCGCAGGACGAAGAAAGCGGATCGGCCGACGGCGGCATGAACTCTTTCGCCCTCGTATACGGCGTCGACGCATCGAGCTACTTCGACATGTTCCCGAGGATCAAGGTCGTCGAAGGAAGCCTGCTCAAACCCGGCATTCCTTCTGTCATGGTTACCGACCGCCAACTCGAGCGTCTTAAAAAGCGCTACGGAAAGAAGCCCGGAGTCGGTGACAAAATATTAATTAATGGTTACGGCACGGCGGGCTTTAAAATCCGCGAGGTCGAAATCGCCGGAATTTACACAGTGGAGGACCAGGACGGCTCGTCGGCGACCGCATCCGCCGGCGACGCCGAAGCTTCGTCTGAGGAGGGCATGGGACCCGTCGTCTACACGGACATCGACACGGCCCGGGTGCTCGGCGGGCTGACACTTGGCACAGACGAGGCCATCGAGCTTAAGGCCGAAGAGACAGCCCTGCTCGCCGCAGACGATCTGGATGCGATCTTCGGCGATGACCTCGTCGACAATTCAGCCCGAAGGACGGACTTCAGCGTCGAACGCGTCGAGAGCGCATTGGCCGATACCGCGAAACGCGAGGAGCTTAACCGAGCGGACACGGGGGCCTGGAACTTCATCCTCGTCAGGCTCGATAATTCAGCCCTCACCCCCCTGTTCATCTCCACTACGGCCGCCAAGCTGGCCGACCAGGGCATCGACGCCCGCGTCACCGATTGGAAGGGCGCGGCGGGAACCGCGGGAAAGTTCGCCGACGTCGTGCGCCTCGTTTTTGTCATAGCGATCATTATCGTCACGATCGTCGCCGTCATCATCATGATGAACACCCTCGTCGTGTCCGTCATCGAGCGCACGAGCGAAATCGGGACCATGCGGGCCCTGGGGGCCCAGCGGGGCTACATCAGAAAAATGTTCCTCGCCGAGACTCTGGCCTTGACCGTTTTTTTCGGCCTGCTAGGCTCGGCTCTGGCGCTGGGGCTCACCGCCCTGCTCAACGCGCTCGCCATACCGGCGGGCAGCAGCCTGTTGGAGCTTCTCTTCGGAGGCAAGGTCCTGCACCTCGTCCCCCGCATCGGATCGTTTATTTCGACAATATTTATGGTCTTCATCGTGGGCTATCTGGCCCACCTCTATCCCGTCTCGGTCGCGCTCAAAATCGAGCCGGTCCGAGCCATGCAGACCGAGTAGGAGAGCGCCGTGGACACGCTCATCAAGATAGCGTTTAGAAACTTAAGCCGCCAGAAGAAGCGCAGTTTTCTCCTGGGTGGAGCCATCGCCTTCGGTATCATGATCGTCACCGTCATCAACGGCTTCTCGGGCGCCTTCGTGGACAATCTCGCCGGGAACATGGCCGACCTTTTCGCGGGCCACGTTTTCGTCGAGGGCGTCGAGAAGTCGGCCAGCAAAAGGGTGCTGGAGAAAATCAGAGATGACACCGTCATCATCGAAGCATTGAAGGCCTCAGGCGTCGATTCGCGCCTCGTCCAAAAACGCAGCGCCGCGGACACGACGATCGTATTCGAGGGCAAAAAAGCAAACCAAAGCATCATGGGTGCCGACTTCGCAGACGAGACATATCTGCGCAGGCGACTCGTCCTCAAAGAAGGGAAGTACGATGATCTTCTCCAGCCCAAGTCCCTCGTCCTGTCGGAGAAAGTCGTCAAAAAACTCAAGGCCGATATCGGCGACAAGGTCTTTGTCGAGCTCAAGACCGTAGCGGGCCAGAACAATGTCGGCGAATTCACCATCCGCGGCATCACCTACGACATGGGCATCTTCTCGGCGATGGTCGCCTACGCGAGCCGCGACTATCTCAACGAGCTTCTGGCCCTGGGGCCGAACGAGTACCAGTTATTCGGCATCATGCTCGACGATCTTTCCAAGGCCGAGGCCGCAAAGGATGCGTTGACGGCTGCATTGAAAGAGCGGGCGCAGGTCTTCGAACTTACGGAAGGCCAGACATCGAGCGCCACGGGGGCCGCGGCGGCGATGCAGTCCCGCTATATGAATCTCAGGAAGCTGGCGAACAAGGAGACATGGACCGGCACCAAGTACAGGCTCTTTACGATCAATGACATCATATCACAAGTCGAGCAGGTTTCGGGCGTGATCAACACGATCAGTCTCATTATCCTGCTCGTCCTCTTCGTCATAATAATGGTCGGTATTCTGAACACCTTCCGTATGGTCATGTACGAGCGGATCCGCGAGATCGGCACCATGCGCGCCCTCGGCATGCAGAGGCCCAGCGTAAAGCGGCTCTTTCTCTATGAGGCCGGCTTCCTGGCCGCCGGCGGAACCCTCGCCGGGCTCGTCCTCGCGGGAATCGTCATGGCCGTGCTCTCGCTCTTCAACTTCGGAACGACGAGCTTCTTCGCCCTGCTCATGCGCAACGGCCACCTGACCTTCTCGGTCGGCGCGGGCATGGTGATTCTAAACTTCCTCATCGTGCTCCTCCTGACCATCGCGGCGGCGTATCTGCCCGCACGCAAGGCATCCCGCCTCGACCCGGCGGTCGCGCTCAGAACCAGCAAATAACACGGTAAAGGAGACTATGGAATGAAGCGTATAACGCGTGCCGCGCTTTTAGGAGCGGCCTTACTCATGGCGCTTCCTCTCGGGGGGCTCTTCGCGGCCCAGCCCGATTTCGCATCGATAGTCCGCGAACTCGACAAGATCGACGATTTTTCCGGCATGGACTTCTCGGGTGTCTTCACGATCGTGAGCGAAAAACCCGGCGAGAAACAATCGGTCACCCAGATCCGCATGTTCAGACGCGACTCGAAAAAGCAATTTCTCATCCTCATCCAGCTGCCCGAGGCCTCGAAGGGCCAGGGCTACCTGAAAGAAGACGACAACGTGTGGATGTACGATCCCACGAGCCGCAAGTTCACGCACTCGAGTGTCAAGGAGAACCTGCAGGATTCCGAGGCGAAGAACTCAGATTTCACGCGAGAGAGTATTCTCGACGACTACGCAATCGAAAAGGGCGAGGCCGGTATGCTCGGTAAGTATCCGGTCTGGATCATCACATTGAAGGACAAGACCGGCGAAGCAGCGTACGACCGGGTTAAGCTCACGGTCAGGCAGGACAAGACGCTCATCCTGAAAGAAGAGGACTACACCGCCTCGGGACAACACAGGCGGACCATAGTCTATCCCAAGTACGCCGAGGTCGCCCCCGGCAAGTTCTTCCCCTCGCAGATGCTCATCAGCGACGAGATCAACAAGGGCGAAAAGAGCCAAGTGACCATGTCGGAGCTCTCGACCGCGAAGCTTCCCGACAAGGTCTTCACCAAGGCATTTTTGGAGCAGGTGAACTGACATGAAGCGAGTACTCATAGCGATCGCGGCGGCCGCCCTGGTCGGCGCCGCCTCCGCCCAGGAATCGTCCATCGTGATCGACGAGGAAGCGCTGTTCGGCGAAGAGTCCGAGGACATCGTCGAGGCGGTTCAGCAGAGCGAGAAAGACGCGGCGGTCACGACATTCCTGAAGACCGACACCGTCCGCATCGGAGGATCCTTCTCCGGCTCGGTCGACGCGGACTGGACCATGTACGAACCCTGGACCCAGCCTGAACTCGACGACTACGGCCTGACTGTGACCGCGGCGGGCAGTCTCTTTTTCGACGCCCGGCCGAGCGAGGACTTCCGCGTCTATGGCAAGGCCAAGGCGGCCTACCCCTTTACAGACTCAAGCGGCGCGCCGAATCTCCAGATTTTCGAGCTTTTCGCCGACTGGAACTACAAGGACAGTCTCTTCCTCCGCTTCGGCAAGCACACGGTCAAATGGGGCGTAGGCTACTTCTTCAGTCCGGCCGACGTCATCAACATCGGAGCGATCGATCCACTGGACCCCGAGGCCCAGCGCGAGGGTCCGGTCTCGCTCCGCCTCCACTACCCCGTGCTCGGCACCCAGACCAACCTCTGGGCCTACGCGATCATGCCCCAGGGTGAGGACCCCAAGCCCGAGGACATAGCAGGCGCGGCCAAGATCGAGTTTCTGGTCGCAAAGAGCTGGGAGATCGGGATCGGAGGCTACTACAAGTACGAGCACCCGCCCCGCGCCGTTCTGACAGCCTCGGGTTCGATCTGGAAGTTCAATGTCTTCGGCGAGGCGGTCGGCGCCTGGGGGAGCGATAAGAACTTCGTGACGGATATAAGCGCGATACCACCTTTCTACTCGACCGAGGAACGCAAGGACCAGCTTTTCTTCTCGGGTACGGCAGGCTTTGTGTACACGAATTCCGACGACAACTGGACCATCGTGGCCCAGTACCTTTACAATGGTGATGGCTACGCAGACGAGGAACGTGATACCCTGATACAAGATGCGCGGAATAACGAAACAGACATAACAGCACTTCTTCCTCCAGGGACTTCATTCTCGGATATCCTGAAGATTCTCATCCTCAACTCCGGCCGCCACTACGCCGCCCTGAGCCTGACAAAGAGCGAACTCTTCTGCGAGGACTTCTCGGTCGGCGTTCTTGTCTGGGCGAACCTCTCGGATTTCTCGGGCTGGGCGCGGCCTTACCTCTCGTATGAGTTCTTCGACAGGACCAGCCTCGAAGTGAGCGCGACCTTCGCCTTCGGCTCGAGCGACTCGGAATACGTCGTCCTCAACGACGGCCCCGCCCTGAGCCTCGGATTCAAGCTCTCCCTCGGTTCGGGCAATTTCTAACCATTTTTATCGCATTCAAACCTAGCTTTTGTGCAGCCCATCCTCACAGCCGCCATCCTGGGGCGGCTGTTTTTTTATATTGTACAGTATGTGCAACCTTGGGAGTTGTTTCATACTCTATACTAGTGGAACGGGAGTTACCTATGGGAATCAGGGATATAGCATTTAAAATCATGAGTATCTATTCGACTATCTGGATGAAGTCCAAGGCGCGGGTGGTGGTGAAGGGGCTCGACGAGCTTCCCCGGCGTAAACGCGGCGAACGTCGCGTCTATGTTCTTTTAAATCATTCAACCACCTACGATATTGTGGCCCTCATGCACGTCTCCAAGGAGCCCTTCGTCATCCTCATGGACGGCGGGGCCTTCACCTTCCCCATCATCAGACATCTTCTGCACGGGGCGGGCTTTGTCCCGCTCGATAAGAAGAACTCGAAGCCGGCCTTCGAATCCTGCGTAAAAGCGGTCGAGTCGGGCAAGCCCCTCCTTATATCGCTTCACGGCGGAGATTCCACCCATGGCGACTGGGGGAAACCGAGGACGGGCGGCCTGCGCATCGCGCGCAAGACAGGAGCGAAGGTCTATCCAGTATTCCTCAAGGTCGAGGACGACCGCATCCGTTATCTAAAGTTCAAAGGAATCAACGGCACCGAGTATCCTTATACTACCTTCAAGAACACCTTCTTTTTCATCGAGTTTCTCAAGCCCGTCGATCTTTCGCATCTGCCCGAAGACGCGCCCTACGAGTCGTACTTCGAGGTCGCAAAAAAACTCGACGAGGAACTCGAGCGGGTCGAGGCGCGTTACGAGGCCTTCCTCTCGGAGAACAAAGAACGATTCGCGCCCCTTCGCCGCCGCGGGGGATCGCGATTCCGCGTGGCCTGGTGAGTGAGCGACCGCCTTCAGTCTACAGCAACACGCAGAGGTATAAACTCCTTTTTACTTCTCAGGGCGAGCGAAAAGCGCCGACATTCCGCAATCGCGTCTTCCAAGCCCGGGCCGGGCTGGTAGCCGAGTTCGCGCATCGCCTTTGCGGAGCTGCAGCGGTTGTCCGCCATCCCGGATAACACGAGGGCCTTGGTCACGCTGCCCGCCGGCAATACTGTCTCGGCGGCCCAGGCCGTTGCGAGCAGGAAATCCCCCGGCGGGACGAGATACATGTTGCGCGGCCGCCTTATCCCGCCCGAAGCGTATGCGACAGCCGAGATAAGCCGCATGAAGTCGGCGTAGCGCAGGTTGTGCTCGTCGCGGCCCGATACCACATAGCCTTCGCCGATCCTGCCCCCCGCGAGGGCGAGCACCGCGCCGCGGGCGAAATCCCGAGCGGCGACAAAGGAGCTCGCGCCGGGTAATGAGATACTGAGCTTCCCCTCCCATACCTTGTCCACGAGATTCGAAATCGACTGTGCTTGATCTCCGGCTCCGACAACCGTACCGGGGAATACAGTTACGACGGGAAGTCCTTTCTCGCGCGCGTACAGTTTCGCAAGCTCCCATCCTGCGAGTTTCGCGTCGAAATAGGCGACGCGCATTTTCTTGATGAAAGTGTAGTCGCCCGCGAGCGAAGATTCGACCGCTGCGAGTGTTTCCTCGCGCGAGGCGAAGGAAATAGGCCAGCGGGGATCGCCGTAGGGACTGCTCTCTTCGTTTGCAAGGCGGCCCTGGGCGGGGCTTCCCAGGGCGCTCACCGAGGACACATAGAGAAGCTTCGGTACGCGGGCCTCAAGAACGGCCTCGAATACGTTCAGCGCACCTATGACATCGGCCTCCCACACCGCCTTCCTACGGACCGCCCGGTAATCGACCCGTCCGGCGAAGTGGGCGACCGCGTCGAGCCCCTCGAAGGCCTTTGTCATTCCGGCGCGATCCATGATATCAAGTCCGACAATTCGGACACGTTGGGGATCGAAGAGAAGATTCGACCTTGTTCTCGATGCGAAGGCCGTGATCTCGATTGAGCCGCCTAACGCGTCCATAGCAGCTCTATCGTCAAGGAGCGAAGCTATAAAATTCGCGCCCAAAAAACCGAAGGCACCCGTCACACCGATCTTCATGAAGCACCACCCCGCAGGTTCAGCACAGTACCATATACCTTGGCCGCTCTGACAATGACACACATTGATACGCTCATCATCTGCGTTTATTATATCCGCCTCGGAGGTGGAGCGTGAACATCCTTGTGACCGGCGCTACAGGATTTGTAGGACGAAGACTCGTGGAACGACTCCTCGAAACCCGCCCGACAGATTCCATCGCCGCTCTTCTACTGCCGAACGAGGTTCCGCCCTCTTTCTTTGAGGGAAAGGTCGAAATACTGCGCGGCGATCTCCGCGACAGAGCCTCGGTCGATGCGGCCGTCCGCGGCCGCGATCTCGTTTTTCACGTCGCCGCCTACATCTCATACTGGATACTCGACAATGATCTCATGCGGGCGGTCAACGTCGAAGGGACCAGGGCCGTGGTCGATGCCTGCCTCGCCCACGGCGTGCGGCGCCTGGTGCATGTCTCCTCGGTCGGCGCGATCGGCTTCAATAAGGACGGCTCCCTCTCGTACGAAGACACGCCCTTTAATTGGCCCGAGAGCTTTGGCTACATGACGACCAAGCGCGACGGACAAAGAATCGTCGAAGAAGCCGTCCGTTCACGCCGACTCGATGCGGTCATCGTCAATCCCGCCTCGGTTATGGGACCCGGCGACCCCCTTCCGTTTTCGGCCCACAACAGGCTCTATGCGAACATGTATCACAGTCCCTTCTTCTTCGGCACCTTCACCGGAGGACTCGCGATCGTCGATGTCCGCGACCTCATCGAGGTCATCCTCTCTGCTGCGGACAAGGGACGAAGCGGAGAGTCCTATCTCGCGGTCGGCGCGAACGCGCCCTATGCCATGGTGCTCAGGCTCATGGCGAAGTACGCTAATAAAGTTTTTATACCATTCCCCGTCCCGCCCTTTCTCGTCCGATTCGCCGGTTGGATCGCCGAGATCGTCTCGCGCCTGACGCGCAGGCGGCCCCTCGTGACGGCAGCTTACGGCAGGCTTTCGGGCTGGCGGGCCTACTACGGAAACCGCAAGAGCGTCGACGAACTCGGTGCGGCATACCGGCGCCTGGAAGACACGATCGCGGACGGCTGTCGGTACTACGAAGAAACTTTTTTATAATTCAGCCGTTGGCGCCGACAACGGCGTCTCAGATCCAGCCGTTGGCGCCGACAACGGCATCTCATATCCAGCCGTTGGCGCCGACAAGGGCGTCTCAGATCCAGTTGTTTCCGCGGTACCATACGGCTGTTTCAGCCATCGCGTCCGCCGTCGTGATCGAGGGGGAGAATCCGAGAAGACGCTCGGCCTTCGCGGTCGAGACGACCCACCGCTTCTGCCGCATCTCCGTAATCTTGTGGCGGTTGAGAAGCGGCGGCCTTCTCATGAACGGCGAGACCGCATCGCAAAAGGCGGCGGCGACCGCAACCGCCCAATCGGGGACGGCGATCCTGAGCGTCCGAGCGCCCAGAGCGGATTCCATCATTTCGGACAGATCGTCCCAGTCGTACTCGCCGCGGTCCGCGATGTAGAAAACCTGCCCATAGGCCGCAGGATTGAGGATGCAGTCGACAATGGCGCGGGCGAGGGTTTTTACATAAAGGATCGACATGACACTCCTGCCCCCGGTCACGACCCGCAGCCCCCGGCGGATTAGTTTGAAATACTGGAGGAAATCGCGGTCGCGCGGACCGTAGACGCCGGGAGCGCGTATAAAGGTCGAAGCCATGCGTCCTTCGTACATCCGGACACGCCGCTCGAGTTCGGCCTTGCTGCGCCCATAGGGCGTGAGCGGCTGAAGCGGATCGTCTTCGTCGAGACAGCAGCCTTGGGGACAGGGGCCGGCCGCCGCAAGCGAACTCATCGCGATAATGTGTCTCGGCCCATCGGGCAGTGCGAGGGAGGTCTCGACGAGGTTGACCGCTCCTTGCGCGTTGACCGCCATGAACTCATCCTCGCTCCTCGCCCGCGTGAGTCCCGCGATATGCACCACCGCCGCGCAGCCGCGCACGAAGGGAATGAGACTCGCAGGATCGGTGATGCTGCCCGTGAAAAACCGAAGCGGCAGTCCTTCGAGCCAGGTTTTCTTCTCTCCGGGGAAAAGAAGGCAATTGACATCGTATCCGCGCTCGACGAGGAGCTCAGCCACATGACTTCCGACGAAGCCTGCGCCTCCTGTAAGCGCGATCCTCGTCCCTCGTTCCTTATCATCCGCCATGATCTTATGATACTATTCCATCGTGTTCAGCGACAAATCAGCGCAGAGTCCAGGGCGCATGCATCCGTTTCGTGCATCATGGCTGAAGGGCGCCGCATATCTCGGTCTCGCATCGTTCTCCTGCGTGTTCTTCACCGCGTTTTCGCCCCCGATCCTCACGGCCGAGACCGCCTCACAACTGCCCTTAATCGGCTCTCTACCGGGAGATTTACCCGGCTACTGGATGCGTTTCGCGTTGTCATTCATTCTGCTCGGACTGGCGCCCGCCGCCCTCGCCATGCTTTTCCGCGAAACTCCGGCTTCGCTCGGCATCAGTTTCGAAACCAAGGTCCTGCGTTCCCCTGTGTTTTGGCTCTCCGTGCCGGCAGCCGTCCTCGCCGGCGCGATCGGCGCAGTATCGCCCGACATCGCCTCGTATTATCCATACGCCCGCAGTCTCATAGGCCGGACTAAAGAATCAGGACTGGGTCCCTTGCTCGGCCACTATGCGGCGTACTTTTTTTTGTACTATGTGCCCTGGGAGTTTTTTTTCCGAGGCTTTCTGCTCTTCCCCTTCGCCTTGGCGGCGCAGAGAGAGCTCGAGCGACATACATCGACTGAGGAAAAGCAGAGTGCGCAGGAGAGTCCGCTTATCGTCGCACTCGTTCTTTTTCAAACCATGCCCTCGGCAATGCTCCATGTGGGACACCCGCTCTCCGAACTCGCCGGCGCCGTAGCGGCCGGCATCGGATTCGGCATCCTCGCATGGAAAACGAGATCTATCATTCCAGGCTTGATTTTGCATGCGGCGATCGGCTTCGGCACCGACGGCTTTATCGTACTGAAAGGAGCGGGTTTTCTATCATGAGAGTCCTTGTCACGGGAGCATCGGGCTTCATCGGATCGCACCTCTGCTCCGCCCTCGCAGGCCGCGGGGATTCTGTACGGGCGATGTACCGCCGCAGGGAGGCTCCCGCAGAACTCGTCGCGACGGCGTCGGAGCATGCAGGCCGCGTTGAACTCTTCAACGGCGACCTGAAAGACGCGTCTCGGGTTCGAGAGGCGGTCGCCGGCGTCGACGCTGTCATTCATTGCGCCGCCCTCGCCTCCGACTGGGGCCCCTTGAGCCTCTTCATCGAGCAGAACTACGACGCGACCGTGTCCCTTCTCGACGCGGCGCGCGAATCCGGCGTTCGTATTTTCGTCTACCTGAGCTCGGCCCAGGTGCACGGGTACGGGAATCATGTGGATACGACCGAGCGCGGCCCCTATTATCCTCTTAAATACCCCTACCAAATATCGAAGCGCATGGCCGAGGAATTTGTCCTCGCACAGAACTCGGACGATTTCCGAACGGTCGCTCTTCGTCCCTGCAATGTCTACGGTCCGGGCGACTACATGAGCACCTACACGATGCTCGACGCCGTCATCGAGGGCTTTTTCGGCTACCTGGGCAGGGGCGAAGCCCTCACCTGCCCCATCTTCATCGACGATCTCTGCACGGGCGTCCTCGCCGCCCTCGACTGCGGCGAGGCCGCAGGGCAGGCGATCATCCTCACGGACGGGGCGAAGGTGCGGTGGAGGGACTACGCGGCGGCGTTTTACAAGGCCGTCGGCTCATCAAAAAAGCCGATAAGTCTGCCGAGGCCGATCGCCTACACGGCCGCGTTCATCATGAGCGGAGCCGCGCATGCGTTCGGCTGTCGCAAGGCTCCGCCGCTCACGCTCTATGTCGTCGAGCAGGGATCGCGGAACTTTCATTTCTCGAATCAAAAGGCGCGAAGCCTCCTCGGTTTCGAGCCCAAGATCTTTATCGACGAGGGTATACCGATCACGGCCGAGGCCTACCTGAAAGCGCGCGAAGAAGCGATCCGCTCGGGGAACCGGCGGCCGCGCATAGGAAGGCACTGATCAAAAGGAGGAGGACCGTATGCAAGCCAAGAAGATTAGTGATAAAATATTCGCTTTGCACGCCGATATCAGGACCGACGATCTCTTCGAGGGCATCTGGCCGATACCGGACGGCGTCTCCCTCAATTCCTATCTCGTAAAAGGTCAGAAGACTGCGCTCATCGACCTCGTTCGCGACTGGTCCGGCGCCCCCGCCGCGCTCGAGGAGGGGCTCGCACTGGCCGGTGTGAAGCTCTCCGACATCGACTACCTCATTTTGAACCACCTTGAACCGGACCACACGGGATGGCTCGCCGAGTTCAGGCGGGCCTGCCCCAAAGCGGTCATAGTTTCGACGGCAAAGGGCCTTGCGCTCGTGCAGAGCTTCTACAAGATAAGCGAAGGGCTGCGCGCCGTTGCGACCGGCGACGAACTCGACCTCGGCGCCGGTACGGTCTTGAAGTTCTTCGAAGCTCCCAACGTCCACTGGCCCGAGACTATGGTGAGCTATGAACCCTCATCGGGGACCCTCTTTTCCTGTGACGCCTTCGGCGGCTTCGGCGCGCTGGGCGAGCGCATCTTCGACGATGAGTTCTCCGAATCGGAGCACGCCGCATTCGAAGCCGAAAGCCTGCGTTATTACGCCAACATCGTCGCAAGCTTTTCATCCTTCGTGCTCAAGGCGGTGGATAAACTCGCCGGGCTCGATATCAGGGTTGTCGCGCCGAGTCATGGAATCGTCTGGCGGAAAAATCCGAAGCGGATCATCGAGCGTTATGTGAAATACGCATCCTATGCCGAAGGCGGCCGCGATAAGGTGGTCTGCGTCATTTGGGGCTCGATGTACGGCAACACCAAGAAAGGGCTCGACGCCGCCCTCGAAGGGCTGAACGACGAGGGCGTCCCCTATGTCGCGCATCGTGTTCCGAACGTAGACGTCTCCTATGTCCTCGCGGACGCCTACCGCTGTGAAGGCGTTCTCATCGCCATGCCCACCTACGAGTATAAAATGTTCCCTCCCATGGCCTACGCCCTCGATATACTCGCTCGCAAGCACGTCACGGGCCGCAGCGCCCTCCGCATCGGCTCCTGGGGCTGGGTCGGCGGCGCGAAAAAGGAATACGACGAGCATCTTTCAGCCTTGAAATGGAACTGCCTGGAGAGTGTCGAGTGGGCTGGATCGCCCGACGCCGACACCCTCGCCCTGCTTCGTGAACGGGGCCGCGCTTTGGGGCGCATGGTAAAAGCCGCAAAGTAGAGCGGAGGAGCAGGCGGAGGCCGCGGATGATCATCGACGCCGCGCTCAGGGCGGTCGTATCCGAGACGAACGGTCCATCGGCCGGGTCGATCCCTGCGGCCCTGGTCACCATCGTCCGCGCAGAAGGCTCGACACCGCGCGGCCCCGGTTCGCGCATGCTCGTCCGTGAAGACGGTTCGATAGTGGGAACCGTAGGAGGCGGACTTCCCGAAGCGCTGGCCATCGAAGCCGCGCGGGCCGCCATAACTGAAGGGGGGCCTCGCGTTCTTGTCGTCGACATGAACGGAGCCGAGGCGAAGGGCGTCGACCTCATCTGCGGCGGGAGTGCGGAACTCTGGATCGAGCCTCTGTCGGTCGGGGCCGCCGCGATCTACACGGAAGCGGTCAAAGCGGTTGATCGGGGTGAGCGCGTGCTCCTCGTCGTATCGTCTTCAGCGGGGATTGTCGCGGTCGAACCGGCCCCAACAAGCTTCGATGAACCAGGTATCGACGACCAAGGACTCTTTCGCTGCCCCGTCGAAGCCGCCGAACGACTCCTTGTGCTCGGAGGCGGCCATGTCGGACTGGCGCTTTCGCGTATCGCTGTCGGTCTCGATTTTTCCGTGACAGTCGTCGATCCCCGCGTTGAGTTTTCGGATCCCTCACGCTTCCCCGAATCTGTCACCTGTATCCGCGCGGACTTCGTTGACGCCATCGAACGCTTCGCCCCTCGGGCGCGCGACTATGCGGTCGTGGTCAGCCCCGGCCACCTGGGCGATCTCGATTGCGCCCGGGCCCTGCTCGGCTTCAATTGCCGCTACATCGGCGTTATCGGCTCGCGGCGCAAGGCCGCCATGATCCTCGGCGCCCTGATCGACGAGGGCTTCGATCGAACGCGGGTCGAGGCCATCCGTCTTCCGATCGGTCTCGACATCGGCGCCCAGACGCCCGAGGAGATCGCCGTCGCCATAGCGGCGGAGTTGGTGGCGGTGCGGCGAGAAGCGGTCACACGTGCCCAGGCGGATGCGGATCGGAGCAGGCGTCGACAACAGTGATTAACGCCTTGCCTCGATTAAGACAGGCGATATCCGGATACCGTCTCCTTGAGTTCCTTTATCGATTCCGTTATCCGCCAACTGAGGTCCCGCAAGTGTTGCATAGCGGATGCGCTATCCCTCGATCCCGTCTCTATTTCCTCCATGCTGCCGTTGATCTCCTGACCAAGATCCGCGACAATCGCGACCGATCCGGAAGAGGCTCTGGAATTTTCAAGAATCTCGGCCGACCTCGACTTAACCGAGCAGGAATTGCCCGCGATTATCTCGATATCGCCGGCCAGGCTGCCGACCGCTTCCGACAGGCTGCGGACTATTCCAAGGAGATTCTCCATACTCTGCCGGGATTCACTCATCTGCCGTTCCAGTGTGGTAAAATCATTGTTGAACTCGGCGCTTGAAAGAGATATTTCCCGGATCCTTCCGGTGATGTCTTCGATCGTGGAACGTATCAGTATCGCATTCTCGTTCGTCGACTCGGCGAGTTTCCGTATTTCGTCGGCGACTACGGAGAAACCTCTACCTGCTTCACCGGCGTGTGCGGCCTCGATCGCGGCATTCATGGCTAGAATATTCGTCTGCTCGGCGACGGCATTTATGATCCCGACTATTTCCATGACCTTGTCGACATCATTCGCTGTTTCCGCTATCGCCGAGGCACTGATACTGAGACGATCGAGCTCATCCATCGCGAGGTGTTCGAGCTCTTCAGCCTTTTCCCGTTGTCGCTCGGCGATTTCTTCCGCCTTCACCGCGGAACAACGAATCTCCTCGGCTCGCCCGTTGGAGCGGGAAAGCGCATCGCTTTGCTCGGATAGACTTGCATCAAGAGAGGCGACGGCAACATCAATAGCACTCGCGGCACGCGATGAGGCGGTGAGTTGTTCGACCATTGTTCGCACTTTCACCCTGATAGAGGTGATATTGGCAGATATTTCTTCGACCGAAGCCGCGGTCTCGTTTGACGCGGCGAGTACTTCTTCACGGATCGATGAGGCGCTGTCCGCCATATCCACGACTCCACGGATCAAGTTGGAGAATTCATCGATTGTCCCGTTCATCTCACCGGCGATTTCCCCTAATTCGTCCTTGCTTTTTTGATCGACGGTAATGGTAAAATCACGATTCCGCCATGCCTTCATCACAGTTCCGAAATCACCGATGGCCATCCCGATACGCCTGCGTAGACTCAACAAAAAAAGGAGCATTACAGCGGCGCCTAGCGACGAAATAACAAGTATCCCAATGGTGAGCCGCAGGCGAACCGCCATCGCAAGTCTGTCGATCGATGCGACGAGCTTCTCGATGGATTGATCAAGATACGTGTCGAGCGTGATACGCAGCTTCGGAACAGATTTCAGCAGAGAAATGGTCTCCAAAGAATCGGCGGCCTTGATGACGATATCCGTCGATCCGGATTCGGCATAGTCGGCACCGGCGTTCTCTACTTCATGGACAATCTCTTCAACAAGCTCCCATACCGCGGCAAGCGAGTTGATCTGTTTCTTGTCCTCTTCGTTCGAAAAAAAGCGAGATCGAGACAACTCATCGCAGTATGCCTTGATCGCCGAGGCGACGGATCGACGTGAGTGTTTCCATGAATCGAAGACGTCCGAAAACGGCGACACAATCACCAATTCGTCCGAGAGAAATCTGAATCGGAAGATATCCTTCGCGAGATTCAATGATCGAAGACGAATATCACTTAATCCCGATGTGACTCCTGCATAATAAACAAACATCACGGCATTTACCACCACCGTTATGAGCATCACAACGAGAACAATATGAAGTCGAGAACGGATTCTCATAGTTCACCGCCACGCATCCACATGAAAGCCTTCTCGATATATGTGTCCCAGAAAGCATAGGTATGTGCGCCGGGCCCCTCAAGATAGGTGTGTTCTATGTTCTTCCTGACGAAGAAATCATGCAGATCCCTGTTTTCAGCGATCAAAAAATCATCCGTTCCGCAAGCCATGAAAATACCGGGGGGAGTCCCCCCGGACTCTCTCAATGACTCGACGAGCGTCTCCGGGTCTTTGTCACTTCCGATCAACAAGCCCGGTTCTCCGAAAACCCGACGATAATATGCATAATCAGCAATGGAATTCGAATACCCCGGCTGAATCTTGGAAATATCCTTCACGATGAGCGCCGATGACAGGGCAACAATCCCTCCGAAGTTTTCGTGATACTTGAGCCCATTTCTGATGGCTCCATATCCACCCATGGAAAAGCCCCCGATGTAGGTGTCCTCCCTCCTCGAGGAAAGCCCGAAAAGCGAACGAGCGAATTCTATGAGCTCTCTGCCGACATACTCACCGAAGAACTCCCCCTTCTCGACATCATCGAGATAAAAACTGTTCTCGCCCGAAGGAAGCAGTACGGCTATATTATGACGCATTGAAAGTTCCTGAACGCGCGTCCCGTAGGCCCAATCGGTCCCGATTCCGGAAAATCCGTGCAGAAGGATTATCGTCTTCATCGGCTCAGGGGGCGCGGGGAATCCCGGAATATCCATCTTCTCCTTCGGGATGAATGCGTTGAACGTCACCAGTCGTTTCATGCTTTTCGCGAAAAATGTCGCCTGGATCGATGCCATCTTTTCACCTCAAACCTAGAGATATGAAAATGGTTCGCCGGCACTCACGAAAGACACTGGAATATCTCCGACCAAAGCAGGAAGCCAAGACGCCATGGCTTTCATGCCCCACTCCTCGGTGCGTTCATGCCCCACGATGATCAACGCCTTGTTCATGCCGAGCATTGCGGCGTCGTTGACGTAGGAACAGAGGGTCCATTCCGTTATTTCGCCACAGACGACAACGTCGATATTCATGTTTTCCATGAACTGCATCGGCATCTCTTCACGGCCCAATCCCAGGCTCCCTCCTCCGACGAGGATGCCCACTCTGCGGCAGATTGTATCGGGCCCGCCGACGAGCCGGACCGTCGAGAGATTGAGTTTGTCTTTGAAAAATCTCGCCAAATTGAAGAGACTTGTGGGTTCAATTTCGTAAGCGTGGTTGAAGGCTTGTCCTGGAATAAGCTTGTCTCTCCACCCGAGTTCATCGATGAGTCCTTCATAAATTCGGTCGGGCCTGGCCATGTGCATGTGATCGTGATAGCGCCAGACCGCGATGTTGGTCGTTTCGAGAAGCTTCCTCTTGGCGATGAACACAGGGTCATTCCCGAGCCAATCGAGCCTGTCTGGCCCCGTGAAATAGGTGGGTTCGTGCGTGATGATCATGTTCGCCCCAAGTGCATAGGCGCGGTTGATGACATCGACTGTAGCCATGAACGTCGTCACAATGCCCCGAACTTCCATACTTCCCTGTCCGGCAACCAGAATATCACACGTCTTCTCTACTCGTTTGTCTCCGCATGATTCATTCAAAATCTTCTGTATCACTTCATTCACAGTCATCTGCTTTCATCCCTTTCAAATTACGAGTCAACCCTTGATCGCACCGATCACGATGCCTTTTGTCAAATATTTCTGCAGGAATGGATAACCGATGATCACCGGAAGAATGCCGATGACTGCCATGGCCATACGCACCGCATTGGTCGGCAGGTCAACCGAGCCGGTGTTGACCATGCCCGCCGCCTGTCCCGATGTCAGAAATTGCAGATTGGTCATCATCCGCATAAGGAGATTTTGAATACCGAACATCTGCGGCTTTGAAATGTAGTAAAGTGCGTTGATCCAATCGTTCCAGTATGCGAGTCCTGTGAAGAGACTGATTGTCACGCTCACCGGCACCGATAGAGGAATCATGATCCTGAAGAAAATCCTGTACTCGCCGGCTCCATCGATCTGAGCCGACTCGATCAGAGCCGAGGGGATACTGTTCTTATAGTAATTCCGCACGAGAAGAACATTGAAACCGTTCATCAGGAAATTCGGGATGACCAGTGCAAAAAACGTGTCTCGGAGATGGAAAAGACGAGTCCACATGATATACGATGGAACCACCCCGCCGGAGAAGAGGAGAGTGAAAAAAACGAGGAAGGAGAGCACGTTCCTGTACTTGAAGTCCGCCCGTGACAGCGGATAGGCGAGCATCGTGGTGATAAGCATACTGACCGCCGTCCCGACCGCCGTCACTCCGATGGAGACTATATAGGCGCGGACTATTACGCTGGATTGGGCGGCCATAAAAACATACGCGTCGAGGCTCAACCTGTCTGTTATAAATCTGTATCCATTTTCCACTATCGCGCCTTCTTCCGTAAAGGAAGTCACGAAAATGAGTACGAATGGAAGAAAGGCGCATGTCGTGAGAATGGTCAGTACTACTATCGCGAAGACCTTGAAAGCGCGTTCGCCGGCGGTTGCTTGGATACTCAACACTATTCTCCTAAAACAGAGCGCTGTCCGGATCAACACGGCGGACAAGATAATTTGCGCAAAGGACTAATGCAAAACCGACGACGGATTGAAAAACACCTGCCGCCGACGACATCCCGATGTCGCCGAGCTGCATCAGCGCCCGGTAGACATATGTGTCGATGGTCTGCGTTGTTCCATAGAGGGCACCGGAATTCATCGGCACCTGATAGAAAAGACCGAAGTCTGAAGAGAAGATACGCCCGATCGCGAAAAGCACCATTATTATCATCGTCGGCTTAAGCTGGGGCAGCGTAATGCGGAAAACCTGGGCCAGCTTTCCTGCACCGTCCATGCGCGCAGCCTCGTACAAACTCGGATCAATGCCGGCGATCGCAGCCATATAGACGATCGACGAGTAGCCGGCTGTCTTCCATATCTGCACGACGACTATAATGAAGGGCCAATACTTTTCGGCGGCATACCAGTTTATCTCCTCTTTCCCGAAAAGCTTCAGTATCGATGTATTAACAAATCCTCTGTCGGTACTGAGAAATGCGTAAACAATATACGAGACAACAACCATCGAAATGAGATTCGGGAGAATGAGACCGGCCTGTATGACTCTGGAAAAAGAATACTTCACGATCTCGTACATCAAGACAGCTATAAGAACCGCGCACAGAGTTCCCAGAACAATGAAGACGAGATTGTACAACAGCGTATTCCTGATCATGATATACGCATCGTTTGTCTTGAAGAGAAATTCGAAGTTTTTCAGGCCTGCCCAGTCGCTTTTCAGGATTCCTTTCCCGAAGTCGATGTTTTTGAATGCGATTACGATCCCGAACATCGGGATATAATTGTTGATCAAGAGATAGATCAATCCGGGCGCCGCGATGAGGAACAAGGGCCCCGTATTCGACCGCTTTTTCACCACTGTCATCTCGAACTGTCCTCATTGCGGGCATGTATGCCGGGGAGACGGGATGAAAACTGTCTCCCCGGCGATCGTGGACAACGATTAGGCCGCCCGCGTTCGGTTGGCCTCTACCTGTTAGCCCTTATCCACGCGTCAAGCTGCTTCTGCTTCTCAGCGATGATCCGGTCTATGCCAGCATCCTTAAGCGCCTTATTCAGTTTTGGGATAGTCGTTGCAGGGTCGAGTGATCCGCAAATCAGGCCGGGAATATATTGGTTATACACATTTGTGATGGCGCTGATCTCGTTCTTCATGTTCGTCGTATCGAAATTGAAGCCAAAATACGGCGACCGTTTAGTCTTTTTATTATCGTTGAGCTTGTAGAGGATATCATCCCAACTCATGCCGACCGGCTGATACTGGAGAGACTCGGATCCGAAGACACCGGTACAAAGCGAGGCTGTATAAGGAACGGTATTCGCATCCTTGCCGTCTGGGTATTTCCAATGATGGGCATCGACTTTGATATAGTCCCGGCCCTCGATACCGTAAAGCATCGTATTGATGACGAATTCGTCGGTATAAATCAGATTGAGCACCTTCATAGCAGCTTCGGGGTTCTTGCAGGTACTGCCGATACCGGTTGTCACAAGGTTGACAGCCTGAGAATCGAAGTAGAAAGGAACGAGGTGTTTTGAACCGATATTCCTTCCCGTCTGGCCGCTGATCGTGACGCCGATCTGGTTTCCGCCATAGCCTCCGATTGTGCAGAAGAGCTTGCCGGCGCGGAACTGTCCGACGGTATCTGCCGTGGCAGTCGCCGCGTCCTTGGGCAGGTAACCCTTGGTGTACCACTCCCGCATCATCTTGACGCCATCCGCGAATTCCTTGCTCTCGTAGAAATTTACGACCTTCCCGGAATTTCCGAAGACGACACCCGCCATCGTCTGGGCGTCGGAGAGCGTATCGACTTCGTATTTATTCGAAAGGTAGCGAAGCAACATCGTGTCGCCCGTGTTGATGGGGGCAAATGGGACAACGTCAGGCCTCTTTTTTTTCAAAGCCTCAAAAATTTTTGGAAGATCCTGAATGCTGTTTATATCTTTTTCCGTATAACCAGTGACAGCAAGCAGGTCCTTGTCATAGCAGACCGTAAGGTTGAGGGCGACACCCTTGTTGACCGGGATGGAGTACATGTGCCCGCTGAACCATGTCGTCTTCAGCATTTCCGACCCGAAATCCTTTTCGATTATTTTCTTGATGCCCTGGCCATACTTCTCAATAAGTCCTTCAAGGGGGAGAAGCTGGTTCTTTGAAACGAAGGATCCGAGCGGGAATGGATCGAAAATATCCATCTGGGTACCACTTGCCAATGCGAGGTTGATTTTCTGAGCATAATCGGCCGGACCATACAGTTGGATCTCAATCGCCACGTTCAAACTAGGATACGTCTTCTTGATATAATCATTTATGGCATTGCTGACAGCGCTTGTATCCTCCGGGATCTTGTTAAACGAGATCCAAGCCACGACGACTTTATCAGGGGTTTTTGAAGCGCCGAAGACCTGCGAGGGGAGAAGCATCGCCGTCAGAAGGAACAACCCGATAATAGGTACGTATCGTATCCGCATATATCCTCCTTACCAAATTTACGTAGCAGCTATAGAATAGACCGATATCTCCGGACATGTCAATCGTTATTCATTACCATATTGTTATGGCGAGAAAACTACAACCAAGGGGACAAAAGTATATATATTATAAATACATTTATTGGCAAATCCATATCGAGGTATTGACGCGCAGTGAAATATTTCTAATAATCGATTGACATTCCGCGACAAGGTAATGAATAGTGGATGCATCACATGACTGAGGAAGGCATATGTACTCTTTCGAACGCCCGATAGAAACCGTCCCACGGCCGATCGATCTTCTCTGCGTCGGAGAACTACTCGTCGACCTGATCGCGACTGACTACGGGAGTTTCCTCGAGTGCGAAAGTTTCAAGCGCTTCGCAGGAGGTTCTCCAGCCAATATCGCCTCGAATGCAAAAAAGATGGGGATTACGGCCGCGGTTGCAGCCGCCGTCGGCACCGATGGATTCGGCGATTTTCTTCTGACAAACTTGACCGATGCCGACCTTGATACATCGCTCATACAGCGCATAGAAGAATCGACAAGCCTGGTTCTGATAACAAAAAGCCGAGATACTCCGGTTCCGGTTTTTTATCGAGGCGCCGATTACCGTTTATCCTTGACCGATGAGCTCGAGGAGAGATTGCGTGAATCATCTATTTTTCATTTTTCCTGCTGGCCGCTTTCGATGGAACCCGCACGAAGCTGCGTGAAAACGATGATCCGCATCGCCCGAACCAACCAAGGGGTAATATGCTGCGATCCCAATTACCATCCTGCGATCTGGAAAAACAGGGCCGAAGCAATAGCGATTTTCGAAGAGATCCTGCCCGATATCGACCTCATCAAGCCATCCGTGGAAGACGCCGACAGATTATTCGGCGGCGATGATCCCGAGCGGCACATCAGACGGTTCCTGGGCATGGGCGCCCGCTTGGTGATCATGACTCTCGGTGAGAGAGGCGCGATAGCTTCGAACGGCAGAGAGATAAAAGAATATCCATCGCTGGCCGACGAAGTCGTCGATACGACGGGCGCGGGTGATGCTTTCTGGGCCGGCCTCTACGCTGGATTGATCGGGAGACGCAGTATCGATCGCGCCATACGTCTCGGTATGGCGGTATCCGCCATCAAGCTCCGGGGTGTCGGAGCCTTGATGCCGGCCGCCTCGGTTGAAAAAATCGAGGCGGATTTCGGCATCTGAACAGGAGAAATCCCGATGGCCTTCCAGAACAAGCCCCAATTGATCTGCTACCCCGATTCGCTGGGCGGCGGTCTCAAAACACTTCGTGAGACAGTCGTACGATTTTTCCCGGAATGCTTCACCGGCGGTATTCATGTTCTTCCGCCTTTCCCCTCCTCGGGAGACCGAGGATTCGCTCCGATCGACTATTCCACTATCGATCCGCGTTTTGGAACATGGGACGACATCGCCGCACTCGGCGAAATCGGCCCGGTAATGCTCGACCTCATGGTGAATCACGTCTCGCGAAAATCACCATACTTCCTGGACTTTCTCGAACATGGCAGGGCCGCTCCATCTGCAAAACTCTTTCTTGATATCACAAAGATATGGCCCGATGGACAGCCTGACCCCAAAGACCTTGCAAAGATATTCCTGCGGAGACCTGTGCCCTACTCGGACTATCGCCTCTGTTCCGGCGAGACTGTACGCGTATGGACCACCTTCGGGCGCGAAGATCCATCAGAACAGATCGACCTCGACTTCGAATCACCGGAAGTGATGCGGCTCTTAGTGCGAACACTCGAACATTTTCGCGCGCACGGCGTACGCGCGGTCCGTCTCGACGCCGTAGGCTATACGGTAAAGCGCAGGGGAACAAGCTGCTTCTTCGTCGAGCCTGAGATCTGGAATATTCTCGACCGAATACACTCGGCATCTCGCGATCTCGGTCTCGACATTCTGCCGGAGGTCCACGCGCCGCTTGATGTGCAAAGGAAACTTGCGGAGCACGGATACTACGGCTATGACTTCGCCCTTCCTTTTCTGATCCTTCAGGCGCTGGAATCCGGGGGAAATGGCGCTTTGGCGGCGTATATCGGCGACAGACCATCCGGGCTTTTCACCATGCTGGACTGCCATGACGGCATTCCGGTGAAGCCCGACCTGGACGGTCTTGTTGACGAAGCAGTCGCGCGCAAGGTTGTTGATATCTGCCTCGAACGAGGCGCCAATCTGAGCCGGGTCTACGCGGATTCGCATAAATCCCCGACCGGCTTCGACGTCCACCAGATTCGATCAACCATCTTCTCGGCCCTCGGTTGCGACGAGGATGCCCATGTCGCGGCCCGGGCGCTCCAGCTCTTCGTGCCTGGAATCCCTCAGGTCTACTACGTCGGACTTCTCGCGGGAGAAAATGACGAAGAAGCCGCGGCCAGCAGCGGCGACGGCCGCTCCGTAAACAGACACGACTACTCGATGAAGGAAATCGAGATGGCCGCGGCGACAGCCGTGGTCCAACGGACGCTCAGGCTCATACGCTTCAGGAATAAGTGCCCTGCCTTCGACGGGCGCTTCGCCATGCGGACCCTCGGTGATTCTGGAATCGAACTCGCTTGGGAACATCGATCGTCTCACGCGAAACTGTCCCTCGACCTGAAAAAGCGGGAGGCGATAGTGAGCCAGCAGGGCGTCGAAGACGAGGAAGCTCTGTGGAAAATCTGATGCAAGGGGGCGATGACGATGCGCAAAGAATTTGAGAGAACCACTCCAGAATCTGTTGGCATTCCAAGCGTTGCGATAGAGCAGCTGCTGGATCGTCTGACCGAGGGCGGGGCAGAGATGCACGGCCTCATGATCATGCGGAAAGGCAAGATCTGCGCCGAAGGTTGGTGGGCGCCCTACGGCCCCGGCATACGGCACGGCTGTCAGTCGCTGACTAAAACCTATGCGGCGACGGGCATCGGTATCGCCTATGCCGATGGCATCGTCGGCCTCGACGAGAAGATCGTCGATATCTTCGCGGATGAAGCCCCGCGGCATCGAAGCGAGTACTTGCAGCGGCTGCGTGTGCGCGATGTCCTCTGCATGGGCTGCGGCATGGAGGAGATGCCGCGGCCGAGCGCCGATTGGATCCGCGATTTTCTCGCCGTCCCCGTCGTCCACGAGCCTGGTACCGCCTTCATGTACAACAGCATGGGCTCAACTCTGCTCGCTGCCATTATCAAGCGAAAGACAGGCATGGGACTCCACGATTGGCTTACGCTGCGGCTTTTCGAGAAGATCGGAATCGATGCCGACAATCTCCGCTGGGTGCGTTTACCCGACGGAACCGAGGTCGGGGGCGGAGGACTCTTCGCGACGACCGAGGACAATCTCAGACTCATGTGTTTGTACGCCCAGGGCGGCACATGGGATGGAGAGCGAATCCTGCCCGAGGACTATGTGCGGCTCGCAACATCGAAGCGCATTGAAACCGCGAGCGAACGTGATGTAAACCCGCCCGCTGAAGATAATTTCCTCGGATATGGCTTCCAAATATGGATGTGCCGGCCGGAAGGCGCATATCGGGCCGACGGGGCGATGGGCCAGTTCTCTATTGTCTTCCCGAAACAGGAGCTCATCGTCGCAGTGAACGAGACCGCCAACGACGGATGGTGGGCGCAAAAAAGCCTTGATACGATATACGATGTCCTCCTGCCATCGCTTGCTGAGGCCGAGCTGCCGCCCGATAGTGCATCGGCCGGGCGGCTCAGGAGGCGGCTCGAATGCCTGTCGATTGCACGTCCCCCCTATTCGCCGCGGAGCAGGACCGCACGGGAGGTAAGCGGAAAGCGGTACGAGGTCGTCTCCGGTTCACTTCAACTGCGTCTCGGAAGTTTCATGTCCCCGACCGCAGAAGCGGGAAAGGTATCCTGTTTTTCCTTCGATTTCTCAAACGGAGAATGCATTTTCTCGGTGGTAGAATCCGGACGTCCGCTGCAGCTTATCGTCGGACTCGACGGTACGAGGCGGCTGAACATCCTACCTTTCTCGGGCGCACCCGAGACTATGCTCTATTTGAGCGGCTCATGGCCGACTCCGGACTCGTTCGAGCTTCTCGCCCGATGGATCGAGACATGCTTTGAGCGCAGGATCACGTTCACCTTCTCGGCCGCCGATGTCCATATCGAGTCCGTCATTGCAGTAGGATTTTCCTTCACCGATAGAGATCGGCCTGCGCCGATCATCGCTGTCGAGCGTCCCGGGCAATTGCATTGACAGCCCCGAGATCGTGAACATAAAGTTGGACTTGCAGTATGCCAACGATAAAAGATGTCGCGCAGCTTGCGGGAGTCACGGTAACCACGGTATCCCGCGTCCTCAACAACAAAGGCTATATCAGCGATCAAACCCGCAAAAAAGTCGCTGATGCCATGAAGGAGCTGGACTACGTGCCCAACGAAGTGGCTCGGTCCCTGCTCAAACAACGTTCCAGCATCATCGGCCTCATCGTTCCCACCGTAAGTCACCCGTTCTTCGGTGAGCTTTCCATGCATATTGAGTACTATGCTTACGAAATGGGCTACAAGATACTGCTGTGCAACTCACACCTGGACAGTTCAAAGGAGCGTGAGTACATCGACATGCTCAAACGGCACAAGGTGGACGGCATCATCATGGGCAGCCACACCCTTGACGTGCACGAGTACCGGAGCCTGTCGATGCCTATCGTGACGCTCGACCGGAAAATCGACGATAGGATACCTTCGGTCTGTTCCGACAATAAGCAGGGGGGGCTGCTTGCAGCGCGGCGCCTGATCGCCCGTGGATGCCGCAAGCTCGCTATGATCGCAGGCAGTCTTCAACTCGACCTTCTCGCAAACCAGCGCTGCACAGCCTTCATCGCTGAAGCCGAGACGCGCTCGGTCGAGCATGTGATAATCCAGACCAACCTGGACGTCTTCGATTACTCTCAGTACGGCGCCCTCGTCGACAAGCTCTTTGCGGAACATCCGGACGTGGACGGCGTCTTCGCGAGCGACGTCAAGGCCGCACACGTCCTCCAAGCCTGCGCACGCCTAGGGAAAGCCGTGCCCCGCGACGTCAAGATCGTCGGCTACGATGATACGCAGATCGCCTCCCTCCTCGTACCGCGGCTTACTACCGTCCGTCAGCCCAAAGAGGCGATGGCCAAGCTCGCACTCGAGACCGTCATCAAGCAAATCCGCGGAGAGCCATATTCCCTCGAGACTGTCCTGCCGGTCGAGCTCATCGACCGGGACAGCGCCTAGCCTCCAGTTGGTTTTCCTCTAGCTTCCCTGGGCCGTTCTGACGCAGGCGCACGAAAGTGGACCTGAGGTCCCTCGGGTCAAGCAACAAGCTTCGAGGGACTTCAAAACACAGAGAGTCGCCTGCGGGTAATGTCAAACGTTTTCATATCGAGCGCCTTTGTTGGTAAATTTATGTATATGAATAATAGCTGTCATGAGAACTATTTACTTTAAATATAATGATATATTAGCCATTCTATTTTGGTTCTGACAATCTGGAAATGTATATAATTAACGATTGACATAAACACTGGGCTACCCTATGATTATTCTGTCCAGCCAATCGACGATGATCACATGAATAGGAGGGTATGCATATGAGAAGAAACACGGTTGCGACTATCTCTTTGCTGCTCGTTGCCGCAGCGACGGCAATTTCGCAAGGGGCCGTCTTGACTCCGCCCTTCGGCAAGGAGCCTATCGTGCTTAACGCGTATTTTGAGACGGGCTTCGATATTCCCTTTAAGCTTGCCGAAGAATTTTCGCGGCAGTACCCAAACGTCACCTGGAATATAAAGCAGGATCAATTCACCAACCTGATCAATTCAACACCGCGTCTGCTTTCAGGCGATAATCCTCCCGATCTCATCCGGCTTCCCACTATGGTTTCCTTCGCCAAGCAGGGACTTTTGAAGAACCTGGATGCTTATGCGACATCACTCGGTTGGGCGAAATGGCCGGTGCCCCAGCTCAACCAAAACCGCGTGGCCGCCGATGGTACTCGAGGATCAGGCTCGCTCTACGCTATGGGCATTAATTACAGTTTGACGGGTATTTTCTACAATAAGAAACTTGCTGCACAGATCGGCATGAAGCAACCACCCAAAACTCTCGCCGAGTTCGAGGATCTGCTCGCAAAAGCGAAGGCCGCCAAGTTGCTGCCCATAATGCAGTGGGGCAGCGCGAAGAGCGGTATGGGTCTCGCGTTTCCGCTGCAGGCAATCATGGCTTCTGTGGGACCTGTACAGCCGATCAATGATTGGATATTCCAGAAGAAAGGCGCGACGATCGACACACCGAGTAATCTCAAGGCTGCGAAGATTCTCGAACAGTGGATAAAGAAAGGATATTTCCCGCCAGACATTAATGCCATCGAATACACAGACGCCGCCGACCGTTTCACGAAGGGTGAAGGAGTCTTTACGTTCAACGGCGATTGGCAGAATCCTGCCTATGATGCGGCGATGAGCGGCAATGTCGGATTTTTCCTCATGCCGCCCGAGAAGGCCGGGGGCGATCCGGCGGCGATGTCCGCTCCATTAACGTATGGAATCGCTGCAAAGGCCAAGAACGCCGACGCCGCTGCCTTCTTCCTCACCTGGGTGGCGACGAATCCTATCGCCCGCCAGATCAATGTCGATGTCGGCGGATCGAATCCCGGCGGTCCGGCGGACGCTTCGATTCCGAAGGTCAAGGAAGGATCGGTTACAAACGAAACCCTTGCCGCGGGGGTTGTAATCGGTAAAGCCGGCACGGCTATGGACTTCATCGCTAATGCGACAAGCGCCATCTTCGCCCAGGGATGGACACCGGAGCTTCAAAAAATGGTGGGCGGCAAGCAGACGGCGGCGGGGCTCCTCAAAGCCGTCCAGGCGGAATATCTCCGCCAACTGGCAGAATAGGGCGATAGGCCGGTGAACACTCCGAAACGCAGATACTATAGAGTATGACCAACGTGACTACACCAGACGGAGATCACGCGGCCCTGCCGCCTTCTCGGCGGACTTCCCCAAAAAGGAAGCTCCGCCGAGGAGCCTTGGCAGGGTGGTTATTCGCCCTGCCTGCGATCCTGATGTACACGATCTTTGAACTGATTCCTCTTTTGTTGAGCATTCAATACTCATTCTTCCGCTGGGACGGCATCGGTCCTATGACTTGGGTAGGTCTAAAAAATTACGCGACCATCATAGGCGTCCCAAATCTCTTTATAACCATTATCAATGCCTTCAGGCTCGTCGTCTTCTTCAGCCTCATTCCGGTCGCGCTCGGCCTCGTCGTGGCGAGCATTATGCGCCGGGTGGCAGCCGGGAAACTGGGGTCCATCGCCAGGACTATTCTGTTCCTGCCGCAAGTCATTCCTCTGGTAGCGGCCGGAATCATTTGGGGCTGGCTGCTGGCCCTGCCTGGTCTTGTTAATCAGGTATTGAAGTTTTTCGGCCTGAGTGCGATCACCCGCGCCTGGCTGGGAGATTTCGACTGGGCGCTGCCAGCCGTCGGCATCATCGGAATATGGGTATTGCTGGGATTCTGTATCGTTTTACTGGAAACCGGCATGACCAAGATCGATCCGTCGCTCTACGAGTCGGCAAGGATCGACGGCTCGGGATGGTTCAGAGAATTTTTTTCGATAACGATTCCTTTGCTCAGACACGAGATCGGGGTCTGCCTTACTGTCACTGTAACAGCCGCATTAGCGGCGTTTGACATCGTCTACGTTTCTACGGCAGGAGGGCCGGGCAACGCGACGGCCGTCCCTGGAATACAAATATACATCCTCGCCTTCACCGAACAGAGAATCGGCACCGCCTCCGCTCTGGCGGTTATGCTTATGATACTGGTTATTGCCGTCATTCTGCCGATCCAGAGACTGAGCCGGGAGACAGAGAAATGAAGATAGGCCGCGCTGAGATGTTCGCAGGGCGTGCATTGCTCCTGGGATTGATGCTGTTGACCATCGTGCCCTTCATCAGCATTTTCATGACCGCTCTCTATCCTTCTGGAACGGTACCCAGTGGCTTCGGAATACCCGCACAACCTCAGTGGAGGAATTTCGGCGAAGCCTTTAAAGTCGCGAACATGGCTAAACTCCTTACTTCCAGCATTTTCATTGTGATTGCCGTGGTCCCTGCCGCCCTCGTTATTTCGACAATGTGCGCCTTCGCAATCGGCCTTCTCAGAATACCCGGCTCGCGTGTTCTACTTGCCCTATTTGTGCTTGGCCTTACACTCCCCTTCGGAGGCATCATCGTTCCTCTGTACTATCTCGAGCGCTGGATGGGTATCTATAACACGCGCTTCGCGATCGTCCTACCGCTGATCGGACTGTACATGCCCTTCTCAGTTTTTTGGATGCGCGCCCACTTCGTCACACTATCCCCTGAGATATCCGAGGCGGCTCGGCTCGACGGGGCAACGACATGGGATTTATTCTGGCGAATACATCTCCCGCTTGCCCGGGCGCCGATCTCTTCATTGGGCATTCTTATGTCCGTCTGGACCTGGAATCAATTCCTGCTCGCCTTAGTTCTCGTCGAGGATCCTTCGAATCGAACCATGGCAGGGGCATTAGGAGCCTTCCAGGGGCACTATGCGACTGATGTTCCACTGCTCTGCGCTGGAACAATTCTCATCCTCATACCGACACTGGTCATTTTCCTGATGTTCCAGCGTCAAATCATCACGGCGCTCATTCAAGGAGCTGTCAAAGGATAGTGGCATCCTCGAATTGCTCGATAAAGATAGAAGGGAAGGCCGAAGATAAGTAGATTTCTGCTATTTCTGTATCTTTATGCATTTATTCGGCATATTTTCGCATTCCACCCCTTGAAGCGCAGCCCCATTCTTCAGTACTCTACAATTTCGAGGAGTCCCCGTGAAACCCATATCAAAGCCGGCGCGTCTCATCCTCGAAGACGGTACCGTATTTGAAGGTACGAGCTTCGGCTCGCCGAAAAGTGTTGAGGGCGAGGTCGTCTTTACAACCGGCATGGCCGGTTATCCGCAATCGCTGACCGATCCCTCGTACTTCGGCCAGATACTGGTCACAACCTATCCGCTCGTCGGCAACTATGGCGTCCCTGATTCGGACTGCGACGCCGAGGGCATTCCGCTTCACTTCGAATCGAACCGTATCTGGGCCTCGGGCCTGGTGGTATCCGAAGTCTGCCGGGAGCCGAGTCATTACGCCTCGACGCGGAGCCTTCCCGAGTGGCTTATGGCCGAGCAGGTGCCGGGCATCGAGGGCGTCGATACGCGGGCGCTCACCAAAATTCTGCGCGAACGCGGAGTCATGCGCGGGTCGATTGTCATCGAGGGTGATGAGCAGCCTGAGTACGCCGGTTCGATTCATGCAGTCGCGTCCGTTTCCCGCACCGAAGCGAGGATATACGGAAAAGGCGGAAGCCCGCGCATCGCCCTCCTCGACTGCGGAGCGAAGAACAACATCCTCCGCTGCCTCCTCGCACGGGGTGCCGAGGTCATCGCCCTGCCCTGGGACGCGAACCTCGACGACATCGACTACGACGGTCTCTTTCTGTCCAACGGCCCCGGAGATCCCAAGGCCTGCACAAAAACCATCGCGACCGTGCGCCGCGCGCTCCGCGAGGGAGGCGGCGCAACGGTGAGACCCATTTTCGGTATCTGTCTCGGCGCCCAAATTATGGGTCTTGCGGCGGGCGGCGACACCTATAAACTGCCCTACGGCCACCGCGGCCAGAATCAGCCCTGCATAGACCGGCGGAGCGGACGCTGTTACATAACGAGCCAGAATCACGGCTATGCTGTACGCGGGGACAGCCTGCCCTCGGGCTGGGAAGTCTGGTTCGAGAACGGCAATGATGGAACGGTCGAGGGACTTCGCTCGACCGAGTATCCCTTCAGCGCGGTGCAGTTTCATCCCGAGGGCTTTCCCGGACCGCGCGACACCGAGTTTCTCTTCGACGTCTTCCTTGAACAGGCGCGGGGCTATGCGGCGCGAAAAGGCGCGACGCGCGGGCATGCGCAGCGCTCAGGCTGGGCCGCCGCTTCCTCGCAGCCCGAGCTCGGCGTCGAACACGGAGCCGCCGAAGGACTCGTCTCCGTCGGAGGCGAGGCATGAGCGGCGTCACCAAGGTCATCGTCCTCGGCTCCGGGGGCTTGAAAATCGGGCAGGCGGGGGAGTTCGACTACTCCGGCTCTCAGGCGCTCAAAGCTCTCCGGGAAGAAGGCGTAAAGACCGTTCTCATCAACCCGAATATCGCTACGATCCAAACCAGCGAGGGCATGGCCGACGCGACCTACTTCTTGCCGGTCACGCCCGAGTATGTCGAGAAAGTCATCGAAAAAGAGAAGCCCGACGGCATCCTCCTCTCCTTCGGCGGACAGACCGCTCTCAATTGCGGCGTCGCCCTGCACCGTTCAGGGGCTCTGGAGAAGCACGGCGTCCGTGTGCTTGGAAGTCCGATCGCGGCGATCGAGGCGACCGAGGACCGCGACCTCTTCGTAAAGACGCTCGCCGAGATCGGCGTCGATACGCCGCGCAGCGAAGCGGCGACGAGCGTCACGTCTGCGCTCGCGGCGGCGGACCGCATCGGTTATCCCGTCATGCTCCGGGCGGCCTACGCCCTCGGCGGCTCGGGTTCGGGCATCTGCAGCGATGCTGAACAACTGCGCATCCGCTGCGAAAAGGCGCTCGCCGCCTCCCCGCAGGTCCTCGTCGAAGAATGGCTCGGCGGCTGGAAAGAGATCGAGTACGAGGTCGTGCGGGACGCCCTCGGCAATTGCATCACGGTCTGCAATATGGAGAACCTCGATCCCTTGGGCATCCACACGGGTGAGAGCATCGTCGTCGCCCCCTCGCAGACCCTGACTGACTCCGAGTACCACAAGCTCAGACGAATAGCCTTGGAGGTTATCAATCACTTGGGCATCGTCGGCGAGTGCAATATCCAGTACGCCCTCGATCCTCATTCCGAGGAATACCGGGTGATCGAAGTCAACGCCCGCCTCTCGCGAAGCTCAGCCCTGGCCTCGAAGGCGACCGGCTACCCCCTCGCCTTCGTCGCCGCGAAGCTCGCTCTGGGGCATACCATGAGCGAGATTGAAAACCGCATAACGCGCGCGACCAAGTCCTGTTTCGAGCCGGCCTTGGATTACTGCGTCGTCAAAGTGCCGCGCTGGGACCTCGGCAAGTTCAAGAATGTCGACATCACCATCGGCAGCGAGATGAAGTCCGTCGGCGAAGTCATGTCCATCGGCAGGAGCTTCGAGGAAGCCCTGCAGAAGGCGCTCCGCATGACGGGGATCGGCGCCCCCGGACTTTCCTCAGACCCGGAATTGGCTCGGCTCGGGACAAAGGGCGTCAAAGGCGCCCTCGAGAAGCCGACCGACCGCCGCATCTTCGCCGTGTACGCGGCCCTCGAGCAGGGTTGGAGCATCGAAAAAATATACGAAAAGACGAAGATCGACCGCTGGTTCCTCTCGAAAATCGCGGGCGTTCTGGCCTGCGAGCGGGAAATCCGCAAGGCGGCATCCCGTGCTGGGTCTGCGGAAGCGGGACTCGACAGCGGGCTTCTCGCCAGGGCCAAGCGCCTGGGCTTTTCCGACGCTCAGATCGGAAAGCTCATCGGCACAAGCGAGGCTGCGATTCGTACGCTTCGCGAGCGGCTCGGCATCAAACCGGTCTTCAAACGCATCGACACCCTCGCCGCGGAATTCCCCGCCCGGACCAATTACTTATATGCGACCTACTCAGGTTCCGAGCACGACGTCGAGAGTTCTGGAGAAGGTGTCGTCGTAATCGGATCGGGCGCGTACCGCATCGGGTCCTCGGTCGAGTTCGACTGGTGCTGCGTCAACGCCGTCCAGACCGTCCGCGAACTCGGGCGGACCTCGATCATGATCAACTGCAATCCCGAAACAGTCAGCACCGACTACGATGTCTGCGACAGGCTGTACTTCGAGGAGCTCTCGCTCGAGCGTGTCCTCGACATCTATGAGTTCGAGCGGCCCTCGGGTGTCATCCTTTCGATGGGCGGTCAGATCCCGAACAATCTGGCGATGAAGCTCTTCGACGCGGGAGCGGTGATCCTCGGCACCGACGCGCGGGACATCGACCGTGCCGAGGATCGGCATAAGTTTTCGGCCCTCCTTGAAGGCTTGGGCATCGACCAGCCTGCGTGGCGCGAGCTGACCGATTTGGAATCCGCCTACGCCTTCGCCGAGGAAGTCGGCTACCCGGTCCTCGTCAGGCCGAGTTACGTCCTCTCGGGCGCGGCGATGTCCGTGGCCTGGGACCGCGAGAGCCTCGGCGACGCTCTCGGGGCGGCGGCATCGATATCGGGCGAGCATCCTGTCGTCATCACCAAGTTCGTCGAGGACGCCAAGGAGGTCGAGATCGACGCAGTCGCCAGACGCGGCGAGATTCTCTTCCAGTGCATCACCGAGCATGTCGAGAACGCCGGCGTGCATTCGGGGGACGCCACCGTGGTCATGCCGCCCCAGCGCCTGTACATCGAGACGGTCCGTAAGGTGCGCAAGGTCGCCTCGGATATAGCGCGCGCCCTCAGAATCACCGGACCGTTCAATATTCAGTTCATCGCAAAGGACAACAATGTCAGCGTCATCGAATGCAATCTTCGGGCCTCGCGGAGCTTCCCCTTCTGCTCGAAGGTCGCCCGCGTGAACATGATCGAACTGGCGACCATGGCGATACTCGATGCGCCGGTGGAGAAGCCCGCGCAGTCCTCGCTCGATCTCGAGTGGGTCGGCGTCAAGGCCGCGCAGTTCTCCTTCTCCCGCATGCACGGAACCGATCCGATTCTCGGCGTCGAGATGGCATCGACCGGCGAGGTCGGCTGCATCGGCCGCGACCTGAACGACGCCTTCCTCAAGGCCCTGCTCTCGGTCGGCTACCGCGTACCTAAGAAGCGAATACTGCTCTCGACCGGTCCCATGAGCGACAAGATCGAGTTTTTGGACGACGCTCGACTGCTCGCCTCGATGGGCTATGAGCTGTTCGCGTCCAAAGGAACAGCGAAGTTTCTGACGGACAACGGCGTCGCGGCGGCCGCGCTTCACTGGCCCCTGGAAAAAGCCGAGCCCAACATAGCGACCATGCTGCGCGATCGGGCCTTCGACCTCGTCATCAACATCCCGAAGAACAACGGCGAGCGGGAGCTTAAAAACGACTACATCATCCGCCGCATGGCCATAGACTTCGACCTCCCCCTGGTCACCGACATAAAAGTCGCGCGCCGCCTGACCGAGGCCCTCGCGCAGCACCGCGGCCGGGGTCTTGAAATCAAGGCATGGGAAGAGTACCGTTGAGCCCTTCTATGGACGAACCCATCAAGTACGACGTGAACATCGACCTGGCCAACAAGGCCAAGCGCGATATGGCCGCGAGCATGAAGAGCGGAAGCGGGAGGCTTCTGCATCGGCCCTTCTCCTTCTCGGCGCTCTACGACGCCCGCTTCGCGGAGTACCGGTATCCTGTGCTTGTGCTCAAGACCGAGGAACCGGGTTCCAAGCAACTCCTCGCCTTCGCCGAAAACAAGGTGGAGTCGGTCTGTTTCGATATGATCAATCACCTCGTCAACGATTGCGTCGTTATGGGTGCAAAACCACTTTCGGTGCAAGATGCGATCATCTGCGGAAAACTCGATCCCGCGGTCGCCAAACGCATCGTCGCCGCGATCGCCGAGGCCTGCCGTGCGCAGGGCTGCGAGCTGACCGGGGGCGAAACATCCGAGCAGCCCGGAGTCGTTCCCGACGGGACCTACATCCTCACCTCGAGCATCGTCGGCATCGTCGAGCGTGATAAAATTATAGACGGAAGCGCTATTAAAGAGGGCGACGTCGTGCTCGGACTGGCGTCGAGCGGATTGCATACGAACGGCTACACCCTGGTGCGCCGTCTTCTCGAGCGGCATCCTGGATTGCGCAATGTAATGGTCGGAGGCCGAAGCTTCATCGAGGAGATACTTGAACCCCACCGCTGCTATTACCACGCCATCGAGGGCCTTTTCGAGCGCGGGCTCTTCACGGGACTCGCGCATATCACCGGCGGAGGCATCAGAGAAAACCTCGACCGTATCCTCCCCGAAGGGCTGGACGCGCGCATCGACGCATCATCGTACCGCATCCTCCCGGTCTTCAAACTCATCAAGGACATCGGCAGGGTCGAAGACGCGGTGATGCTGAGAACCTTCAATCTCGGCGTCGGCATGGCCGCCGTCGCGCGACCGAAGGACGCGGATGCGATTATCGCACATCTCGCATCCTTCGGCGTCGAGGCCTATCCCATCGGAGAGATCACAAGCGGCGACCGAACGGTCCGCGTCGAGGGCGACTTTGCCTGGTCCTGATGCGGACGCTCATGAAAACGTTCCGGTGAGAGCGAGCACGGCGAGCTTCCGCAAAAGAAGCACCTTGTCGTACACGGCGCCGACTGTGTTGATTATTTCTTTACCTCGCTCGAGCCATGATTTCGGCTGAGACAATATCGCGAGCAGTTCGCGCTCGGAGGCGCGGGTTTTCTTCATGAGAGCCTTGAACTCATCGTAGGTGTTGTCGCTCCTGTTCCACCTGAAAAGAAAGGCGATGAGCGCGTAGTCCTTGACGCGGACGATCTCGCGGTTGAAACTGCCGTCTGCGAAGTAGCCGACTTCCTTCATCGCCTGCTCGAAGTCGAGCTTGACGACGGGGTCCTCGATCGCGAAGGCGTACTTGCCGTCCTCGTACGAGACCTTGGAGCCTTCGCGCGCGAAAAGCCCGTCGATCAGCCTGCGGACATTCTCGGCCATGTCGTCCGCGCGGTACTTGTAGCGGATATCGACCAGGTAAGATTTGAGTCGCGACTCGTTTATGCCGAGGGCGTTTGCAAGGGCGCGGTTCGACGAGTCATCGACCAGGCCGGCTTCCCGAAGGCAGTGGAGAATCAGGCATTCGAGGTCACGCTTCGCCATCGAGCCGAAGCTCAGCTTTTCGTATTCGGCGAAGAAGAAATCGAAGAACTTCTCCTTCGCCGAGACGGACGGCGATCCGCGCAGTTTCATCCACGGCCTATGAGTTTTTTCCGCCGAGTCGATTCGCGAGCCGTATTACAATAAAGAAAACCGTGAGCGTCACAAAAACTCCGATAAGGCCGCCAGCAGTGACGGCGAGAGCCTGTATCGTCGCACCCTGCGCCTGAAGGTCCGTGATCAGCTGTTCCATAGAAATCTCCTTACATCGCCAGAAGCGGAACCAACGCGAGGACCATGCCGCCCGCGATGACCGAGCCGACCTGGCCGGACACATTCGCCCCGATCGCCTGCATAAGGATGATATTGCCCTTCTCCTCCTCGCTCGCGATCTTTTGAATGACGCGCGCGGACATGGGGAAGGCAGAGATGCCGCAGGCGCCGATCATCGGGTTGATCTTCCGATCCTTGGGCAGGAAAAGATTGACCAGCTTGGCGAAAAGAACGCCGCCCGCGGTATCGAACACGAAGGCGACGAGGCCCATGCCCATGATCATCAGGGTCTGTATCGTCAGGAATTTCTCGGCGGTCATGCTCGAACCGATGGTGATGCCGAGAAGAAGCGTCACGAGATAGGCGAGCTCGTTCTGCGCGGTCTGGGAAAGGCGCTCCAGCACGCCGCTCTCGCGGATGAGGTTGCCGAACATAAGGCTGCCGATGAGCGGTACGGATATGGGAGCGACAAAACCCGCGATGCAGGTAACGATGATCGGGAAGGCGATCTTGATCCACTTGGGCACGCTGGCTTCGTGGTACTGCATGTGAATCCGGCGCTCGTGCTTCGTCGTGAGGAGCCTGACAACGGGCGGCTGGATAAGCGGGACGAGCGACATGTACGAGTAGGCCGCGACCGAGATCGGCCCCAGATACTCCTTGGCGAATTTGGTCGCCACGAAAATCGCCGTCGGGCCGTCGGCTGCGCCGATTATGCCGACGCTCGCCGCGACCTTGAGGTCGAAATTGAAGGGCGGAAGCGTCGCGACGATAAGCGTCGCGAAAATGCCGAACTGCGCCGCCGCTCCGAAGAAAATCATGATCGGGTTCTTAAAGAGCGGGCCGAAATCGATCATCGCCCCCACGGCGATGAATATCAGCAAGGGGAAAAGCTCGGTGTCGATGCCCGCCTCGAAGAGCACCTTGAGAAAACCAGGCGTGCCCTCGTATTCCAAGACCGAGGCGAGCGGCAGATTGACCAGAATCGCCCCGAAACCGATAGGCAGAAGAAGCATGGGCTCGTAGCCCTTGAGTATCGCCAAAAGAATGAGGGCGAGACCGATGCCGTACATCACGGCGTTCTGCCAGGTGACGGATGTAAAACCAATCAGCAGCTCGTGCATTTCGTCATTACTCCCTTCTCTTTCGAGTGCATCTCGTATAGTTGTACGATTTCCGTTATCGCCTGTTTTATGCGAAAGTATCAAGCTCTCGAGGCCGGTATCCTTATCACCCGCACCTTGAGTTCCTTACCCGTCGACACCAAATCCTTCCAGTCTATTTCTCCGCCGTCAGTGAAAAAGGCGAAGGAAAAACGCCCCGACCCATCGACCGATGGTACCGCAAGGGCGCGGAAAGAGTCTGCAACAAGAACATAAGCTGATTCGGGATTCGCCTGAAGATCGAGGAAGAGCGCGGCACGGAGAGCCGGCAGCACGATACCCTTCCCCGCCTCGTACCGGGGAAAAACGCCGTATGCACTGAAGCCGGGATCGCCTGGATCGTTTCCAAAGCCTGCCGCCGCATCGGCAGAAAGACTGATCTCCCGCGCCCCGGTCTCGCCGGCCTGGGCGAGTTCGAGCGTAAGCGCCTCGATTGTCTGCGCGCGGGCCATAATCTCGAACAACCGTCCCGCCCTCGTCGCAGCCCTGGAAGGCGTCGACTGCGCAGCCGCCGAGGGTATCGCAGCCAAAGCGGTCCGCGAAACAGAGGGGGCGGGCTGCGGGGATGGAGCGGGAAGAGGCTGACGGAGCTCGGCCGCGAGAACGGCCGAGGCGTTCGACTTTTCGGTCTTGAATACCATAGACCAATCGAAAGATCGCTTGGTCAAATCGACGATATCGGAGAAGGGCAGGATGATGATTCGGTACAGCATCCCGTCGAAATGGAGTCCTTTTTTTACTACGGCGCCGTACATGACGACATCGCCCCTCGTGCCCGATCCAGATGCCTGCGGGTAGAGACGAAGGTAACAGGAAGGATCATCCTGAAGGAGGATCTTCGCCTGGATCATGTAGCCCTTGGCGTTACTGCGCTGAATATAACAGGAACCCATGGTCGGCGACTCGCCCGTACCGTTGATGAACTCGATGATGAAATCGCTGTCACGCTTGACCGCACGCACAGTGACAGGTCCGAACTTTGTTTGGTGGGTTTTGGCGCCGTAGGCGAGCGCGAGCTCCCGCGGCGCTCCGATGATGGTCGAGAAAAGCTTTGCGCGAAGATCGCCGTTGTCGGGGAACACCGATGCAAAAAACTCGTCAAGAGGGGATGAACTCTGAGCGATAACCGGCCCTGTTGCAAAGGCCGCTGCCACAGCGACCATAAGCACGGTGATAATCGTCTGAGGACGGCGTTTCATCGTACCGGCCACCTTTTTCTCCCGTTTATCGCCACGAGGCGTTATGCATACGTTGTATTATAAAGCAGACAGCGGAAGGAAGTATACCACGTTTTCTTATTTTCTTACTAGATCAAATCTAGGACTTTTTTAAAGGAGGGGACCTCGAAAAATTTCTAAAGTTCCTCGAACCTTGTTGCGCGGCTCTCACAGCAGCCATCGAGAGCGCAGGAACCGTTTTTCCCGTTCGCCCCCAGCTTTCATTCAACAAGCTTCGAGGAACTCCCTTACCATTACTACCCATAGTATTCTAGGCCAACCCTTACACAAGATATTCGGTCATGATAGATTCTCTGCCAATGAGTGAGCCTCAGACAGTGGCCGTCGGTCTTTCGGGCGGGGTCGATTCTTCAGTAACAGCCGCGATACTCCTCGAACGCGGATACCGCGTGGTCGGTCTCACCATGCTGACGGGGGATATCGGCCTTGTTCTGCCTGAAACCGAGAAACATACGCTGCGTGGCGCCTGTATAGGTCCCGGAGAGGATGAGGATATCGCAGCCTGCGAGCGGCTCTGCAGCCGTCTGGGCATCGAGCATCGTACAATCGACGCCTCTGAGACCTTCGAACGACGAGTACTGCGTTACTTTAAGGAAGAGTACACTTCAGGACGAACGCCGAACCCTTGTATTGTGTGCAACAGCGAAATCAAGTTCAAATACCTCATCGAGCAGGCCCGCGTTCGAGGACTCTCCTTCGATCTTTTCGCCACAGGACATTACGCACGGATAGTGCATCGCGATGGGGTGGCGCGACTCCGCGCCGCAATCGACTCAAGCAAGGATCAAAGCTATTTCTTGTATCGACTCGATCCTGAGGTGCTGGAACATACACTCTTCCCCCTGGGAACCATGCGGAAAGACGAGGTCCGGGCCTATGCCCGCCGTCTCGGACTCGAGGTTGCCGATAAGCCGGATAGTCAGGATTTCATCGCCGGCGGCGACATAGCCCCGCTTTTTTCCGACAATCCGCCTCGACCGGGCGACATCGTCGATGCCTCCGGACATGTTCTCGGCCGGCACCGGGGTCTTCCGTTCTATACGATCGGCCAGCGTCGCGGCCTCGGCATCGGAGCTTCGGCCGGTGATGGGGCTGAAGCGCAACCATACTATGTCATAGCCCTCGATGCCGAGCACAACCGTGTCGTCGTCGGAGCGGATGAAGAGCTCTTCGCCGAAGGACTGATCGCCTCGGACTTTCGCAGGTATGACGCCGCTTCAGGCGGTCCGGATCGCGGCTATGCCAAAATCCGCCAGAACCATAAACCGACGCCCTGCACCTTTGCGAGTTCGGCCGACGGAACGTACCGCATCGAGTTCGATATACCCCAACGCGCGATTGCGCCGGGACAATCCGTCGTCATTTACGACGAGGATGGGTATGTCCTGGGCGGCGGCGTGATCGAGCGTGCGCTTCCTTGACCGCGAGACAACAAGAGGAGTATGCTTTTTTTGTGATCCACTCTGGCGTCGTTTGTACTGTCAGAGACTGTGACCGGGGGTGCACCGGTCTCGACCCGAGCGGTCCGGATCGCAGGTTGCAGGTGGAGCCGCCGATCTCCTGATTCGGCAAAACTTCAATTGCCAACGACAACGGCAATCTCGCTCTCGCTGCGTAAGTAGCGTAGACGACGGGTTCCCGGCTGCGCCGCCTCGAGCGGTCGGAGGGCTCGTAACCAACCGAGGCTCGCCCCGGTTTCGGCCCGGAGGGGCCGGGGGACAGACTCCGGGATACGGGAGGGAATGCGCGCAGGTCCGCCGCCCCCTCCTCGACACGACGATAGGCCTGATAAACCTGTAGAGGCCCGCGGTACGCGCCCGGGGACGGGGGTTCGATTCCCCCCACCTCCACAAGGGAATCGAACGGGAAGTCGCCCCGCCCGACA
>CAZINN010000019.1:0-47986 GCA_964540615.1 uncultured Treponemataceae bacterium | reverse complement strand
CGTTCTCCGGCCTGGACCGAGGGCCACATTTTCAAGGTCTGCTGGGCCGAGTGGCCGCGGAAGTTGTAATCGCGGACGAGGCGGCGCAGAAGGCGGTTGTCGGTCGTGCTGACTCGATTGTGGTCGTCGAGATTGAGCTGCGTCAGGGCGCTCACATAAATTTTGAACTTCTGCTCCCGAGGTACCCGGGGCGTGAGCCGCTCGTTGAGTCCGTGAATCCCTTCCATGATCAGGATGCTTTTGGGGCCGAGTTTGATTCTCTTGCCGACGCTCCTGCGCGATCCCGATTTGAAGTCGTAGGAAGGCAGTTCGACTTCTTCGTTTCTGAACAAGGCCAAGAGCTGCTCGTTCAGAAGTTCGACATCGAGCGCTTCGAGACATTCGAAATCGGGCTCGCCCCTTTCGTCCCGCGGCGTCTTGGTGCGGTCGACGAAATAATCGTCGAGCGAGATGGTGATCGGATCGAGACCCATGACCTTGAGCTGGATGGCGAGTTTTTTCGAGGTGGTTGTCTTGCCCGAACTCGAGGGGCCGGCGATGAGGACGACTCTGACTGCGTCGGAGCGCGCCGCCACGGCGTCGGCTATGGCGGCGATTTTCTTGTCCTGGAGCGTTTCGGCGATGCGGATGTATTCTTTGATGCCCTTGGACGCGTTGACACGGTTCAGAGCCCCGACCGAGGCGACGCCGAGGACCCGCGCCCGCTCTCGGGATTCAGCGGCGACCGAATAGAGCACGGGATCGTCGGTGAAGGGCGGTATGCGATCGGGAGTTTCTTTATGCGGATATCGCAGGAGAAGCCCCCCGTGATAGGGCATGAGCTCGAAAGTTTTAAGGACGCCGGTCGAGGGCACGAGGGGCGCGACGTGGAGATCGCGGAAACCTGCGCATTCGTCCAAGGGTATGACCGGCTCGTTGGAATGCTCGAGGAGGAGGAGGGTCCCCGGCTGATTGCTCGATTTGAAGTACTCGACTGCCTCGGCCCAGGCGCGGTGCTCGACCCTGATGGGGGCGTCGCGGTCCACAAGGCTCCGCATCCGCTGTTCGAGAGCCGCGACATCCTCGGGGGTCATGGGAATGTCATCGTCGTAATAGTGATAGAAGCCCGTGCCGATGGCCATACCGGCCATGAGCCGCCGCTCAGGAGTCAGCTCCCGGGCGGCTATCGCGAGCAAAAAACACAGCGAACGGCGGTAGGTCGTCGCGCCCTGGACCGTGTCGATGGTGACTGGATCGATGCGGCAGTCCGTCAGGAGAGGCGCATCGAGGTCCTTAAGCTCGTTATTGACGAGGACCGCCGCGAGCGGCCAGGTCAGACTCCCCAGTTTCCCGATGACATCCGCGGCTCTCACGCCGGAGGGATAGGCGATACGCTCGCCCGATGCGTAGGTGACGAGTATCTGTTTCATCTCCACTATGTATCGACGATACGGCGGGTTTTTTCCATAGTTTCCCTATTCAGTTAGCGCAGTTTTCTTTTCCGTTGACCAGGCGGACAGCTCGCTATACACTGCCGTCCGGAGTGTGCGATGCGTCCGACCATCAAGGACATCGCGGAGCGGGCGGGCGTTTCGAAGACCACGGTTTCTTTCGCCCTCAACGATCCGACGAGGATATCTGAAGAAACATACAAACGCGTCATGGCCGTAGTGAACGAGCTCGATTATGTTCCGAGCCCGGTCGCGCGCACCCTCACGACAAAACGCCTCGGCGCCCTCGGTCTTCTTTTGCCGCAGCCCATCACCGAGGCGATGCGCAACCCCTATCTTCTGGAGATTGTCCGAGGTATCGGAGAACTCTGCGAGGAACGGGAGCTTTCTTTGACGATGCTCCCACCGGTCAAGGGCCGCGTCATCGAGGCCGCGCGCCGCGCTTTTGTCGACGGCCTTATCACCATCGGTGTGGGCCCCGATCACGAGGTCGTCGAGCTTCTGAACAAGCGGCGCATCCCCTTTGTCACTATCGACGGCGTGGACACGGACGCCACCGTCAATGTCGGCGTCGACGACGAGGGCGCGGCCTACGAACTCATGCGGCACCTTCTCGATCTGGGACACCGCCATATCGCCGTCATCTCCGTCATGCCCGAGACCATCCAACTCAGGTCGGGGCGTTTTTCTCTGGTACGCGACCGCCGCCTCGCGGGATTCAGGCGCGCTCTCGAGGAAGAAGGGCTCGAACTGGGCTCGCCGGAGGTTCCGGTGACCGCGGCTCAAAGCTCGGTCGAGGGCGGCGAGGAGGCTGCGCTGCGCATTTTGGCCGGCCGCTCTTCGCCGACCGCCATCGCGGCGATGGCGGACGCCATCGCCCTCGGCGTGTATTCGGCCTGCCGGCGCGAGGGCCTCGAAATACCCCGTGACATAAGTGTTGCGGGCTTCGACGATATACCCGACGCCGTCCGCGTACGTCCGACTCTCACGACCGTCAGGCAGCCGGGACGGGAGAAGGGCTCGGTCGCCGCCGAACTCGTGGTGAACCTCCTCGACGGCGTCGCCGCTGAGGACCGCCGCAGCCTGCACCGGCGCATGCCCACAACCCTCATGATCCGCGAATCGACAGCTGCTCCGAGGCCGGCCGCCGGCAAGGCCGACGAAAGGGCGGGGTAAGCAAGAGCTATGCGCTTCTCTCCGAAGGAGGAGCGCTTCCTCAGGCCGGGCTGCGATCGGCTCGTCGCCCTGGCGGGTCTCCTCGCCGCCCATGCGGTTCCGTACTCAGTCGTCAAGACCGGCAATGACCGGCACCTCATGGTCCGTATCGGAGAATCTCCTCTCCGCCTCGCGCTCGCTGCGCACTACGACCGCTTCGAGTCCTCGCCCGGTGTGCTCGACAATTCCTGCGCCTGTCTCCAGCTTGTACGCCTCGCGGCGGAGCTTGTGCGCGCGGAGAGCCGTCCCCCGATCCTTATCGTTTTCACCGACGCCGAGGAGGCGCCCTCGACCGGAGCCCTGTCTTCGCAGGGTTCCTTCCGCCTCGCGCGCGCCCTGCGCGCGGCCTTTGACGCGCGCAGGCAGTCTGCAGCCGATGCCCAGACCCCGCCGCCGACGCTCGTGCTCGATGTTACGGGCCGCGGCGACCGGCTCATGTATTCGACTGCAGCCGAGGCGCTTCTCGAGCGTTCGGGAGTGATCGCTTCACATGCCGAGAAGGGGCGGCGCAGTCTTGTGGACGCGGTGATCGGAGCGGCCGCCCGCGCCGGCATACCGCCGCCCCTTCCCGCTTCCCTACCCTGGTCCGACGACCTCGGTCTGACGCTTGGAGGCATACCGGCGCTGACCCTGAGCCTCCTGCCCGAAGCGGAAGCTGCTGTCCTGGCCCGGGGCGGCCGACCTCAGACCTGGGATTTTCTGCATACGCCCAAGGACGGCCCCGAACTCGCGGAGGTCGACGCCTTCAAGCTCATGGCGGTTTTTTTGCGCGCGCTCACGACCGCGTGATATCTCGCCCTTCGTCTCGATTGACGGTACACTGTTTTCGAGGAGAAACGACTCATGCCAGAAACTGCACGCATCATGCTCCGTTCCGAGGTCCCGCCCGAAGACAGGTGGGATCTTTCCGCGCTGTTCCCGGGCGACGATGAGTGGGAGGATGGCCTCCGGAAACTCGAGTCAATGACCGAGAAAATCCCCGAGTATAAAAAAGACTTCGGCTCGACGGCCGCTGCCTTCGCGGAAGCCCTGGCCTTCTACCGCGACTTCGGCATCCTCGACGAGCGTCTCGGCTACTACGCGAGCCTCCGGGAGGCCGAGGACCAGGGCGACGATGCCTCGCGCGGACGCGTTATGCGCTACATGTCGGTCGCGACCCGCGCCTCGGGCGAATGGTCCTGGCTCGCGCCCGCGATACAGAAACTGGACGAGGCTTTCATCGCCGATTGTATCGCCTCGCCGGAATTCGATGAGTTCTCGGTCTTCATCAAGAGGATCATCAGGTACAAGCCCCATGTCCTTTCAGAGGCCGAGGAGCGCCTTCTCGCCCTCCAGTCGGAGTCATCGGGCACGGCTCAGGACGCCTTCGAGGTGCTGACCAATGTCGACCTCGACTTCGGCTCGATCGAGACGCCCGAGGGACCGCGGCCCCTTACTCAGTCGACATTTCAGTCGTTCATGCGCAATCCCGACCGCGGACTTCGGAAAGCGGCCTATTTCCGTTTTTATGAACTCTTCGACAAGCACAAGAACACCCTGGCCGCGCTCTACGCGGGCTCGGTGAAATACGACAAGTACCGGGCCGTGGTGCGGCATTACCCCTCGGCCCGTGCGGCGGCCCTCTTCCCCGACGACGTCGGCGAGGAGGTCTACGAGAATCTCGTTTCGACGGTTTCGGCCAAGCTTCCCGTGCTTCATGAATACTATGAGCTGCGCAGGAGAATCCTCAAGCTCGACGAGCTTCGTCACTATGACGTGTATGTGCCCCTCGTGCCCGAAGCGAAGGTCAAGCATTCTTACGCCGAGGCCGTCGATCTCGTCTGCGACGCGCTGAGGCCCCTGGGCGGCGAATATGTGACTGTGCTGCGCTCGGGCCTCGAGGGCCGCTGGGTCGACCGCTACGAGAACAAGGGCAAGCGCTCCGGAGCCTTTTCGGCGGGATCGTATACCGGCGAGCCCTATATCCTGCTCAATTACAAGGATGACGTGCTCCACGATGTCTTCACCATCGCGCACGAGGGCGGGCACTCCATGCACTCGTACTATTCGGCGCGGTCGAACCCCTTTCTTTCGTACAGCTACACTATTTTCGAGGCCGAGGTCGCCAGCACCTTCAACGAGCAGCTTTTGTACCGCCGTCTGTACGAAAAAGCTCAGAGCGACGAAGAACGGGCGAGTCTCGTCGGCGCCCAGCTCGACGGTCTTCTGGCGACCTTGTTCAGGCAGACCATGTTCGCCGAATTCGAGGCGAGGACCCACGCCATCGTCGAGGCGGGCGAGAGTCTTACGCTCGACGTTATGCGAAACGAATATCGGACATTGTTGAAGAAATATTTCGGCCCCGCGATGAACCTGGAGGAGGTGAGCGACCTCGAATGCCTCCGTATTCCGCATTTCTACAACGCCTTCTATGTTTACAAATACGCGACGGGCATATCGGCGAGCATAGCCCTCGCAGAACGAGTCCTTTCCGGAGGGGAGCGCGAGCGCGCGGACTACTACGCCTTCCTGAAGTCCGGCGGCTCGCGTTTCCCCATCGAAAGCCTCAAGATCGCGGGCGTCGACATGTCCCGTCCCGAGCCCGTGGAAGCGGCCTGCGCCGAATTCGGCCGCCTGACGAAGGAACTGCAAGGTCTTCTGAAGCTCTAGTAGGTGCAGAGCCGCTATGAAGATGATGGAACGAGGAAACCGGAGCATCTGGCTCGGGGAGGATGACATTGTCTCGGTTATCGACCAGACCAGGCTTCCCTTCGAGTATGTTACAGTTCAATTACTGCGGAGCCGGGACTATGTCGAGGCGATCCGCGGCATGGTCGTCCGCGGCGCCCCGCTTATCGGTGTGACGGCCGCGTTCGGCGTCTTTCAGGCCGCGAAGGAGGCGCCTGCAGAGGGATGGCGCGCGTATGTCGAATCGAGGGCCGAGGACCTCGCCGCGACGCGGCCTACCGCCGTGAATCTTCTCTGGGCGCTGCGCCGCGTCTTCGAGGCCTGCGCCCGAGTCTCGTCCCGTTTGGACTTCGTCGACGCGTCGCGGATCGAGGCGCTCGCCATGGCCGATGAGGACGCCGAGAATTGCCGCATGATCGGCATCCACGGTCTTCCCCTCATCCGCGCCGCCGCCCAAAAAAAGGGCGGGACGGTGAATATCCTGACGCACTGCAACGCGGGCGCCCTCGCCTGTGTGGACTGGGGCACTGCGACTTCGCCCATCTACGCCGCTCACGAAGCGGGCATAGCAGTCCACGTTTGGGTCGACGAGACCCGGCCCCGCAACCAGGGCGCCTCGCTCACCGCATGGGAACTGGGACGGCGCGGCGTTGCGCACACCCTCGTCTGCGACAATACGGGCGGCCACCTCATGCAGCACGGCATGGTCGATCTCGTCATCACGGGCGCCGACCGCGTTACGGCGAGGGGAGACGCGGCGAACAAGATCGGCACCTACCTCAAGGCCCTCGCTGCCCGCGACAACGGTGTACCCTTTTATGTCGCGCTTCCATCCTCGAGTTTCGACTTCGGTATCGACGACGGCCTCGCGGAAATTCCGATCGAGGAGCGCGACGAGGACGAAGTGCGCTATGTCGCAGGTCTGCACGAGGGCCGCCGCGTCTCGGTGCTGATCTGCCCCGAGACGACTCGGGCGGCGAATTACGGCTTCGACGTGACGCCCGCACGGCTTATCGACGGCCTCATCACCGAACGAGGACTCTGCAGAGCCGAACGGGATGACATCGCGAGACTTTTCCCCGATGCGAGGGGGAAGGGAAGAGTATGACTCACTACGTTTATGGGGAGGCGGAGATATCATGAAAATCGGCATCATCGGCGGCTCGGGGCTCGACAACCCCGATATCCTCGAAGGAGGCCGCGACAGGACTGTAACAACGGCCTGGGGCGATCCCTCGTCCCCGCTCAAAGAGGGGAGGATCGGCGGCACGGACGTCGTTCTTCTCGCGAGACACGGCCGCGAGCACACAATCCCGCCCACCCAGGTCAACTACCGGGCGAACATTGCCGCGCTCAAAGAAGCGGGGTGTGATAAAATACTAGCTACCACGGCGGTCGGCTCGCTCCGAGAAAATATCCGCCGCGGCGATCTTGTGATTGTCGATCAGTTCATCGACTTCACCCGGCGCCGCAGTTTGAGCTTTTTCGAGAGCTTCGAGCCGCACAAGCCTCTGCACGCGGCCATGCCCGATCCCTTCGACGCTGAAATGCGTAAAGCGCTCATCGCTTCGGCCGAGCGACTCGGACTGCCTTTTCATGCGAAGGGTACGCTCATAACCATCGAGGGGCCGCGCTTTTCGACCAGGGCCGAGTCGCGCATGTTCCGCGCCTGGGGGGCCGATATCATCAACATGTCGGTCGCGACCGAGGCCGCCCTCGCGAACGAAGCCGGCGTCCCCTACGCGGCGGTGGCCATGAGCACCGATTACGACTCGTGGAAGGACGACGAGGAGCCGGTCAGCTGGCAGGCGGTCCTCGAGGTTTTCGCCCGCAATGTGAGCAGCGTGACGAGGCTCTTGGTCGACGTTGTGACGAAACTTTAATCCCGCTCTTTTTTACATCCGGCCGAGCGCGGCCAGGGCGAGCACGACCGCCGAAAGCGCCGCGGTCTCGCTTTTCAGAATGCGAGCGCCGAGGCTGCGCCTTTCGAAGCCGTACTCTTCAAGCAGCGCGGTTTCTCGCTCGGTCCAGCCGCGCTCGGATCCGATCGCGAGCGTTACCGGGAGGTCGAGCGCCTCGCCTGCTCCGAAGAGCCCTGTGCCGCCGTAGGGATGGAAGAAATAACGCGAGCCATGATCCATCTCAATCTGCTCAAGGCAGCGGGCCAGGGACCAGTATGTCGAAACCGAGGGAAGGCGCGGGTTGGCCGCCTGCTCGGCTCCTTCGATGAGGTGGAGACGAAAATCCTTTTTCTTGAAGAAGTCGCTTTGAAGATAGGATTTTTCGCCGAGTTCCGTCCCCGTCAGCAGTATTTCTGAAACACCGAGACTCGCGAGATCCTTGAACATGCGGGCCGCTTGAATGGGTCTCGGGAAGCCCAGAATGAGTCGGATAGGCGCCAGTTCGGGCGGCTCTCCGGCTGCACCTTGGAATGGCTCGTACTCGAGAACCATGCCCGAATCATCCAGCTCTCTTATTACCGCCTCGCCGAGCCGACCAGGGGCCGGCCCATGAGCCTCACAGACGAGACCGGCCGCGATACGTTCGCCGGGCCGTTTTTTAAGAACTTTTTTGACATGAGCCCAGCGACGGTCGGACCGGGGCAGTCGGGCGCCGATCTCGTTTTCCTCGAGGATCAGTATGTTCACAGACCTATTCTATACGAGTGTGCCCGGTTCTGAAGCGATATGGACGAAGCGCGGAGAAGTCGTCCGCGCGGCGGAACATCGGCCTCGTAGTCGACCCCCTCGACCTCGAAGCCGTGAACGCGCAGAAAGTCGGTTCGAAACCCTTCGACATCAGCGAGGGTCGCGATATTCGCAGGGCTCATGCCTTCCATCCGCGAGGCGACCTCAGCCTGAACCGACTCGTCCATCTCGAGCTCGTCGATGCGGATCCGCCCTTCTTCGTCGGTGGGTATGGGGCCGCCTGTATACAGTCGTTCGCGCAGAAGCCGGTCCGCCTGCATGATGCAGTCCTCGTGCGTGCCGCGCTCCTTCATCACCTTAAAAAGCGTCGAAATGTACAAGGGAATGACGGGGATGACCGCGCTCGATCGGGTGACGAGGGCCTTGTTGATCGAGACGTAGGCCTTAATGCCCGAGCCTCGCATGCGCTCCGCAGTCCGCTCGAGATGGGCCTTGGCCGCCCCGATCGTCCCGTCGCGGTAGATGGGCCACGAAAGGCGGGGCCCGATATACGAGTAGGCGACCGTGAGCGCCTCATCCGCCAGAACTCCGGCCTCGCCCAAGGCGCGCATCCACAACTCCCAGTCCTCGCCGCCCATCACTTTGACCGTCGCCTCGATTTCCGCCTCCGTCGCGGGCTGAACCTCCGCATACGAAAGCTCACGCGTGAACATGTCCACGGTCCTGCCGCGATAGGGCGCGCCGATCGGCTTTATAACAGAACGGTACATTTCGCCGGTGGCGGGGTCGGTCCTGACGGGCGAGGCGAGCGAATAGACGACGAGATCGAACTTGAATTTGAGTTCCTTCGCCGCGGCGACGACCTGCTCTTTCAGTTCGTTCGAAAACGCGTCGCCGTTCAGCGTGATCGACGGCAGAGCCTCGGCGGTCGCGGCCGCGTCAAAGACCTGATTGTTGTACCAACCCGGCGTTCCCGTCGAGGTCTCGGAGGGTTCTTTCTCGTACGAGACGCCGACTGTTGCGGCTCGGAAGCCGAAGGCCGCTCCGATTCTCGTCGCAAGACCGTAGCCGGTCGAGCATCCCACGACGAGGACGGCCTTGGGACCGCGATGAGCATGGTATTCGGCTTTTTTTTCAAGAATGTAGTCGATCTGCCTCTCGGTCTCCCGCGCGCAGCCCTCAGGGTGGGCGTTGAGGCAGATCGAGTTTCGAACCATGGGTTTTATGAGCATGAGTATCCTCCGTAATGAGCTTTATCTTTGATTGGCGTTGTAGTCCGCGTCTTCCTCGGCGATCGGAGCTACTGAGCCGACTACTTGTCGGCATTCAGGAGCTTGAGCCGACAAGACAGATCCACTCCGCTTCGACGGCGACCTCTCCATTGACCGATCCGACACCGCGCTGGTGTACGATCCTGGGACTCGCCTTCAGGTTTTCAATGACCATGTCGAGCCGCTCATCCGGCCTCACCGGCCGGCGGAATCGGGCTTCCCTGATCTTCGCAAAGAAAAAGGTACCGGCGTTTTTAATGCCCATGAGGTGTACGCCGACGCCGCCGCACTGGGCCATGGTCTCGATGAGGATGACGCCGGGGACGACCGGTTCGCCGGGAAAGTGACCCTTGAAAAACCACTCGGCGGCCGGATAGGTCCGCTCTCCGACTATTTTGCCGTCGACGAGTTCCACTCGGTCCACAAAGAGGAAGGGCTCCCTATGGGGAATAGCTTCTTCTATCTTCGCGCGCATATCCATAGCAAGTCCTTCCTCGTTTCAATTACTATTGGGGACCTCGAAAAACTTCAGTTTTTCGAGGTCAACCTTAGAAAAAAGCAATTCCCGTAAGGGAATTGCAAGGAACCTCTAAAAACCAACCGGGTTTTTAGAGGTTCCCTATTTGATTACTGAGCCTTCTTGAACACGACGACGCCGTTGTGCCCGCCGAAACCGAGGGAGGCCGAGGCTGCGGCGCGCACCGCCATCGTGCGCCCGACCTTCGGAACATAGTCGAGATCGCAGCCCGCTTCGAGATCGGGATTCTCGAGGTTGATGGTCGGCGGGACAAAGCCCTCTTCGATCGCCTTGACGCAGACGACGGCCTCGATGGCGCCCGCGGCGCCGAGAAGATGGCCGGTCATGCTCTTGGTCGACGAGATCGCGATTTTTTTCGCATAGTCCCCGAGCGCCTTTTTGAGCATTTTCGTCTCGGTGGGATCGTTGATCGGGGTCGAGGTACCATGGGCGTTGTAGTAGTCGATGTCCTCGACCTTGAGATCGGCGTCTTCAATCGCGAGTTTCAGGGCAAGGGCCCCGCCTGCGCCTTCGGGATCGGGGGCGGTCAAGTGGTAGGCGTCGCAGGAAACCCCGTAACCTGCGAACTCGGCGTAGATGCGCGCGCCGCGGGCCTTCGCCTTTTCATAGTCCTCGAGCATGAGCGCGGCCGCGCCCTCGCCGAGAAGGAATCCGTCGCGGTCCTTGTCAAATGGTCGTGAGGCCTGCTCGGGGCGGTCGTTGTACGCGGTCGTCAGGGCCTGGAGCCTGCAGAAGCCGCCTATGGAGAACTCGGTGACCGCGGCCTCGGAACCGCCGGCGATGACCGCATCACAGCGACCCGAGCGGATGAGGTCGAGGGCCTGCCCCAAGGCGTCGGTGCCGGAGGCGCAGGCGGTGACTGCGGTAAGTGCCGGTCCGTGCAGACCGAGCCGCATCGCGATATTCGCCGGCCCCTCGTTCGAGATCATGAGGGGGACGGTCATGGGAAGCATCCGGCTCGGACCGGATTCGAGCATCTTTTTATGCGATTCGAGAAGAGCCTCGATACCGCCTATGCCGATCCCCATGACCGTGCCGACGCGCTCTGAGGCGTAGGGCAGGGTGGGGGCCGGCGCGCCCTCGGAGGGCGGCAGGAATCCTTCGCCGAGTCCCGCGTCGCGCCATGCCTGGACCGCAGCGGCCACCGCATATTGAGCGAAGAGGGCCATCTTCCGCGCCTCTTTCTTATCCATAAAGGGGGAGGGGTCGAAGCCTTTCACCTCCGCCACGATTTTGCTCTCAAGCCTGGATGGGTCGAAGCGGGTTATAGGACCTGCTCCTGATTTCCCCGCTTTCATCGAGGTCCAGAAGCTGGCGACGTCGTTCCCGACGGGGCTGATCACGCCGAGGCCGGTTACGGCTACTCTCCGTTTCATATCCGAATCCTCCTATTCACACAGTGACGGCATCCGACGCGTATATTACCGCGTACTCGGTCTGTTCGTCTTCCTACCACCTGATCAAGGTCGCTCCATAGGTCAGGCCCGCCCCGAAGCCGACGAGCATCACCAGGTCGCCTTTCTTCAACAATCCTTTTTCGTCCATCTCATTCAGCGCGATCGGTATCGTCGCGGCCGAGGTGTTCGCGTACTCTTCGATGTTCATATAGAATTTTTCGAGAGGAATGCGCAGGCGCTTGGCCGCCGCCTGGACGATCCGCGAGTTCGCCTGATGCGGAACGATCCAGCGGAGTTCGTCGAGTGAATACATACTGGCATGGAACAGGCGCTCGACCAGCACTGAAATCGACTTGACGGCGAAGTTGTACACGTTCTGGCCGTTCATGACGATACCTGAATACGTCCCGGGCTCGCGGTCGAAGGTCTTTGTTCTGTCGGTTTGCTTCAAATAGAGATCCCCGAAGCCCGCACCCTCGGCTCCAAGAATGCCTTTTAGAATACCGCGCCCCGATTCTTGAATCCGTGAAAGCACCGCCGCGCCCGCTCCGTCGCCGAAGAGAACGCAGGTTGAGCGGTCGGTCCAGTCGGTTATGCGCGAGAGCGTCTCGGCGCCGATCACCAAGGCATTGCGCCCCTGGTTCGATTCGAGAAGTCCCTGAGCGACCTGAAGACCGTACACGAAGCCGGTGCAGCCTGCCGTAATATCGAGGGCGGCGGCTCCGTGCGCGCCGATTCTGTCCTGGACGATACAGGCGGTCGACGGGAAACTGAAGTAATCAGGGGAGGCGGTGGCCAGGACTATATAGTCAATCTCAGTCGGCGCGATTCCCGCCTTGGCGAGCGCCTTCTGCGCCGAATCGACGGCGAGATCGCTCGTCCGCTGTCCGTCAGCGGCGATGTGCCGGTAGCCGATTCCCGAATGGGACCGGATCCATTCATCCGTCGTGTCGACCATCGTCGCCAACTCATCATTGGACATACGGCGTTCGGGGATGCTCGCTCCGACCGATCGGATCACAACTGACATGGCATTCTCCTTTGACAAAAAACAGGGATATGTCAGCACCCATGAGGATACTGATTTGCCGAAGAAAGTCAATACGACAAAAAATGAAGAAATGTGTCCATTAAAATGTGTCTACTATTTTGACAGTGTTCAAGAAAGCCGGTTGCAGGGTATTCCTTATGTCTATACAATCTACATATTGACACTTTATGGCCATTTGTTAGAAAGTACGGCGGGAGGATCGCTCGATGCCGTACCGATCCATTGTTCTCGTCAAGCAAGTCCCTGACACCAAAAACATCACCGGAGAGGCGATGACCCCCGAGGGCACGGTCAACCGTGCGGCTCTTCCGGCTGTCTTCAATCCCGAGGACCTAAATGCGCTGGAGATGGCGCTCCTCGTAAAAGACCGGGAAGGCGGTGAGGTTGTCGTCCTTACAATGGGACCGCCCTCGGCTGTCGATGTTCTCAAAGAATCTTTGTATAGAGGCGCCGACCGGGCGATTCTTTTGACTGACCGCAAGTTCGCCGGCGCTGACACCCTCGCGACATCATACGCCCTTGCCTGCGCAATCGGCAAAATCGGTTCTTTCGACCTCGTGTTCGCAGGCCGTCAGGCCATCGACGGCGATACCGCCCAGGTCGGACCGCAGACCGCAGAAAAACTCGGTATTCCCCAGATAACCTATGCCGAGTCGATCGAATCGCTCGAAGACGGCCGCATTACGGTAAAACGCGCCCTCGACCGCGGCTTCGAGCGCGTTCGCTGCAGCCTGCCCTGCCTCCTCACCGTCGTGGACAGCGGCCCGGCGCCCCGGCCCGCCTCGGTCCGCAGAAGAATCGCGTACAAACGCGACGCCGGCGTGGAGACCTGGTCGGCCGAGGATATCGGCGCCGAAGAAGCCAGGCTGGGCATGGCGGGTTCTCCGACTCAGGTTCATAAAATCAACTTCGTTGTGCTCGAGGGCACCGAAAGTAAGGATATTCGGCCCGACGCAGCGGGTATCGCCGGTCTCATCGACGAGCTCGTGCGCGAATATGTGATAGGGTAGGACGCGATGAGCGAAACACGAAACGTCTGGGTTTTCGTCGAACAGGACGAGGGCAGGATCGCCGATGTGAGCCTCGAGCTCATATCGAAGGGAAGAGAATTGGCGGACGAGCTTAAGTCCGAGCTCTGGGCTGTTCTGCCCGGCGAGGGCGTCGGCGCGCTCGCCTCGGACCTTATAACTCGCGGCGCGGATCGCGTGCTTCTCGCCGAGCATCCCGAGCTGAGGCAGTACCGGACCCTCCCCTACGCAAGGGTTGTCTCTGGCCTGGTCGAAGAGCGAAAGCCCTACATTTTTCTCTTCGGCGCGAGCTGCGTCGGCCGCGATCTGGCGCCGCGCGTCGCGAGCGCGGTGCGCTCCGGTTTGACCGCGGACTGCACCGACCTCCAGATCGGGGACTTCGAGTCGAAGAAGGATGGAAAGCTCTACAAAGACCTTCTCCTGCAGATCCGGCCCGCTTTCGGCGGCAATCTCATCGCGACCATCGTCAATCCGAACCACCGCCCGCAGATGGCGACCGTGCGCGAAGGCGTTATGCGACAGCGGCCGGCCGACCCCTCACGCAAGGGGACGATCGAGAAGGTATCGTGTTCCTTCAAGCCCTCCGACTTCGCGCTCGAGATACTCTCGCGCGAAATGAGGGCTTCGACCGTCAAGCTCAAGGAGGCGCCGGTCATCGTTTCGGGCGGCATGGGCGTCGGCGACGCAGAAGGCTTCGCCCTCGTCCGGGAACTCGCGGCGGCCATGGGCGGAGAGGTCGGGGCATCGCGGGCGGCGGTCGACGCGGGCTTCATTTCCAAAGAGCATCAGGTCGGTCAGACCGGCACGACGGTACGGCCGCGGCTTTATGTGGCCGCGGGTATTTCCGGGGCGATCCAGCATCGGGCGGGCATGGCCGAATCGAGCAAGATCATCGCCGTCAACACCGATCCCGAGGCGCCGATATTCCAGATCGCGCATTACAGGATCGTCGGCGACCTCGCCCAGGTACTGCCGATGATGACCGCCGCCCTGCGCGAGAAGGCAAAGTAAGAGGAGACCGGCATGGCTGAAAACTTTTGGCTCGACAACCCCGACCTACGCTTCCGCGTTGAAAGCGCCGATCTCGCCGATGTGGTTGAAATGAAGGAACGGGGCTATTCCTTCGCAAAGGACAGTCCCCTCGCGCCCCGCGACTATGCGGACGCCAAGGAAAACTGGGCGCTGACGCTCGATACTCTCGGCGGCATCTGCGGCGAGATCATCGCACCCCGCGCCGCCGAGGCCGACGAGGAGGGCGCCCACTACGAAAACGGTAAAGTGAGCTACGCCGCCGCGACACAGGCCGCCATCGAAGCCTTCCGCAAGTCTGAGATTCTGGGCTGCATGCTGCCCTGGCAGTACGGAGGGCTCAATCTTCCCGAGACGATCTACCAGGCCATGATCGAAATGGTCAGCCGAGCCGAGGGCGGGCTCATGACGATCTTCGGACTGCAGGAAATAGCCTCGACGATAAACGAGTTCGCCGACGACGAGATCAAGGCCCGCATCCTGCCCCGCTTCGCACGCGGCGAGGTCTTCGGCGCGATGGTTCTGACCGAGCCCGACGCCGGATCGGATTTGGGATCGGTGCAGTGCCGCGCGCATTTCGATGAAGGGGCCGGAGTCTGGCGCATCAACGGCGTCAAGCGCTTCATCACGAACGGCAACGCCGACATCCATCTCGTGCTTGCGCGGAGCGAGGAGGGCACGAAGGACGCACGAGGTCTTTCCATGTTCCTGGTCGAGCGCGACGAGACGGTCAGAATCCGCCGCATCGAGAACAAGCTCGGCATTCATTCCTCACCGACCTGCGAACTCCAGTACCGCAACACGCCCGGCCTCTTGGTCGGCAAACGCCGCTTCGGGCTCATGCGCTGCGCCATGTCGCTCATGAACGGCGCCCGGCTCGCCGTCGCGTCCCAGGCCGTCGGCATCGCCGAGGCGGCCTTCCGCGAGGCGAAGAAGTACGCCTCCGAGCGCCAGCAGTTCGGGACCGCGGTCGGCGAACTGCCGGCGGTCGTCCGGCTTTTGGTATCGATGCGCGGCGAGATCGAGGCCGCCCGCGCACTTATTTTCGAGACCGCCGGATGGGTGGACCGCCTCAAGGCCTGCGAGCAGAAGCAGGAAGAGGCCGAGAAATCGGGCTCGAGCGCCTCACCCGAACTCATAGCCAAGAAAAAACAGGCCTCGAATCTCGCGGACATCCTCACGCCATTATCGAAATATTACGCGACCGAGATGGGAAACCGCGTCTGCTACAAGGGTATGCAGGTCCACGGCGGCGTCGGGTACATGCGCGAGTTCAACGCCGAGCGCCACTACCGCGACGTCCGCATCACCAATATCTACGAAGGCACAAGTCAGCTCCAGGTGGTCGCGGCGCTCGGGAAAATGGTCGGCCGCGGCCTCGATGTGCTCCTCGACGCCTGGGCGGCCATGCCCGCGCCCGCCGGACTCGAGGCTGTCCGGGCCTCGCTGGACGAGGCTACGGCGCTCTTCAAAGAGGCCTGCGACAAACTGCATGCCGCGGATCGGGTCACCGCCGACCTTCTCGGCGCTGACCTCATGGACATGGCGGCCGCGGTCGTGAACACCTGGCTGCTTCTGCGCGACGCTACGCGCGCCTCCGACGAGGCGGTCCGAGGTCGAAAAGCCCAGCTCGTCAAGGCCTATGCGGCCGAGCATCTGCCCAAGGCCCTCGCCTCGGGACGCATCGTGCTGGCATCCGACACAAGCGCCGTGAGCGCAAAAGAGTATATCTTGGCCTAGACCCGCAGCCGCCACGGCTTTCCGGCCAGGGTGGCCGTGATAAAGAAGGTCTCGAAGCATTGGTAAACCCGGCAGAATCGCCGGGTCGCCGTGCTGTGCGAGGCCCAATCCGCTGCGGCGCTGCAAGTATCGATTTCTTTATTGTATAGCATAATAGTACCTTCTCTTTTGAAGCTGGGGCCAGGATGCCGATTCAGCATACTGCCTCGGGTTTATCTTCCCTCGTTTTGTCTCCGCCTCAACAAGCTTCGAGTCGCTTTTTTTGAATGAAGGGCTTGACCTTTTTGTGTCAAATCTATAGATTTCTTATCGATAATTGCTAATCGATATATTTATATCGATAAAGCGAGGAGGTATACCTATGAGCAGCATGGTAGTCACCGAAGACAAGCGGCCGCGGCCACTCAAGCCCGGGAAATCTGACATACAGAAGGCTCCGGTTGTATCAAGTTCCGAGCTCGACGAGCTTGAACTTCTGGTGAGGAAGGCGAAAGAGGCGCAGATTCGATTCTCGGCCTTCGATCAAACGAAGGTCGATGAGATATTCCGCGCGGCCGCGCTTGCCGCAAGCGCCATGCGCATTCCGCTCGCTCGCGACGCGGTCGACGAGACGGGCATGGGGATACTTGAGGACAAGGTCATCAAGAACCAGTTCGCATCTGAGTACGTTTACAACAAGTACAAGGACCTCAAAACCGTCGGTCCGATCGAGCGCGACGAGGCGGGCGGATATGTGAAGATCGCCGAGCCGGTCGGGGTGATCGCGGGCATCGTTCCGACGACGAACCCGACCTCGACCGCAATCTTCAAGGCGCTTATCGCACTCAAATCGCGCAACGCCATCGTCTTCTCTCCGCACCCGCGCGCCAAAAACTGCACCGCCCGGGCGGCGAAGATCGTCCATGACGCGGCGGTCGCGGCCGGCGCGCCCGAGGGTCTCATCGGATGTCTGTCGAATCCCACCGTCGAGGACTCGAATCGGCTCATGCGGCACCCCGATATAAGCCTCATTCTCGCGACAGGCGGGCCCGGCATGGTCAAGGCCGCGTATTCGTCTGGGAAGCCGGCCATCGGAGTCGGAGCCGGGAACACCCCTGCCGTCATCGACGAGAGCGCCGACCTGGACATGGCCGTGAACTCGATTATCCTGTCAAAAACTTTCGATAACGGCGTGATCTGCGCCTCCGAGCAGAGCGTGATCGCCGTCGATGCGGTGTACGAGGCTGTCAGAAGGCGATTCCAGGCCCAGGGATGCTTGGTCCTCGACGAAGAGTCGAAAAAGAAGCTGGCCGCGATACTCGCCAAAGATGGGAAAATCAACGCGGATATCGTGGGACAGAGCGCCGCGAAAATCGCCGCGATGGCCGGCATCGAGGCTCCCGCGGGCGTCAAGATTCTGATCGCGGAGATCGCCGAGGTGGGCGGAAATGAGGTTTTCAGCTGGGAAAAGCTCTCCCCGGTCCTCGCCCTGTACCGCTCGGTCGATTTCGACGGCGCCGTGGATATTGCGGCGCGGCTCGTCGATTTCGCAGGGCTCGGCCATACGGCCGTCCTCTATACGAATCCGGCGGATCGCAGCCGCATCGATCGTTTCGCCGAGCGCGTACGAGTCGGCCGCTTTCTCGTGAATATGCCGAGTTCCCATGGCGCCATCGGCGATGTCTTCAATTTCAGGCTCGAGCCGAGCCTGACGCTGGGATGCGGAAGCTGGGGGGGGAACAGCGTGAGCGAGAATGTCGGGCCTCTGCACCTCGTGAATTATAAAACAATCGCCGAACGGCGCGAAAACCCCTTGTGGATGCGTCTGCCTCCGAAGATCTACCACAAGTACGGCTGTCTCAGCTTGGCCTTAGGCGATCTCGCCGGAAGGAGAAGGGCCTTTGTCGTGACGGACAAGAGTCTTGTCGATCTGGGCATCGCTGTGAAGGTTACAGAACGCCTCGAAGAGCTTGGGATAAAGACCGAGGTCTTCTCAGAAGTCCTGCCCGACCCGACGCTCTCGGTGGTCCGCGAAGGGGCGAGGCGCATGGCCTTGTTCGAACCCGATGTGGTCGTCGGTCTGGGCGGGGGCTCTCCCATGGACGCCGCGAAGCTCATGCACCTCATGTACGAAAAGCCCGACGCGAAATTCGAGGACCTGGCTCTGCGTTTCATGGACATCCGCAAGCGCATTGTCGAGTATCCCCAGCTCGGCGGGAAGGCGGTCCTGGTCGCCATACCCACTACTTCCGGCACGGGATCGGAGGTGACCCCCTTCGCCGTCATCACCGACGACGCGACGGGCAAAAAATACCCGCTCGCCGACTACGCATTGACGCCGAGCATGGCGATCGTCGACGCCGAACTCGCGATGGGCATGCCCAGGGGACTCACCGCCGCGGGCGGTATCGATGCGGTGACCCACGCCCTCGAAGCTCTTGTTTCGGTGATGGCGAGCGACTACACGAGGCCGCTCGCTCTGGAGGCCGCGAGAATGCTGTTCACCTACCTCCCTCGCGCCTACGAGAAAGGCGCCGCCGACCCCGAGGCGCGGCAGAAGACGCACGACGCAGCGACCATGGCGGGCATGGCCTTCGCGAACGCCTTCCTCGGCCTCTGCCACTCGATGGCGCACAAACTGGGCGCGCGATTCCATCTGCCGCACGGCGTCGCGAACGCTTTATTGATCGAGGCGGTTGTCCGCTTCAACGCCTCGCCCGCGCCCGCGAAAATGGCCGCTTTCCCGCAGTACCGTTATCCATCGGCCAAGGAGGCTTATGCCGATCTCGCCCGCTATCTCGGACTGAAGCCCTCAGCCGGAACTGCTTCAGATGCGGCCGATCCGGACGCCGCGCTTGTCGAAGCTCTCGTCTCCGAACTGGCGGCTTTAAAGCGCAAGCTGAACATTCCCGCATCGATCAGGGACGCAGGCGTCGACGAGACGGCTTTCTTGACCGCTCTCGACGATCTGGCACTCGACACCTTCGACGATCAATGCACGGGATGCAACCCGAGGTATCCGCTTGTGGCTGAAATTAAGGAAATGTATTTAAAAGCGTATTACGGAGAATAAAAAAGAAAGCCGCCGCAGGTTTTTGTCTATACCTGCGGCGGTATATTTAATAAGAAAAAAATATAACTACAAATCATTAATTCCTAATAATGTTTTTATATGGTTATTCAGCCATTGATGAGAGATTCTGAGCGAGCTTTACGAGACGCAGAAATTCGGCGCGGCAGCCTTCGGTATCCCCGACCCGGGCGTTTGAGGCCAATGCAATGACATCGTTCCAGTCGGCTTTTCCTTTGTGCTTCGAGTCGCGGAGGAGGAGCCCCCATTCGGCGACGGCGGCCGCGAAGCGGAAGTCTTCCGACGCCGAGCTTACGGTTTTGGGATCGAGCTTTACCGGCAGTTCTTTTTCCACACTTACATCAGCGTCAGGCTTTTTATAACGGAACTTGATAGTCATGAGCTCGCCGGAAGCCGCCGCGCTCGATGGCGATGTGGATTGATATTTCAAATCACTGCGCGGGGCCGCTCCTTTCGACGGCATGATTTCGTAAAAGGCCGTGACGCTTGAACCCGATCCGAGTTCGCCGGCATCCTTCGTATCGTCGGCGAAGTCCTGCGTCGCAAGCCCGCGCTTTTCGTATCCGATAAGCCTGTACTCGCCGACCACGGCGGGATTGAACTCGATCTGTATTTTCACGTCTTTCGCGACTGCGTACAACGTCCCCGCCATCTGGCGCGACAGGACTTTCTCGGCCTCGAACAAAGAGTCTATATAGGCGTAGTTGCCGTTACCCGAGTCGGCGAGCTTCTGCATCTTCGAGTCCTTGTAATTCCCCATACCGAAACCGAGCACGGAGAGGAAAATGCCTTCCTTCCTTTTTTGTTCGATGAGCCGTACAAGGGCGTCGTTCGAGGACGGACCGACATTGAAGTCCCCGTCGGTCGCGATGACGACCCGGTTGTTCCCCCGTCTCATGTAATACTTTTTTGCAATAGAGTACGCCAACTCTATACCCTCCCCGCCTGCAGTGGATCCTCCGGCTTGGAGCTTATCGATGGCGTCGAAGATTTTCTGCGTATCTCTACCCGAAGTCGAAGGGGAGTACGATGCCGGCTGAACCAGCAGAGACGACGATTGAAATACGGTCCTGCTTCCTCATACTGCGTACGAGCAGCTTAAGGGACTCCTTGACCAGGGGCAGTTTGCTCGCTTCGTCCATTGATCCCGAGACATCGATCAGGAAGACCAAGTTCGAAGGCGGCAGGCTTTCGGCCGCTATGCGCCTCGCCTGGAGCGCGACGCGTAAAAGAAGGTGATCGGGATTCCAGGGACAGACGGCGAGCTCGGGATGGAAGGCGAAGGCTTCGTCGTCTGTCGGTTCAGGATAGTCGTACTCGAAATAGTTTACTAATTCCTCGATACGTACGGCGCCGGGCGGAGGCAGGATTCCACTTTCCAAGTAGCGGCGTACATTCGCGTAGGAGGCCGTATCGACGTCGATCGAGAATGTCGAGAGCGGCTCCTCTACAGTCGTAAAGAATGAGCTCTCGACGATTGCATCGTAGTCCTCGGTGTTGAAATCGAGGGCGTATTCGTTGTATCCGATGATTTCCGGGACAGTCTTATTTGCTGCACCGGTGTCTTCGAAATTCGGAGCTGCCATCGGGAGCGCCGTCTCAGCGGGTGTCGTAGAGAAAGCCATCCGCCTACTATCAACCTGAGACTGACGGTCGGATACAAGGCCTTCGCTCGGGCTCTTCTGTATCGGTCCTAAACGGAATAACAGAACAACGACGAGGCAGGCCGCAATCGCCGTCTCGGCTCTCAAGCGCCAATCTGTCGATATCCATCGATCCTCCTTCCTGAGCCGTCCTGTTGTGTGCTACGGCCGGGAGGCGGTGACGTAACGTCACACAATCAAGATATTCAGCAGATGCGCGGGAGTTTCAGCCCTGAAGGCCGCGAGATGATTCGGCGACCGCCCGCCGAAGTCCGCAGCGTCACGCGCGCTTCTCCGGGGCCGCGTGTTTCGGCCGGAGCGCCCGTGACGGCTCCGCGGGCGGGGGATGTTCGACGGGATGTGACTCGACCGATCGCCGCGGCCTCTGCGCCGTAGCGTTGAGAGCGCATCGCCGAAAGTGCGCGTGCTACATCCTCGGCCGGCACGACGGCGAGGAGCTTGCCTTCGTTGGCCATCGAAAGAACATCTATCCCCAGAATATCGGAAAGAGCCCGGACCTCGCGCCTTACGGGCAGACAGTCCTCGTCGATCTCGAGCGAAACCTCGGCGAGCTCCGACAGCTCGTGGAGCACCGCCGCGAGTCCGCCCCGCGTGACGTCGCGCAGGAATCTGAGGCGCGGCACCGAGGCGATGAGCGCTTCGACAAGGCTGTTGAGGGGGGCGGCGTCGCTTTCGAGAGAGCTTTCGAAGCCGAGCTCGGAACGAAGATTCATGATTGTCATCGCGTGATCGCCCAATGTTCCGGAAACGAGGAGCGCGTCGCCTTCTTCTATGCACGAGCCGGAAAGATCGACGTCGTCCGGGACGAAGCCGATGCCGGAGGTGTTTACATAGAGCCCGTCGCCGTGTCCTTTTTCCACGACCTTGGTGTCTCCGGCCACTATCTCGACCCCGGCCTCGTGCGCCGCCGCCGCCATAGAAGCGAAGACGCGCTCGAGTGTCTCGAAGGGAAGGCCCTCTTCGATGATGAGACCGCAGGATATGAAGCGCGGCCGCGCGCCGACGACGGCGAGGTCGTTCACCGTGCCGCAGACCGCGATCCTGCCGATGTCTCCTCCGGGGAAGAAAAGAGGTCTGACGACATAGGAATCGGTCGTGAATGCGACGCGTCCGCCTTCCGCGGGAAGAATCGCCGAATCGAGCGAGGCGTCGAGATAGTCCGACGAGAAAGCGTTCCGCGCCGATCGAATTATCTGTGCGGTGAGGCTCCCCCCCGCACCGTGGCCCATCGAGACTGACCTCATTCATATCCCCCGCATTCGAACCGTATTCTGCAGGTGCCTTCGTCGGAAACCATGCACGGCCCCGCCGGATCATCGGGCCGGCAGGAACGCGCAAACAAAGGACATTCTTCGCTTTCCGCGGCGCCGAGCATGACGGCCGCGCAGCGGCAGCCGGATGCCTCTCCTTCCGCCGTTTGTTCGTGACGAACTCCGAATTTTTCAAACGCGTCGAATTCCCGATAATCCGCGGCAGGAACGAATCCCGACCGCGGAATCACGCCGATGCCGCGCCAGGAGGCGTCGACGATGTCGAAGACCTCAGCCATCACGTGCTGCGCGTGAATGTTGCCGCGCGGCCGTACGGCCCTCGTATATGTATTGCTCACGCGCGGACTGCCTTCCTTACGTTGCTCGAGGATATCGAGTATGGCGGCGAGCATATCGAGACTTTCGAATCCGGCGATCGCGCAGGGCAGTCCGAGTTTCTCTGCGATGGGGCGGTAGGGCTCTTCGCCGATGATGACCGAGACGTGACCCGGAAGAAGAAGACCGTCCACGCGCGGGGCGCGGACGTCGGCGGTGTTGTTTATGTCGGATGTCTGGGAGAAGAGGAATTCCAAGGCGGGAGGTATAAGTCGATTCGATGGAAGGATGCTGAAATTGCCGGGCGCTGTTCCATCGAGTATATCGCGGCCGATCCGCCGCAGCACAGATGCCGCAGTTGCGGCGGTCGTTTCGAAACCGACGGAGAAAAAAACGACTTCCCTGCGGGGATTATCGCGGGCGATCGTGATCGCATCCTGAGCCGAATAGATGAGACGGATATCGGCCCCCCTCGATCGCGCGTCGAGAAGCGAGCCGCCGGGAGCCGGTACGGCGAGCATGTCGCCGAAGGCGGCGATGATGACGCCGCGCTGCAGAGCGAGCTCGCAGGCTGTGCGGATATCCGAGGCCGGGCAGACGCAGACGGGACAGCCGGGACCGGCTATGAGGCGCAGCCCGGGAGGAAGCAGCGACCGGATGCCCGCTTCCTCTATCGACCGTTCGTGCGTACCGCAGACATGCATGATTCTGAGTGGTCCGAGATGTTCAGCCTCTTTCGCGATCGACGTAAGGATTTTGCGCTCGAGTTCTTTCCGGCCGAGGGACATACGTGGATCAGTCGCCATCTTCGATGCCGGCCTGGGCGAGGACATCGAGGTTCCGCGCGGCGTCATCCGCGTTCAGCTTTTCGATCGCGAATCCGGCGTGTATCAGAACATAGTCGCCGACCGCGGCATCGGGCACAAGCGCGAGTGAGATGTCTCGGATGACGCCGCCGAATTCGGCTTTCCCCCTGTCCCCCTCCACCCGGATGAGTTTCATCGGAGCGGCTACGCACATAGATTCTCCTTTGCGGAGGCGAGTATCCCGTAAGCCGCCTGGCCTATCGAGATGCAGGCGTCATTCACGGGTATGCGCGATCCTGTCACAGCCATGATACCGAGTGATCGCAGGGCGGCGAGCATCGCCCCCGTGAATATCCTATTTTGAAACACTCCGCCGGAAAGGTACAGTTCCTGAATTCCGAGTCTGCGCGCGCACAACGACGCTGTGCGCGCAAGCCCCTCGGCGAGATCGAGATGGAAAGCGAGGGCGAGCCGGCTCAGCCTTTCTTCCGGAGTCCGGCGGGGATCTTCGACCTTTTCCGCAAGCGACGAAAGCAGGGCGGTGCCGTTGTAATCATAGGAATGCGGGGCGGCGCTCGTTTCATTCACGAGGACTTCGGTTTTGTCTGTTTTTGATGCCAGCGCCTCAAGCCAAACGGCGGCTTGGCCTTCAAAGCTTATGCGCGAGTCAAAGCCGAGAATCGCGGCGGCGGCGTCGAAGAGCCTGCCGCAGCTCGAGGTGAGAGGCGACAACGCGCGGTCGCGGGCTATGCGGAACACCGCCTCAACATCAAATTCATTCCGGTCTTCGGGGAGGTAGCGCAGAAGACCGAGACCGGCGGCGATCCGCCAGGGTTCGCGCACGGCTGCCTCGCCGCCCGGAAGGGGAAAGGTGTCAAGATGTCCGAGGCGCTCAAAGCGGTCGCCGAGCGCCAGTATCAATTCGCCCCCCCAGATTGTGCCGTCGGGGCCGTATCCTGTGCCGTCAAGGATGAGGCCGAGGAGATTTTTGGACTCGTACAATCTTCCGGATTCGATGGCCGAGGCGAGGAGGTGGGCGTAGTGATGCTGGACTTTGAGGATAGGTATGTTCCGCTCCTGCGCGAACTGTTCGGCGAAACGCGTCGACTCGTAATCGGGATGAAGGTCGCAGACGACCAGGGCCGGCTCGACACCGTAATAGTCCAGCATATCGAGGACAGTGCGCTGGAAATGAGTGAACGAGGCGGGCCCCTCAAGGTCCCCGATGTGCGGACTGGTCGCAAGATCGTCGCCCGCTGCGACCGATACGGTCGATTTGAGTTCCGCGCCGACGGCGAGGAGGGGCAGCCTGCAGTGCTCCGCGAGCTTGATCGGCCTGGGCGCGGACCCGCGGCCCTTGCGGATGCTCAGCGTTTTCTCCGCGCAGATCATGACGACACCGTCGTCCGCCCGCTTGAGGATGCGTCGATTATGACCGATGATCGCGTCCGCGACGCCGACGAGACCTCTTTGCGCCGATTCATCGTCGATGATGAGTGGATCGCCCGGGATGTTGGCGCTTGTCATGATCAGCGGCCGGCCGACCGCTGACAGTACGAGCAGATGAAGGGGCGAGTAGGGAATCATGACGCCGATGGACGAATTGTGCGGCGCGACGCCTTCGGCGGGGAGACGGTGGAAGCTTGACTTCGGTACGAGGACGATGGGCGATTCGGAGGACAGCAGAGCCGCGCGCTCAAATCCCGACAGATGGACGACGTCTTCGAGGGCTTCGAGACTCGGATACATGACGGCCAAGGGCTTTGCCGGCCGGTTTTTCCGCGCGCGCAGACGGGCGACGGCTTTTTCGTCCTCGGCGAGACATGACAGATGATATCCGCCGATTCCCTTGACCGCGGCGACCGCGCCCGAGAGAATCGCGGCGACGCCTTCGTCGAAGCCCGAAACCCGGGGGCCGCAGTCGGGACATGAAATACCTTCGATATGGTAGCGACGATTGTCCGGGTCTTCGTATTCCGCACGGCAGGCGTCGCAGAGCGGAAAGTCGACCATTGTGCTGTTGCCGCGGTCGTGCGGCATGCGCTGCAGATATGAATAACGAGGGCCGCAGGAGCCGCAAGTTATAAAAGGATAGTGAAAACGACGATTTGCCGGATCGAAGAATTCCGCGATGCAGGCGGGGCAGATCGCGAGATCAGGGGGGACGCTGAAACGGCTTTCGCCGTGATCGACGCTCGGTGCAATGAGAAAGCCCGATTCCCCCTCCACGGGCGGCATTCCGAGCGTTTCAAACGAGTCGAGCGCAGCCCCGGCGGGCAGGACGAGGGGCAGATCGCGGACGAAGTCGGCCAACTTCCGTTCGGACCCTTGCAGCTCGATGACCGTTGCATTCCGTTCGTTTCTGACAAAGCCCGACAGATTATGTTCCCGGGCGAGCCGCGCGACAGTGGGTCTTAAGCCGACGCCCTGAACGATCCCGCGCACGATGATCCTTTTCCTGACGGTCATCGCGGTTCGTCGGCGCTCGGGCCGTGCTTCATTTTGCACGCGATGCGCGCGATGTCCCGCGCAACGCCCCGTGCCGCCCGCAGGACGGGGCGCGAAAGACGGCCGTCGAAACAGAGGCTTCCAGGCTGAATGCCGATGATCGCGGCCCGGCAGGACAGGCGCTTGATAAGGTAGTCCGCGACAAGTCTGAGAGGAAGACTGTGCGTGGCCGCCGAAAGTCCGTCGATGCGGTCGACCGGGACAAGGGCTACGGAGCCGGGGCGGAGACTCATATCGGCGCAGTCGATGACGACGAGATGCGAGGGGGCGAAATCCACGATGGGGCCCGTCACATTCTCCGGAGCCGGTCCGCCGTGCACAACAAGCACGCGAGGATTCCGACGGCGGCGGCGTTCGAGAAAACGGGCGGCGATCATGCCAGCCGCGTCGTCTGATCTGAGATCAGAGCCCACCCCGAGGACCGCGAGCCGCGTGACTCCGGAGAGAAAACGGTTAAGTCCTTCCAGCGCCTGCATTGAAGCGGACTCTCAGCGCCGCCTTGTCCATTGTGGCGAGCTCGAATTCGGGCGAGACCTCGAGCGCATCCTTGTTGCAGGAGGCGACGCACTGCGCGCAGAAAATGCACCTGTCCAGATCGAACACCGCCTCCCAGCTTCCGTCCTCGAGCTTGTTTATCTGGATCGCTTCTGAGGGGCAGTCTTTGACGCAGAGCCTGCAGCCGACACAGAGTTCGGTGTGATAAATAATTTTCCCACGGAACCTCGGCGGGACGCGGGCCCCGACGGATGGATACCTGAGGGTCGCAGGCCTCGAGAAAAGTTGGCGCAGCGCCTCGATAATCATCACGCCAGGCCTGGTCATTGGAGCGCTCCCTTGACGACGAGCGAGACTATGATCTGAAGCAGGGCGGTCGGCGCCAGGATTTTCCAGCAGAATTGCATCATCTGGTCGATGCGAAGCCTCGCCATGACGGTTCGGAGAAGGGCCAGCAGGCCGACGATGAAGAACACCTTCACCGCATAAACGAGAAAGCCCGCCGCAGGATCGAGATCGAGCCCGAAGGGCAGGAACACCGCGGCGAGGAGCGATGCGGCCACGACTTCTTCCATGTCGATCGCCAGATGGAACAGCGCGAGATGGCGGCCCGAGTATTCGGTGAAAATCCCGCCTACAATCTCGGTCTCGGCTTCGGCGATATCGAAGGGCGTCTTCTCGAGTTTACCGAGCGTTGTCGTCAGGCCGACCGCGATGGCGGGCAGATTGAAGCACCACCACCAGGGATGATTCCCGTAGAAGGCCGCGATGCCGGATATCGACCACGAACCGGAGACCAGGGCGGGCGACAGCAGAGCGAGGAAGAGCGGCACCTCGTAGGCGAAGAGCTGGGTGACGACGCGCAAGGCGCCGATGGATGCGAAGAGCGAGGTGGAATACACGCCGCCCAGGAAGAAGGCGAGGGTCGGCAGGGTGAGCAGGTAGAGCACAACGACGAGGTCCCCTTCGAAGCTGAAGAGTGCGTCATACCCCCACATCGGGACGTACAGAAATGCGCAGGCGACGGCGGCGGCGGCGGTGAGCGGCATGGCACGGAAAATCAGCCGGTCAGCCTCCCGCGGGACGATTTCCTGCTTCGACGCCAGCTTGATAAAATCGGCGAGCGGCTGGATAAGCGGCGGCCCTACGCGGTTCTGGAAGCGGGCGTAGAGCTTGCGGTCGGCATATTCGACCAGAAAGCCGGCGAGGCAGAGAAAAAGAAAGCCCGGAAACACGAGAACATGAAACAGGGGGATGAGGACGCCGTTCAGCATAAGCGCGCTCCGAGTCTCTTGTTGAGCTCCGCGAAGTCGATGCCCTGACTGCGATACCATTCTATGCCCCTCAGGCGCAGCTCGCCCCAGCTGACCGAGCCCTCCTCGATCCTTATCATCCGGTCGGTGCAGGAGAAGCAGGGATCGATCGCCGCGATGACGATCGGTACGTCGGCGAGATTGTCGCCCTCGAGCATTTTCGAAACAGCCTGAAGATTCGCCAGGGTCGGAGCCCGCACCCGCACGCGTTCGGGTTTGTCCGTACCGTTCGCCTTGACGTAATGGACATCCTCGCCGCGCGGGGCCTCATAGCGTGACAGGGCCTCGCCGGCAGGAACACGGCGGGGCGCACGGACGGCGATGTCCCCCCCCGGCATGCGCCGAAGCGCCTGTCTGATGAGAGAGTATGTCTCCATAAGCTCCCCCAGGCGGACCAGGGTCCGGCCGTAGACGTCGCAATGATCATCGACTATGACCTTGAATTCGAGCTGATCGTAGGCCGCGTAGGGGTCGTCCTTCCTCGTATCGCGCGCGATCCCCGAAGCGCGCCCGGTCGGGCCGACGGCTCCCAGACGGAGCGCCTCCTCCTTCGAGAGGAATCCCACTCCCGAAAGTCGGGCGATGAGCGTCTTCTCCTCCTGCGCCAGCTCGATATAGTACTTGGTCCTTTCTTCGAGTTTGTCCACCGCCTTCAGAATCTGCGACGTCTGTTCGTCGTCGATGTCCCGATGCACGCCGCCGATCGTGTTGACCGCATAGTTGACGCGATTGCCGGTCAAGAGCGCGAGTAGGTCCATGACGAGTTCGCGGTCGCGCCAGGAGTACATGAGAAGAGTATCGAAGCCGATCTCGTGCCCCGCGACGCCGAGCCACAGCAGGTGGCTGTGGATGCGCTCGAGCTCCCCGATTATGGTCCGTATGAATTTCGCCCGGGGCGGGACCTCGATGCCCGCGATCTCCTCGACGGCCTGAACGAAGGCGGTCGAGTGCGAATGCGAGCAGATGCCGCAGATGCGTTCGAGAAGGTATACATCTTGGATGTAGCTGCGTTGCTCCGCCGCCTTCTCCATGCCGCGGTGGTTATAGCCGAGCCTGAGCCCGACGTCTTTGATCCTCTCGCCGTTCAGCGAGATGAGAAAGCTCTCGGGCTCTTTGAGGGCCGGGTGCTGCGGCCCGATCGGAATCTTCGTCTCGCCCATATCATTCCGCCTTTGCGTCCGCGCCTCCAGGCTTCCAGTCCTTGCGCAGAGGATATTCGCCTTCCGGCCAGTCATCGGGCAGGGGGTAGCGGTTGCCCTCGGGAAGTCCCTCGACGATGATGCCCAGGAGATCGACGAGCTCACGCTCGTAGATGTGGGCCGAGGGGAAGCGCTCGGTCACGCTGTGGATGCGGGGGTCGGTTTTCGGCACGCGGGTATGTATCGAGAGAACCGTCCCCGCGTCGTCGGAGAGATGATAGATGACGCCGAACTCCCCGCCCTCGTCCAGTCCTGTGATTACGCAGAGGATGCCGAAGCCTAGAGCGTCCGCGGCTCGGTCGAATATCACGCGGAAGCGCGGATACTCGACCTCGACCCATATTCTTCTGGCCCGCTGGATTCTCACCCTCCCTTCGAGGAAGTCGTATGAAGCGACAAGCGAGGCGGCGACCGCTTCTTCGCGCTCAATACCGCTCATGCGCCCTCCTTTGATTCCTTGAGACTCCCGAGGAGTTTTGCGACGCCGTCGATGATAGCCTCGGGACTCGCCGGGCAGCCGGGGATGTACATCGACACCGGTATCGCCGAGTCGATACCTCCCTTGACGCAGTAGCAGCCGCGGAACACGCCGCCCGAGCAGGCGCATGAGCCGACCGCCACGACGAACTTCGGTTCGGCCATCTGCTCGTAAATGCGTATAAGACGTTTCTCGATCTGCCGTGTCACGGGACCGGAGCAGAGCAGGACATCGGCGTGGCGCGGCGATCCCTTCAGGAGAACGCCGAACCGCTCAAGGTCGAAGCGCGGCGTCACCGCGTCTACGATTTCGATGTCGCAGGCATTGCAGGATCCGGTGTTGAAATGAATGACCCAGGGCGATTTTCGACGCGCCCAGGCGACAAGCCGGTCGCGCATTTTCATGATTCGCTCCGCAGGAGAGCCCTGAGGCCGACAAAGGCCGCCGCAATATAGAGAGCCGCGATGAGGTAGGGTCCGAGAGCCCCCGAGGGCACGGTCGCAAGCACGAGGGCGGCCACATGCATAATGGTGAAAAAAAACGCGTAGGGGAAGAACTGGCCGTATTCGGGACGGCTCCGGCTTTTCGGCGCCTCTTCACCGCAGGCATAGGAGGATTCCGCGCCCGCGCCGGTCTCGCCGCGGCAGGCCATGCTCTTCATAAGACGCGAAACGAAAAGGAGGACTAGAATAAGGAGACTCGCCGCGACAGGCGGCAGGAAAATCCAGCTCGTCATCCTGTGTTATCCTTTCATGTTCCGCGTTTTACGGATATCCAGCGACTCGTTCAGGCCGAAGACCTTCTGGACGATGCCCGCGGCGACCGTGATCACCACCACCTCGACGACGATGAGCGTGATGACCAGGGACTGCGCCACGGCGAGTCGTCCCGAGGCCCAGCCCGCCGCGATGATGAGGAGCGTCACCGCCTTCGTGATGATTTCAAGTCCGATGAGCGCCCGGATGAAGTTGCGTGTCGCGACGAGGCAGTACACGCCTGCAACTACGAGCGGTACGATGAACGTCCAGTAAGCCTTGAGTATGGCCGCTGCATCCGTGACGATGTCGCTCATTCTTTGTGCTCCTTAAAGAGCGCGATGACGCCGAAAACCCCGGCGAGAATCACGGCGATTTGACCCAACAGGTCAGTCTGCCGCTCGTTCCAGAGAACTTCTTTCGCGTCGGAAGAAAGTGAAAGCGGGGGCGGGGCCGTCTCCGGCGCGGGACCGAAAACCGCGAGGGCCGTTCCGATTGCGAGAAGAATGAAGGGCAGGGGCATATAGCGCCGCAGATGCGTCCGTTTCCGCTCGTGCATTTCCTCTTCCGATCTCGGCTGGGTCATCGAGACAGTGCTCACGAAAACCACCGTGATCAGTCCGGCGCAGACCGAGAGCTCGAAAACCGCGGCCAGCCCCGCGCCGAGCATGAACATGAGGATGGTCACACAGACGCTGGCCGCGGCCAGGCCGATGACCGAGCGCATGAGGCTTTTTGCCATGACCGCCCACAGCCCTGAAAGAACCGTGAGCGCGAGGACCGCAATCGTCAAGGCCTTCACGCTGAGCCCCCTTATCTATGGTATCGCGGCTATGGGCAGGATGATCGTATCGAAGGTGAGCGGAAACAAGATGCCTATGCCGAGGGTGACGGCCGCAAGCATGATCGCCGGCGCGGTCATGCAGAGAGGAGCCTCCGTGAGCTCCTTTTCACGGACCAGGGGCTTCCCGAAGAAAATCTTCCGCTGGAAGAGGAGAAAGTAGACCATGGTTAAAAGCCCCGTGAAGACCGCCGCGGCCGCGACCGGGATGTTGCCGCAGCGCCAGAGCGCGATAATGCTGAGCAGTTTGCTCCAGAACCCTGCGAGCGGCGGGATGGCCGCGGCCGACAGAAAGGCGACAACCGAGGTCCAGCCCGTGACAGGCATCTCCCGGCCGAGTCCCGCGAGCGAATTCATATCCCTGGTCCCTGTCTGCCGTTCGATCGCCGCTGCGTTGACAAAAAGCTGAGTCTTGAACATGGCATGGTTGAACAAGTGGGAGCACGCGGCTGCGAAACCGAGCGCCGTTCCCGTACCGAGGCCGAGGAAGATGTAGCCGACCTGGCAGAGACTCGAGTAGGCGAGCATGCGTTTTATATCCCTCTGGCCCATCGCTCCGAAAGCGCCGAATATGATCGTGATGAGCCCGATGAAGGTAAGCGCGGGACCGATGTTGAAGGCGTAGCGGAAGACCGATTCGCACAGGCGCATGAGGGAGTACACGCCCGTCGACTTGGTGACGATTCCCGCGAGAAGAACCGAGACCGCGGGAGGCGCCGCGGTATATGCGTCGGGCAGCCATCCGTGAAAGGGCACCAGCCCCGATTTGATGCACAGGCCGCCGGCGAAAAGGCCGCAGGAGAGGATCGTCTGCCAGCCGCCCTCGGATTCGGCGATCGAAGCGGCGATCGCCTCGAACGAAGTCCCCCCGGCGCTCAACAGGAACAGAGCGATGGAAGAAAGCATCATGAGCGAGGCGACGACCGAAAGCACGAGGTACTTGAACGCCCCCTCGAATGCATCGCGCTCGCTTCGAACAACGATAAGGATATATGAGACGACGGCGACGATTTCGAGGAAAACGTAGAGCGTAAAAAGATCAGTCGCCAGAACGATGCCGTTCATGCCGGCGATCGCGAGGATGATGAGATTCGAAAAGCGCCTGAGTTCCTCACCCCTGCGCATGGTCCCGTACCCGACGCCGAGAGAGGCGAGGCTTACGACGCCGATCGTGAGAATGATGAGGAGGCTCAATCGGTCGGCCGCCAGTGCGAACCCGAAAGGCGAGAGCAGAGTGGAAGGAGCGGAGAGCATGCGTTCCGGCGCAAAAAGAGCCGCCGCAGCTTCGAGAACCGCAAGAGTCAGCGCGGCGGGGAAGGGCGCTTTCCTCCCGAAATTCCCGCTCGGGATGTTCAATACGAGAAGAAGAACGAGCGGAGCGAGCACAAAGTAGGCGGTCATTCCAGCTCTCCTAGACTATCGCCATCCAGGCCGCCAAAGCCGCGATCCCCGCCAGCGACCACAGGATGTAACGCGCATGACTGCCTGAGTGAAGCTTGCAGAATCCGATGGACACGAGCCGCACGGCCGATGACACGGCCGTGTCGTAGAACCAGTCGATCGCCCGGTCGATCGCCCGGCATACGGCGGCGAAGCTCAGGACAAGATGCATGCCGATGTTGTAGGGATCGAGCAGCCCCTTTTCTGCCGTCGCGTAGAGTGTACGGAGCCCGGGTGCGTAGTGGATGTGATCGGCCGCGCCGAGCCCGGATCCCGAGCGCCGCGCCCCGTACCAATGATTGAGAGCGGCGATAGTCAGCGCGGCGAGCGTCATTCCGACGAGGAAAAGATTGTGAGGCCAGCCCGAATACATTTCCGCCTCGCGCCCCGCGCCTTCGGCGTGGACATACCCGGCCTCGGCGACGGTCGGGGCGATGACTTTGTCGATCGGCAGCGCGTTACCGGGACCGAGAAAAACGCACAGACAGGCGATGGCGATCATCGGTGCAAGCATGGAAAGCGGCGCCTCGCGCAGCGTCCCGCTTCGCGGCGCGCCTTTGCCGAGATATGCGGCATGGCCGAGTTTCAGGAAAGAAGCCGCGGTCAGGATTGAGCCCAGGAGGGCAGCCGCGTAAAAAATCCAACCCCGCTCAAGAGCGCCGTCGTAGACGAGTTCCTTCGAGAAGAAGCCATTGAAAGGCGGCACTCCCGAGATCGAAGCCGCAGTGACCAAAAAACATGCGAAGGTGACGGGCATCTTCCGTCCCAGCCCGCCGAGCTTTTCGAGGTCGGTCGTCCCGGCTTGGCGCTCGACAGCCCCCGCGGTCAGAAAGAGCCCCGACTTGTAAATCGCGTGGTTCAGCATGTGGAAAACGCCGCCGATCATGCCGGCGGGGACACAGGTCCCGATGCCGAGGATCATGTAGCCGACCTGACTGATCGCGTGATACGAAAGTAGCTTTTTGTACTCTTTCTGTATCAGTGCCATCAGGACCGCCAGGAGGATCGTCGCTGCGCCGACGATCATCAGAAGCAGGCTGAGCCAGGAGCCGGGCTCAAGCGTGTAGAAGTCCAAGACGATACGAGTCAAGAAATAGATGCCGAGAAGCTTTTCCAAGGCAGCGGGTACATACGCCATGAAGCACAAGGGTGCGTCGCGCGCGGCGTCGGGAATCCAGCTATGGAAGGGCATGGATCCGGCCTTCGAGACCGCGCCGATCATGAGAAGGACGAAGGCGAGGCCGCCGAGACCGTCGGAACCTGAACGCAGGGTCGCCATCTCGAGTGTTCCGGCCTCTTTCCACAGGATGACGATGCCGAGCGTCATACAGAGGTCGGTTACGCCGGCTATGGCGAAAGCCTTGACGGCCGTGCCGATCGGCTCGCGGCCGGGACCGCCGACGGCAATCATGCCGTAGAGCGTCAGAAGAAGACTTTCCCAGAAGATCAGCATGACGAAAAGATTGTCCGCCAGGACGGCGCCGTTCACCTGTGCAAGGGTGAACATGAGAAAGGCATAGTACTGAGTGAGTTTTTCTTTGCCCCGCATGAACGCCCAGGAATAAAGTGAAACCGCGAGCGCGAATCCCGACGCCGCCAGCACGATGAAGGCCGAGAATCCGTAAACCCGGAACGAAATATCCAGGCCCCACTCCGAGACCCATGCGTACGACACGCGCGCCTCGCAACCTTGAAGGAAGATCGCCGCGACGAGGCTCGCCGCGGCCGACACGATGGAGGTGATCCCCCCGGCGCGGCCGCTCCGATCGGAGAGCGCGAAGCACAGAAGCCCCCCCGCGATCGGAACGGCGATGGGCAGGAACATGAGCGCGGGATTCATCGTGCGGCCCTCATAATCACGGCGAGCGCGTCCCTGACGAAGGTCACGGGGAAGGCGACGAGGATGCCTGAAAGAAGCGAAAGCGCCGCGAGAAACGTCACACTTCCGATCATCACGCGGGTCCCCTCTCCCTCGACCTTTATATTTTCTTCACCGGTGAAAACCGCCGTGAAAAGTCTGAAGAGGTACAGAATCGTCATGCAGGCGCCGAGGACGAAGACGGCCGCTATCGCGGTCCGCCCCGCGCCGACGGTCCCCGAGAAGACAAGGTACTTCGAGAAGAAACCGCCGAAGGGCGGAACACCCATGACCGAGAAGGCGCAGAGAAGAAAGGCGATCGCGGTCAGCGGCATCCGTTTGGCCAGACCGCCCATCTTCGTTATGTCCTTCGTGTGCGTCGCCTGCTCGACGATCCCCGCGCAGAGGAAAAGTCCGCCCTTGGCGATTCCGTGCATAAGAATGTACAAGAGCCCTCCCGCGACGGCGGTCTCTCCCCCGACCGAGAGCCCCAGGAAGATAAAGCCGATTTGACTGACGGTCGAATAGGCGATGATGCGCTTCATATCGGTCGCGAGGAGAGCCGCGCCCGCAGACACAAGAGCACTCGCCCCCGCGACGATCGGAACAGCCAGACTCCAGAGCTCGGACAGCGACATCGCCTCGACAAAGAGCCGCGCGTAGCCGTACACGCCGATCTTTACGAGGACCGCGGCGTGGAGCAGGGCGGTCACCGGAGAGGGCGCCACGCCGGCGTCCGGCAGCCAGGTGTGCAGCGGAAGCGTGGCGCTTTTCGAGAATATTCCGATCAATATAAGAAGAGCGGCGAGATCGGGGACCGGCGCGCCGCCGAGTTTCGTCTTGATGATGTCCAAATCGAAGGAGCCGGTCCTGTCGTACAGGATCAAGAAACCCGCGAGCATCGCGAGTGCGCCGAAAACAGTTATGAAAAAGGCCTTGTCGGCCTTGAGGACGATCTCGGGGGCGCGGAAAAAGCCGATCAGTCTCCAGCAGGTGAAGGCGGTGATCTCCCAGAAAACGAAGAGATAGATCAAGTTCCGGGAGAAAACGAGGCCCATCATTGATCCCAGAAAAAGCAGGACCATGAAGTAATACTCGTTTCGATTTTCGTAGCGGCGGATATAGCCGAACGAGTAGGCGACGATCACTGCGGAGATCGAGGAGGAAATCATCGCCATGAAAACAGCCAGGCTGTCGGCGTACAGGAACGATTCACCGACTCCCACAGGCAGATCGATCGAAACGCCGATACCGCCGGCGACTGCGGGCACAAGCAGAGCCGAGCAGAGGACGGGAACGCAGGCGAAACCGAGCGCAAGAGCGTTGCGCGCTGTTTCGGAGACTCGGGATGCGATGGGGAGGAGGCATGCTCCGGCGAGGGGGGTGAAAACGAGGAGAACGAGAACCAAGGCTTGATTCATCGTGCTGCCTTTCGTCGTTATATGCCTAGGCGTTCACTCGTGTCTAGGCAGCCGTTTTTACGAAATGCGTCGAGATGTCACTTACTATATCCTGATTTCGTTATTTTCGCAATGTTTTTTGTGCGTGCTCGCAGTTTCAGGAAGTTCTTTCCCTGCCTGTCCATCAGGCCTAGTGCGACAGGTGTGCTCGCACCTCGGCGAGGTACTTCGCGAAGGCCTCGACCCCCTCTCCGCTGCGGGCGTTCATGGGAAAGAGCGCAGCGCCCGGCGCGACCGAGGCGAGTCCTGAGCGGAAAAAATCAGCGTCGAATCCGACCGCTTCCGCAAGGTCGATCTTGGTAAGGGCGCAGGCCGCCGAACGGGCGAAGGCCGCGGGATACTTGTGCGGTTTGTCAGCTCCCTCGGCGACGCTCGCGACGACGATCTTTATATCCTCGCCGATGACGAACTCCGCCGGACAGACGAGATTGCCGATGTTCTCTATAAAGAGCCAGGATCGGTCGGGGACAGGCATTTTCCCCAGCACCGCGCGGATCATAGGGGCGTTGAGATGGCAGTCGCCGCCGGTTTCGATCTGATAGGCGTCGATGCCGAACTCGCGCAGTCGCCTCGTATCAAGATCGCTCGCCACGTCGCCCTCGATCACGGCGAAGGGGCTGTCTGCGCCGAGACAGCGGGCAAGATGCGTTATCAAGCTGGTTTTGCCCGAGCCCGGACTGCCGAGCACATTGACCGTAAAGACGCCCCGCGCCTGCAGTCCATCGTGTATCTCGCGGGCGATCGCGTCGTTTTCCTCGTAGACGGCGCGTTTGACATCGATCTTCATGGCGCCTCCTCACGGGTCGGATATACCGCCGCCCCCGGAACATCATCGACTTCGATCGAGTCGATATAGAACTCCCGGCCTGCACCGGTCATGACGCCCTGAGACCCGCAGGCGGGACAGTCGAAGCTGAAACGCCGGCGTTCATATTCGAGACCGCAGGCGGGACATTTCAGCCGAGGCTTCACATAGTCGATGTCGAGGGCCGCTCCCTCGACACAGGTGCCGCGGGCGAATACTCCCACATAGAATTCGAGGGATTCGCGCATGTAGCCGGTTGTCTCGCCCACGACAAGTCGTATGCGCGTAACGCGGAGACCCCGCGACCATTGTTTCGAATGCGATTCGGCTTCGGCCTCGGCCATGCGTACGATCGACTCGGCCGCGCTCGCTTCATGCATCGGGCGCCGCGGCTTCCGGGGCCGCAATGGTCTCATGGATCTCGATCCGGGAAGTGCGATCTTCCGCCGCCGCGACGCGCGGCCGCTCAGCCTCCATGGCGAGGCATTTTTTGGGACAGATGCGGACGCAAAGGCCGCAGGCGACGCAGGCGAAGCGGTCTATACGCCAGGATTTCGGCTCCCTGCCTACGGCGATAGCGTTTGCGGGACAGCGCCGCGCGCAGGCGCCGCAGTGGATGCACTGGGGATAGTCGATCACGATCCGGCCGCGGCTCTCCGCGAAGCTCGGCCGCACGATGCGGGGGTAGCGCCGCGTGGAGGGACCGGCGAAAAAATTGCCGAGCACAAAACGAGCCATCGATTGCAGCAGGGCCACAGTTATCTCTCCGTACAGGAAATGCAGGGATCGATCGTCAAGATGATCGTCGGCACATCGGCGAGGCTCTGTCCCCGAAGCGCCTCGACCATCGCCGGGATATTTGCGAAGGTCGGCGTACGGGCGCGGAACCGCTCGAAATTGCGTGAGCCGTTCGACTTGACATAGTACACCACCTCGCCTCGGGGCTGTTCCAACCTGACAAAGCTTTCGCCGGCGGGGGGTAGGCCTTTGACGGGAACAGAAACAGGGCCCGAAGGGATGCGCGCGGCGACTTTTTCCAAAATCGAGAACGACTGGGCGATCTCGCGGATCCGCACCTTGGCGCGGGCCATGCAGTCGCCGGCGGTTTCGACGCAGGTCTCGAAGCCTATTTCGTCGTACGCCGCGTAGCCCAACTTGCGGGCGTCGTAGTCGAAACCCGAAGCGCGGAGCATGGGTCCGACCGCGCCGAGCTTATAGGCCCCCTCGCGCGTCAGCTCTCCGACACCCTCGAGCCGGTGGCGCACGGTGCTGTTGTTCAGCATCACATAGGAGAGTTTGGCGACGTCGTCGCGCGCGTCCTTCAGGGCAGCGACACAGCGTTTGAGCGTGTCGTTCGAAGGGTCCTTCGATACGCCGCCGACGATGGAAGAACCGTAGATGACGCGGCCCCCCGACGTCTCTTCGGCGACGTCGAGAATGAGTTCGCGCGCCTTCCACGCGGCCATGAAGAGACTCTCGAAGCCCAGGGCGTCAGCGGCGAGACCCGCCCACATGAGGTGGCTGTGCACGCGTTCGAGCTCGCACCAGAAGACCCGAAGCCATCGGGCGCGCTCGGGGATCTCGATACCGGCGACGCGCTCGGCCGCCTCGCAGTACCCCATGCCGTGCATGAATGAACAGATGCCGCAGATCCGCTCGGCGACGTGGACATAATCGAGCCAATCGCGCCTCTCAATCAGGAGCTCGAGGCCGCGGTGGATATATCCGACCTGTGGGACGGCATCGACCACTTTCTCGTCATCGAGGTACAGATCGAAGTGCAGAGGCTCCGGCAACACCGGGTGCTGAGGTCCGAAGGGAATGACCGAGGGCCCCGTCGAAGACGATTCGTGGTGCGTCTCGTCGTGCCGCGTGTCTTCGAGCTTACCCCGGCCGTGTCCCGTCTGCATCGTCATCGCGATCCCCCCTCGGAGGAAATCGCCTCGACCTTGACCTTGCTGAAGGGCCGCTCCCGCGCGACGTCGTAAAGCCTGCCTTCCCAATCGGCTCGTATGCGCTCGATGCGGACGCCGTATAAATCGCGGATCTCGTTCTCGTATAGGAAGGCTCCAGGATAGAGCGACGTGATGCTGGGAACCGATTCATCGGCGCCGACGATCAATCTCAGCGACCTCAGCTCGAGCTTCATGCCGAAGGAATAGGTCAACTCGGCGCCCTTGTCCCGCGCGACGCAGAGCACCTGGACGATTCTCCAGCCCTCACTTCGGAACCGGTCGACCTGAGGCATCAAATCCTGGATCTCGATGACGCGGATATCAGTCACGCCTTCTTCGCTCATCGCTCCTCCTTTCCGCCGGACCGCTCCAGTCTCCGCTCCCGCCGCGCGCTCTTCCTCGCTTCGCGATGCTCGGCCTTCAGAGCCTTTTCCTTGGCGCGGAGGATGCCGGCCGCCGCGATGACGCCGTCCAGTATCGCCTCGGGCTTCGCGGCGCAGCCGGGGACGTAGACGTCCACAGGTATGGCCGAAGCGACACCGCCCGAGATGTTGTAGCACTCGGCGAACACACCGCCTGAATAGGCGCAGGCGCCGACCGCGACGACGGCCCTGGGCTGCGGCATTTGATCGTAGATGTTCCTGAGTATCGGCGCGTTGAGGTTGTTGACACTGCCCGTGACAAGGAGAATGTCCGCCTGTTTCGGGTCGCCGGTGAGGATGCAGCCGAACCTCTCGGCGTCATAGATGGGCGTAAGGCAGGCGAGCACCTCGATGTCGCAACCGTTACAGCTCGAAGCGTCGTAGTGTATCAGCCAGGGTGAACGTTCGATTTTGCTCACGGCGCGCCCCTCGACAGAAGATAGAAGGGGATAAGGTTGCCCGCTCCCGCGACCAGAGTGATGATCCAGCCGATCGATAGAACCAGCTTCCATTTGACGCGGGCGGTCGTATTGTCCAGAAGAACAACGAGAAAGAAAGTGACGGAAAGTCCGACGACCGCCGCAATCCAGCTGGAGCTGAAAAGAAGGAATACCAGCGCGTATAAATAGACCGACTCGTACCAATGCGCCAGTTCAACAAGAGCGAGCGCCGGTCCGCCCATGTCAGCCGTCAGTCCCATAACCAGTTCCTGATGCGCGTGATGCGACGTGGATATATCGAAGGGCGACTTGCGCAATTTGACCGCCAGCACATACAGAAGACCGACATAAATGCCCGGGAGGTAGAGATAGGCGGGCATATCGGCCGCGGCGATGTCGTAGAAGTTGAAACTCTTCGCCACCCCGTACAACCCGACGAGGGCGATGATGATCATGGGCTCGTAGGCGGTCATAAGGACGAGTTCGCGCTCGGCGCCGATAGTCGCGTACGGCGATCCTGTCGAGTACGCGGCGAGGATGAGGAATATGCTCGCCAGTGTCAGCACGAATATTATGAGGAGGATGTCGGAGCCGTAGAAAAAAAGCGCCCCGGTCACGACGGCGAAGACGAGATGGCTCGCGATAAGCGGCAGTTGGACATGGTTGACCGGCTCGAGCCGCCGCGTGAGCAGCTTGCGCAGGTCGTAGAACGGCTGGAGCAGGGGAGGTCCCACCCTTCCCTGAAGCCGCGCCGCCGCAATTCGATCAATGCCGGCGATAAGGCCGCCGATGAACGGACCTAGAAGAACATAGGCCGCAGCCGTGTAGAACTCGATCCCCTTCATATAAAGACCGTCCCGATCATGATGAGAAGCAAAAGAATGCCGAGCGCGATGCCGATTCTCAGGATCGACGCTTCGCCGAAGACTTCGACGAGATAGTACGAACGGGTCTCGACCTTCAGCATCTCTCCCTTCGATCCCTTGAACGAAAGTCCTCGACCGGCGACCCGTCCCGACATGTATGCGGGCGAGAGCTCCCCCTTCCGCTTTCTCGAAATGAAGATGAGAAGGGCCGGGACGGCGACCGTCATGACGACCATGAGCCCTGTGACCATGATGTTGCCCCGCGCCAGACCGAACGAGCGGCCGTACAGCGACAAAAGGAAGGGTTCGAACACGATGTTCGATATCACGGGAACGAGAAAACACACCGCGATGGCGAGAAATGCGAGGAGGTATTCGGCGACAAGCTCAAAGGTGGAAACTTTGTGCTCGAGAAGCCCGTGCTCCGCCGATGGATCGGGCTGCCGGATGAGCACGCCCAGCCACTTTGTCCAGAAGAGCGCAGTCGTGGCCGAGCCGAACGCGAGGGCGACGATCATGAAAGGGCTGACGATCGAGTTCAAACTGATGAAGGCCTCCATCGCAGCCCACTTCGAGATGAGCATGCCGAAGGGCGCCACGAACATGGCGAAAATGCCTACGATCAGACAGAGGGTTATCCTCGGCATACCGATGACCAGGCCGCCCATGTCCTCGATATCGAGACTGCCCGTCCCGATGCTCGCGGTGCCGACCGCGAGAAAGAGAAGGGCCTTGGCCACGGCGTGGAAGAGAAGCAGGAAGAGGGCGACCCAGATAAGCTGGTAGGTGCCGATGCCGGCGCAGACTGCGATGAGTCCGAGATTCGATACGGTCGAGAGAGCCAGGACTCGCTTGGCGTTGCGGCGCGATACGGCGGCGAAGGCGCCCATCAAGAAGGTGAGGACGCCGATGAAGGCGACGATATAGCCGATAGTCGTACCCGCCATGGCCGGCGCCAGACGGATGAGAAGGAAGACGCCCGCTTTCACCATCGTGCTGGAATGAAGGAGGGCCGAGACCGGCGTAGGCGCCACCATGGCCGACAGGAGCCAGGGCGTAAAGGGGAGCTGAGCCGACTTGACGAGACCTGCGAAGGCGAGGAAGGCGACAGCTGCGGCGATCAGAGGCGCCTGGCCCGATCTGCCGCTGTCAATGAGAACATCGAGCTCGGTCGATCCCGTCTCCGCGGCGAGGAAAAGGATGCCGATCGAAAAGGCGATACCGCCCAGAACGTTCAGGTTGAGGGCTCTGAAGGCGCTCGTTTCAGACTGTGCGTCCCCGTTGTATCCGATCAGAATAAAGGAGGCGAGGGTCGTCATCTCCCAAAAAAGGAGCATGAGTCGCAGATCATTCGCGAAGACGAGCCCGTACATCGCGCCCAGGAAGGCGAGAATCGTGAAGCAGAAAAGCCTGCGCCGGTCGCGGTACTCGGGATGCTCCTCGTGGTAGGTGCGCATATAGCCGGCCGCGTAGAAAATGATGAGGCCGCCTACAAGGCTGATTATGGCCACCATGAGCAGCGTCGCCTGATCGATGAGGAGCTGCGCTCCGACCTCCACATGGGCTGTCCACCGTTCGCCCGCGAGAGCGATGAGGGTCTGAACGATCGCGAGGATGAGTGTCAGCCCCCGCTTCCGCCGCGCCGAGACGACCGCAATATACGCGGCCATGGCCAATTCGAGCGCGAGCAAGAGGCTGTCGAACTGCGGAAACGTCACGGCGATGCGTAGAGGAAGGCCCGATACCGTACAGGACCGGACGAAGAACAGTGCGAGCGCCGCCTGGGCTATCGATCCTGCAACGACGAAGCCGCGCCTGATCTTGAAGGTTTTGATGAACGCGGTTATGAGACCGAAAAGGATCGGTGTCGCCGCGACGAAAAATGGTAGCATCATCGGTGTGGTTTACATATTAGGGAGTTTTTGTAAAAATTGCAATCCACTGCGAGAATGCTCGATTTTCTTGTTTGAATGCTACGCATTTCGCTATGGTAGGCTGCTTTTTAGACGGATTTCGCAAAAATCACAGCATCAATCGTGTATTATTTATAGATTGAGACCTTCCTCGAACCTTGTTGCGAGCACCTGGAGTTCATCCTCATCCCACCTTCCCCTAGGCTGCGCGGACCAGTTCGGCGAATTCAGCCTCTTCAATGGTTTCCTTTTCAAGCAAAAGACCGGCGATGCGATCGAGCAGCTGCCGCTTCTCTCTTAAGCGGGCGAGCACCGCCTCGTATCGCTCTGCGAGTATCCGCGATATTTCCTCGTCGATGTATTTCTGCGTCTCTTCGCTGTATTCGCGCGCCATGTAGCCTTCGTTCGGGAGCAGGCCGAGCGAGGCTCCGCGGCGGGTGAGCGCGACATTGCGGAAACGCTCCGACATGCCGTAGTCGGTGATCATTCTGCGTGCGATATCGGTAGCCCGAGTAAGATCGTTGGCTGCGCCTGTCGAGATGCGGCCGAAGACGACTTCCTCGGCCGCCCTGCCTCCGAGGAGAACGTCGATCTGCCCCACGAGTTCTTCTCGTGTAAGCACAAAGCGGTCCTCGGTGGGAAGTTGGAGGGTGTAGCCCAGCGCGCCGAGGCCGCGCGGGACGATCGATACCTTGCGCACCGGATCGGCGCCTTCGGTGAAAGCGGCGGTGAGGGCGTGCCCGACTTCATGGAAGGCGACGATTTTCCGCTCGTTCGGATTCATGACACGGCTTTTCTTTTCCAATCCCGCGACGACTTTCTCGATCGCGGCGTCGAAATCGGCCTGGATCACCTGTTTCCGTCCCGCGCGCACCGCGAGAAGGGCAGCCTCGTTGACGAGATTCGCGAGATCCGCGCCTGCGAAGCCCGCCGTGCCCCGGGCGACTTTCCCCAGATCGACGGATGGATCGAGCTTCACCGACTTGACGTGAATGCGCAGGACCGCCTCACGCCCTGATAGGTCGGGGCGGTCTACAAGAACCTGGCGGTCGAAGCGGCCCGGCCTGAGAAGAGCGGGGTCGAGCACATCGGGTCTGTTGGTCGCGGCGAGAATGATGAGTCCCGATGTGGCGTCGAATCCGTCCATTTCGACCAGAAGCTGGTTCAATGTCTGCTCGCGTTCGTCGTTTCCACCGACCACCCCGGTCACGCGGCTCTTGCCGATCGCATCGAGTTCATCGATGAAGATGATGCACGGCGCCTTCTCACGGGCTTGTTTGAAAAGATCTCTCACGCGGGCCGCTCCGACGCCGACGAACATTTCGACAAAGTCCGCCCCGCTCATCCGAAAGAAGGGAACTTCGGCCTCGCCGGCTACAGCCCTCGCAAGGAGGGTTTTCCCTGTCCCCGGAGGGCCGACCAAAAGTACGCCTTTAGGTATTTTGCCTCCGATATCGGTGTACTTCTTGGGACTTTTGAGGAAATCGACCACCTCGACCAGCTCTTCCTTGGCCTCATCGACGCCCGCGACATCGGAAAAGCGGGTCTTCACATCGCCCTCGGCCACGATCGTCGCCTTGTTTTGGCCGAAAGCCAGAACGTTTCCGCCGGGATTGCCCAGACGCTTGAAGAGCACGCGCCAGATGATGATCATGAATCCGATCGGCAGTATCCAACTCAGCAGGAATGAAAAGATCGCACTGCTTTCCTGCGAAACTGCGGCATAGACGACACCTTTCTCGTCGAGCAGTTTCGTGAAATCTTCTTCATAGACAGGTACGGCTTTATAGACGGTTCGTATCCTGGGCGGGGCGGATCGGGTCGTATCAGCACGTTCTTTGCCCTCGGTCGCCATAACATAGCCTATATAGTAATTCTGATCGATTTCGACTCGTGTGATTTCTCCCGATTTGATTTTTTCTTTAAAGGTGCTGTAGGGAACAACGGTGTTGTCGCTTTTGGCGATGAGTGCGTTGAAGAGCGCGACGAGGATGACCATGGCGACTATATAGCCGAGGGAGAATTTCCACTGAAAGCCATTGAAGGTCGGCGGCTGGATGGTCTTTTTGCTGTTGGGATTCCCTCGTGTGGGCGTTTTCTTGCCTTTCCACCCCTGATTTTTCGCCGCCATGCTTTCCTCCGAATTTCGAGTCGCCTGCACTAAATGTAAACATTTTGGGAGCGATTGGCTATTCCACATTCCGCCGAAGGCTATCCTCAGTGCTCCGCCTTGACCCTGCCCGCCGGATTACGTATATTTTCTCCGACTAAATACCCTAATGATCAACATCTCAGGAGGATTCCACTATGAAGGTGAAGCCCATCGGTGATCGCGTTCTCATCAAGATCCAGGAGAGCGAGACCAAGACGGCCGGCGGGATTATCATCCCCCAGACCGCGCAGGAGAAGACCCAGACCGGTATTGTCGTTGCCGTGGGCGCCGGTTCGAAAAACGATAAAGGCGTCCTCGAGCCGCTTCCTGTGTCTGAGGGGCAGAAGGTGATGTACGACAAATACGCCGGCACCCAGATCAAGATCGACGGGGTCGACCACCTCATCGTCAAGGCCCAGGATATCCTCGCGATTCTCGAGTAGGGCTGGCCGGACAGGCTCATTGAACAGTGATGCCTGTCATCGGCCTGGACTGAAACAAAGGGCCGTCTGCAGACTTTCCCAGGTCCGCAGGCGGCCTTTGTGTATACGCGGAAAAAGAGCTTACTCCGCCAAGACTTTCAAAACTTCGTCGGCGGTCGATGCGGCGAGAATGGCGGTACGCTTTTCTTCGCTTCTGAAGAGCAGGCTGACTTCGGCGAGGAACTGCAGATGCGGCCCCGTCTTGTCGGCGGGCGACAGCGTCATGATGAAAATGCGGCAGGGCTGACGGTCCAGCGCATCGAAGTCGACGGCCGCGTCGGAAATTCCGATGCAGGCGACAAGATCCTTGACTGCTTCGGTTTTTCCGTGGGGGATCGCGATGCCGTGTTTCATTCCTGTGCTCATGCGCCGTTCGCGCTCGAGCACAGCCTTTCTGGCGGCCGTAATGTCGCTTATCTTGCCCGACTTTTCGGCCACCTTCAAAAGCTCGTCTATCAGCTCTTCCTTGGTGGTTCCCTTAAGATGGAGCGCTACCGAGTCGGGGCCGAGGATGCTTTTTAAGTCCATATCGACCATTCTACGATCGCGCAGATGAGGCGTCAAGTCGGCCTCGATTCTCCTCGGTTCTGCCGGCGAGCAGGGTCGAAGCACAACCGGCCCACAGCGCGTCCAGGAAAGCACCGGCGGCCATGAGCGGCAGGGCCATGGGCGCCGCGATCAGGAAGCCGTTTTCGAAGCCTTTGCCGTAGAGCGAACAGAGCGCCATCAGCGCGGCTATCGCGCCGCGGTCCGGTGAAGAGGCGGTGAACAGGACGGCGAAGGGCGCGACCGCCATGATCCATACAAGCCGCGAGGGCGAGACGCCCAGTCCCGAATACGATGAGAGCACGACGATAAACGCGGTCGAGGTGACGAGGGCGGTACCCGCCCTTCCGAAGATCGCGGCCATAGGGATATCGATGGCGTTATATCGCCGCCGCACGGCGAGATTCTCCTTGACCTGTCTGGTGAGAGGCCCGAGCGCGAAATACAAATCGCCCGAGGCGAAGGCGGCGATAGCGGGGCCGAGAAGTGCATAGATGACCTTGTAGGGACCTTTCCGACCGCCGAAGAACCACAGGATCGCAGGAATGACGGCGAAAGCGACAACGAGGACTTCGATGCCGATCGTCAGCAGCAAAGGCCCGTAGACATCGATTTTGGCCGAGGCCCTGAACTCCAGGACACAGCGCGCGCTCGATGCGATGAGCAGTATGCCGAGAAACTCGGCGATGGCGGCATTGATCTGATAGCATATCCTCGACAGAGAATCGAAGACCAAAACGGCGGGTTTTGTCGCCGCGCGGTCGTGGGAAAAGGCGAGCCCGACGAGGATCGCGAGCACCACAGTCGGCAGAAGGAACTTGCCGGAAAGAAGCGCTGCGAACGGGCTCTCGGGGAAGACCGCGAGGAGCAGTTCCTTGAGGCCTGTCGATCTCGAAGCGGAGGATGCATCCGCGACGAGCGGTATCCGGGAGGGTTGCACCGTGGCGGCCACGATCACGCCGACGAGACTGAGCGCGGCCACCGAAGCGAGAAGAAGAAGAAGACTGCGCCCGAGATTTTTCCAGAATTCCTTGTCTTCGTTTTGTTGGAACACCGCGATCGGAACCGAGAACAGGACGAGCGGCAGGAGGGCGTATCGACCGATCCGGATCGAGAGCTCGAAAACAAAGGCGAGCGCGCTTCGAAGCCATGCGTCCTCGATCGGAACAGCGAAGGCGAGTATCGCGCCGACAAGGCTCCCGATCAGGTATTTTATCCAAATTTTCATGATCGCGAGCATAGCTTCCCCCTGCTTAAGCCGTCAATTGCGGCTGTACCGGCAGCCTTGACGCTTGCCGCGATGAAAGGAGCGCGTGTAGACTCTCCTCTGTATGCGGTTTATCGACGATGCCGGCAATGACTTCGGACTCATCGAGGCGTCCGCCCTCGGCTGTCCCCCTGAACGCGGGGATTTGTTTTTCCCGTCCGGAGAGGACGACCTGAGACCGACCATCTATGCCCCTTATTCATCGTATACGGATTTCGCCGCATCGGCTCTCGTCGCGCTTTTTCCAGGCGAGATCGATCCGATGCTCTCGATTCGCCTCGCTCAGGCGGCCTTTTCGGGCAGCCCTCTCGCTTCGACGCTGAGCGCTGATGTGCCCATCATCGATTTTGCCGACGCGACGCGAGGTCCGGCCGATCCAGGCGCCCTCATGCTCGCCGGCATCCTCGCGCCGCTTGTAAAGAAACGGGGTCCGCGGATTCTCCTCGCCGACGGATCAGAAGCGGAGGGGCCGACCCTCGCAGAAGCGGCGGCCGGCGTGGAAGGACTCGATGTCGTCCTTCTCTATCCAGAAAACTCTCATGCGGTCGGCATCAGGTCCGATCTGCTCGCGCGCAAAGGCGGATTCGTGAGGATCGCCGCCGTTCGAGGCGGCAGCGGCGAGGTCGCACGCCTTTTGCGATCGATTGCAGGCGCTGAAATAGAGGGGAAGGCGGTCACCGTCGCGGGTCCGGCGAACCCCGCCCGCTTCGCGGCGCGTATCCTCGTGTTCGCCGCGGTATTCGCGGCCTTCAGAACAGAAGCAGCCGGCGAATTCTACTTCGCCCTGCGTGCCAGCGACGGTCTCGGGCTCGCCGCCTGCATTTGGGCCTGGAGGCTCGGTGTGCCGCTGACCGGCATTGTAATGCCCGCGCTCATCGGGAAGGATGTCTCGACTCCGATGGCGCGTTTCGATCTCGAAAGCCGTAGATTCATCGCTCGACTGGAAGAAGAACGGCCGGGCCTTCTCAAATCCCTGGTCGTGTTCCACGATATCAGGAGCGGAAATGTCGCCGGGGGTGCGCGGGGCGAGAACGATACAGATTCCGCAGCCGCGGTCGATATGGATACCGCGGCGGCGTATGCGGCCGCGGAACAGCATCTTCGCAGCGGGCTCCGAGGGCATGCGAAAATTTTCATCCTGGACGGTCATGGCGCTCGACGGAGGAGAATCAGCAAGAATCTTGGGCCTGCAGGGGCGCGAGACTCCGATGCGCTTGACCCGGACTACACCATCGGCCCGGATGTCTCCGAACTTCGGGCTGTTCTTGCGCGTTGACATCGAGGGCTGTACTCGATACATTCTTAGGTAGGCCGCAGAGCGGTCGTGCCGCACCCCGGTCCGTCGCGATAGTTACTGACAATGACGGATCGCCCGCGCGGCTTCAAGTGCAGACCGGCTGATGACAGACTTTGAGTCTGTCAGTTCAGCATATGATGACGGCAGTCTTTCGTTTATCGAAAAACGGAAGACTGCCGGTTCTATACATGGCGGAAGGTAGGGCGGTTTTCAGCGTGGTCAGGGAAAAACCGCGAGGTAAGGGTGGAGGCACTCGAAGAGTGCCTGGGTGAGGGACGCGGTTTTTCGTATGATTAGGAGAAAAACCGCGAGGTAAGGGTGGAGGCACTCGAAGAGTGCCTGGGTGAGGGACGC
>CAZINN010000018.1:0-48967 GCA_964540615.1 uncultured Treponemataceae bacterium | reverse complement strand
TATATAACTCGCCGCGGAAATACCAGGCGTCCTTGTTGGCGTCGGGCTTTGATCCGAAGAGGCTGATGTATTCGTTGTACAAAGACTCGGCTTTTTTGAGGTCTTTGCCCGCGATACCGGGCAGAACGTGCCAGAAGCGGCCCAGCGAAAGTATGGGACCGCCGTTGTCATAGGTTTTATCGAGATTATACGAGGTTTCGAAGGATTTTTGGGTTTTTCCTTTGAGTCCTTCGCCCAGCGCCGTCAAGATGCTGACGCAGTCGGAATAGGTCCCCACGCAGAGCCCGTACCAATACCAGCCTTCGATTCCCGTCGGGTTCAGCTTTTGTGCGATTTCGCCGTACTTCATGCCTTCCTTGGCGGTTTTCTTTGCTGAGTCTTTCCATCCGGATGCTTCTTGCTCGACAAGCTCTTCGCCGTATTTTCGACAGGCCATGGCGGCCTTCCAATTCGTTGTGTAGTCTTTCGGCGCGGCTTCGGCCGCCTTTACCGCGGCTTCCGCCGCCTTCCGCAGAGTTTCGAGATCTTCCGCCGCTCCGTACAGGCAAAAACCGAAAGCGAGAAGGGCAAAGACGGCGAAGCTTTTCATGACGACCTCCTATCGAGCACTGTGGAATGCACAGACAAAAAGGCCGAGCCCTCGGCTCGCAAGCCGCCTGCCCGCGAGCCGACGGCTCGGCGTCGCCGGTGATCCTGCCTCTCTACTTTTTCGCGTTCGATTCCGCCTGATACTGGCGGAGTTTATCCATTGTCTGCTCCGCCATCTTCTTTACCGGCGTGATGTAATTGCCGCTTTGTATCCTGATGATCGCCCGGATGGCCGCGGGATCCTTGATGCCGTTGTTCTTCTCGGCGATCCTCCCCAGGGCGACGAGGGCTTCGAATGCCAGGCTGTTGTCAGGCGCCAGGATATCGAAACGATTGACGATAAAGGCGATGACCTGGGTGACCTCGTCGTTTTCATTCATCCCTATTTTGCCGAGAGAGCGCATCGCCGCCGAGAGGACCATGGGCTCGTTGTCGCTCAACGCGACCTTCACCAAGGCGTCTTTGCTCGAAGCGGTGGGGAACTCGCCGAGGTAGTCGCAGGCCTTGGCGCGTACGTCCGGATAGTTGTTGGTCGGTCGTCCGACTCCTCCCGTTCTGACCTGGATCATCGTCGATTCAAGGGCGAGATACTCGAGGGCGGCGCGCATCTCCTCGTTTTTTCGGCCGGCGTCGAGGGCCTGACGCGCGTACTGCAGGGCGACGAGTTTCATCTCTTTGCTGTCCGCCGCAGCCTGCTCTTTGATGATCATAGTTTCTATAGAAGCCTGGAGATATGCTTCCTCGACGGTTTTTTCACCGCCCTTGGATGTATCGGCCTTTGTCGTGCTCTGCGCACCGAGGCCGAAGACAGCGATACAAGCGAGCAGCGTCGCAAGGGCTGTGCGGATGATTATTCTCATTACTGCCTCCCCATTCCGATTTTCCATGTGCCGTCGATCTTCTCGAGGGAATAGAGCACGAGCCGCTCTCCCTTGGGATTGACCGTATATGCGGTTACCTGGGTTTCACTGAGGAATTCTATATCGTCCACCCGGTCATACTGCCGGGAAGGATACACTACATAAAGAAAATAGTCCCGCAGATCGGCCAGCTTCCTGCCCAGGGTCTTCGACGGGCCGCCCAGCACCTCGGGATCGGAAAAATGTCGAATATACTCATCCGTAAGTCGGGCCTTCCATGCGTCGAAGTCCTTCGCCCGTATAATCGCGTTGAGTTGTTCCACGTATGCGGCGATATCCGTCATGGTCGCGGTCTTCACCTCTGCAGATATCGAGGACGGGTCAAACAAGGGCTCGGAGCGTGACGGCGTTTGAGAGTCGTGGTTCGTTGCCTGGGACTGTGATGGCGAGGCTGCGCTCTGAGCCTCGGGTTCGGGCGCCTTATGAGGACAGCCCGCGCACGCCGAGGCCAGAAAAGCCGTCGCAAGTGCCAACGCCGCGATGGGTGACCTCTGCATGTGTCCATTTTACAGCGAGATACATGAAATGTCAAAAGTGCTTGTCGGTATGGTGCATTTTTATTGAATGAGAGTTCGTTCCGTTGTATGATGCGATGCAAAGCCGTCGAGCTCCTCGGATTACCCGAGCGCCGCGGGGCAGCGGCACTCTCGATGGGGTATTAATGAAGGATATCGCAGCGTTACACCGGGCGGAGTACGATACCGCGCCGGACATCGTCGCGGCCGCTCCGGCGGTGGTCAAATTCCTTGGTGAGCAGGCAGAGTCCTTCGACGGGCTTGTTCTGGCGGCGGCCTTGTCCTTCGAGGTGCAGGTCGCGATATCGCTCAGGCGCGACGCTTCGCTGAGGTTCTTCGCCGCGGATCTCGGAGAACGAAAACGGACCAGTATCGGCAATCTCAAGTTCAAACGCGAGGATCGTTGGGCGAACTACCCGAAAGCCGTTCTCGATCTGCTCGTCCGGGAAGGACTGCCCGCCCGCGGGGCCAATATGACGATATCCGGCGATATTCCGGTGGGGCTCGGCCTCGCTTCGTCGACCGCCCTCGCTCTCGCGTCCGCCTTAGCGTTCAAGGAGCTGTTCGGTTTGAGCAAGCGCGGCGAAGAGCTCGCAGAGCTCGCGCGGCGGGCCGAATCCGAATTCCTCGACCGTCCCGTCCCCTGCTATGATTACCTCACTGCGGCGGCGCCCGCCGGGGACACCGTATCCATCATCGATCTTCGTTCAGGGCGCCGCCGCGCCGTCCCCTTTCTCGACGGCTCATATATCGTCGTGCTGACCGACTCCAAGGTGCCTCGGATGAATGTGGACGCCGAGCTGAAACAGCGGACCGAGGATTGCGGGAAATGTCTCGCCGCACTCGCCAAAGGAACTTCGAAAACGCTTAGGGACTTCGGGCCGGAAGAAGTGGACGAACTCATGGGGGTGCTGCCGGAAAGCGTCCGGAGGCGCTGCCTCCATGTCGTTGAAGAAAACGCCCGCGTCATCGAAGCGGAAGATGCTTTGGTGCGGCAGGACGCCGCGGCTTTCGGAAAGGCTATCAATAAATCGCATGCTTCGTTGCGGAATCTTTACGAAGTGTCATGCCCCGAGATCGACTGGCTCGCAAAGCGGGCGGTGGAGATCGAAGGAGTGCTGTGCTCGCGCCTGACCGGCAAGGGCTTCGGCGGATGCACTGCGACGGTGATGGAAAGCGCTGCGCTGGTGGAATACCGTAAACGCCTCGAAGACTACGAGCGGATATTCGGTTTTCGGCCCTCGGTCCACGAGACACGGATCGCCGGAGGACTCCGCGTCGTCGGTTGATCCGACGATTCGCCCGCGTCGCAGTCCGCCGGACGGATAGACTCGATGAGGATACTGATAACCAACGACGACGGTTTCGGAGCCGAGGGACTCGCGGCGCTCGCCGCGGCCTTGTCCCAGATGCACGATGTCCGTGTTCTTGCGCCCGACCGCGAGCGATCGGGTGTTTCCCACGCGATGACGCTTTGCAGTCCTGGCAGGATCCGCATGGTGGAGGAAGGGAGATACACCTGCTCGGGAACACCTTCGGATTGCGTTATTCTCGCGCGGCTGGGCGCGATCGATTTCGATCCCGAAGTCGTGGTATCCGGCATCAATCGCGGTCCGAACATCGGAACCGATATCGTCTACTCCGGGACCTGCGGCGCGGCGCGGCAGGCGGTGATCAGCGGCATCCCGGGCATCGCGGTCTCCTGCGCCTCGTTTGAAGAGCCGCTTCGATACGAGGCAGCCGCGGCCTTCGTCGCGCGGCACCTCGAAGATCTCGCCCCACTGTGCCGGCAGGATGTTTTCATAAACATCAACGCGCCGAGCTCCGCGGAAAGCGATCTCGACTGGGCCTGGACCTTTCCTTCGCGCAGGCGGTATCGGGACCGCCTGCGCTGTTTCGATGCCCCGGATGGAATCAGGTACTGCTTCCTGACGGATGGATCGATAGAAACATCCGAAGAGCCGGGAAGCGATTACCGCGCCCTTCGTACGGGCCTCGTATCGGTCAGCGCGGTCATGGTGCACCCGCAGGCGCCGGCGGACTATCCCGCGGGATTTTCCGCCGAGCCGGCAGGTGTGCAAAGGATCGGATAGCGTATGGACGACGAGTCGCGTTTGCGGGAGGCGTACCTGATCGGTCTCGAACGTACCCGCGAAGGTGAATGGGACGAGGCCCTGCTCTACCTCGAACAAGTGGTGACCGGCGAGCCTGACACGGAACGCGGGCGCCAGTGCCGTATGGCGCTGGCCTATGTCTATGCGATGACCGGCAGATTCCGTCTCGCCGAGTACGAAGTGCGCAAGCTGATGGAGGCGGGCGTCGAGTCGGTGCAGCTTTTCGCGTTTCAAGGCTATGCGGCCTGGGCTCAGGGCAGACCCGATGAAGCCATTGATTTGTACGAAAAGGCTCTTGCGCTCGATCCCGAGAATCCTAACGCTTTGAACGGTTTGGGATACATTCTTGCCTGCGCGGGCCGTGATTCGGCCCGCGCCTTGACCTGCTGCCGCAAGGCCGTGGACAAGAAACCAGAGAATCCAGCCTACCTCGATTCTCTGGGATGGGCGTACTATCGTCTTGGTTTTATCGAGGACGCGAGGACCTATCTTGGACGGGCGCTCGCGCGCGCACCTGCTGAACCGGAGATCCTCGCTCATGTGAGGGCGGTAGAGAACGGGGATTGAGTCGTTTTCAAGGGGGAGCCGTCATGACACGATGCGGGCGTTCATTCGGCCGGCGGTTTTTCACCGTCTCGGCTTTTGTGTGTATCCTCGCTTTTGCCGCTCCCCGCGCATCTCTCGCTCAATTCAACTCTGTCATGCGCTCATCAGGAGCCGCCGAACAGCTCAGGCTCGGCGTCCAGGCATACCAGCGCGGCAGGTATTCCGAATCTATACTCCTTTTCGAGAAGGCCCTCGCATATTCCCCGGGCGAGGAACTTCTCACCTACTGGCTCGGACGCGCCTACCTCAAGACGGGGTATGAAGAAACTGCTCTCCGTTTATGGAATGATCTGCTCGCCGACGCGACCTGTCCGCCGTTCCTAAAAGCCAAGGCGGCTCTGGTCGGCGCCTCTCGGGCGATTCCCGCTCCACGGGATGCGTACCGCTATGTCGAAGTCGCTCGATTTGAAGGCCGGCGCGGCGGGGAGACGTTTTTTCTTCGGCCATCGGCCGTTCTGCCCAGACCCGACGGTTCCCTCTTTGTCGTTGCCCATGGTTCCAACGAACTACTCAGCTTCGACAGTACGGGCGTGATCAAGCAGCGGATGCGCGGCGGCACTGCAGGCTACGATCGACCCTACGGAGCGGCTTTTTTGCCGGACGGAACCTTGTTTGTCACGGAGTTCAACGGCGATCGGGTAACGCGTATCGAGGCCAAGGGGGGCTCTTCCTCTTTCGGTGTGAAAGGACGGGGCCCGGGGGCTCTCATCGGTCCACAGTATATCGCCGCAGACGGAGAGGGCTATCTCTACATAACCGATTACGGCAACAACCGGATTTGCAAATACGATTCGACCGGCAAGTTCATTCTGAGTTTCGGGGCAGAGGACAAGAGTACGGGCTTCCCCGGTTTTACAAGCCCTGCGGGCATAGTATCGATCAACGGCGAGATCCTCGTCGCCGATTCGATAGGGAGGGTGCTCTACCGATTCGATTCATCGGGCAACTATCTCGGCGAGCTCGCGAAGGGCGAACTCCATTTCCCCGAGGGACTCTCGGTCTGGGAGGGCGGGAGAGCGATACTCGTCGCAGACAGCGACCGGATCGTATCGCTGGATCTCGAAACCGAGGCGCTCCGCGAAGTCTATCGCGCGCCGGGTGGGAAGGCGCGCATTGTATCGGCAGCGGTCGATCGCAATGGAAACCTGCTCGCCTGCGATTTTGATTCTTCGGCCGTCCTCGTTTTGTCAGATATAGCGGATATCGCATCCGGGTACGATGTAGAGATCGAGCGCATTTACTCCGATACCTTTCCGAAAGTCATCGTCGACATCAGGGTTCGGGACCGCAACGGCCTCCCCCTCATCGGTCTCGGCGAGGCGAATTTTTACCTGAGCGAGACGGTGCGGAGAGCCATTCAGGTCGACGAGGGCGGCAAGGCGGTCGTGCGGACGGAAGAGACGGTCGAGCCTGTCGCAAAGCTCGAGTATCTCGGCACCGGCAACCTGACAGGAGGAGCTAGAACTGTCGTTGTTCTCGAACGTTCACCTGAAGCCTCCGCCGTGTCACCGTCTCTGCGGGCTGCTGTCAGTGATCTTTATTCGGCGATCGAGACGACGATCGGCGCGGCGCCGGCCCTCGTAACGGCGGGAGCGACACCAGCCCTTCGTTCCACGGGTGGTTCGGGGGCTGCGGCCGCGGCTCTTCGGGTCGTCCACGAGCCTGTTCAAGGGCAGGGCCGCTTCGATCTCGCCGCACGACTCGCTGCCACCACGCTTCTTCCTTCCGCGGATCGAGACGCCGTGATTTATGTCGGGACCGGCGGCGTCGATGAGTCCTCCTTTACCGGGGCGACGTTGGCCGAACTCGCCGCCCTCATGCGGAACAATGGCATTCGTTTTTTTGCGGTGTGCATCGCCGAGGCCTCGGCGGCACTTCGGTATCTTGCCGAACGAACCGGCGGCGCCGTGTATTCCGCGTCGCGGCCGCGCGGCCTTGGCGATCTCGCTCACGATATCGCGGCCGCCGCTTCGGGGAGATATCGCTTCTCCTTTGAATCGAAGGCCGATACGAGTTTCGGACGGGGGTATTTGTCGATAAGCGTCGAGGCATATCTTTTCAAGAAAAGCGGAAAGGATGAGCTCGGCTACTATGCTCCGCTGGAATGACGCTCGATAGGTTTTTCTGCATCACGTCAGCACTTGACGCACGTGGAGCGCGAAAGCTATAGTACCCGCCGTTATCGTCGAAGCCATCTTAGCTCAGTTGGTAGAGCGCGTGACTTGTAATCTCGAGGTCTCCGGTTCGATTCCGGAAGATGGCTCGGGTGAATCGAAGATGCTTCGATATCCGGGGAGATTCCCGAGTGGTCAAAGGGGGCAGACTGTAAATCTGTTGGCTATGCCTTCGAAGGTTCAAATCCTTCTCTCCCCATCGCCCCTTCTTCGTCATGGAGAAGGGGTTTTTTATTCCGCCGGGGTCAGGATATGAGCGAGGTCTTCTACGCCGAAGGGCTGCGCTTCGACTGCCGGCGCTGTTCGGCCTGCTGCCGGGGAGAGCCCGGTCATGTGTTTCTCACCAAGCCCGACCTTGCGCGGCTTCTCAAACGGCTCGGCCTTGATTACCGCTCGTTTTTCGCCGACTATTGCATCGCAGTAGACACCGGACTGGGTATGGCCTTGAGTCTCAAAGAAAAGCCCGGCTTCGACTGCGTTTTTTGGAGCGAAGGCGGATGCACCGTCTACGAGGATCGTCCCGTGCAGTGTTCAACATATCCCTTTTGGTCTTCAATCCTTGAATCACGCCGTAGATGGAATGAAGAGGCAGCCTCCTGCCCGGGCGTAGGCGTGGGAGAATTGAAGAGCCGCACATATATCGAAGAGCGTCTTCTCGAACGACGGGCCGTACCGATCATCATCTTCGGGTACGGCGTCGATCCATCGACGACCGATCCGGGATGTGAGGCGTAAGATGCAGATTCCTGGCGGATTCGCCGCCGAGATGAGTTTCCGAGAGGCCCTCGATCTCTATATTTTTTTACGAGCGCGTGAGGAAGAACTATCGGCCGGGGCGGAGCGCCTATACGAGGCCCTGCGCTCTTTCCTCTACGAACGACTGTCCATCGAGGAAATGGAAAAGCCGGAAGAACTTCTTTCACGCATAAACCCTCCCTTATATGGAGATAGGTAAATGCCCAAAAGACGAGGCCGTCCATATATCCGCGCCGCGGCCGTTTTTTCGGCCGGTGTACTCCTGTGTGCGGCAGCGATGGGCGTGGCGTTTGTGTACATGACCGCCCCGGCCGAAAGCCGTGGAGGCGTTTTTTCGGTACAAAAAGGAGAATCGGCCTCAGCGATCGCCCGCGATCTTGAGTCGAGGGGCTATATAAAATCAGCCGCCGCCTTTACGCTTCTCGTACGGCTCGAGGGCGGCGGTTCAAATCTTCAGGCCGGGACCTACCGCATCGAGCCGGGTATGGGAGCCCGCGACATCCTCGAAATGCTCAAATCCGGCAGGCAGGCGATGATCAAACTCACCGTTCCGGAAGGTCTCACCATCAGACAGATTGCTGAACTCGTCCAGGAGCTCGGCATTACGAACAAGGACGAGTTTCTCGCCGCCGCCCGCTCACGCGCGCTGCTCGCCGAACTTGGAATACCAGGCGATTCGGCGGAGGGCTATCTTTTTCCGGATACATATTTCCTCTCCGCCGGTTTCCCCGCCGAAAACCTAGTCCGCACAATGGCGGCGGCGTTTTTCAGCCGAATCGGCGAGTTTCCCGAGGCCGGATCCCTTTCGCAGGAAGAACTCCGCGAGCGGGTGATCATCGCCTCGATAGTCGAACGCGAATACAAAGACCCGGACGAGGCCCCCCTTATGGCGAGTGTCTTCTATAACCGCCTTAAAATCGGCATGGCGCTTCAGTCCTGCGCGACCGTCGTCTATGTCATGACAGAGATTCAAGGCAAGCCGCATCCCGAGGTTTTGCGCGACCGCGACTTGAAGATTCCCAGCCTCTACAATACCTACGCCCAACGAGGGCTCCCCCCCGGGCCGATCGCAAATCCTGGAATAACCGCCCTCGACGCGGCCTTCCGTCCTGCGAAGACACCGTATCTCTATTTCAGGCTGACCGACGAGGCCTCCGGGAGGCATCATTTTTCCGCAACCCTCGACGAGCACATCGATGCTCGAAGGCTGTCGGTCAAGAGGTCGGCGCGCTGATGGCCAGAATTCCGGATCGTCTCGTTCAAGAAATCCTGGACAAGACAGATATCGTTTCGGTCATCGGCGATCATGTCCGACTAACAAAAAAAGGCAGCCGCTGGATCGGCCTCTGCCCCTTCCATGCCGAAAAAACCCCCTCGTTCAGTGTCGATGCGGATAAAGGCCTGTTTTATTGTTTCGGATGTCATAAGGGAGGTTCGGCGGTTCAATTCCTGATGGATCTGGAGAAACTCAGTTTCCCCGAGGCGATGGAAGTTCTCGCCGCCAAAGCCGGAATACCCTTGGAACACGAAGAGGCGCCCACAGAGTCCGAGATGGAGCGTAGATCCCTCTTCGAGCTGTATGAACGCCTGTGCGGCACATTCCATTGGTTTCTGACCCGGCATCCTTCGGGGCGGGAAGCTCGGGAACGCCTGAGACAACGGGGACTGCCTGATGACATCGTCGAAGAATTCAGGCTCGGCTACAGCCCCGAAAACCGTCAATGGATGCACCAATTCCTGCTCTCAAAAGGATATTCTGCCGCTTTTTTGGCGCAATCCGGATTATTCGGAGGGCAATCCCGCGATTACCCGATTTTTGTCGATAGATTGATGTTCCCGATTGCCGATAGTAAAGGGAGGGTGATTGCCTTCGGCGGCAGGCTTCTCCATGGGGATGGACCGAAATACATCAACAGCCCGGATACACTGTTGTTTCATAAGCACGACAGTCTTTTTGCGCTCGACAAGGCCCTGCCGTTTATAAAGAAGGAAGGATATGCCCTTATCTGTGAAGGATATATGGATGCGCTGTCGTTTCACAGCGCCGGAGTCCGCGCGGCGGTCGCCCCCCTGGGGACCGCCTTTACCGGAAGTCAGGCTCGACTGCTCAAACGCTGGGCGGATCGTGTGTATCTCTGTTTTGATGCGGACGAGGCGGGTTTGAGAGCCGCCGAACGAGCCTGCGCGGTTGCCTCTCAGGCCGGTCTCGAAGTCTTGGTCGCGACGCTTCCGGGAGGCAAGGATGCATCGGAAATTCTTGAAAAAGAAGGAATAGGGACATTGCAAAAGACCCGCGATTTGGCTATAAATGGAGGCGATTTTCTCGTACGGCGGGTTCAAGATATTTTCGAAACCGGGACGGTGGAAGGTAAAGCGAAGGCGGCCGCGTATTTGTTTCCCTACGCGGACGCATTGGATTCCGAGGTGAAACGGTACGACTTCCTGGAGTATGCAGCCAGGAAGCTTGGGGCAAATCCCAATTCACTGCGAAGGGACTACGAGGCCGCGAAGCGCGGAGGTCCGTATCGACATGACTTCTCCTCGGCTGGAGATGCCCGCCGATACGAAGGCGTCCAGAGCGCCGCGCGGACGATCGATCTCCTTCTCATGGCGGCCGTCGTTCTCAATGCAGAACGCTTCGAATCTCTTCGCAACGCCATTGCAGCCGATGACCTCGATGATTTCCGTGCTCGGGACTTGTACATCGCCCTGGAAGAATGTTTTAGAACCGAGGATATGCGTGTCGAATCTGTGCTGGCGAGGGTCGAGGATGAATCGACGGTGCGTTTTGTACGTGAGGCCTCAGTCTCGGGCGAGCTCTCGATCAACACGGACAAGCTCATATCGGACGGCGTCGCCGCGATAAAGCGAAGAAGCATCGAGCGGAAGCGCGAGCGTCTTCTCGCGAAGATCGCCGATGCGGAGACCGGCGGGGGCGGCGGACTTATGGACTTGCTTGCCGAAAAAAAGCGATTGGACGCCGAATGGGAGGCAATAAAGGGTGAGCGCGAATAACGACCTTGAGCTGGACCCCGCGATCGCCAAGCTCCTCGAATACGGCCGCACAAAGAAAACGATCAGTTTTGACGAGCTCTCGGACTTTCTTCCCGAGCACCTGCTCAATTCAGACAAGATTGACGGGATTCTCGCCCTTCTCGAGGCGAATAATATCCAACTCGAGGAAGAGGATATTCAGCTCGAGGATGAGGTCGCGGTCAAAGAAGAGACGGATAAAAAGCGCCTCGTCTACAACGACAAGGAAACTTCCGTCGATGATCCGATCCGCATATACCTGCGGGAGATCGGCAAGGAAAACCTGCTGACGGCCGAGCAGGAGGTCGAGCTCTCCAAGTCCATGGAGGAGGGCGAAAACATCATCAAGGGGATCATAAAGCAGTCGGGCGTCCTCATCCCCGAGTTCCATCAGATCGCCGTCAAGGCGACGCGGCGGGAGGCGAAAGACGCCTCGCTTCAGCGCAAGGAGAACACCGAGAAGATCGCCGAGCGCCGCCGGCTCAATCAGTTCTATCGCGATGTCATTCGAGACTGTCTGGCGGATCTAAAGGAGTATGTCGAGCACAAACGGCGGATTCTCGCCCGCGGCGGCAATATCTTCGAGGACAGCGAACTCGCCAAGGAGCGCGAGTCCCTTCTCGAGCGTCTCAAAGAGGCGGAAATCCATCCCGAGGAGATCAACAGCTTCTCGGAGAAATTCATCGCATCGGCGCGGAAAATCCGCAAGTATTATAAAGAACAGGAGCGTATCGAGCGGATACTCCGCATCTCGAGCACGAAGGAGCTTCGTGCACTCGGCCGCAATCTGACGGTGAAGGAAAAGCGCGAGAAGATCGAGGAGGAACTCGGTCTGTCTTCGGATGAAATCAAAGAAAAGATCCGACAGATTCAAGTCACCGAGAAAAAGATGCGCGAACTCGAAACGGCGTTCGAGTCGGACGCGGACTCGATCATTTCGATGGCGAAAGAGATCAACCGCGGACGGATCATGATGAAAAACGCGAAGGACCGCCTCATCAAGGCGAACCTCCGCCTCGTCGTCTCGATCGCCAAGAAATACACCAACAGAGGGCTGCATTTTTTCGACCTTGTCGGCGAGGGGAATATCGGACTCATCAAGGCCGTGGAGAAATTCGAGTACCGGAAAGGGTACAAATTCTCGACCTACGCCACCTGGTGGATACGCCAGGCGATCACCAGATCGATATCGGACCAGGCCAGGACCATCCGCGTGCCGGTCCACATGATCGAGCAGATCAACAAGGTGGTGCGCGAATCGCGCCAGCTCATGCAGAAACTAGGACGCGAGCCCACCGACGAGGAGGTCGCGGAACAGCTCGGCTGGCCCGTGACGCGGGTCAAGAGCGTGAAAAGTGTCGCCCGGGAGCCGATTTCGCTCGAGACGCCCATCGGCGAGGACGAGGATTCCCTCCTCGGGGATTTCATCGAGGACAAGGAAGTCGAGAACCCTTCCGTCCAGACCGATTACAAGCTTCTGCAGGAGCAGATCCGGGCGGTGCTCTCGACCCTGCCGCCGCGGGAGCAGGAAGTCCTGCGGATGAGGTTCGGGCTCGACGACGGCTATTCGTTGACCCTCGAAGAAGTAGGTCTCTATTTCAATGTGACCCGCGAACGAATACGGCAGATCGAAGCCAAGGCCTTGAAAAAGCTCAGGCATTTCAAGCGCAGTCAGAAGCTTCGTGACTATATGGACCACTAGCGGTCCTTCCCATAACCGGTGTGTGATCATTCGATGAGAGGTGCTCTATGCTGATGGAAGAGGTTTTCGAGCGGCTCAAGGACTATCAGGCGATCCTGACCAAGCGCGTCGAGTACGAGCGCGACGTGGAGGAAATTCCGAAGTCGCTCGACGCCCAAATCGAATTGCTTTCCCGCGTAAAAAAATCTTATTCCGAAAAGAACGAGGCGTTCAAAGAAGCCGAGGCGAAGGTGCGCGACCTCAGGCAGCAACTTGCTGAGGCCGAAGCCTCGCGCGAAGCCGCCGAGAAGCAGATGGACGCCATCTCGACCCAGCGCGAGTACGAGGCTCTCAACAAGGAAATTCGGGACGCGACCGATCGTGAACACACGATCAGAAAAGACCTCCAGCGCGAGGAACGCACATTGTCCGAGATCGAGGAATCGCTCAGACGCGACGAATCCATGATCCAGCTCCAGGAAAGCGAGATCGCGGAAAAAAGCGCGAAAATCAATGCAGAACGGGAGGCGAAGATCGCGGAAATCCAGAAGCTCAAGAATCAGGAAGAGAAGGCCTCCCAGGGGATCGATAAAGACATACTGTTCAAGTTCGAGCGCATTATCAGGTCAAAGCAGGGAATCGGCATCGTGCCGGTAAAGGGATATGTCTGCACCGGCTGCTATATGATTCTTCCGGCTCAATTCGTCAACGAGGTCCGTTCAGGCAACCGTGTTATTTTCTGTCCATACTGCTCGCGTGTTCTTTTCTACCAAGAGACGGAAGATCAGGCCGAACAGATTTTTGCGGATATCGAATCAGGCTCCTTGTCCGATCTCGAGGACTATTCCGAGGAGGGCGAGGACGACAGCTACGACGAAAACGAGGACGATGGCGAGAAGGGATCCTCGATCGAGGACGGCGAAGACTGAATAACCATATCGACAGGCCCCCGGCCTGATGAAAGCAAGGAGTTCCGCTGAAGGCGGAACTCTTAAAATAACCATATCGACAGGCCCCCGGCCTGTCGATATGGTTATTAAGGGCGAGCCGCGTCGCCGCCGTCCGGGCAGCCTGCTGCCACGGGCGGAGGAAAGTCCGGGCTCACACGAGCGCAACGCCGGGTAACTCCCGGGCTGGCGGGATGGACGGATCACCTGCGGCGAAAGCCGCTGCTGATCCGAATCGGCCTGTCAGACTGACAGCGCAACAGAAAGCAAACTGCCGGGAGCTCCAAGGCTCAAAGGATGCGGTTCGCCGGCGAAAGCCGGCGGACTGCAAACCGAGGACCACGGATCAGTTCTCGGCGAGGGTGAAACGGCGGGGTAAGAGCCCACCGCGCGTCCGGCGACGGACGCGGCACGGCAAGCCACGTTGCGAGCAAGGCCGAACAGCGAAGGGCGACTCGCCCTTCGTTTCTACGCCGTATCGGCGCTCGTCGCCGATACTCGGCGAGATTCGAAAATTCGCGGGTTGGCCGCTCGATGTCTCGGGGGACCGGGATACGAGATGGATGGCGACGGCCCTTGCACGAGGGTACAGAACCCGGCTTACAGGCTCGCCCTTTTTTTCCTTTTGTTCTCCATGTGACTGAGGCGGCGGCATAGACAGCGAATAACCGGCATTTGTTGACGAGTCCTTGGACAATGTGGTACAAGGAATCGCGGTAATCGTAGAGCCGCACCGCCCGTATGGGACTTTTTTCTGGGAAACTCAACACCTACACCGGAAGCTATGTCGCTCGGCGCCGGAAGAAGCGGCTTATAATCGTGTTCGCATCACTTGCGATCATCGCGATGGCCGCGATAGCGGTGCACCAGTTCGGCCTCAAAACTGCGTTTGTGCGGGCCGCCGAAGGGAAGCCGGTGCCGAAACGCGAGATACTCGCGGATTGGAGCGGCCGTAAGTGGGGGGATGTTCGGTCGAAATCAGCCGCTTCGCTGGCTGCTGTTCCGCTCGATGCTTTCTACCTGACGTTTCGAGGTTTGGCTTCTTATTACGAAGGGATGGAACTGCCTGAAGGCGAGGAGCGGCGTAAGTTGATCGACGAGTGCATTATTTTCCTGAGGAAGGCGATAGCCGTCGGCGGGAAGATGCCTCTTCCACAGATACAGTATGTCCTCGGAAAGGCGTATTATGAGAAGGGCGATTACTATATGGACGAGGCGGTCTCCTTTATCGAATCGGCCCGAGCTGGAGGATATGGCGCGAAGGACAGCAACGAATACCTGGCCCTCGCCTATTCCCGCCTCGGCGAGAAGGCAAAGGCCGTCCGCGCCTTCGAGACCGCGTTAGCGGACAATCGTTCGCCGCCCTTGCTCCTGGCGGCGGCGAAGGCATGCATAGACGTCGGCGAGACGACAAAAGCAGAAGCTCTTCTTCTCGAAGCGATTTCTTCAGGCGGCGACGATGTGGCCGCCGAGAACGGCCGTTTTTTGCTCGGCGATATTTATCGATCCCGCGGAGAGCTCGATCGGGCGTCTGCGCAGTATTCGTACATTTTGGAAAAGAATCCGGATTCAGCGGAGGCTCATTACCGTCTCGGCCTGATCTGGCAGTCGAAAGGCGATCCGATCAAGGCAAGGGCCGAATGGCGTAAGGCCGTCTCAATAGACCCGATGCACGCGGCGTCGAGGCAAAAGCTCTCGGAAAAGCTCTAGCACGGCGTCGAGACGATCGACGCCGGCCCGAGTCACGGAGGTTCGTCATGGCTTTGCGGAATATCTTTGATTCTCTCTCCCTCGACATCGGCATCGATTTGGGCACCTGTAATACGCTCATTTATGTCAGGGGAAAGGGGATCGTCGTCAACGAACCGTCCGTGGTCGCCGTCGAGCGCGGTACCAATAAGGTCGTGGCCGTCGGATCCGAAGCCAAGCGGATGCTTTGGAAGACGCCGGGGGACATCATCGCGAAGCGTCCCCTGCGGGACGGTGTCATCGCCGATCCGGACATGACGGAGAAAATGATCAAGTACTTTATTCAAAAAGTCATTTCCACTCGGTTTTTCGTGAAACCACGAATGGTGATCGGTGTGCCGTCGTGCATAACCAAGGTCGAGGAAAACGCCGTCGTTGATTCGGCATACAAGGCCGGGGCCCGTTTCGTCAAAGTGATCCCCGAATCGCTGGCGGCCGCGATCGGCGCCGACATTCCGATTTCAGAGCCGGCCGGACACATGATCTGCGATATCGGCGGCGGCACCTCCGAGATTTCCGTCATTTCGCTCAAGGGCATGGTGGTTACGAACGCGATACGAGTCGGTGGAGACGAGTTCGACGAAGCGATCATCAAGCATATCCGTAATGTCCACAACCTCATCATCGGCGAGCAGACCGCGGAGCGGCTCAAGATGGAGATCGGCAACGCGAGCCCGGACAAGGTCATCGAAAAAGTGGAGATCAAGGGGACCGACGCGATCACCGGCCTGCCGAGGCGACTCGAGATCGATTCGGTCGAAGTCAGAGAGGCCTTGCAGGAGCCGATCACGCAGATCGTTGAGGAGATAAAAAAGACGCTCGGCCAGACGCCGCCGGAACTCGCCGCGGATATCGTCGAGCGTGGGATCGTCATGGCGGGCGGAGGTTCGCTGCTCAAGGGTCTGCCGAAGCTCGTCGCCAAAGAAACCGGCGTTCCCGTGATTCTAGCCGAGCGTCCGCTCGAATGCGTCGCGCTCGGCGCGGGGAAGTATTTCGAGACGATGCGCAGTCAGGACGGCTCGCAGAGCGTCTACGACAGTCTGAACATCTGAACGAACCGTGCGTGAACAGGTAAGGCCTGAGCGCCGCGGCCGTCGAGCGGTGCCGCCGGTACTCATCGCGGCCAGTCTCATGTGCCTTATCGTATCGACGCGCAGTCTTCACGGCGTGCCCGCCGCCGTCGGTCTGACCGTTCTCGGTTTTTTCCAGCGTGGATTTTCGGCCGTCGGCGGCTTCGTCACCGATACTATCACGTCGATCGCCGAGCTCAGGCGTCTCCGCGAAAATTACCACGAACTTGCGGCAAAGCTCGACCGATATACCAATATGGAACGCGGTATGGCCGAGCTCCGCGAGGAAAACGCGAGACTCCGCGAACAGCTCGGATTGGCCGCGGAACTGGGATACCAGCGCATCGCGGCCCGGATCGTGGCGAAAGACCCCGAGAATTTATACTCGACCATCATCATCGACAAAGGTGTGGGCGACGGCATTCGGAAGAACATGCCGGTCATCGCGTTTCAGGATGGTATCGAGGGGCTGGTCGGGAAAGTCGTCGAAGTCGGACAGGGCGTCAGCATGATACTTCCGCTGTACGATACCGGCTCCTTTGTGGCGGCCCGCCTCGCCGGTGGATCGCGCTTCGAAGGCCTCGTCGGCGGCCAGGGATCCGGCGACTCCCCCCTGCTCATGAAATTCGTGAAAAAACGGGCGAAGAACGAGGTTCAGTTCGGCGATCTGATTGTCACGACCGGATATGAGTCGATATATCCGCCCGAGGTCGCCGTCGGCCGGGTCAGGCGGGTGATAGATCCCGAATTCCAGACATCGATCGATATTGAGCTCGATCCGATTCTCGATTTTTCGCGAATCGAGTATGTTTTCGTGATTCGGCCGACGTCGAAAGCCTCTGCGGCGGCGGAGTAGCGGGGGCGGAATGATCCGGAGCATCTTTTTTTCGACGCTGTTGGTCATTGTCTGCGAATTCGTGCAGTCGACCTGGTTCGAGGCGATAGCCGTGGTCGGCGTCAAGCCCGACCTCGCCCTTCTTGTTCTGATATGGATTTCATACAAAAACGGCTCCGTCCCCGCTTCCATCACAGGCTTTTTATCCGGCCTCGCACAGGACTTCATCTCCGCTTCGCCTATCGGCTTTACCGCTTTCATCAAGACGGCGGTATCATCGCTTGCCGGTCTTCTTCACGGTTCCTTTTATATCGACAAGCTCTTTCTGCCGATCGTCCTCGGCTCGCTTGCCACGCTCGTCAAAGCTCTGGCTGCAGGATTATTGTTCCTCGTGTTCGGTTCAAAACTCCATGTATACAACATCTTCGACCTCTCGCTGTGGATAGAAACAGCCTACAACGGCGTCATCGCGCCTATTGTTTTTCTCTTGCTGAGCCCCCTCAAGATGCTTCTGACGGCGGAGCGCGGCCGAGAATGAGCACCTCTTCGCTGCCGGAGCGGATATCCGATTCGAACCAGACGCCTGTAGGGCGCGCCAAGACATTATCGGTCTTGAGCCTCGTCATGTTTGTCGTTTATGCCAGTTATCTTTTTTATCTACAGGTCATCAAATTGAACGAGTACCGCAGCAAGGCGGCGAATATCGCACGGCAGAGCACGATTATCTCAACGCAGCGGGGCGAGATTTACGATAGGAAATACCTCTCTCCCTTTGTGATCAACACCGATTCTTTCGCCGTCGATCTTATTCCGGCGGAGCTTCCCGCCGACCGTCGGGAGGCTGTTTTTTCGAGCCTTGCGGCCCGGCTCGGCATATCAGTTGATGAGATCAAAAAGAAAATACCGCCGACGACATACCATCTGTACCAGCCCATAGAAATCCGAAGCGCCGTCCCGTATGAGACAGTAACGGCGATCGCCGAGCGCATTGAAGATTATCCGGGTGTCAATTGGCATTCAAAACCCGTCCGCAATTACGTGGAATCGGGCTCGCTCTCGCATATCCTCGGTTACGTGGGCGATATAACGAAGGACGAACTGAAGGTCCTCTACAATCAGGGGTATAAATCCGGGGACATTATCGGCAAGGCCGGGGTCGAAAAGCAGTACGACAGCCTGCTGCGCGGGAAGGATGGAATTCAATATAAAACCGTCGACGTAAAAGGAAAACAAATCTCTTCGAAACTTGCGGACGTGGTCCCGCCTGTAATGGGGTCGAACCTCGTTTTGACGATCGATCTCGATATTCAGCGGCTTGCAGAAAAGGCTCTGGGACAGCGGATGGGTTCCGTCGTGGTTCTGAAGCCCGCCACCGGCGAGATACTCGCGATGGTTTCCTATCCCTGGTATGATTCGAATCTCTTCACCGGACCTCAATACAGTTCCGCATACGCCCGTACGCTCGGTGATCCAAAGTCCCCTCTCATTAATCGGGCGATACAATCGAGCTACCCGCCGGCCTCCACATTCAAGGCGATCGTCACCGCGGGCATTCTCGAGGAAAAATCCTTCCCCCCCGACAAAACCGTACTCTGCACAGGCGAGATGGCGTACGGCGACCGTGTTTTCCACTGCCATGTGAAGACCGGCCACGGGCGGCTTGATCTCGCCGGCGCCCTTGCCGAGTCCTGTGATATCTATTACTGGACGGTGGGCCGTGATAATCTGGGTATCGAGCGGATAGTCGCCTATGCCAAGGATTTTGGTTATGGCAAGATAACTGGTATCGATCTCCCGGGCGAAACGGAAGGCTTCGTCCCGACTCCTCAATGGAAAGAACGCAAGTACCACGAAAAATGGCTCGGCGGCGATACCATGAACTTGGCGGTGGGGCAGGGTGATCTGCTCGTAACGCCGCTTCAGATGGCGAATACCTTCGCGATGATCGTGAATGACGGAGTCGTCTACCGCCCGCACGTTCTCAAGGAGGTGCGCGATCCTCTCTCCGGCGCTCTGGTCAAGAGCATCGTTCCAGAAGAGATGATCCGTTCGAGGACATCGAAGGAGACATTCGCCGCGCTCCGCGACTATCTCAGAGGCGTTATCACCGACGGCACCGCACGATTCCCGGTCAGCACCAAGGCGGTGGCCGTAGCCGGAAAGACGGGGACTGCGGAAGTCGGAGTAAAGGACCACTGGCACTCATGGTTCGCCGCGTACGCCCCGTATAAGGCTGAGAATCCTCAGGACGTCGTCGTCGTCGTTGTGATGGTCGAGGCTTCGAATCCTTGGGAATGGTGGGCGCCCTATGCGTCTAACATCATTTTTCAGGGGATATTCGCTCATCAGGATTACGAGGCGGCGATCGATGCACTTGGATTCCGCAACCTTGTTTCGAAACCGCAAGGACGAATGGAATGAATTCCTTACGAAAAACCTTCGTCGAAATGGATTTCGTCATTATTGTCGTCTCGCTGGCTTTGACGATTCTCGGGATTCTCTCGATTTATTCGTCCGGCTTGACCGCCGAAGGCCTTCACGTCTCGAACGAGTATTTGAAACAGATATTTTGGGCGGTCTCCGGGATTTTGATCGCCGTTGCGCTCGCGCTCGTCGATTATCAGCGTATAAAGGATTATTCTTTTTTTATATACCTTTTTTTCGTCGTTCTTGTCGTCTTTGTGCGTTTTTTCGGCAAGGTGGTCAACGGCGCCCGGTCGTGGATCGGCCTCTTCGGCGACTATGGAATCCAGCCGTCGGAGTTCCTTAAAATCGCGACGGTTCTTTATCTTTCCCAGTACCTCTCCAATTCTGAACACTACAAGCCTTTCCGCCGCCTCATCGGCGCCTTCGTGATTATCATAATCCCGGTCGTCGCTGTAATCTCCCAATCGGATTTGGGGACTGCGCTTGTCTTCTTCCCGATTTTCTTATTCGCGATTTATGCGGCCGGCCTGGAACGCCGTTATATTGTTTTTATCATCGCCGCGTGTCTGTCGACCGTCGTCCTGACGATCCTGCCGCATTGGGAAAAAAACGTTCTACAGTCCTCCACCGGCTTTTTGTTCATTTTTTACCGCAGCCCGTATAATCTGCTTCTGATTTTGTTATCGTGCGCCGTCGCCGCTCTCTCAATCTGGGGGTGGCTGTCGTTCAAAAAGCGGTATTATTACTGGATCGCCTATGTGTCGCTTATTGCGGCGGGGGCGATCGGCGTAGCCTTCCTCGCGAATAAGGCGTTGAAAGAATACCAGATCATGCGTCTTATCGCATTCCTCGATCCCAGTATCGACCCGAGGGCCTCGGGATGGAATATCCTGCAATCGATAACAGCGATAGGGTCGGGCGGCTTTCTCGGAAAGGGTTTCCTGCAAGGGACGCAGAGTCATTACCGGTATCTGCCGCAGCAGAGCACGGATTTCATTTTCTCCATCATCGCGGAGGAATGGGGTTTTTTGGGCGGATTGTTTGTGTTCAGTCTCTATTTCATTCTTCTGCGACGATGCGCCATGCTCATCAAGACCGCGAAGGACGGGTATGCCTCCTGCATTGCGGCCGGCTTGATGGGCATGTATTTCTTTCATTTCATGGTCAACGCCGGGATGGCGATGGGAATCATGCCTGTCACCGGCATACCCCTTTTCTTCCTGTCGTACGGCGGTTCGTGTATGTGGACGGCGATGGCTGGAATAGGTCTCCTGCTCGGCATATCGGCGCGGAGATTCCGGACGTGAAGAAGTCGCCGCGGTATGTGCGGCCACTCGATGATATCGGCGCATGTCTGCTCGACGTCGAGAGGCCGGCGCGTTATCTGGGAGGCGAGGCGGGCTGTATCCGAAAAAACGGTGATGAACGCTTATCGATCGCGCTCTCGTTCCCCGATCTCTACGAGATCGGCATGTCGAACAATGCGGTCCGTATTCTATATTCAAGACTGAACGAAGTCGATGAACTGCGGGTCGAACGGGTGTTTGCGCCCGCCCCCGATTTCGAGGCGCTTCTCCGTGAGCGCGGCCTCCCTTTGTACACTCTTGAAACTGGTATCGCGGTCGGCGACGTCGATATCCTGGGTTTCTCCCTCGGCTACGAACTCGCCGCGACGAGCGTTCTGGCGATACTGTCCGCGGGGGGAATCCCCATCAGCGCCGACCGAAGAGGGGAGGGCGATCCAATCGTAATCGCCGGCGGTCCGGCCATTTCGAATCCGCATCCCTTTGCGCACTTTCTCGACGCCGCGTTTATAGGCGAGGCCGAGGATGAATTCGTTGACTTATGCCGCGACCTCGCGCGGCTTAAGTCGGAGGGGGCGGGGCGCTCGGATCTGCTCAAAAGGATGCGCGCGGCGGACGCGATATGGATGCCGGCCCGCGCCGGACAGCCGACGAAGAAGGCCCGACGCGCGGTCTATAGCGGTTTTTCATATGAACAAGCTGATACCTCGAAGCCGCTGCCTTCGGTCAAGGCCGTCCATGATCACGGCACCGTGGAGATCATGCGCGGCTGTCCGAACGGCTGTCGATTCTGTCACGCCGGTTTCTTCTACCGACCGCAACGAATGAAGAACTTCGAGGTGATCGCGTCGGAAGTCGCGACGCTGATCCGAAACGGTGGTTATAGAGAGATTACGCTTGCCTCTCTCTCGTCCGGAGATTACGATGACATCGGCGGACTCCTTGACGAGCTCAATTCGCGTTGGAAGTCGCGATATGTTTCTTTCCAACTGCCGTCTCTCAAGGTTAATAGTTTCACGCTGCCCGTACTTTCAAAGCTCGCGGAAGTCAGAAAATCGGGGCTCACCTTCGCTGTAGAAACTCCGGTCGACGCCTGGCAGCGCATGATCAACAAAGATGTCGCCCTCGATCGGACGATCGCCATCCTGGAAGAGGCGAGATCGATCGGATTCCGGCAGGCGAAATTCTATTTCATGATCGGTCTGCCGGTCCCCTGCGGGCCGATCGAGGAGGCGCGGGAGATCGCCGATTTCATCGATCGCATATCCGGCCGCATTCCGATGCCGCTCAACGTGAATGTTGGAACCTTCGTGCCGAAACCTCACACGCCGTTCCAGTGGTGCCGCCAAATCGGCGAAGAGGAGTCCCTCGCTGCGATCAACGCGCTTCGTTCCGCGCTCAAACGAAGGAGAAACGTCAAGTTCTCCTACCATTCGCCTTTTGTATCACAGCTCGAAGGCGTCATCGCGCGAGGGGATGAGCGGGTTGGTGATCTTGTCTATGAAGCGTATAGGCGGGGCGCCCGGCTCGACGCCTGGGAAGAGCATTTCGACCGCGAACTCTGGCGCGCTGTCATCGATTCGGCTGATTGGCCGGTTCTGCAGGAGACGCTGCGCGAGCGCGACCCGAGCGAAAGCCTGCCCTGGGATGATATATCGATACGAGTGTCGAAAGCGGCGCTGCGACGCGAGTATGAAAACGCGCGCCGCGGCGAAGCAACTTCAGGATGTTCAGAAAATTGCACGCAGCTTTGCGGCGCCTGTTCGTCGGAATCAAGAATAACTCGTGTCGCGGATCGATGCTCGGAGATCGGCGGCGGTGCAAAACCGCTGCCTGAGGTCCAGAATCATCCCTGTGTGCGCCTGCTTGTCCAATACAGCAAAGTGAACGAGGCCTCGTATCTGCAGCATCTCAGCGTGGTCGACGCCCTTTCGCGATCTCTTGTGAGTGAGAATGTCCCTCTTGTGTTTTCGGAGGGCTTCAATCCAAGCCCGAGAATCGAAACAACGCAGCCACTGCCGATAGCGGTCGATTCAAAGGCCGAGATGGCGTCGATACTCTTGTACGCGCCGATAGCGCTTGCGGACAGTATTCGTGAACTCAATAAACGGCTTCCAGTCGGGCTTCGGATGGATAGAGCCGAGATCTTCCCCGTCGCCTCAGGTGTTCGACAATGGACGATCGGCGCCCTGGAATGGGGCTCCGTCTATGAAATCCGTCCGCGGCATGGGGATGCCGCCGCGGCTCTGTTTGAAAAACTCGGGGCCGTGATACGGGAGCGCGGTGTTGTCGACGCCGATGTCGTCATGAAGGATGACGGCGTCGGCGAGCTTCGTCTTCCCGTACCGAAAAAGAAAGAACAGGGTCTCATCAAGTTGCTTGAAGCTTGTTGCGATTTCCGGCCGATTCAAAGCGGCCTGAAGATAACCAAAACCGAGTCGCTTGCCCGGCATCCCGACGGCAGGGTGGCGAACTTTTTCGAAGTTTTTGAGAGACTGAGCACATAAACCGCGGATGAGTGAATAAGGGAACCTTAAAACCAACCGGGCCTTCGCGGTTCCCGGAAATCAAAATGAGTATAAAAACAACACAAAGGAGTAGACAGAATGTACATTATACGAAGTAATAAGTGCGAAAAATCTGTGTGAAGCTGCCTAGACTCAGCTTTCTGTAGTCAGTAACTCAACGTAATTTTTATCGTGCTCCCTATTCCGGCTGGAAAACTGTAGATCTCGTTGAAGCTCGATGTGACATCAAGTCCATAGGCGACGGCGAAGACAACGAAGTGGACGGTTCCTCCGCTTGTCCGTCCTTCACTGCCCGAATAATCTTCATCGTCGGTTTCATACTGAGATTGGAAACTCGATCCAATGCTCCGTGTCACACTCTGTTCGCCGGAGGGAAATTCAGCGACATACCAATCGCCGCTCGTATAGTATAGGTTGAATGTTGCGGTCGAAGGACTGAACAGCGGCCGGACATCCTTCCCCTGGTAATTCCGAATACGCTTATATTTAAGCGACTCGAGTTTTGTGATACAGGAATCCGGCGTTGAAGTCTCCAAATCGATGTAGTCTTGAATCGCCGTACGGTCGGTGTCGGCGGCTGATGAATCTTGATAAGCACGGTAATAGATCTCGTAGCCGGAAAACGAGGGATCGGAGTCGTTGGCGCTGTCATGCGTCAGTTTCAAAAGGCCGCCGTCTTCGGAGAAACCGGGAGCCTCGTAGATCGATACCGTCTCGATGCCGCATGAGGCGAGAGCCAGCAGCATGGCAGGGATGAAGAAGAATGAAGCCTCGCCGGCTCGTGATCGGAACATAGATGGTTCAAGCCGCTTCGGCCTACTTCCCCTTTCGCTTTGCAAGCCGCTCAGGATGTATGTCTTCCAGGCAGTCGATCAGTTCGTAGATGCCGACAGGCTTGTTCTTGCCCTTTACACGGATATTGTCGAGTTCGCGGAAGAGGAATTTATCGTGGACGGCGCCGTAGGTGGACTCCGAGACGATGATCGACGTGCCGTATTCCTTGTTCGTCCCTTCGAGCCGCGAACCGAGATTGACGTTGTCCCCGGCGAGCGTGTAGTTCATCCTCGTGGGACTTCCCATGTTGCCGACCGTCATTATGCCGGTGTTGATGCCGATGCCGATGTTTATTCTGAGCGGCTCGGGCCAGGAGGCGTTGAGTTCGGCGAGCCTCTCTATCTGCCTGAGGGCGCATTTGCAGGCGCGCTCGGCGTGGTCGTCCTGCCTGAGCGGCGCGCCCCAGAAGGCCATGATGGCGTCGCCGATGTACTTGTCCAAGGTTCCGCCGTACTCGAAGAGGATGTCGGTCATGGCGGTGAGATACACGTTGAGATGGTTGATGAGCTCCTGCGGCGTCATGCGCTCGGACAGGGATGTGAATCCCCGGATGTCCGAGAACATGACGGTCAATTCTTTGTCGACGCCGCCGAGTTCGGGCGGATCCTCGATAAGCTCGGCGACGACGTCGGGGCTGACATATTTGCCGAAGGTCTCTCGGATAAATTTCTTCTCACGTTCCTCGGTCATGGCCCGGTAGACGACGATCGAAAGAAAGGTGAACATCATGCCGAGCGCCGGAGCGCTGTAGGTGACCAGCGTCGCCTTATAATCGAAGAGCATGTCGGCGCCGAAGAACGAGGCTGCGAGAAAAACCAGGGTGGCGACGAAGGAAATCGGCGTCGACAAACGCGAGCTCATCAGTGCGACGATGAACACCAATGCGACGAGAATGAGCGCGTCGAGCCACTTAGGGACAGGCCGCAAGAAGTTGTCCATGAGGATGGTGTTCAGGGCGTTGGCGTGCACCTCGATGCCGAACATAAGGCCGACGGGCGTCGTCTTTTGATCGGCTGCCATTCCGCTCGAGAAGGCTCCGACCATAAGAATTTTGTTTTCCACCGCCTTGGTCCTCGGCCACGAAGCGGTATCCTCCGGCGGGACGCGGTCGGCGTAGGCCGAATAAGAACGTATCGGGAAAGTCTGGATGCCGCCCGCCGAATCGCTCGAGGGCCTGCCCATGAAATTGACGAGCATGCAGCCGTTTTTATCGATTGGAATATCTATTTTATCAATGATCTTCCATGATCCTTCGGCGACGAGGTTCCCGTCTGCATCGAAGATGTCAGGCGAAGTTTGTATAGCATAGGGGACGCGGCCGCCGGTTTCGGGATCGATCATCGTCGGCGAAGGAATACGTATATACTTGCCGAGAACTACCTCGATATCGTCGAGGCTTTTCCCGAAGTAATTGGCCGCGAGCGACAGTGTTATCGCGGGGACGAAAAAGTCTTTGAACTTCCGTACGATGTAGTACTGTTCGTCCTCCCCGCCGCCCTCCCCCGCCTCGACCTTGAGCGGTGCGTCTCGCTCCATGTTCCGCTTGAGCGCGGCGAGCGAAGAAGCCGTCAAAGGCGTTTCGATTTCGTGGAAGCTCCCCTTTTTATCCATCCAGACGAGATGCTCGAACGAAGAAGAATCGACCGAGTATCCGGGCGAAAGCGCATCGAGCCTGAGTACCTCGACTATTTCGCTGACTTTAGCGACGAGAGGCTGGCGCCGGAAAACAGTGTCCGAATCCGGAATGAAATTCGCATGTCCATAGCCGGCTATCGCCTCGGCGTACGCCTCGAGCGGAGGTTCGACGCTCATAAAGCCGATCATGTCGCGCCAATCGCCCTTGATGTTCCTGATAGTACCGAGCCTCTTGTTAATGATGCGCGTCCGTTCGGCGAAATTCTCCGCCGTCGAAGTCTCGTTAGGCTCGGTTTTAAGCTCGGTTTCCAGAAAAACCCTCCCGGAATCCGCGATCGCCTTGGAAAGAACAGCGTCGACCGCGGGATCCTGATCGGGATCCGGGAAAAGTATATCGAGGAGCAGGGCGTTTTCTCGGTTGTTTTGATCCTTGATCCGCGAAAATGCATTGACGAGATCCGCGTGCCGCGTTCGTGGGAAGGGCCACTTACCGTATTTCGTCAGCGACGTGAAATCGATCCCGATAATGAGAATGTCGGGCGATATTTGAAGGTTCTGCTCTGAGTATATCGAACCTTCCTGCACAGCGGTCCCGCGCTGGTTTATCTTGAGCCGGAAATGCTCGTCGACGACTTTATTCTCGATCGTCTCAATGATCGGCGTGGCGAATTCGACCAGCAATACCGCAGCGGCGACCGCCGCTGCGATGACGAAGCCGAAGACCTTAGTCTCGAAGAGTTTTGGACGCCTCTTCGCCATGGCCTACACCTCCTTGAACACGCAGCCGCGCCGATCAATCAACGCCGATGCTTATTGTGCGAGGCCCCTCGATTTGAGTGCGATTATACGATCCGTGGCGAGCTTTGTCCAATCGTCATCGGGCCATGTCGAGACAATCTTCTTGTAGTTTTCGACCGCCGAAGCGTAGTCGCGGCTGTTCTCGTAGAGACGGCCGAGCGCAAAGTACGCATGAACAATACCTATGGCGGCGGAATCGTAGTTCGCGATGAGACGCTTATAGTAGTCGATAGCCCTGGAGTCGGCGTCCTGCTCCTCCGCAGCGGCGGCTGCGTTCTGGAGCGCCAGTGGTGCCATATAGGAGCTTGGAAGAGCGTCTGCGGCTGCGATCCATTCGCGCTCGGCCGAGGCCCAATCGCTCTTCGATTCGTACACACGTGCGGCTACGGTTCGCGCGCGCTGGCCCGCGAAGAGCCGGGGCCATTTTTTTGCGATCTCTTCGACCGAGGCGAGAATCGATTTTTCGAGCTCGGCTTTTTTTGCGCTGTCGGTTTCGCCCTGATACGACGAATAGTCTTCAAGCAGTTTCTCGACGCGGGCTGAGGACGCGGTCGCAGCCCCTTCCCGCACTGCGTCGATGACGGCGAGGCCTATGACGGCGATGACGATCGCGGAGAAAACAGCGATTATCACCACGCGGTATTTGCGTAAGAAATCCGAAAAACTGGTATACAAGCTCTTTTTTTCTTCTGCTTTTCCTGCCTGCTTGTTCCTGCTGCTCACATCCATATTGCCTCACTCCTTGGGATTCGTTATCTCGAGTTCTTTTAAAAGACGCGAGAGATATGTCCGCTGAATATCGAGGACTTTCGCGGTCTCGGTCTGATTCCATTTGTTGTCTTCGAGGGCCTTGCGGATGAAGTGGCGCTTGAAAATGGAAAGCGCCTCCTTCAGACTCTTTCCTTTGTACTCATCGGTGTCCACCGCCCCCGGGCCGAGGAGGAGATCGCGCGCGCCTATCCTCGATTCTTTAGCGATGACGACCGCCCGCTCCACCGCGTTTTCGAGTTCGCGGACGTTTCCGGGCCAGGAGTACGAAAGCATCAGTTCCATCGCGGCCTCGGTGAAACCGGAGAAGCGCTTGTTCGTCTCGCGGGACAGTCGTTTCAAAAAAAACTCTGCAAGAACCGGGATGTCCTCCTTACGCTGCCTGAGCGGGGGGATATGGAGGGGGAGGACATTGAGGCGGTAATAGAGATCCGATCGGAACTCGCCTTTTTCGACGAGCGATTCGATATCGCGGTTCGTCGCCGCGACGATGCGGACATCGACGCTCACCGGGTCGCTGGAGCCGACCCGCTCGAAGGTTCGTTGTTGGAGGACGCGGAGGAGCTTCGCCTGCAACTTCAGCGGCAGGTCCCCCACTTCGTCGAGGAAAATAGTGCCGCCGTCGGCAAGCTCGAATCTCCCCTTCCGGTCCTGGACCGCGTCGGTGAAGGCGCCCTTGACATGACCGAAGAGCTCGCTCTCGAGAAGCCCTTCGGGAAGCGCCGCGCAGTTGACGCGGACGAAGTTCTTCGACGCGCGGGAAGAGCGCAGATGCACCTGCTCGGCGAAGAGCTCCTTGCCGACCCCCGACTCCCCGAGTATGAGAACCGAAGAATCGGTCTTCGCGACCCGCTCGATAAGATCGAGTTTTTCGAGGATGAGGGGGGATTGGGCGACGAGGTGGTGCCAGCCCTTGTCCGCCTGAACCTGATCTCGGAGAAAGTGGATCTCGTCGCAGGCCCGTTCGAGGTAGCGCGCGTTTTCGATGGCCAATGCGGCCTGTACGGCGAATATCTCGAGCCAGCGCAGATCATCCTGAGTGAAGTACTTTTTTTGGCGTTTGTTCAGTATTTCGATGACCCCGACTATTTCATCTCGGACTTTCATGGGGACCGCGAGTATCGAATATGTCGGGTATCCGATCGACTTCGATATGTCCGAGTAAAAGCGCGAGTCGGTGTCGGTGTCGTTGACGATGAGCGAGCGGCCGTGCATCGCGACCCATCCCGCGATGCCTTCGCCGGGGCTTAAAAGGAATTTTTTGACGTCCCTCCCCTTCGGCCCGAGCGCTATCTCGAAGCGGAGCTTGCCGATATCGCGGTCGAGGATGAGGAGCGAAGATGCCTCGCCCTCGCTCAGCCTCATGGCGGATTCGAGTATTTGGGTGAGCAGCGACGTCGCGTCTCCGTAATTCGAGTTGATCAAGGCGCTGATCTCGATAAGCGTCTTGAACTTCGCGGGATCGATGACGTCGAGCATTCTATCGGCCGCCTGGACTTGGCGGCTGGGATCCGGGCCGCTCCGCGCGGTCCGGACCTCAGCCGTTTTTCTTATCGCCGTCCTTCTGCTTCAGAAGGTCGCCGAGTGTAAATCCGTCGCTCTTGTCGTCCTGCATGAAGCGCGACATCTCCTCCCGCTGCTGGCGGCGGACGAGGTCGCGTATCGACAGCCCGAGCTTCTGGCGGTCGGGATTGAGTTCGACGACAAGCGCCGTGACTTTCTGACCGGGCTGAAAGCGCTTGAGAGCCTCGTCGTAGGGCTCGTCCTTGTTCTCGGAAAGGTCCTGCTTCTTTATGAGGCCGTCGATGTCGCCCTGGACTTTGACGAAGACTCCGAAGTCCGCGACCGACGAGACGACGCCCTCCACGATGGAGCCGGGCTTGAAGGCCTTGGCGAAGGACTGCCACGGATCCTCCGAAAGCTGCTTGACGCCGAGTCGTATGTTGCGATCCTGGGCGTCGCTCTCGATGACCATGACCTCGATCTCCTGACCGACCTGGAGCTCGCTTGATATATTTTTAACATGTTTGGTCCAGGACAGATCGTCGACATGCAGAAAGCCGTCGATCCCCTCTTCGAGTTCGATGAAGGCGCCGACCGCCGTCAGCTTGACGACTTTGCGCACGAGACGCATTCCGACGGGGTACTTCTCGGCGACCTGGTCCCAGGGGTTCTCCTGGACCTGCTTGAGTCCGAGCGAGACCTTCCCCGCCTGGAGATCGTAGTTGAGTATCATGCAGTCGACCGGATCGCCGACATGGAGCAGTTCCTCGGGCTTGCGTACCTTGCGCACCCAGGAGAATTCGGAGATATGCGCGAGACCCTCGATGCCTTCCTCGATCTCGATGAAGGCGCCGTAATCGGTGAGCTTGGTGACCTTGCCGTGGACGATGTCGCCGATATGGTAGCGCTCTTCGAAGGTCGACCATGGGTCGGGGGTGAAATGCTTGAGCGATAGGTTGATGCGCCGCTCCTCGGGCTCCATGCGGATGACCTTGAGCTCGATCTCCTGGCCCTTCTTGACATAGTCCTTCGGACGGGCGACATGCCCCCAGCTCATATCGTTTATATGGAGAAGACCGTCGAAACCGCCGAGGTCGATGAAGGCGCCGAACGACGTGAAACTTTTGACTTCGCCCTTGACGGTGTCGCCGATCTGCGTTGTGCGAAAGAACTCCTCGCGCCGGCGGTCGATATCCTCCTCCATCCACTTGCGGCGGTTGAGGACGATGTTGACCTTTTTCTCGGAATAGAGGCGCTCGAGATAAAACTGCGATTTGACGCCGATGAGCTTGTCGCCCTTGTCGACGCGCTGGACATCGGCCTTCGACGCGGGGAGAAAGCCGCGCAGCCCGTGGCCGAGATTGACTTCGAAACCGCCCTTGATTTCCTTTTCAATGACACCGTCGACGGGAAGATGGTCTTTGAAGGCGGTGGAAACCGTCCGCCAGTATATTTTTTCATCGGCACGCTTTTTCGAGACGACGATTTCTCCGGAATGGGTTTCCTTCTTGACGAGGATGACGCTGACGACATCTCCGATCTTCGGAGCCGCGCCGCCGAATTCGATAATGGGGATCTTTCCCTCTGATTTATAGCCGACGTCGATGAACACAAAGTCATCGGTCACTTGAACGACGTGACCGTCGACCAGGTCGCCCTCCTCCAGCCCCTCGAGACTCTTGAGGTACTGCTCCTGCAATTGTGTCTGGATGTCGTCTTTGGAGGGTACGGCGGCACCCATTTCCACTTCCTTAGCGCCCATGATCTTCCCTTAATTGAAGGATTTTGCCGTATACTTTGTCATAAACTTCCTGTATGGTCAAGTGAGAGCTGTCCACGTATTCCGCGTCCGGAGCTAGTTTCAGCGAACCAACCGATTTGCCGCGGTCGATCGCGTCGCGCATTTCGATGTTTTTCCGTATTTCTTCAAACGACTGATCCGTGAGCCCCTGTCGATGACGGCGTAAGGCCCTCGATTCAACGCTCGCGTCGAGAAAAAACTTCACCTCCGCATCGGGGAAGACGACCGTCGTCATGTCGCGGCCTTCGACGACTGCGTCCGTCGATCCGGCGATTCCGCGGACATGCTCGTTGACGATTTCCCTGAGGGGCGGAATCGCGGATATCTGCGCGACGAGCGCGTCGACAGGGGCGGAACGAAGCTCGTCTTCCACATCGGCGCCGTCGAGAAAAAGTCTGCCGCCGCGATACTCGATGCGGGCCTCACGCGACTTCTGGACGACGGCGGCTGTATCGGAAGGATCGATGCCGAGTCTGATGATGCGCAAGGTCATGGCCCGGTAGATGCTGCCGGAGTTGACGTAGGTGAAACCAAGTCGTTCCGCAACCAGACGGGCGATGGTACTCTTACCCGATCCTGCGGGGCCGTCGATCGCGACGATCATGTGTTTCCGCCTCCCTGCGGAACGGCTTTTGACTTGAGCGAGGCCACCTCGGCCTCAGTCAATTCGCGGAACGATCCTTCGGCGAGTCCGTCGATGGATAGAGGACCTATTCTGATTCTTCGAAGAACCCTGGCCCTCCGTCCGTAGTGTTCGAGGAATCTTCGTATCTCCCGGTTCTTCCCTTCGATCAGGACGACGCGCGCGGCGGATTCTCCGGTCCTGCGCGCTTCACGGGCGCGGTAGACGACACCATCGATGGTTCTCCCCGCGGAGAAATCGTTGAAAAAAGAATCCGGCAGGGGCGCATCGGCGATGATCTCGTATTCTTTTTCGATGCCGCCCGAGGGATGCACGAGAAGTTTCGCAAGATCGCCGTCGTTGGTGAAGACAAGCAGCCCCGAAGACCATTGATCGAGACGGCCGACATTGTAGACGCGCTCGGAGACAGAATTTTTTATAAGATCGTAGGCGAGCGGTCTGCCTTCGGGATCCGCCATAGCGGAGAGATATCCAGGCGGCTTGTTGAGAAGAATGTAGCGTCTTCTCGAAACGGGGGCGACGGGAAGGCCGTCGACTGTGACCTGCGAAGCGGGCGGGACGCGGGTGCCCAGACGCGTGACGACGAAGCCGTCGACGCGGACGCGGCCTTCGAGGATGATTTTCTCACAGGCGCGACGCGACGCGACCCCTGAGCGGGCGAGGAAGGCCTGGAGCCGCGGCGCGTTTTCGTCTTTATCCTCCGATCCGGAACGAGGCTCATTCATCACGAGCCTCGCGGTTCAGGTCGGGTTCGGCGGAATCACGGGGGGCCGGCGTAGAAGCATCTTCCGCTGGAGAAGTATCTTCCCCCGCCCCGCCCGACGCCGGTTTCGCATCACTCTCGAGCGAAAAACGCTCGCTCTCGAGCTCGTCGAGACGGGGCAGATCGGCGATCGAACCGAGTCGGAAAAGCTTGAGGAACTCTTTCGTCGTGCCGTACTGCACGGGGCGGCCCGGCGCTTCCTTTTTTCCGACTTCTTTTATGAGCTGTTTTTCGAGCAGGAAACGGATCATTCCGTCGGCGGAGACCCCCCGGATCGCTTCGATCTCGGCCCGCGTGATAGGTTGCGAATACGCCACAATCGAGAGCGTCTCGAGCGCGGCGCGCGAGAGGCGCGATTCGTTTTTCCTGCCGTAGCGCTCTTTGAGCGATTCCCAGAGTTCGACTTTGGGGGAGAGAATCCATCCGCCGCCCGAGCGGAGGGGTTCGATGCCGCGACAGGGTGCGGAACAGGTCTCGGCCAGCAGATCGAGGGCCTCCTCGACGACATCGCGCGAAAGCCCCGTGATTCTGGCGATGGCGTTCTCGTCCAAGGGCTCCGACTCGAGGAAGAGGACGGTCTCGACGAGAGCGGCTTCTTTCTCAAGCCTCGTGTCCATGCTGCTGACCTCCCGTGTAGTTTCTTATCTCAATATCGCCGAAGAGCCGATGCTGAAAGATGGATACGAGACGGTATTTCACCGCTTCGAGCAGGGCTAAAAAGGCGCAGACTATGTCCATGGTCGAGCGTGGGCGCGTAATGAGGTCGGTGAACGAGAAGGAGCCGCGCGACTCCAGAAGTTCGCGGATCAATGTGGTTTTCTCGTTTATCGAGACTTCCTCGTACAAATCAATGATGCGTTCCGACGAAAGATTGGTCACGAGGGCGGAAAAGGAGCGCAAAAGGTCCCAGACATCGATTTCCGCCCAGAGCTCCGATTCTTCGGCGAAGGGCAGCGGCCGCTGTATGCGCCTGCGCTCGAGCGACCATTCGACTTCCATCTCTTTGCGTTCCATGAGCTCCGACAGGCGCTTGAACTTCTGGTATTCGATGAGTTTATCGATAAGCTCCCTTCGAGGATCGTCGAACTCTTCGTCATCGTCGGCGCCTGCGGGGAGCAGCATGCGGGATTTGATGTAAATGAGCGTCGCCGCCATTGCGTAGAACTCGGTGAGATCGTCGAGATCACAGCCCGAGTCGGAGTCGAGATAGCCAAGATACTGCTCGGTGATGGAGGCGATGGGAATATCATAAATGCTGACTTCGTTTTTTCTGACCAAAAAGAGCAGAAGGTCGAGCGGCCCCTCGAAATCCTTGAGGCGGAAGAGCCTGCCTCCGCCCGCCTCGCCGCCATCGCGAAGCCCGCCGCGCTCGCCGAGAACAGCGTCGGAATTGTCAGCCGAGGCGTTGTCCGCCGTCGTATCGATCATGGCCGCCACGGTAGAGGCGATAATAGCCGGGCTATTCCAGAAGGTAAATACCCTGCTCGGGCAGGGACGAAAGGATTTCCGAATACAGCACTCCCGAACGGAGATCGCAGAGCTGGGGGTCGAGTTCAAGCAGGGGGACGAGGACGAAGCGGCGTTCCGTTATACGTGGATGGGGAATGACGAGGTCCGGCTCCTCGATGCGGCAGTCTCCATAGAGAAGTATGTCGATGTCGAGCGGTCGCGGCCCTTTGGGAATCTCGGCCGAGCGGTCGCGGCCGAAAAGCGATTCTATGCGATTGACCGCTTTCAGAAGCTCGTGGGGGCTGAGGCTGGTGTCCCCGGCGGCTGCGGCATTGATGAAATCGGCTTGGTTCTCGACGTAGAGCGGACGTGTTCGATACAGGCGCGACAGTTCCGCCGATGTGAGCAGGTCTTCGGAAAGACAGTCGAAGGCCGCACGGATCGTCGCGGCGCTGTCGCCTTGATTCGAGCCGAGGCCCAGAAACACCCTGGCCATGCGGTTTTACGAGGCTAGAACAAGCCATCCTCCGCCTGGGTTTTTGAGGAGGGAGCGGCCGCGCCCTTGGCCGTCGGGACTGCCTGCTTGGCCGGCCTGCCCGGTCCGCGCTGAGAGGCCGCGTCCGCGCCTATGGCAGTCGGGCGGTCGGCCGCTTCGTTTTTCTGTGACGCGGTCTGGGTCGATCCCTTCGCGGCCTCGGTCTTCCCAGTCTCGGCGCTTTCGGGGTGCTGAGCCGCGTAGATCAATTCGCGTACGCGCTTTTCGATGGCTGCCGCCGCGTCGGGGTTTTGCTCGAGGTAGAGTTTCGCGTTATCCCTGCCCTGCCCGACTTTTTCCTCGCCCCAGGTGTACCAGGCGCCTTTTTTGTCGATGACCCCGTACTTGACCGCGGCGTCGATGAGGGAGCCGGACCAGGAAATGCCCTTGCCGAACATGATTTCGAGTTCGACTTTGCGGAAAGGGGGCGCGACCTTGTTTTTCACGACCTTGACCCGCACCTTGTTGCCGATGGCTTCTTCCTCGCCGCCCTTTTCGATGGTTTCGATCTTGCGCACCTCGAGTCGGACGGATGCGTAGAACTTGAGGGCGTTGCCGCCCGTCGTGGTCTCGGGATTGCCGAACATGACGCCGATCTTCATTCGGATTTGGTTGATGAAGATGAGGATCGTTTTCGACTTCGCGAGTGTGCCGGTGAGCTTGCGGAGCGCCTGGCTCATGAGCCTGGCCTGCAGTCCCATGTGCGAGTCGCCCATGTCCCCTTCGATTTCGGCCTGAGGGGTCAGGGCGGCGACCGAGTCGATGACGATGATGTCGACTGCTCCGGAGCGGATGAGGGACTCGGCGATGTCGAGGGCCTGTTCTCCGTTGTCGGGCTGGGAAACCCAGAGCTCGTCGATGTTCACCCCGAGGTTCTTCGCGTAGACCGGATCGAGGGCGTGTTCGGCGTCGATGAATGCTGCGATGCCGCCTTTTTTCTGGGCTTCGGCGATCGCGTGGAGGGCCAGAGTGGTCTTGCCCGAGGATTCGGGGCCGTAAATCTCGATCACGCGGCCGCGGGGATAGCCCCCGATGCCGAGCGCCTCGTCGAGCAGGAGGGAACCCGAGGGGATCGCCTCTATGCCCTGGGCGGCGTCGTGCGAGCCGAGCTTCATGATCGAGCCCTGTCCGAATTGCTTTTCTATCTGCAGTTTCGCGGCCTCGAGCGCTTTGAGTTTTTCCTCGAGGTCTGCGGCTTGAGTGAGTTCCTGTGGACTGTCCTTTTTCGCCATCACCACCCCCAATCCGATACGCGAGCGCCGGGGACGCGCGATTCAAATCACAGTCCCCGACTTTGAAGCCGTCTCACTATACATCCATTCCCCGCGAAAATGAAGTACAGCGCAGCTTGCTATGTTTTCCTGAAAATCTCCAAGGGAGATTGCCGGGAGGCTCTGAGCGCGGGTATGAGGGCGGCGAGCATACACAACACAATGCTGAGAACGCCCACCACGACGAGCTCGCCGGGACGGATATGCACGGGGATGGACTCGAGGTAGTACGCCGGGTCCAAAAGCCGTATCGCCGCCGGCGCGGCAGGTGCAGCCGACAGGGCAGCCCCAAAGCGTGCGACGAGGTTGACGATATACTCGGCTCCGGCGATAAGGTCGTTGACGCGCCAGGCGGCGAACGTTCCGAGCGCGAGACCGCAGAGTGTGCCGATGCCGCCCGTCCCCAGTCCGGCGAATACAAGGATAGCGGCGATAAAGGACGGACCGGCTCCCGCGCTTTTGAGAATCGCGATATCCCGCCGACGCTCCAAGGCGAGCATGACGACCGCCGATCCGACATTGACCGCAGCGACCGCGACGGTCAAAGCCATGACGAGAAGAAGAAGGGCCCGCGTGGTCGAAAAGGACTTGAAAACATTGCGTTCGACCTCGGGCCACGTGAATGCCGTCCATTCGGCTGAAAGTGACTTATTTATATCAGAACGCAGCTCTTCGATCCGGCCGTAGGGATCGTGCACTTTGATGCCGACGATGCAGCGGGACAGCTCAGGATCGAGTATGCGAAGACCCGCCTTGAGCGACACGAATGCCCACAGCTCGTCGAGTTCTCGGTATCCGGCCGAGACGATCCCCCTGACGCGGAAGACCGAGACCTTGGGAGCGGGTGATGAGCCGCTTCCATATCGCGACCGCCGCTCGGTCACGACGCTCACGGTGTCGCCGGTCTTCGCGCCGAGATTCTTCGCCAGATAGGCGCCGAGGAGTATCTCGTTGGACGATCCGAGCCGCATTTCGCCTTCGTGCGCGACGAGATACCGGGCGACGCCTTGGTCGTCGAAAAACGAAGGATCGACCGCGCGGATTGCGACACCCGACGTTCTTGTGCCGAAGAGGGCGACGCCGTAGCCCTGCATCTCGGGGAAGGCGGCGATAACGCCGGGGGCCTGAGACGCCTGTTCCGCAGCATCCACGAGCTGGTCCGCCGTCGTTGATCCGAAGCTCTGAGCCTGCAGATGATAGGTGCCGACCTCGATGTAGCGGGCGGTGATGCCTTCGATCATGCCGTCGGCGACCACGAGCACGACGATGAGCGGCACAAGGCTGAGGGCGACGCCCAGGATCGCTCCGCGCAGGTAGCGTTCGCCCCGCCGCCCCTTCAGTGTCGAGCCCTCGACCGGAGCGCCGAAGAGACAGCGCGCGGCCACGAGGAGCGCCGGACCGAGTTTCATACCGCGCTCAGCCTTCCCCCGGCGAGCAGGAGGCGGCGGTCCGCCCCGGCCGCCAGACTGCCGTCGTGCGTCGCCAGAATGAGGGTCGTGCCGTAGAGACTCGGAAGCTTGTAGAGAAGCTCGCGGACCGCCTCGGCGTTCGCGGCGTCGAGATTGCCCGTCGGTTCGTCGGCGAGGATCAGACGGGGATTATTGATAAGCGCCCGCGCAATGGCCGCCCTCTGTCGCTCGCCGCCCGAAAGTTTCGATGGAATATGGTCGAGCCGCTCGCCCAGTCCCATGTCTCCGAGAAGCGAGGCGGCCCGGTCGTATGCCGTCTTCCGTGATTCTCCGCGCATATACGCGGGCAGGGCGACATTTTCGAGGGCGGTGAAATCTTTAAGAAGAAAATGAAATTGAAACACGAAACCGACCGCGGATGCGCGGAATGACGAGAGACTCCGTTCCGGAGCGGCGGCGAGGTCGCAGCCGCAGACCCGCAGCTCGCCCTCGCTCGCGCGGTCGAGACCGCCGAGTATGGAGAGCAGCGTGCTTTTCCCGCAGCCGCTTGAGCCCATAACGGCGACTCGTTCGCCTGCTTCAACACGAAGGTCGAGATTTTTGAGCACGACCAAGCTTTCGGCGTCGCTCAAATAAGTCTTCCCCAGTCCGGCGCAGAAGACGAGTTCCTCACTCATAGCGCAGAACCTCCGCCGGAGCGAGACGAGCGGCCTTCGAAGCCGCGGCGCTCGCGGCCGCGGCCGAGGAGCCCACGGCGGCGGCGACGATGAAGAATGTCTCGGGGAAAAGAACGCGCACGGGGACCTCCACGAGGTAAAAATACTGGGGCGAAAATACGCGGTAGTCGCCGTCCGCCCTCCTGTCCGTGAAACTTTCGAGGAGCGAGGCGAGGAATCTCGCGGCGCTGTCGATGAAGGAGAGTATTTCGTTGATGTTGACGGCGATGAAGAGTCCGGCGGCCAGGCCCGCCGCGGCTCCGAGCACGCCGACGGCGAGGCCGTCGGCGACAAAGGCGAGCCGAATCGATTCGGCGCTCGCACCGACTGCTTTGAGAACCGCGATGTCCTCGGAACGTTCGGCGACGGCGCGGCGCATCGAATGGAAAATATTGACTCCGACGACAAGGAAAATAAGGCCGATGAGGAGCATCATTATCGTCTTTTCGGTTCTGAGCGCGCCGAAAAACGCTCGGTTGTAGTCACGCCAGGCCTGCACGGCCCGCGTATCCAGACCGAGGGTGGAGCGTATGCGCTCCGCCGCGATCGAGTCGGCGTATCGGTCGGAAAGTTTGACTCCGTAAGTGAAGAGAATGGGCCGATTCGAGGGGAAAAGCTCTCCGGATTCTTCAAGAGCGATCAGGGCCATGCCCGAATCGAAATCGTAGTAGCCCGAGCGGAACACTCCCGCCACCCGGATGCGGATCTCTTGTGCTTCCGCGCCCTCGTCGCCGCCGGAACTGATTACCGTAAGGCGCGCGAGCGATCCGACCTTGAGTCCGAGATAGCGCGAGAGCTCGGCGCCGATGATTAGTCCGCCGCCGCCGGGCGGGAATCCGCCCTGTTCGATGTTCAAAGCGCGCATCATGACCGGATCGCGCAGCTCCGCGTCGGCCGGGAGCGCCCTGATCGCGGCGGGATAGCCGCGGCCGCCGTCGCCCGCGAGGAGACAGCGCGTCTCGGCGAAGGGGACGACGCTCACGACGCCTGGAACGGCCGCAAGAGAATCGGAAAGCGAGGCGTCGAACCCAGGTTCTCCTCCGCTCGAGAAAGATCGCTCGACCTCGATTCTGAGGTGAAAGCTCGATATGTCGAGGATCGAATCGATGAAACCGAGTTGAAACCCGTTCATGACGCCGAGCACGACGACCAGGGCGGCGACGCCGACGGCGATGCCTGCGGCGGCGAGAACGGACGAGGCCCCTCCCCCGCTCTCCTTCCGGGCGGAGAACCAGCGCTTCGAAACAAAGGCTATCCAGGAGGCGCGACTCATTTGTATTCCTTCTCGCGTAGTTTCTCACCCTTCGAAAAAAACTCGTCTTTGACCTTTCGGCCCTCCCTATAGGTCGCCTTGACGAAGAGTTCGCCGCCGCGGTACAGCTCTTCGATCCTGCCTTCATCGAGGTATTCGACCGCGGCCAAGATAAGGCCGTTGTATCTGCTCTCTTCTCTTCTGAGTGTTCCCTCTGTATCGTATGTCAGAATGCGCTTCGTGACGTTGCCCGACACATCCCGGCTTGTTTCTTCCACAAGTCGTCCTGCCTCGTCGTAGCTGTACGCAGTCCGCGCCGTCTCTCTGCCCGAACGTAATTCTATTTTAACCGTGCTTCTGCCGGTTGCGGCATCGTATTCCGCGACAGTTTTCGATTCCGAAGCCTTGTTTTCGGTCTCGATGCGGATCGGAAAGGGGCCTTCCCCGTAGATACGGCGTTCGACCAGAACTACGCTTCCGTCGCGTATGGTTTGAAGGGCGGTCGGCCTCCCACGCTCATCATAGGCCAGAGTCGTCGTCGATGATGGAGTCGATACCCATGCGCCCTGCGGCGGGCCGCCCGACGAGAGCATGCCCGAAGATTCGGAGCCCGTGCTTCCTGACAGTGAGACTCCGAGAAGCCTGCCTATGCTGTCGTAGCGGTACTCGCGTGTCCCCAGAATTTCGCCCTTCGAATCGCGGATATCCACCCGCTGGAGCCTGCCGGTCTTAGACCGGAGATAGTTCCATATTTCCAGAATCGCCGCTTCGCCGTCCTCGGTCGAAGATTCGACGGCGAAGAATGTTTCCTTGAGCAGCGCTCCAGTCGCATCGACGACGCGCTCTTCGACAAGCGCTGAGCCTCTATACACGCGTTCGCGGATCGCGCCTCCCGGCAGGGGGATGGTTTCCACGTGTTCGCCGCTGGAGCCCGCCGTGTCGGCTGATCGCGCGGAAAACGGAAATGCAGCGGCGATCACAAGAAACAAAACCGCGATGCTCTTTCTCATTCGGCCTTTCCGATGAAATCCTCGAGGAAGGCGTCGAGCCTGAACGGAGCGATGTCGGCATAGCCTTCGCCGGTGCCGACGAAGGCGGTCGGCAGCCCCAGTTCCTTGGCGAGCCGGAGTGCCATGCCGCCCTTGCCCGAAGAGTCGTGCTTCGCCAGGATCACGGCGTCGATCGCGACAGCTCCGCTGAATATGCGCGCCTGCTCGAGGGCGTTTTGGCCGGTCGTTGAATCGAGAACGAGGAGTCGCCGGTAGTTCGCGCCCGCCGCCCGGCCTGAGACGATTTTGTCGATCTTCGAAAGCTCGCGCACAAGATCGGATCTCGTGTGCATTCGACCTGCGCTGTCGGCGATGACGAGACCTGAGCCATCGGCCTTCGCGGCGTCGATCGCGTCCCAGAGCACGGCCCCTGGATCCGCACCCTGAGCCTGGGCGACCACCCGAAGGCCGAGCCGCTGGCCGTGTATCTTAAGCTGATCCACAGCGGCCGCGCGGAAAGTGTCGCCGGCGGCGAGGACGATCCCCTCCGAAAAACCCGAGCGTCGATAGTACGCGGCGAGTTTCGCGCAGCTCGTCGTCTTACCGACCCCGTTCACGCCGAGAAGTAAAAAAATATTCATCTTCCCGGATTCCGGCCTGAGCTCGACTTCTTTGCCGTAGCTCCGAAGTATGTCTTTGAGCTCGGCCCTGACGGCGGGTTCTTCGGCGATCCGCTTCCCGCGGCATCTGCGTCTGAGCTCTTCGGCTATGGAATAGGAAAGCTCGGCCCCCAGATCGCCCTCGACGAGGATGTCGGCGAGATCGTCGAAGAAAGCTTCGTCGGCCGCTCCGGCGCGGAAGAGGCTTTTGATCCGATCGATGAAACCCATTGCGTCGCGTCCCTTTCCGATCAGCGTGATACGCGCAGATACTTGATGAGATGGATGATCATGTTCACGGCCGCGGCGGCCGTTCCGATCGACGCGGTCACAACGGCTATATCCGAAGCCATGCGGGCCTGGCTCGTCGATTCGAGGAGCGACCTCGTCTCGGCCTCGGCGTACACATTGCGTACACCCAGCGAGAGCGCGGTCACGGGGATGGAAACGGCGAGCCAACCCAAGGCCGAGTAGAACCCGCCGCGCGCGGCCTCGATGCGTCCGTTCGGTCCGAGATCGTCGGCGGGGGGCAGTACGAGATCAAGCTTCGACTCCCCTGATTCGGGGAGGATGACACTCGCGCTTTCTCTGCCGGGGGCGCTCGCCGATAGAATCAGACGCTGGCCGTCGAGCGTAATGGTCTGAGGAGGAGCGCCGAGGGGTACCGAGTCCAGCGAGATCGAGGCTTCCGGAGGATCGGCCGTGACAAGAACAGTTCCGACCGCAAGAGGCGACAGTTCGATATCGAATCGCCTGCGCTCGCCCGGGACGACGGGATTCGTCAGTTTTTTTGGTTCGTATCCCGCCGCCTCGAGCTCGACGACGATCTCGTCAGCATCAAAGATATACGCGACGCGCTCCTGTCCTAGAACTCGACCGTTCACCTTTACACGCGCAAAGCTAGGTGCGACGCGGAACTCATATCGGGCATAGTCCCCGCCGGCTGTCCATCGCTCGAGCTTCGCGGCTATTTCATCCGCGAGGGGCTCCGGATCCTCGACCGAGCAGACCCCCTCCCAGGTGAAAACCTCGCGGCCGAGATCGGCGTCGTATCCGCGCAGGGTCGCGAACGCGTATCCTGACCTGATCTCGAGAGCGCCGCTTACGAGAAAATTCAGCTTGTTCGAGGCTGCGGCGGCCGCGACTCCGGACTTGAGCTCGATGAGCTCGCCCTTGGCATGCCCGGCCCAGAGCGCGCATGTTCTCCGAACCGGCTCGGCCTGCATTTCGGGGCTCGATTGAAGGCTCTCCAGTTTTTTACGGGATTCGCGGACGGCCGAATCGGCCTTGTCGAGCGCAGGTTTTCTGGCTTCGCGATCGATCGAAGGATCGAAAAAGCCGACGGCGCGCGCGTCGAGCTTGGCGGCCAGATCAGCCCCCGCGGTGAACAGTTCCCTGAGCCTGGCGAGGTTCCCAGCCTCGCGGGTCTCCTCGGGAGAGGCGCGACGCGGCGGCAGTGCGGCGAGACGGTCGAGTACGAGGCGGGGCAGTATGTCGCCGATCGTCGTCGAGGCCCCCGTATCTCCCGAAACGGAAAAGCGGGCGACGCCGAGCGTCCACACGGCCTCGATGCTCTTCGAATCCGATGTCTCGGCTTGGATATCCGCCCGCACACCGAGAACAAGGGCGAAAAACGCCGCGCAGCGCAGGGCTCGATCAGAGGTCTTCGTCCTCGTCCTCCGCGGCATCGGCCGCCGTGCCGCCCTGCCAGCGCCAGCGCATGTAGGACTCGATGAAGGGGTCGATATCGCCGTCCATCACGGCCTGGACATTGCCCACCGAAAACTTGTTGCGGTGGTCTTTAACCATGGTATAGGGTTGGAACACATAAGAGCGTATCTGGGAGCCCCAGGCTATCTCTTTTTTTTCCGCGGCGAATTTGGCGTTCTCTTTTTCTTTCTCCTGCCGGTAGTACTCGTAGAGCCTCGATTTGAGGACGCTCATGGCCACGTCTTTGTTTTTATACTGACTGCGTTCGTTCTGGCAGGTGACGACGATGCCGGTCGGCAGATGGGTGATGCGCACCGCGGAATCTGTTTTATTTACTTTTTGGCCGCCGGCGCCGCCCGAGCGATAGGTGTCGATGCGGAGATCCTCGGGCCTGATATCGACTTCTATCGAATCATCGAGGATGGGGAAAATGAACACCGAGGCGAAGGAGGTGTGCCGGCGGGCGTTCGCGTCGAAGGGCGAAATGCGCACCAGGCGGTGGACGCCGGATTCGCCTTTCAAGTACCCGTAGGCGAAGTCCCCGTCGATTTCGAGCGTGGCTGATTTTACGCCGCCCTCGGCCTCGAGCAGATCGACGATCTCGGTTTTGAACTTGCGCCGCTCGGCCCAGCGGCTGTACATGCGCAGGAGCATGGATGCCCAGTCGCAGGCCTCGGTGCCGCCCGAGCCGGCGTGGATGGTGAGGTAGGCCCCCGAACTGTCTGCCTCGCCCGAGAGCATTTCCATGATGATCGAGGCGTTGAAGCGTTCGGAAATATCTTTGTATGAAGCGCGGATATCCGCCTCCAAGGACTCGTCCCCCTCCTCCTTGGCCAGGCGGATCACCTCGTCGAGCGCCTCCGAATCGGCCTTGAGCCGGGACCAGGTTTCGAGACGGTCTTTGAGCTGTTTGATCTCGGCCATGACGCGGCCGGCCTTGGCCCCGTCGTTCCAAAAGCCGCTTTCCGCTGTGCGAGCTTCCTTTTCCGCTATCGCCCGCTCGATGGCGGCCGTGTCAAAGACGCCTCCATATATCGAGGATCTCCCCGCGGAGCGAGGAAACAGATGCGGTGATGTCGTCAATCATGCCTATCCTCCGGCTTGAATCATGGGCAATGTGCAAAAATCTCGACTAGTACAAGCCTGTCATTCCCTGGGTCGCGCGGGATCGCGGACGATGATTCTGCGCCACTTGTTGTCCTTCAATACGGTCAGAGCCAAGGTGCCGTCGACCGGATACTGATACAGCCGTACGGTGTCGTACGAGTCTGTTATCTTGTCGATGTCGCGCTTGAGCGCCGCGAGATGCTTGTCGTTGATCGAGGCACATTCGAAACAGGCTTTCTGGACGCGCTCGAAGCCGTATTGCGGAAGGAGGTTGTAGAGCGCGGCTCTCGTGTCCTCGCTGCCCATATCGCATACGACTGCAACGAACATGGACGCTATGGTAATCAAATACCCGAACCGCGTCAATTCACGAGGTTTTTAGGTTTTATACTGGCTGAAAGCGATATGTTCCGATAATGGTATACGTATGCGAGTGACTAAAGCCTCGGCGGCCGCCCTTTTTGTCGCGGCCGCTTGTATACTCGTTTCCGCCGGCGGAGCACAAGAAGCTTCTGAAAGCTCCGGCCTGGCGTCGGCGCCCGAGACCGTATTCGCCCCCTTCCCCTCCAAGCTCCGGGCGGCGGTGCGGGGAGACGAGATTCTTTTGTCCTGGATCGATTCCCCTGATGTGCGGGGGAGCTACATCGTCTATCGCTCGACCCAGCCGATCACCGCCGAAACCCTGGAATCTGCGGTCAAGCTCGCCGTCGTCGACCCCGGCGTACAGTCATATACCGATCGGCCCGGCGATGCCACGCCGTATTACTATCTGGTCCTGGCCCTCGCCGAGGACGGCAGTCCCTACCCGGTCTTTATTCCGGCGAAGAACGCGACTGTTGTCGCCGTTGCGGTCGATCAAACCGCGATCGCCGCCGCATCACCCGCCCTCGATGCCGCCCCGGCCGCAGCGACTCCTTCTGCTGCGCCGGCTCCCTCGACGGAACAGAGCACGCCCTCGGTTCAAGAAAAAGAACCCGCCCCTGTCAGACCGGCAGAGCCTTTTGCCGACAAACTCAACGCCTCGGTTAAAGGCGAAGCCCTCATGCTGACCTACACTGCGCCCGCCGGCGCCCGGCTCGTTCTCTATCGAGGAACCTCGCCGATCCGCGCGGCCTCGGATCTGCTCAACGCCACCTTGGTCTCCGCATTTGCAAATAAAGATGGATCCTTCGCCGATTACCCTGTTCCCGGCGTCCAGTATTATTACGCCCTTCTGGGCGAAGAGGATATCAAGGCCGGAGTTGTCGCGCTTTTCCCCGGACGCAATACGCTCGAAGAGCCCGTCGGCCTTAAGGCTATCGGGACCTATTCGGGCTTTGCCGAAGTATCACCGAGTTCGCGGACGCCTCCCCTGCCCTATCTTATACCCGACAGCGGTGCGGCGCTGCGCGGTCAGACGCTTCCCCGCGACGAGGCTCCTTCCGAGCGCAGTATCGCGCCTGATACAAAAAAAGCGATCGACATCATACTGGCTGCTGCGCCCTCGGCCCAAGCTCCGCTTCCTGCCTTGAGTTTCCTTCCCGACGAGCTTTCGTCGCCCTCGGGCGGAGAGGATTATACGCTCGCCGTGATCGTAAAGGAGACACTCGCCGCAAAGGACTGGCAGGGAGCCGTCGATCAACTACGCAAGTACCTCTCGCTGAATCGAGGAGCGAAAGCGGCGGCACGCGCGCATTTTTACCTCGGCCAGGCGCTTACCTATACGGGCGAATACCGCGAGGCTTTTTTCGAGTTCCTTTCCGCCCGGGAATTGTACGCGTCGGATACAAAAAGCTGGATCGAGTACGTGCTGGCGAAACTTAAGACCACGGACTAGCGTGAACCGCCCAAGGATTGACGGAGACAGAAACGTTTGAAATGATAGGATTATCGGAAACTAAACATATCTAAATGCTCGATGCGCCCGAACAAGCATTTGAGCTCGGGATATCAGCGGCCGTCTGATTCATCAGAGCGGCCGCGGTATTATCATGGGTGCTCCAAAGAAAGGATTGGTTCAAAATAAACACCATATCATCTCTTTATTCTTGGTCGGTGTTCATGTCGGTTATAATTCTAAGCGCGTTGGCGGCAATCGCCTGGCGGAATCGGACGGTTTCGGGGGCTGCGCCTTTCGCGCTAGTGATGATCTCCCTCACCCAGTATATTGTCGGAACTTGTATAAGCAGTAATGCCGACGAGATCCAGGAGAAAATGTTATGGTCTTATTACTACATTTCGGCCGCTAATCTTTTCGGATTGGCCTGGTTTACGATGGCTCTTAAGATGTCCGGCTACCGGAAACGATTTCAAAGCCGGGTCATTTTGTTGATGATTGCACTTTCAGCAATTTGTCTTGGTTTGATATTTACAAACAGTTATCACGGTTGGTACATGCAAGATCTCTTTGTCGAATCCGATCAGATCAACGGAAAGCGGGGATTTGTCTATTGGCTGCTGATAATCGTGATTTATTTGTTGATCGGCTGGGGGACGTTGATTTTTGGGCAGCGTTTTTTGGAAACTTCAGGCTGGAGAAGGCGTCAAGCCGGTGTCATGTTTGCGGGGGCTTTACCGGGTCTCGTGACTGCAATTGTACTTACGTTCTGGCGGATGCACCACCTTAATCAATCTTTGCCTTTAGCATTATTGTTAGTTTTACCGCTTGGGGTGACCGTCTGGGTTTTCAGTTGGGGCGCTTTCCGTTTGCGTTTTTTCGATATCATGCCTATGGCTCTGATGATGGCAGCCCAGAATCTGGGCGACGGCCTGGTAGTTATAGATAAAAACGATTATGTCATCGAGCTTAATTCGAACGCTAAAAAGTTGCTGGGCGGCCAGCAATTGGAGATTATCGGAGATAGGTTTATAGATGCCTTCCGGGCTTATCCCCGTGTAGCGGAGTTAGCGGCCGATCGAGAAACGAGAACAATCGAGGATCACCTGGAATGTGACGGCGAACGGAGGGAATACCGGATTCATGTCACTCCCCTGGTGAACCGAAGGGGCCGCTATCTTGGTAAAGCGCTTTTCCTTCAGGACATCACCGCACAGAAGCGGGCCCAGAATCAACTACTGGAACAGCAAAAAGCCTTGTCGGTCCTGATGGAACGAGCGCGACTCAGCCAGGAACTTCATGACAGCATGGGCCAGGTCTTGGGTTATATCAATAATCGGATCCATAACATTCGGGAAAAACTTACCGGAAACCAGGATGGGACGGTTGAAGGCGATCTGTCGAGCTTGTCTCAGGTGGTGGAAGAGGCCAATACCGAGATCCGGGAGTTTATTTCGGAGGTAAACCCCTCCCTTTTGTTTAAGCAAGGTTTCTTTGCTTCGCTCCAACACTATCTGGCTCGTTTTCAAGCCGAGTTTCACATTCCGGTGACCATGGTAAATCCGGAAGGCTTGAGCGATCGGGACCTGGACCCTGCGGCCCAGGTCCAACTCTTCCGGATTATTCAGGAGGCCCTGGCCAATGTGCGCAAACACGCCAAAGCCGCCTCAGTGACTGTTTGCTTTTCCAGAGAGTCCACCCGGGGTCTGACCCGAATCACCATTGTTGATAACGGAGTAGGCTTTAATCTGAAAACACCGAAGGCGGAGCGTCATTTCGGGCTGGAAATCATGAGCGAGCGGGCCGTTCATGTCGGGGGAACTCTCTGTGTTGACTCGGCGCCGGGCCGGGGCACACGAGTGGTAGTTGCAATTCCGACTGCCGCCAAACAAATCCGTCTGGAGAGTTCTGCCGGAGGATCCCCGGCGGCTAAATGCGGCCCGTTGTTGCTGGTGGACGATCATTTCTTATTCCTGGAAGGCTTGCAAAAGCTCCTGGAGAGCAAGGGCTTTGGGGTGGCCGGCATAGCCAGGGACGGTCTGGAGGCGCTGGAAAAAGCCCAAATTTTGCGTCCGGCCATCATCCTGATGGATCTGCAAATGCCTGGCTGCAATGGTCTGGTTGCGACCCGTCTGATCAAAGCGAAACAGCCGGAGACCAAGATCGTGATTCTGACCATGTCCGACCGGGAGGAAGATCTTTTTGAAGCTATTCGCAGCGGCGCCTGCGGTTACTTGTTGAAAGGATTGCAGGCCGATGAATTGGTCGAACAGCTTAACGGTCTGGCCAGCGGGGAAATAGCGCTCTCTCCCGGCTTGGCCGCCAAGGTGATGGGAGAATTCGCTCTCGACGAAGTCACCTCTGCCGCGAAGGCCAAGCGGCCGGCAGCCAGACTCACATCCAAGCAAGTCGAAGTATTGGGCCTCATCGCCGGCGGCTTGACTTACAAAGAGGTCGCCGCCCGGCTGGGCTTGAGTGAACGGACCATCAAATATCATATGGGGGAGATACTGGAAAGGTTGCACCTGAAAAACCGGAGTGAGGTGGAGTTGTATGCCAAGAAAATGATATTGCTCCCGGAAAAGAAAAAGGACAACAGGACATGATTGTGTAAATTGGCTGAATCTATAGTTGTTCCGTAATTCTTCTATCAGACTTTCTCAAAAAGTACAGGCATTCTTCACTGGACCCTGTACTTTTTTTTTAAAAAGTACAGTATTGCCTTTTTCTAAAACCAGCTTAAATAAGTTGTGATGGTAGGGCAGGCATGTGATGTTCAGCACAAGGTTAAAGGAGCGATGAAAAGACTTAGCAGACAGGCATTATAAGCAACAATGGTTATAGAATTGTTTATTCGATGCTTTTGTCTAGCTTGGACAGACCGGAAACATGCTCAAAAAAAAGTAGTTAATATTACATACCTGACGTAAAGGGAGGTGGTTTCAATGAACAAGTTAAGTTCTACAGGTTTTATTTTATTCTTTATACTAAACCTAGCGCTCGTCTTAACCGGCTGCGAAGAAGGCCCTCAGCCTTTATCTTTTTCCATTGCCGAGAGTTTTGTGCCGGGCGCAGCCAGCTTCCCCACGGGTATCGACGATTCAGGACAGGCTTGCACTACGGTGAATTATCCATATTATATGGCAAAATATGAGGTAACTTATTCATTATGGAAAGAAGTATATGACTGGGCGCAGACAAATGGTTATGTTTTCTCCAATCCGGGTAATTGCGGCGGAGGTTTTAATATGGCTCCATACGCGTTAATAACTGACACCGGTAATGTGTCAGACCCGGTAACTGGAATCAGTTGGTATGACGCAGTTGTCTGGTGCAATGCGTTGACAGAATACTATAATGAAAGAAACACGAAGAATCTAGAGTGTGTTTATAAAGATTTTGCAGATAATGTAATAAGAAATTCAATTGATGATACAAGTCTAGCTTACATGATATTTAACATGCATGACTTCGATCGCTCCGCCAACGGTTTCCGTCTGCCGACCAGCATGGAATGGGAATTGGCGGCGCGGTATCGGGGCGGCGATTCTACCAATACGGTAAGCGGTTATTCCAACCCTTACTTTACCACAGGAAATTCCGCCAGCGGGGCAACCGGGGCATATACCGATGAAGATGCCACCAACGCAGTTGCTTGGTACTTTTATAACAGCCAAATACCTCCTGTTATCACCACCCACCCTGTTGGCCAAAAGCTTGCTAACACTCTCGGTATTTATGATATGAGTGGGAACGTCAGTGAGTGGTGCTTTGATATATCTGATCTGTATGGTGTTCCGTTTCGGGTGAGGCGCGAGGGAAACTTCACAAGTAACGCGAGCGGCCTGCAGGTGGGCATTGTGAGCTGCGGGTCAGGTTTCGACTATCCCCCGAACCCCGGTGACCTAGACATCGGTTTCCGTACAGTGAGAACGGAATGAGGAAAACCAAGATGTCAATAATTATTAGCGGGAAGCTCTAAAAACCCGGTTGGTTTTTAAGGTTCTCTTGCAATTCCCTTAGTTGACCTCGAAAAATTTCAGTTTTTCGAGGTCCCCAGGA
>CAZINN010000017.1:0-51404 GCA_964540615.1 uncultured Treponemataceae bacterium | reverse complement strand
CAGGGTATCGGGTTTTTCAGACTTGAAAAGATGGGGGGATGGTAGCGTTTACGGTGTAAGTTATCAACCATCCGAGTATGAAACAAAACTCACCATGAACGGCGTCTTGGGACTCGGTTACTTTAAACCATTTGACAGTTTCAATTTCCTAGCTGGAGGCGGTCTCGGTATCTGCTACAACTTGCTTAGTCCACAGAGCATCTTTTCACCAGAACCAGACATTCTTGCTATGCTTTTTGGTATTGGGGCGTATGTTTCGTTTGGATATAATTTCAATGAAAAACTCGGAATTTGTATCAGTACTCGAGCAATATATGGATTGCTTAATATTTTTTCCTCAGACACTGACATCACTTCGGATCTTGTAATTAGTCCAACACTCGGTTTAAGCTTCAAGATGTAGATTTGTTCTTCCACTACTATGATTTTTTCTGTCGTAGTAGTAATCTAGTCAACACGCCGGGCGGCATCGCCCGGCGTGTTTTACATACAGAAAGTAAAGTTATAATTCTGTTTTTAAGGCAAGAGTTTTATATACCCCCACTGCGCAGGCGAATTATAGAACTGATTGTTTCCATTCCAGATCCACTGGAAAGCCCGCTTTCCATCGGCGCCTGCGTCGTCGAGCGCGAAATCGAAACCGAGTATCATGCCGGAGAGGGGTGCGAAGTTGTTCAAAGCTTTCCAGGGGAAGGAAGCCTCGAGGACATACCCGCCCTCGACGGCCGCGGAAGCGACCTCGGCTCCCGGCACCGCCGATTTCAGTTTGCTCCATTCCCAGGTACGAACGGGCAAGGATGCCGCAGAGTCGGCCGGAGCGAAACCGAGCTGCCAATCGGTCGAGCTGAAGCGTGTCCGTGCGGGATCGGCGTTCGGGTCGGTGGAGACACAGATCTCGAGGCAGGCCCCGTTCCAGATCCCGTCGTTCTTCTGCGAGTTCACCGAAGGAAAGCGGCTCTTTATATCGGCCCTGGCATAGAAGCGCTCCTCGTCCCAGAAGAAACGCACTGACCCGGCCAGACCGTTTTTCCCCGCAACCTCGGTGGGCGCCGCTGCCGACCAATCCGGCTTTCCGTCCGCTCCGCGCTTTATTTTAGCTACGGCGACTTCGTTTCTCAGGGCAGCTACTCCGATGCCGGAGACTTTTTTGTACGATGCGTAATTCTGAGTGAAATCCGAAGCCAATCGGGGAACCGACGCAGCATCGGAGGCATAGGAAGGCGAGGAGAACACTTCTTTCGCGCCCGCGAGAGCATCGGGCGAATCGTCGAGGCGCCAGTCCCTTTCTTTTTTGACGCTGAAGTACACGACACCCTTGACACCGGGGAACTTCGAGCCCAGGGCCTTGTCCATCTCTTTAAGCCAGGCCGCCTTCTCCGTTCCGGTGCGTCCGGTCGCGAACTCGCCTATGTACATTGGTTTATTGAACTTGACGATCAGCTCTGCATACGTTTTGGCGAAAATGTCTTCGAAGGATGCGTTGCCGTCGAAGTCGTAGCCGTCGATGGCGATCCAGTCGACATACTCGTCGCCGGGATAGGCTGCGATCGGGTCGTTCCAGTCGGCCGAGGGGACACTCGCGGCGTTCGGGCACCACACCCACAGGGCGTTTTTCCCTCCCGCGCGGACAACGAGATCGTGGACGCGCCTGTACGCAGCGATATATGCCTTGGGGTCCTGTCCGTTTTTCGCGACGCTCCAGGGGTACCAGTCGCCGTTGAACTCGTGGCCCCAGCGAATGAAGACCGGTTTGCCGAATTTCGCGACGGCCTTCCCCCACTCGGTGATGTATGCGTCGTAGGCGCCCGAGTTGATGGTAGCCAGGTTGATCTTACCGTTATCGCTCCAATACCAGGGCTCCCAGGTTATGTTCGGGATTGCCCCGTAGTCAGCGGCGTTTTGCGCGGCCTTGGCCGGGAAGGGATGCTCGAAATCGATGAACCACATGAGCGAAGCGAAGCCCGTTCCGAGGCTCTTCCCGAGCGAGCGAGTCTCGGTCATGTCCTCCGGGCCTTTTTCGGTGAAAAGTCCGAGCCAGATCCGCTTGCCTTCGTTCGACGGGCTCTGGGCCGTCGCGACGAAAGACATCATAAACACACCGAGCATGAAAGAGACAATAAAAGGGTGTTTAGTTATTTTCATATCACAAACCTCCTGACGCGGTTTTTGTCCGTCTTTACCTCACGCATCCTGTCAGGTCGTACCCCTGACAACAAGCTCGAGCGGTATAGTCGTCGTCGATGCTTTGAAGCCCTTGGCGATGGCGTCCATGAGCGATTGCGCCATGTTTCGTCCGAGGGCCTTGCGATCGTATCGAAGCGTCGTAAGGCCGGAATGCACCCAGGCCGACACTTCAAGGCCGTCGAAGCCTGCTACAGCGACATCCTCGGGGACGCGCAGGCCGGAGCCTCGGACTGCGTTGAGCGCACCGATGGCCGATTCGTCGTTGGCGGCCACGATCACCCGCGGCGCGGGTCCTTGCGCAAGAAGTCGTGCGACGGATGCTTCGGCACAGTCGGTGCTGAATCCGCCAAGCGCCCTCCGACGCTGTTCTCGAGGCAGAGCCTTTGCGTCGAGATACGTTTCGAAGGCCTCGTAGCGCTCGCGGGCGTCCCAGGCGCCGTCGAGGTCTCCGTCCAACCAGAGAAAGTCCCGGTAGCCGCGCGCCCACAGATGATCCATGAGCATTGAAACAGCCCTTCGGTTTTCAAGAACGTATTTCATGGCCACGTTGTCATCGAAGCCGGGATCGAACAATGCGGTTGGGATCGATTCTGCCATCGACAGAAGCGCCGGGGTCCAGTTTTTTCCTGGGTTGAGAATGACAAGTCCCCGAATGAGCCCCGACGAGATAAGGCTGCTGCAGAGAGAGAGCGAATCGTCCTGGATCGTCATGGCCAGGACCGCAAACCCTCTCTCACTGAAAAATGGCTGAAGACCTTCGAGGAACTCTCCATACCAGGGTCCGGCCAAGCCACGGGTTAACACCGCCACAAGATTGCCCTTCGCACCCTTGAGAAGTCGCGCCGCAATGCTCGGTGTATACCCGAGGGATTGGGCGGCCTTGATCACCCTTTCCCGGGTCTCTTCCGCTATCCGGCCGGTCCCGTTCATGGCATGGGACGCGGTGCCGACCGACACGCCGGCGCGACTGGCGACTTCCCGTATGGTAACCGCAGATCCCGGGTTGATGAAACGTTTCATCATCACGTATAATACAGGCGAGGATGGTTCAAGTCAATTCCTTTTCTTATAGTGAATCAATTGACTGAACTTCAGGGTGTACTAGGATGTTGAAACGTTTTCTCAAAAGCGTCGCGCCCAGCCCATTGCCGCGATCGGCGCTCTTACGCGAGTCGCGCTCGGCCCCTGGACGCGACCGGAACGCTTACCCACGGCCCTGGGAACCGACCGCTCTGTGAGCAGTTTTTTGCCCTGGGAAAAGGAGATACGAGCATGAGAGGTCTCAACTTTGGAGGCTGGTTCAGCCAAATCGACGCGATCGAGGAAAAAGACCCTCAAGCTGTTACTAACAGACGTGCACACCTACAAACCTTTTTACGCTTTGAAGATTTCAAACGGGTAAAAGACTGGGGCTTCGACCACGTCCGGCTTCCCATCGACTGGCATAACGCCTTCGATTCAAACATCAACCCGAATGAAGAGGTCTTATGCCTTCTGGACAAGGCCGTAGAGGGCATCCTGTCCTGCGATCTCGAACTCATTCTCGATCTCCACAAATGTCCGGGCCACGACTTCTACGAAGGTACCACTCGGGACCAGGCCTTTTTCTCCGATCCCAAACGGAGACGAGATTGCCTGCGCGTATGGGAGCACTTGGCCGAACGTTACGGGTGCAAAAAGGGGGTGATTCTCGAAATCCTCAACGAGCCGGTCGCGCCGGATTCGGAGACCTGGAACACCGTCAAGGATGAACTTGCGCAGGCGATCCGCAAAGCGGCGCCCGCATCGACCATTCTCGTCGGTTCAAACCGCTGGAACAGCGCAGCCGAATTCGACAAGCTCAGGCCGATCGACGACGACAATGTCGTGTACAGCTTCCACTTCTACCTTCCCATGGTCTTCACCCATCAAAAGGCGCCGTGGTGCCCGGGCAGCGCCTTCGGCGAGCAGCGACCCTATCCCGGCACATATAAAATCGCCAACGACGGCGCCACACGGCACGCTCTGGATGAAGAAGGAAGCTGGAACAAGGATCGTCTGGCTCGCTGTCTCGAACCAGTCTTCACGTTCCGGGAGCGATATAAACTTCCCGTCGCCTGCAACGAATTCGGAGTGTATATGGGCGGCGCCGATTCGGAAAGCCGCTACGCATGGCTTACCGATTTCATGGATCTGCTCAACGAAGCCGAGATCGGCTGGACATACTGGAATTATAAAAACCTCGACTTCGGCGTCATAAGCGTCGGAGAGCGGCTGTTCGAGTCAGCTCCCCAGTACGAAGGACCCGATCGAGTGGACCGAAGGCTCCTCGAGATACTGCAAGCACATTAGGGAACACCAAAAAAGCTGAGTTTCTCAGTCATAATGAAGAGACCGCCCCGATCGTAAAAGCGTAGGTTGCGCTACGATCGGGTGATGCGTGGTGCAGAGCTTCATGCGAAGTGCGGTCATTAAGAAATCTAGCACGAAGGCGATGGGGCTTGTAAGGCTCGATGTACATGAGGGATCTCGTGCGGGCGGGGGAAGCAGCGAAGCGCGACGAATTGAGGGCGCGGCATCGCCAAGATATCGGCGGTCACCGAAAAACTTCCGCGAAGCGCTCGCGCAGCTGGCGCCTCGAGCGCAATCCCAACTTCGAGTACGCATGAGCCAGGTGGGCCTCGACCGTCCTCTCACTGATGAACAGCTTGGAACCGATTTCGGGCGCCGTCAGGCCCAGCGCGAAAAGCCGCAGGATCTCCGCCTCCCGGGGCGTGAGGCTGGGGAAGGCGTCCACGATCGAGTCCGCAGAAAGGTCGGCGGCTCCGGGCGCGGAAAGCTTGGCGCGCAGAGACAGCAAGTTGTCGAGATGAATACTCGCGATGCGCAGCGTCGCGATCTTCCTCTTCCGTGAAATCTGGACTCGTCCCGCTTCGCTGGATGCAGAGCGCGGAACTCTGTCCGGTTCTGGGTTTGAACTGGCAGATCGATCGCGCCCAGCCTCGAGGTCTCGCGAAATCGACGACGAACTCCGAATCGCGGAACCGCTCCCAATCGATCCTGTTCGTGGCGGCGAGATCCGGCAACAGAGCCCCGACCCTGCCGTCGCGCCAAATCGGCAGTCTTTGGCGGTAATACTCCGCGAACAGCCTCGCATCGGCGTCGCCGGCCCCTAGGGCGGAGAGGACATTGAGCGAGTAATCCATGAGGACCACCGACGAATCCCAGGGAATCAGCTCGCCGATACCGGCCAGGGCGACGGCCTCAAGGTCATCCCCGGACGCGGCAGACTCGAGGCGAAGCAAGAAGCTGTTGATTTTCGGCCAGGGCAGCCTCGCTAGGTACAAATGCCCACCTCCATGCGCGGGGCGCTCCGGGCAGAAGTCCCGCGCTTCGAGCGCAAATATCGTAGTCCCTGAGGCGGCGACGCGCAAGGACCGGCCATACAGACAATGGAAGATACGTACATTGTACCGATGCCGGCCGGCGGCGGCGGCGATAGGCTCAGATAGAACTATCCACATTCAGGAGGACGCCATGAAAAAAACAAGAATAAACGCAGAGCACAAGTACCTCCCCTTCGCTTCCCTCGTAGGTGCAGCCGCTCTTCTTCTCAGCGCCTGCCCGGGCGCGGATCTGGAACTCGATTCAAAACCCTCGTCCCCGCCTGCTATCCCCGGCGCTCCTTCACTAACCGCACGGACCGAGTCGATCCTGCTGATCTGGGACGAGATCCCTTCGGTGGATACCTATGAACTCGCATGGACCGACGACGGGAGCGATCCCGGCGCCTCGTCGAGCCTGATCGGCGGAATCCAGGCGGGCGCCTTCTTGCACGAGGGGCTGGATTATTCTAAGACCTACGCGTATCGGCTCAGGGCACGGAATGCCGCGGGCGCGGGCGGTTTCTCGAGCTCGATCTCCGCGAAACCGCTCGCGCCGCCCCTCGCCGCCCCCTCCGGATTGAAAGTCGTTTTCTCCTCCGGCGGGGCCAGCATCGAGTGGGATGATCACTCGACGCCGGGAGTGACGTATCGCATAGCCAGAAGACGCACGGGCGTCACGACTCCAACGATCATCGCCGACGGCATCTCTCAGTCATCTTTCATCGATTCGACCATCAGCCCCGGCCTGTACTACTTCTACAAGGTTATGGCGCTCCTTCCCTCGGAAGGACGCGAATCGGCGTATTCCGCCGAGGTCTCCAACTACATCGCAAAGGGAGTGAGTGAATCGGAGCGAAACAATCCCACACTCTTCGACCACGACATCTGGGGAGACTATGCAGAGAGTTCGACCCTTTCTCTGGACGAGTTCTACATATCCGGCTCCTACTCGTCGGCCTACGCGATATACAATCCGAACGCGTACAGGAATTTCGATTACGACCTTTTCAAAATCAGCCTCGGCAGGAACGAGAGGATACGCGTGCGCTGCCTCGAGGGCGACATGAGCGGAGCCTGGGGGATGGGCTTGAGCCTCGTGGAGGTATACGAGACCGAGTCGCATCGGTTGGAAGAGATTGACGTGCATCCGATCTACTCGACCGACGACACCTACACGTATCGGCCCGCGTATTCGGGCGCTCGGTACATCTACCTGGCCGTCGGTATGCCGACGAATCTCGGAGAGGCTTACTCCTACGGACTCCGAATCTCGATCTCACGGGAGTGAAGAACGGCCTTCGAGCGGCGCGCTCCCGCGGGCCGCCGCCTCCGTGATCCTCCGGCGGCAGAAATCTCAAAATCAATCTCAGTACTCAACAAGCGCCGGGAAAGACAGTTCGGCGTCGCTCGATGCATTGTTGAAGAAAACGGCGAACTTACGATTCAGTGCGAGGGCGAAGGAGCGCAGCTCGGCATTGTCGGTATTGCATTCGAAGAAGAGCGAGTATCCCTCGCCTTTGACGAACAGGACCTCTATCCCGGGCCGTCCCTCGGGGCGGGAAAGAATGCGCATCCCCGGCGCGACCGTGCTCTTCCATTCGGAGGACAATACGACCTGCTCCCTCGTGTACCAGACATTGATACGATTCGGGTTGCCCTGTCCAAGCTCGTCCGAAGCGGCCTTGAGCGCCGCGGCCGCGTCCCGCGCTTCGATGCCGAGATGGTATTCTCCGTAGAGCGACTGAATCGCGTTGGGGCCGAAAAACGGCAGGCCGCGCAGGGGATAGGTCCCGCGCAGGAGGACAGCCGTCTTTTTCACAGCCGGGTTCCCTGCGGCCTGCGCTGCGGCTTGAAGGAGGGACAGAGCACAAGCAAAGGCCGCAAAAGCAATCGACGCGCGACCGTACGCGCGAAGCCCTGCCCGCATCCTCACTCCCGCCGCTGTCACTCCACCGTCACCGATTTCGCCAAATTCCGCGGCTGATCGACGTCTCGACCAAGCTCGAGAGCGCAGAAATACGCGAAGAGCTGGAGCGGCACGACCATGGTAAAGGGATAGAACCGACTGTCCATGCGGGGGACCGGAACGAAATCGTCGACCAGGGATTCCAGCTCGTTGTCGCCTTCGACGCCGACCGCGATGACGGGGCCGCCCCTCGCTTTTATCTCCTTGATATTGGAAATCACCTTCTCACGCATCCCGTCGTCGGGCACCAGGAAGACGCTCGGCACGTCCCCGCTGACGAGGGCGATGGGACCATGTTTTATTTCGCCTGCGGCATAACCCTCGGCATGAATATACGATATCTCCTTGAGCTTCAGGGCTCCTTCGAGCGCTATCGGGTATAAAAGCCCTCTGCCGAGGAAAAGAAAATCACGGCACCGGAAATACTTCTTGGCGATCGCCTGTATGTGGTCGCGCTGTTCGAGCGTCGTGCGGACCCTGTCCGGGACCGACGCAAGAGCTGTCAAGAATTTCTCCCCCTCGGTGCGTCCAAGATCGCGCATCCGCGCCATGTTCAGCGTGAAAAGATAGAACGCGGCGAGCTGGCTCGTGAAGGCCTTGGTCGATGCCACGGCGATCTCGGGGCCCGAATGAACGTAGACGCCGCCGTCCGACTCGCGCGGAATGGTAGAACCGACGACGTTGCAGATGCCCAGGACCTTGGCGCCCTTGCGCTGTATCTCGCGCATCGCGAACAAGGTGTCGATGGTCTCTCCCGACTGCGAGACGGCGAACCAGAGACTCCCCGGCTCGACGACGGGGTTTCGATAGCGAAGTTCGCTGGCGAGTTCGGCGGTCGCCGGTATACGCGCGACCGATTCCAGAAGCTGGGCGCCGACGAGACTCGCGTGCCAGCTCGTGCCGGCCGCGATCATGCACACGCGGCTCACGGCGCGAAGCTGACTCCGCTCCATGTTGAGGCCGCCCAGCTTCGCCGTCGCATTGTCCTGATCCATGCGGCCGCTGATCGCGCGGCTTATGGATTCGGGCTGTTCGAATATCTCCTTTTCCATGAAGCAGGGGAAGCCGTTCTTTTCGATGGCCCCGAGCTCCCAGGTGATCGCGTCCGCTTTGCGGTTGATTTGGCTGTCCGTACGGTCGGTGATGCGGAAATCCGAAGCATCGATGGTCACGACCTCGCCGTCGTTGAGGTACACGACGCGCTTGGTGCTGGAAATGAAGGCCATGACATCGCTGCCCAGGAGCATCTCGCCCTCGCCGACGCCGACGGCGAGGGGGCTCCCGTTGCGGGCGCCGACGATGCGGCCCGGCTCATCCGCGTGGATGACCGCGATGCCGTATGTCCCCTGCAGATGTCTGAGCGCCGCCTTGACCGCGGCCTCGAGATCGCCCTCGTAGTATTTCGCAATGAGGTTGGGAATAACCTCCGTATCCGTCTCGCTGGAGAAGACCACCCCCTCCTTGGACAGCATTTCGCGGAGGCTGCGGTAGTTTTCGATGATGCCGTTGTGCGTCACGGCGATCTTGCCCGAGGCGTCGAACTGGGGATGGGCGTTCGCCTCGGTGACGCCTCCGTGCGTCGCCCAACGCGTATGGCCGATGCCCCAGGTCCCCGGAATGTCCTTGGGCGTCGCCTCTCTGAGCGCCTGTATCTTCCCGACTTTTCGGACCGAAATGAAACTCCCCTTACCGGTGCCTACGGCGATGCCCGCGGAGTCGTAACCGCGGTATTCGAGCCGTTTAAGCCCCTCGAGAAGAATCGGGCCGGCCCGCCGTGGCCCTGTATAACCGACTATGCCGCACATGCGTGTTCCTTATTATGGACGGATCGTCTCGAACGATCATTCTTACTTTATCAAGCAGTATATCGCGGCGTTCTTCGGCTGTTCAATCCCGAAACGGCTTCCTTATCCGGCGGGGCCGGCGGGCGCGACAACGGAAGACTCGGGCGGCGGCTGATCCGCGATCGAAATGAACTTCCATACGACGCCGTCCTCCTGGCCGAGACGCCAGAACGCCACCTTTTTCGTTCCGACGGAGGAATAAAGAGAAAGACGAGCGAAGGTCGAAACCGCATCTTCGAAATACGCCCGGACGGTCACCGTCTCGACATATTCGAAAAAAGGTATCCAGTCCTCGCGCTCGATCTTTTCGATTCGTTTTTCGGCGACAAGCGAGGAGATCGCCGAATGCTTATATGCACGCGAAAGGCTCTTGTCCGCCCAGGCGCGTCCGTAGAAAGGATTGCCCATGACGAGTTTCTCGGGCGGCACTTTTGACCGTGCATACTCCGCTACCTTCGAGCACCATTCAATCGAGGCGATCGGCCCGGGGGCGCTCGAACTCCAGTGTTCGTCGTAGGCCATGACGATGATCCGGTCGACCGCGCCGGCCATGCGGGCATAGCCGAAGTAATCCGTTTTCTCGGTGATCCGCGCCGGCAACGCGACACTGAGGATTTTTCCCCCCAGTCTCGTCTTCAGGTCAGAAACGAAAGAAAAGAACAGATCGTAATCTTTTGACAGCACCGCCTCGAAATCGATCTGGACACCATCATAAGGAAGGGAAGCGTTGACGATATCGCTGAGGAGCTGTTCCCGGAGCGGGAAACCGGGGTCAAGACAGAAATGCGTGAGCGCATAGTTGCCCAGCTCGGCCACAACAAGATGCGCCCGACCTGAGAAACCACCGAGTTTTTTCCTGTCGGGGACGGCGGTCAATTTCCCGTAAGAATCCAAGGATGCTCCGAAGTGGCAGAGATCCGTGATCGGGAAGGCTGAATCGATGTATTTTTCCTCGCCCGCCATGACGTAGGCCCACACCTCCGTGAAAGAGATCGGGGCGGGAATCGGGGCCGCGGGAGCCGAAACGGCGTCGGCCGACGCGGTGGGAACACCGGTCTGGGCGGCCCCGACGAGCGCAAGGCAGAAGGCGAGAAAACAAGCGGCGCAGCGGCGATGCGTCATGATAGTCCTCTCTTCTCTATCGGAAAAACAGGACCGGAGCGCGACCCTTTCGCGCGCGGAATCGATTATCCGGCGGATGAGAGAGAGAGGAAGTCGTAGCTCGTCTCGACGAAATACTTCAGGTCGTAGTCCTCGTGCGTCACCACGATGAGGATCGTTTCGTTGTCGGCCATATAATCCGTCAAGGCCTTCATGACGAGTCCGCGGGTGGCGAAGTCGATATGGGCGAAGGGTTCGTCGAGGAGGAAGACCTCGGGCTTGGAAGCGATCGCGCGCGCGATGTCCATCCGCTTCATCTCGCCCGAAGAAAGGCTGCGCGGATAGGCGTCGAGCAGGCAGCGCGGCAGGCCTATCAGGTCCATGCAGCGTTCCAAATCCTCCCGTTCGCGCAGACTGCGCCGCCTGTCGCGCAGACCGCCCCGGGCCCTGGCCGCCTCGATCTGGCGTATGGATTCGCTGATGCGCAGATCCGGAAAGAAGGCGAAGCGGGAATCCTGCTGAACGATCGCCATCCTGCCGCGGAAGGGAATGAAGGCGCGCGGGTCGCGGCCGCGCTCATCCGGCTTTAAGCGCACCAGGTCCATGCCGTCGAGCTCGATCCTGCCCGATGTTCCGTCGATGAGCCGCAGTATCGCGCGGATCATGCTGGTCTTGCCGCAGCCTGAGGGACCCGTGATGCCGTAGATCGTCGATTTCTCGAACTCGACGCAGAGACCGCGGAAGGCCTCGTACTCGGCCTCGCCCAAAAGGAGCCTTTTCGTGTAACGCTGGGCGACATCGCGCAGGCTGAGTCCGGGCGCTGATTCCTTCGCGCTTCTTGAACGCTCGAAGCCCTGGCTCTCCGGAACGCCGGACAGGCGGTTCAACGTGTGATTTTCGAGGGAAAGGACCGAATCGACATTCAAAGCGCGGACGAAATCGAAATCATGGCTCGCCACCAGAACCGTCTTCGTCCGGTCGCCGAGAATTTCGTCGTTGAGGAATTCTATGAAGCGGCCGCGGAGCTGGCGGTCGAGGTTGACCGTCGGTTCGTCGAGGAAGACGAGGCCCCCCTTGCGCGCGAGGAGAATCATCAACGTTATGCGCTGGAGCTCGCCACCGGACACCTCGTCGGGGTAGTGGCGCGCGAAACGCCCGAACTCGATGCGGAAGCGCTCGCGCAGTCTGCGCTCGATGAGATCGCCCGCCTCGGGAGCCAGGAGTTTTTGGTTCTGTTCGATCGTCAACGCGGGATTGAGCGACTGCGAACTCTCGGCCGGAACGTACACGAGTCCCGCGGCCATGATCCGGCGCCACGAGAGCCTGCCCGTCTTGACGCCGCCGCGGTAGGCGCTTCTGCCGTGCAAGATCATCTCGCCCTTGATTGAAAAAGGAGAAGCGGGTAAAAGCCCCGAAAGCGCCCTGAGGAGCACGGATTTCCCCGAGCCCGTCTTGCCGATGATCGCGGTGGAACTTCCCGGATCGGGGGCGAAATTCTCGATATCGAAAAGGAGACGAGGTCCGAGGGAGACGGCGAAGTTTTCAAGAACCAAAGGCCTGTCGTTCATTCTGCGCTCTCCTTACGTTCACCCAGGGCGAGGACAAGAGCGAGGCTGATCGCTGCGATCGCCAAGGAAGGCAGCCAGAACAAGATGGGGTTCCCGCCGGGGAAGAGCGCGTCGCGGTTCGCCGCGATGAGGGCCCCCGGGCTTTGATGAGCCGGCGTTCCGTAGCTTCCGAATCCGAGTTGAATGACGAAGCCGAAGGATGTATCGAGCACCAGGGTCTTGAGGAGTATCCCGGCGGCGACACGCGAGATCGCTCCGCGCATCGTCTTCGTCCTCATGAGAATCCGGAGGATCCTCGATTTTCGAAAGCCGTATGATCTGAACGACAGACTGTACTTCCGATAGTACAACTCACCCAGCGGTATCGTTATCCCGCGTACGGCCTCGGGGAGGACGACGGCGGTAGCCGCGAAAATGAACACAATGAGCGACACCGCCTGCGAGGAGGACTCTCCGTGGCGCGCGAGATAACCCGAGACCGGCGCGTAGCAGAAGAGGGCGATGAGTATCGCCGGCACCGACTCCACCGCATCGAGAATACTCGAGGTGATTCTTCCCGCGGTTGGGGCGAAAATACCCAGATAGCCGAGGCCGAGGGCCAGACAGAGGGCGAAAAGCGCCGTCGCGGCCAAGGTAAGCGCCAGCTGCCTGAACGAAGAAACGAGATCGGCGAGGTACTCGGGCTGGAATCCGGCGAAGAAGGCGCCAAAATGGCCAAGGTCCGCGGCGGGAGGCAGCCACGCGATCACGAGCGGCGAGGCCAGCGCGATAGAACATATCGAAAGAATGAATCTAGGCCGCTTTTTCATACCACCTCGGATAGACGAGGAACAAGACCGTCCTTACGATGAATGCGACGATCGCGTTCAGACACAGAAGCATGAACACCGAAGCGACGAGGAGATCGGTGTTCCGCTCGAGCAGGGCGTCCATGAGCGAACTGCCGAGGCCGGGAAAAGAAAAAATAATCTCGGCGATGGTGACGCCTCCGATGATCGCCGGGACCTTTCCGGCCAGATAGGGCAGAAAGCGCGGGATGCTCGACGACAGAAGGTAGCCCGTGAGAGTCCCGGGCAGAGGCAGGAGCCTTCCAACGGGAGTTCCGAGCGTCGAAAAGACCAAGGCGTGCGTGGACTCGGCCTGTCTTCGCATGTCGGCGACGAGAAAGCGGGTCGCATCCCAGCCCAGGCCGCCCGTAAACACGGCGGCCGCGGCGATGAGGAAAAAAGGCGCGTCGCTGCCGTAGTCCTTGCCGAGGACCCACAGACCCACGAAAAGCGGAACGGCGGCGAGGCCGCAGGCGACGAGCTTGAGCGGCGCGATGATTCTCGATTGTGATTTCGATCCGTAGGCCTGCGCAAGATGCTCGGCGCTCGTCGAAAGAGCGCCCCCCGCGAAGGCGACAAGAGTCAAGAAAATGATCGAAGCCAGCGCGAGCGGCAAGGTCACCGCCGCGCCTGAAGCGATGATGCGGCCGGCGGAGAAACCGGGATGCTCGGCCGAAAAGTCGGGCGATCCGGAGAGCATGAGGAGGAAGGACCGTCCGGCCTCGGCGTAGCTTTCGGCGCTCGAACCGATGGACGCGAGATAGAGCGCCGAAAGGGCGGCTGTGCCGACAATCGCAAACAAGAAACCTCTGAGCAGAAGCTCGTAGAGGAGGAACTTCGCGACGCGCACCTCAGCTACCCGCCAGAGACCAGTCTTCGGCCGAAAGGAAGGGGTTGTCCGACGCGATCGCCACGTCCTTTATGCCCTTCGAGTAGACATCCTTCTCGAGCGTACACAGGTACACGGCGGGCGCAAGCTTCGAGACTTGGTCATGAATGCTCCTTGTCACCGCGACCCACTCCGAAGCGACGACCGACCGATCCCACTGATCCAGGAGATCATCGAGCTTGCTGTCTCCGATCCCGTAGATGTTGTTGCTCCCGTCCGATCGGTACCATTCGCGGAGATCTGAATACAGGTTGTCGAAGCCGTCGCAGTAGACAAGGGCGAGCTCGTAGTTCTTTTCAGAGAAGACGAGACGCTTGAACACCTGATCGCCCGTTCGTTTCGGAACAATAGTCACACCGATTCTTTTAAGCTGCGACGCGACCCCCTCGGCCATCTTGGCGCCGAAATCGCCGAGCGAATCAGGAAATAGAAGATTCACTGACTTTCCGTTTATGCCGCCCGAGGCCGCAAGTCGTTTGGCGAGACTGATGTCGAGGGGGTTCGGATCGGGGAGCCGCGCGAGAGCGTACTCGGGGAGATTACGCTCGAAGATATCCGCGGGGAAGGGCCCGTAATTGATCACGACGCCCTCTTCCCGGTCCGTGACCGAGGGCACGAGCGAAGACTTGTCGAGGGCGGCCGAGAGAGCGCGGCGGGCGTCGACCTTTTCAAAAAGAGGAGACCTGGCGTTGATCGCGATCTGATAGTAGGCGTAAGGCATGTACCAGTTTATATCGATACCGGGTATCTTTTCGGCGACGGGCCGGTCGAGGGGCGATGTCTCGAGAACGAGATTGACCCTCCCCTTTCTGAGTTCGTTCATCCTGATGACCGGATCGACCATCTTGCGGATGACGAGGGACGAGGACTGCGGCGGCTTCTTGAAGTAGGTCGCGTTTGCCGAGAAGCTGAGCCACTTGCCGATCTCCCAGGACTCCAGCTTGTAGGGCCCCGTGCCCACCGGCTCGACCGCGAAAAGCCTCTCATTCTCGCCCGCGCGCAGGTTTTCGGAGAGCCGCTCGCCTCGGTACTTCGAAGGGATGATCTTGAAGGAAAGAACAGGATAGACGCGGAAGGGCGGTATGGGCCTGCGGAAGACGATCTCGACGGTCATATCGTCGACGGCCCTCACGCTCTCAATAAAGGAAGAAAGGTACTCGCGCTTCGGCGATCGGTTCTCGGGCAGCACATAGGCGTTGAACGAGAACTCGACGTCCTCCGCAGTAAGCTGAGCGCCGTCATGCCACGAAACCTCGCGCAGGCGCACGGTATAGGTCTTTTTGTCCCTCGGATCCTGCTCGATACTCTCGGCCAAGGCAAGCTCGGAACTGATCGCTCCCGAGGCCTGATCGACCTCGAAATTTACAAGACCGTCGAACACGAGTTCGTCGGCGTTGAGCCCCGCGGCGTTCTGTTCCAGAATCGGATTGAGCGAGTCGGGCAGATTCGCAGTACCCACGACGATGCCTTTGGGCTCGGGCTTCCACAAGAGGGCGAGCGCTCCGGCCGACACTGCCATGGCCGCGACCGCCGCTATGATGACGATATTCCGCTTCTTCATGAACCTCACCTCTGCCGCGCTATGAATGAGCTGTAAATGACGACCTCGCCTTGATACGCCGCCTGCTTGCCCTCCTGAACTTCAATAAAATAGAGGCCCGAGGGAAGCTGCGCGCCGGCGTTGAGGACAGGCCAGGATTTCCCGACCTTGTAACTTCTGTTGACGAGGTCCTTGACGCCGTTCTTTCCGATGAGCGATCCCGACTTGGTATTCGCGGCGAAAACTCTGATCGTCCTCTCATCGGCCACCGTAACCACGAGATCGTTCATCGCGCCCTTGGCGATCTCCTCCATGCCCCACCAGTACTCGGGGCCGCCGCTGGTCGCGCCGCGGAACACGGCCGGGCGGCTCTTCTGGTCGTTGCCCTTGGTCCCCGGCTGGGGGTTGAAGAGGCCGATGAGGAGCGGCGACACGGGCTTGCCGCGGCTCGCGATTTCCTTCGCCGTGCGGATCTCGGCCTCGACCTTGGCGATGCGCGCCTCGAGCTCTTTGCGCTGGGCGTCGACCTCGGCGAGCATGGCCGAGTCGATGACCGCGGGGAATCGTTCGTGGAAAAGCTTGAGCTCCTGATACTCTTTTTCGATATTCGCCTTCTTCTCAGACTCGAAGGCGAGCATCTCTTCCTTCGTCATCGTCCCCAGTTTGTCACCCTCGGGTACGCGGGCGAATTCCTCTCCGATGCGGTCTTTGAACGAGTACTGGCGTTCACGCAGGCGCCTCTCCATCTCGATGCGCGAGTCCTGCCGTTTCTTTTTTATCCTCGCCGCCTCGGCGCTCACGGCCGCCGTCTCTGAAACGCCCTCGCGTCGGGCGGACTCGACGAGCGTGGACTCGACCTTCGCATACGAGGCGGCCGCGCCCTCGTAAAGACCGATTTTCGTGTAGAACTCTTCCTCCGAACGGGCTTTTTCGAGGGTCTCATCGGCCTTCGCCGTCGAACGCTGCGCCGACAAAAGAAGATCGGCCTCCTTGAGCATGAGCGGGAGCTCGTACACATCGCCGTAGTCGGTCGCCGCCGACTGCGCAAGCTCGCGCGCGCTCGAGGTACGCCGCGCGTCGAGAAGAGCGCGCACCCGGTCGGCGGCGGTCTTCGCCGCTTTATCGCGCGTCTCCGGCGGAATCCTGAGTTCGGGCGGGAAAGAGGCGAGCGCCTTGCGCGCGCGGCCGTAGGACGCGTCGAACTTCGCCTGCTCTTCGATCTTGGCCGCCGCAGCCGCGTCGAGGTCGTCGTTCAGCGCCGCGTATGCGTCGACGTACCCGACATATTTCGCGCGCTCAGCGGCGTCTTGAACCGCGCTCCAGCTCTCTCGCGCGGCTTCGGGCCCCTTCTTGTTCCACGCATCACGGCCCCGCGCGATAAGTTTATCATCCGGCGCGGCAGGCCCCCTCCCTGCAGAGGATTCCGGCGCAGTCCGGCAGGAGAATACCGTCGAAACAGCCATCAGAAAGACTGTCACCAAAGGAATAAGAACAGCGGCACCGCCGCGCAAAGGCCTATTCATGTTGAACCTCCATCACAAGCCTGAACCCGACGTCGGGATATCCCTTCGCCGCGTCCAGACTGCGCCTGTTCGAGACGCGAAGCTCGTTCGGGCCGTCCATCCAGGACCCGCCCTTTACAATGTATTGCGCTTCAGGACTTCCGTCAGAAGCGGCGCTCGTCGAGGTCCACTGCCAGACGTTGCCCGCCATGTCGTAGAGACCGAGGGCGTTTTTTCCGGCCTCGAAACCGCCGACCGGAGAAGGACCGTCGAAGCGGCCGTTGCCGTTGTAATTCGCGAAGGCTCCGGAAGTCGGCGGCTGATCGCCCCAGGGGAATATCGAGTCCGCCCCGCCGCGGGCCGCGCGCTCCCACTCGTCCTCGGTCGGAAGACGCTTGGGCTTGCCGAAACGTGTGGAAATCCATTCCGCGAAGCGCTCGGCATCCTCAAGACTCACACCGATAACAGGCTGGTCGGGGGCCCCGTAGTCGGGGTGATCGATGTACTCGGGATATGCCGAGAAAGGCGTCCCCGTGTCCTCGAGAAAAGCGCGGTACTGGGCGTTGGTCACAGGGCAGCGGTCCATGAGAAAGTCCGAAACCTCGGCCTTGCGCGGCGCCTCCTTCTTCCTGTCGGCCTTGCGGTCCTGAGGGACGGCGCCCGCAGAAAAAGACCCGCCGGGGACTCGGACCATATCGTAGAACGACGCTTCGATATCTTCGAAGTAATGATATGAAAAAATCGCCTTCGTCATACCGTCAAGGGAGGCGAGCAAATCAGAAGTCGTATCGAGTTCGGCGAAGGCGGTCGAGAGCTCAAGTCGCACGCGGTGGTCCGAAATCTTCGAGCCACCGGAGAAGGAAAGACGAGCCGTTCCCTTTGCATCAAAGATCAAAGTACTCCGTTCAGAGCCGCCTGATTCGCTCTTCCATTGCGCCGCCGCCCTCGCGCCTGCGACAGACAGACCGTCTTTTGAAACAAGGCTGATCGTCAGCGGAGCGCCGGCATCGATAAGCCCGGAACGCGGCTCGACATTGAAGGAAAGACCGGATACGACTCCTCTGCAATACTCCTTGACGCGATCGACAAGAAGCTTTCCGCCGTTTTCCGTTTCGGTCAAAAGAGAATACAAACCTTCCCGCGATACACGCTCGACGATGCGCGCGGCGGCGGAAAGGCGGTCGGAGAGCGGCATCGTCCTGTCTGCGGAAACAGCCGCGAGACGGGACACAAGTTCTGACCGTACAGCCGAACGGCGGGAGGACTCGATGGCTTCCCATTCTGCGACAGGTATCCTGACGACGACGCAGAAATTTCCATCTTTTTTCTCTTTGATGAAGGGTTTCGAAGCCGGAAGCGCGGCGGATTTTTTCATGTCTTCGGTGACGGAAAAGTTTTCCGCGCTCTCACCCAAAGAGTACGCAAGGCAGGATGAACGCAGGTTTTCGCGCGCAGCGGCAAGGGCCTGGTCGAGATTCGGCCCCACACCTGATCCATACAGGTAGGCGGGATCCCGCTCGAAGGAATCGAAGCGGGAGCTCGCGCAGGATGTCGATACTGCGGCGACAACAATTCCTAGGACTGCGATCCCCAGCATCCGTGTGATGTTCACGTACAGTCTCATACCTACTACTCCTGATGCTGTGTGCATCAGAATTTATAAGCAAGCACCATGCCAAAGCGGCAAACGAGAAGAGATGCAGTCTATGTATTGAAAAATGCGCTCACGTGCTGGGGAACATTGGATGGCGGGATGGAGAGTTTATACCAATATTGTCATTTCCGATTACATTTTTAGAAGTTCCTCGAAGCTTGTTGCGCGACTCCAACTCCCTCGCTCGCTTTCTCTTCGGGCACATCCGCGACTTCACCCAGAAGCAAACGCAACAAGCTTCGAGGAACTTCCCCTGATCACAGGAGCGGAATACCTGCTTTCGCACACTCCTCGCGCATGGACTCCGGCCAGAGACCCACTTGGATCTCCCCGATATGCGCCTTCCTGAGCATGTACATGCAGAGCCGCGACTGGCCGATGCCGCCGCCGATCGAAAGCGGCAGGCGTCCGGCGAGAAGTTCTTTATGAAAGAAAAGTTTCTTACGCTCTGTCTTGCCGCTTATTTCGAGCTGGCGCTCGAGCGCGGGGATGTCCACGCGGATCCCCATCGAAGACAGTTCGAAGGAGCGCCCGAGAACTTCGTTCCAGACGAGGATGTCGCCGTTGAGGCCTTTATGCCCTTCGGTTGTAGGCGTACTCCAATCGTCGTAGTCGGGGGCCCGGCCGTCATGGGGCCTGCCGTCGGCGAGGACGCCTCCGATTCCGATTATGAAGACAGCACCGTATTCCTTCGCGAGCGCGTCCTCCCGTTCCCGCGGGCTCATCCCCGGATACCGGGCGAGGGCGTCTTCGGCATGAATGAAGGTTATGTCCTCGGGAAGCACGAGAGGTAGAATCGGGTAGAGGTCGTGCATCCGGAACTCGAGGCGCTTGACGGCGGCATAGATCTTTCGGACTATCATTTTTAGAAAGTCGAGATTTCGCTCCGACTCGTCGATGACCCGCTCCCAATCCCACTGATCCACATAAAGTGAATGAATGGCATCGAGATTTTCATCGGCCCTGATCGCGTTCATGTCGGTATAGAGTCCGAAGCCTTTCTTGAAGTCGTACTCGGCGAGCGCGAGCCGCTTCCACTTTGCGAGAGAGTGCACGACTTCGGCCCGGGCGTCGCCGAGCGCCTTGACCGGAAAAGAAACCGGCCGCTCGACGCCGTTGAGATCGTCGTTGATTCCAGTGCCGGCAAGCACGAAAAGAGGGGCCGTCACCCGGGTCAGGTTGAGTTCCGTGGCGAGATTCAGCTGGAAAAAGTCCTTGATTTCCTTGATGGCGCGTTCGGTTTCGCGGACGCCGAGCAGGGGCCGGTACGACATGGTTCTCCTCTCGTTCATCGATTCCTTGTTCGTATCTCGACGATAGTCATGGATGAATGCCGCGATGTCAATACGCGAAGCGCAGCTCGCGCGGAACAAAAAGATTGATTGCCAAACTCAGGAATATGCGGGAAGATTGAAAAGACAGTGATCGGTCTGAGGGCGGAGGTATCGGCGCAATGAACATCGGGCTCAGCGTGCTTCTTGCATTAACGGTCGCAATGGCCCTTTTGTTCGCCTCGCTCTATCTCCGCGAACGGTCCCGCCGCGTGAAAGCCCATGCCGTTCTGGTCCGTGAGCTTGCGGCCATGGCCGAGCCCCTGGCCAAGGTCTCGTTCGGCATTCTGAGTCAAAAGATGGAAACGCCGAAGGAGACGCATCCCGACAAGAACATAGCCGAGGGGCTGGCGGTGATCCGCGCCAATTTCAACCGGATCACCAGCGAACCGCTGAAGCGCTTGTTCTACATAGGGACGGATGCATGGCTGGACGGCATCGCCTGCGCACGATGCATAGGCGAACACCTCGGCGGAAAGGGGACGGTCGCGGTCGTCGTGACATCGAGCCTCAGCGTGCTGAAGATGGCGCAGCGGTACCGCAGCTTCGTTACGTGCATGGCGAAAGAGTATCCGGGCATACGGGTGACCGAGACCATGGAAGCCCACGCCGACGCCCAGCGTACGCGCCAGTTTGTCCGTGAGCGGGCGGCCGGCTTGGACGCGCTTTATGTCACCGGCAATTCCATGGCCGGGGGCGCGGCGCAGGGCATTGCGGACGCAGGGAGGATCGGCTCGGTCTTCTTGCTCTGCCACGACCTCGACGAATCGATCGTCAAAGGACTTCGTGACGGAATCATCTCCGCGACCGTCGCCTGCAGCTCATACGCGCAGGGGCGTGATTCAGTCATCGGCCTTTTTAACCACATCGTCTCGGCATGGAAGCCGATCCAGCCGCGCATGATGGTCGAGCTCAAGATAGTACGGCGCGAGGACATCGGAACATACTGGGATGAGTCGGCCCATGAACCACTGCGGTCCGCGGCCTTTGGATCGACGGGTATCGCGCCCATCGCGCCGGCCCAGCGTGAAACACGCATCCTGGTGTTCTGCGAAGACTGGAACCAATTCGTCGCGCAGACCAAGACGGGCGTCGCCATGGCCGCCGATCTGCTCCGGAATTACAATGCATGCATCATTGAACACACCCTCAATCAAGTGAAACGGCCAGCTCGCGAGGTAGTCGCCGAAGCCGAGGCGGTGATCGCCGCGGAGAAGGCGAAAGGGCTCCACGGAATCGTTTCCTTCGTCGGCATCGAGGACATGGTTCCCGTGCTCAACCGCGCCGCCGCCGCAGGCATCCCGATCGCGACTTTCGATTCGGAGCCCCTGAGCCTCCGAAGCATGATCCAGTGGCTGCTCCAGAGCGCGAAACAGCTGGACCGCTTTTCCGGCGAGTACGAGGCGGGCCATCAGGAGATCGATCAGGCCATGCGCGACACCCTGCCGTCGATCGAGGCCATGGTTGACAGAGCCAATGAGGAGGCGCGCCTCGCGCGCGACGGAGCCGATTCGGTCGCGAAGCTTTCGTCTTTGATTGACAGGACCTCGGAGGAAGAACGGGGTCAGACCGCGACCGTGCAGAGCTCCGCAGAGATAGCGGACAAGCTCTCGGAGATGGTCGCCTTCCTCGAGACTCGTGTCGAAGGTCTGCGCGATATGGGGTCTCATGTCAGAATCTCGTCCGAGAAGGCGCAGCGGCTCCGCGCTTACAGCGACAAGATCCAGTCCATCATCGGCATCATCGACGACATCGCCGAACGGACGAATATTCTGGCCTTCAACGCGGCGATCGAGGCGACACATGCGGGCGACAAGGGTCGGGGCTTCAAGGTCATCTCGGGCGAGATCCGTTCGCTGGCGGATAAGTCGGTCTCCTCGACGCGCGACATAGCCCTCCTCATCGACGAGATGCGCAGAGCCATCTCCGACGACATCGAGGCGAATGCCCGGTCCCTGGCGATCGTCGAGGAACAAATCTCGCTGATCAGCGACGCGTCTTCGACCCTCGCAGAGCTGTCCGGACGACTTCTGGAAATGATGAGCCGAGTGCGAGACGCGGTCGAGCGGAATACAAGGGCGATCGAGGACATGCGCCGCTCGGCCCAGAGCATGAACCAAGTCGTCTCCGAAAACTCGCGCATCTCGACCGACAACAGCGCGGCGATGGAATCGATCGGCGGGGCTTTCACCGAGATCAGCGCGCAGTTCGCCGAGATGAACAGACAGACTGCGCAGCTCAAACAGCTCGTTACGGTCCTCGAGGGCACGGTCTCGGCCTTTAGTTCCTGATCCATTCTTCTTGACAGCACATATCAGATCGAGTATTCTGATTTTGTGCCAACGTTGGCACATCAGGACATCGCGTGATTACGATTAAGGACATCGCCCGCGAGGCGGGCTGTTCGATCCGCACGGTCTCCCGTGTCCTCAACGGTGCGAACAATGTCAGCGAAGAGACCCGGGGCAAAATCCTCGAGATAACGCGCCTGCGGAACTACAGCCCCGACCCCCACGCCCAGTCGCTCAAGACAAAACGCAAGCGCACGATCGGCGTCGTCGTCAACTCGATTACGAGCGACGTGAACCGCCAGCGCATCGAAGTTCTCACACGGCTCTTCAATACTGCGGGCTACGCCATTCTCATAAGCTATGCGGATGACATCGCCTCGGAGGAAGAAGTCATACGCCGCTTCGCCGTCCGGGCCGACGCCCTCATCCTTTTCACGAATCTCCAGACCGAGCGCTCCGAGGTGCTCGATGATCTCGAATCCCGCGGCCTGCCTTTCATCCTCGTCGATCCGCCGGTGAAAGGCCCTTATCCCAGTATTTTTATAGACCGCGCCTCGGGTTACCGCGAAGCGGTACGGCATCTTGTCTCCTCCGGCCGCCGGGGAATAGCCCTGGTCATCGAAGAGTTTCGCAGCGCCGACCGTATCGAGGGCTATCGCCAAGGACTCGCCGATACGGGCATCGCCTATGACGGCTCGCTCATCGTGCGGTCGGCGAAAAGCTTCCGAGGCGGCAGGGACGCGGCCGACGCTGTCTTGTTCCTGATGCGCGAGCGGGGGATCGAGGCCGCGCTCTGTCACAACGACAAGGTCGCCGCAGGCATTCTCTCATCGATCGCAGAACGCGGCGTCCGCGTCCCCGATGACCTCGCGCTGGTCGGCTTCGACGACGATGACTACTCGGCCTTTCTGATTCCGCCTTTGACGACCATCGTGCAGGGCGGAACCGAGGTGGGTATCGATATCTACGAGCAACTGCACAACCGATTGGAACTGGGCAGGCCGATAACGAGCAGGACCTATCACACCTCGCTCGTGATCCGCCGCTCGGCCTAGCGGCTCAAGGGCGCCGTCGGCTATGGGTAGTGCTTACGTGAACCGCGATCGTGCGATCGTCTACGGCGATCGTGGGAAGGGGGAGTGATGGTCGTAAAAAGGGGCGGCGCGACGCCGCTGCCGCGCTTCGAGGCCGAAAGGGTCATCGAAGAGGGCCTTGCCCGGGAGAATCTCCAGGGGAAGTCCGTCCTCTTTATAATCCCGGATTCCACGCGGAGCTTTCCGACCAAGCTGATATTCACCACGATCCACCGCATCCTGACGGGCAGGGTGCGAGCGCTCGATTTTCTCATCGCCCTGGGCACCCACAGAGCGATGAGCGATGCAGCGATCCGCGACATGATCGGTATATCCGAAGAAGAGTCGAAGACGCGGTATGCCGACGTACGATTCTTCAATCACGCCTGGGACGATCCTTCGGCCCTCCGTTCGATCGGCAGCATCGATAAAGAAAGAATCGCCGAATTGACCGGGGGCCGCTTTTCTCAAAATGTGCCTATCGCGGTCAACAAGCTGCTGTTCGAATACGACAAGGTGATCATCGTCGGGCCCGTCTTTCCGCACGAAGTGGTGGGCTTCTCGGGCGGCCATAAGTATATTTTCCCCGGCGTCGGCGCGGCGGATTTCATCAATTTCTTCCACTGGTTCGCCGCCGTCATCACGAATCCGAAAATAATCGGCAACAAGGATACGCCCGTCCGCGCGCTCATCGAGGAAGCCGCGTCGATGCTGGGCTTCACAGCCTCGGCCTTCTGTCTTTCGGTGGTGGGGCCCGAGCTCTACGGCGTCGCCTACTCCGATTCGGTCTATGAGGCCTGGAGTTGCGCCTGCGAGCTTTCGAAGCAACTGCACATTCAGTACTGCGACCATCCTTTCAAATCGGTGCTGGCCTGCGCCCCGCACATGTACGACGATCTGTGGACGGGCGGCAAGTGCGCCTACAAAACCGAGAGCGTGGTCGCCGACGGCGGCGAGATAATCATCTACGCCCCGCACATCACCGAGGTCTCCTACACCCACGGCGCCGTGCTCGACAAAATCGGCTATCACACGCGTGATTTTTTCCTCGCTCAGTGGGACAGGTACAAGGACTACCCCTGGGGGGTGGTCGCCCACTCGACCCATGTCAAGGGCATCGGAAGCTACGAGAACGGCGTCGAAAAGCCGCGCATCACGGTCAAGCTCGCGACCGGGATCAGCCGCGAGAGGTGCGAGAGGATCAACCTCGGATACGTCGACTGGCGGACGGTCGATCCCAGGCAATGGCAGGGCAGGCCCGATCGGCTCTACCTCGAGCACGCCGGCGAGATGCTCTACAAGCTCAAGGACCCGCCCGAGTGGCAAAAATTATAATTTATTTATTCCTTCATAAAGCGGTGGAGTTGTAATGGAGGTACTGCATGGATAAGGCTGACATCGGGCTCATTGGGCTCGCGGTGATGGGCGAAAATCTCGTCCTCAACATGGAAAGCAAGGGCTTCACGGTGGCGGTGTTCAACCGGACGGTCTCGAAGGTCGACGACTTCGTCGTCTCGGGACGCGGCAGGGGGAAGAAGATCATCGGCTGTCATTCCCTCCAGGAACTGACCGGCGCCCTCAAATCGCCCCGGAAGGTCATGCTGATGGTCAAGGCGGGGCAGGCGGTCGACGAGGGGATCGAGCAGCTCATCCCCCTCCTCTCGCCGGGCGACATCATCATCGACGGCGGAAACTCGAACTACGAGGATACGATCCGCAGGACGGCCTACGTCGAGTCCAAAGGGCTTTTGTACATCGGCACGGGCGTCTCGGGCGGCGAAGAAGGCGCCCTCCTCGGCCCCTCGATCATGCCGGGCGGTTCCAGGGCCGCATGGCCCGCGGTCAAGCCGATCTTCCAGGCCATCGCCGCCAAGGTCGCTGACGGCTCGCCCTGCTGCGACTGGGTCGGCGACAACGGGGCCGGCCACTTCGTGAAGATGGTGCACAACGGCATCGAGTACGGAGACATGCAGCTCATCTGCGAGGTCTACCAGATTATGCGCGACGTCCTGCTCATGAGCGCGAGCCAGATGCACGAGGTCTTCAAGGAGTGGAACGAGGGCGACCTCGGCTCCTATCTCATCGAGATCACGCGTGACATTCTGGCCTACAAGGACGCGGACGGCTCGCCCCTGGTCGACAAGATCCTCGACACGGCGGGCCAGAAGGGCACGGGCAAGTGGACGGGCATAGCGGCCCTGAACCAGGCGGTCCCGCTGACCCTGATAACCGAGGCGGTGTTCGCGCGCTGTCTGTCGGCGGCCAAGGACGAGCGCGTCGCCGCCGCGAAAGTATTCGGCAGGCCGAAGAGCGCTTTCGCCGGAGACAAGAAGGCGTTTTTGAACGCCCTCCGCGACGCTTTGTACGCCTCGAAGATCGTCTCCTACGCCCAGGGCTATCAGCTTATGCGCGCGGCCGCGGCCGAATACAACTGGGACCTGAACTACGGCGGCATCGCGCTTCTGTGGCGCGGCGGCTGCATCATCCGCTCGGTTTTCCTCGGGAAGATCAAGGAAGCCTTCGACAAGAATCCGAGTCTCACGAACCTGCTCCTCGACCCCTTCTTCAAGGAGAAAGTTCTCAAGGCTGAATCGGGCTGGCGCGAGGTGGTCTCGACTGCAGTGAAAAACGGGATCCCCGTCCCGGCGCTTTCCTCCGCCCTCTCGTATTTCGACGGCTATCGCTGCGAACGCCTGCCCGCGAATCTTCTCCAGGCCCAGCGCGACTACTTCGGCGCCCACACCTACGAGCGCGTCGACAGGCCCCGCGGCGAGTTCTTCCACACGAACTGGACCGGCCGCGGCGGCACGACGGCCTCGACGACCTACAATGCGTAAGGAGCAGTAAGATGTCCTCATTGAACATTCCGCCCGCACAGGGCAAAAAGCACGACTTTCTCGCGTTAGGCGCTCTTGTAACCAGGCTCGATCCCGGCATAGTGCCTTTTTCGATGGCGAATCACTACGATCTGCATGTTTCGGGCGGCGAGTACAATGTCGCGGCCAATCTTTCGCGCTGCTTCGGCATGAAGACGGCAATCGCCAGCGCCATGGTCGACGGCCTTCCCACGGGACTGAAGGTGCAGAACTGCGTCCGCGAGGCCGGGGTTGAGGCTTATTATGTCCGCTTCAAGCACGACGGCGTGCGCGGACCGAACATCGCCCAGGTCTGGTCCGACCGCGGCAAGGGCGTCCGCGCCCCTGTAGTTTTTTATAACCGAGCGAACGAGGCCGCCGGCCTGCTCAAGCCCGGCAGCTTCGATTGGAAGTCTATCATCGGATCGAGCCCGGCCGACGCGAAGGTGCGGTGGTTCCACTCGGGCGGGATCTTCTCGGCCCTCTCGCCGACGACGCCCGAACTCGTCATCGAGGCGATGAAGGCGGCCAAGGCCGCGGGCTGCGTCACCTCGTTCGACCTCAATTACCGCGCGAAGCTGTGGAACGCCGCGGGCGTCGAAGCCCCGCCGCTCTTGTCGCGCATCGTCGAGCTGACCGACGTTCTGGTGGGCAACGAAGAGGACCTTCAGCTCGGTCTGGGCCTGCAGGGTCCGAAGGTGGACAAGGCCGCGAGCGCCTCGGGGGCCTCAGCCTCGTCGAAACTCGATCCCGCGGTCTTCCTCGGCATGATGGATCAGGTGAAGAAACGATTCCCGAATGTCAAGGCCGTCGCGACCACCTTGCGCGATGTGCATTCCACGGACAGGCACAGCTGGAGCGCCGTGCTCTGGATCGAGGGGGAAAGCTACGTCGCGCCGACCTGCGAGCTCGATGTCTACGACCGCGTGGGCGGCGGCGACGGTTTCGCGGCCGGCCTTTTCTACGGCCTCATGGCCGGAAAATCCGCCGAAGAATCGCTGCGCCTGGGCTGGGCGCACGGCGCACTGCTGACGACCTTCCCCGGCGACACGACCATGGCGACGATCGAGCAGGTCGAAGCCTTCGCGAAGGGCGGCTCCGCCCGGATTCAGAGGTAGGCCGATGAAGCTCAACGCGCGATCATTGGAGAACAGGAAAACGTGGGCGGACGCCGGATTCGAGCTGCCCGCCTACGACCGCGCCGCCGTGGCCGCGAATACCAGGAAGGCGCCCGAATGGCTGCACTTCGGAGCGGGCAACATTTTCCGCGCCTTCCCCGCCGCGGTCCAGCAGACCCTTTTGAATCAAGGGAAGAGCGCTACGGGAATCGTCGTCGCCGAGGGCTTCGACTACGAGATCATCGACGCGGCCTACAGACCTTTCGATAACCTTTCAGTCCTCGTGCTGCTCAAATCCGACGGCACGATCGAAAAAAAGGTTATAGCATCAGTTGTTGAATCTCTTGTCGCGGACCCGGCGAACAGCGACTGGAAGCGGCTTGTCGAAGTGTTTACAAGCGCATCGCTCAAAATGGCGAGCTTCACCATCACCGAGAAAGGCTATAGTCTCGTGAACGCGCAGGGAGCCTTCATTCCCGACGTAGAAGCCGACCTCGCGGCGGGCCCCTCCGCCCCGAAAAGCATCATGGGCAAGGTCGCCGCACTCTGCCTGGAGCGCTACAAGGCAGGGGCGGTCCCCCTCGCCCTCGTCAGCATGGACAACTGCTCGCACAACGGTACGAGGCTCTACGAAGCGGTCCATGCGGTCGCCGCGAGGTGGGTGGAGGCCGGTCTCGCGGACAAAGGCTTTCTCGGCTACGTCGAAAATCCCGCGAAGCTCTCCTTTCCGTGGAGCATGATCGACAAGATCACGCCGAGACCAGACGACAGCGTCCGCGCACAGCTCGTCAAAGCCGGTTACGAAAGCGCCGACATCATCATCACCGCGAAGAAGACCTACACCGCCTCATTCGTCAACGCCGAAGAGAAAGAGTACCTCGTCATCGAGGACCTCTTTCCGAACGGCAGACCGGCCCTCGACGCAGGCGGCGTCATCTTCGCGACGCGCGAGACTGTAGACCGCGTGGAGAAAATGAAGGTATGCACCTGCCTCAATCCTCTGCACACCAGTCTCGCGATCTTCGGCTGCCTTTTGGGCTATACGACCATCCACGACGAGATGGGCGACCGCGAGCTGGCCGCCCTCGTCGAGCGTGTCGGCTACACAGAAGGACTGCCCGTCGTCGTCGATCCCGGCATCATGGATCCGAAAAAATTCATCGACGATGTCGTCAAGGTCCGCCTGCCCAATCCCTTTATGCCGGACGCGCCGCAGCGCATCGCCACGGATACATCGCAGAAGCTGGGGATACGATTCGGAGAGACCATCAAAGCCTATCTCGCGCGATCGAAGGAATCAGTTCAATCGCTCAAGGCCATCCCTCTCGTGCTCGCCGGCTGGTGCCGCTACCTCATGGGTGTCGACGACGAGGGCAGGGTCTTCGAGCCGAGTCCGGACCCTCTGCTCGAAAGCTCGCGGAAACATGTAGCCGGAATTAAACTCGGCGATCCGGGTCCCTTCCACGCTCGACTGGAAGGGCTCTTGTCGAACGAGAAGATTTTCGGCGTCGACCTGTACAAGGCGGGACTCGGAGAAAAAGTCGAGTCGTACTTCGCCGACCTCGTCGCCGGCAGAGGGGCGGTTCGGGCTGCGCTGAGAAAGCATCTCGGCTGAGCGCGGAGCAATAAGCCGCGGCCGTCCCGCATTGTGCGCGGCGGCCTGCGGCTTACTTGAAACATTCCGCGTTTTTCACTAAAAGTAGTTGGGTACGGACCACCCTGCCCCTCGATCCCCTTGTACCAGGAGACCTGAATGACCCTCGATTCCCTCAAGCATAACAGACTCAAGGCTTGGATCAGCGATTTCGCCGCCATCGCGACCCCTGACTGCGTGGAGATATGCGACGGCTCAAAGGCCGAATACGATCGCATGATCAAAATCACCGTCGATTCCGGAATGGCGACCCCCCTCAATCCCGCGAAAAAGCCCGGCTGCGTCGCCTTCCGTTCCGATCCCACGGATGTCGCGCGCGTGGAAAACAGGACGTATATCGCATCGAAAACCAAGGATGATGCCGGTCCGACCAACAACTGGATCGACCCCGTCGAGCTCAAGAAAACCATGATGGATCTCTACAAGGGCTGCATGAAGGGCAGGACGATGTATGTCATCCCCTTCTCCATGGGTCCCATCGGCAGCCCCATCGCCAAAATCGGCGTCGAGATCACCGACAGTCCCTACGTCGTCGCCAACATGCACATCATGACCCGCGTAGGAACAAAAGTACTCGATATCCTCGGGACCGACGGCGAGTACGTGCCCTGCTACCATTCGGTGGGCAAGCCCCTCGGCCCCGGCGAATCCGACAACGGCAAGTGGCCCTGCGCTCCGCTCGAGAAGAAATACATTTCTCACTTCCCCGAGACCCGCGAGATCTGGTCCTACGGCTCCGGTTACGGGGGGAACGCCCTGCTCGGCAAAAAATGCCTCGCCCTCAGAATCGCATCGGTCCAGGCCCGCGACGAGGGATGGCTGGCCGAGCACATGCTCATCCTCAAAATCACGAACCCCGCGGGCGAGAGCAAGTTCGTCGCGGCCGCATTCCCCTCGGCCTGCGGCAAGACCAACCTCGCCATGCTCGTCCCCACCATCCCCGGCTGGAAGGTCGAAACCATCGGCGACGATATCGCGTGGATGAAGTTCGGCAAGGACGGCCGACTCTATGCGATCAACCCCGAGGCTGGTTTCTTCGGCGTCGCGCCCGGCACCAGCATGGAGTCGAATCCGAACGCCATGATCGCCGCCAGCAAAAACACCATCTTCACCAACTGTGTCGTCACCGAAGATAAGGATATCTGGTGGGAGCAGATCGGCTATCCCGCGCCCGCGGGCAGGAACATCGACTGGAAGGGCAACGAGTGGCACGAGGGCATGAAGGACGCCGAGGGCAAGCCGATTCTCGGCGCCCATCCGAACGCGCGCTTCACAGCCCCCGCCGCCCAGTGCCCCTGCATCGCCAAGGAGTGGGAAGATCCGAACGGCGTGCCCATCTCCGCCTTCCTCTTCGGCGGCCGCAGGCCCAGCACCATCCCCCTCGTGCACATGGCCCGCGACTGGAACCACGGTGTCTTCCTCGGTTCGATCGTGGGATCGGAGATCACCGCGGCCGCCCTCGACCTCAAAGTCGGGACCATCCGCCGCGATCCCTTCGCCATGCTTCCCTTCTGCGGCTATCACATGGGCGATTACTTCCAGCACTGGATCAACATCGGAAAGAGAACGAGCCCCGACAAACTTCCCAAGATATTCATGGTCAACTGGTTCCGCAAAAAGGACGGCAAGTTCGCCTGGCCCGGCTACGGCGAAAACAGCCGCGTCCTCAAGTGGATTTTCGAGGCCTGCGCCGGTACGGCGAAGATGCAGGAAACAGCGATCGGCTTTATGCCGACGCCCGACGCCATCGATCCGCCGGCCGGTGTGAGCAGGGAGACTCTCGCCGAGATACTCTCGGTCGACAAGGAAGGCTGGCTCAAGGAGATCGAGGATATCCGGAAAGAGCACTACCCGAAGTTCGGCGACCGGCTCCCGAAGGAGCTGAACGCGCTTCTGGACACGCTCGAAAAGAACTTGAAGAAGTGACAATCCCTTCGATGCGGTTTTTCTGCGTCATGCAACACAAGTCCGCCGGCTTTCACCGGCGGGCTTTTTTTTACAAAGAGAGATATTTCCGCCGATGCGATATACTCATCTCCATCCTCTCGGCCCGATCCGGCTCCCGACTGTATAGGAGGAATTATGGCAAAAACGACGGTCGCTCCCTCAGTCCGCAGAATCACCGTTGATGAGAAACTTTCCGACGATCTCATCCGCCTCGAAATATGTATTCTCTCGCGATGGGATGATGCGACGGGTGAATTCGGCGACGATCCTGATGATTGGACATATATAGAGGAAGCCTTTCCTCTGGCATGTCCCTCGCCCGCGGAACGAGCCGGCCGGCGCTATTACGCCGAGCTCATGGGCATACCTGATTCGATGGTGGAAAAGTATCCATGGAACAGCCTGCACGAGGGTCAAGTTTTTCTTTCAGGCGGCTTCCGCGTTGAACGCAGCGCCGAAGAAGGCGCAGAGAACGTACGGTTTTTCGTGAGCCCAGGAGATTCGGCCTTCGAGCGGATCGACGACATGGTGAAGCAATGGACGAAAACCTTGTATTACGAAGTCATCGCCGGAGGAACGAATCATGGCTGAGTACAGGACAACGAGCGGCGATCTCCTCATCGGCGTTCTCAATGTCGGATTCGGAGACAGCATCGTCATACGCTTTCCAAAGGCGGGGGATGCCTATCCCGTCGGCGTGGTGGACTGCTGCGATTCGAAAAAGATGAAATCTTTCATCGAGGATATCACAGGCGGGAACTTCGCGGTCGAGTTCATCTGTGCGACGCATCCTCACGCGGACCATATCCGCGGTATCGACTCGCTGCTGAAAGACACAAGCTGTTCGCCGCGGGAGTTCTGGGACAGCGGCTTTCGTCATAATTCGACGACGTACCGGCGCATCCTCACCACGCTCAAGGACAAGGGCATACGGACGATCCGCGCCTCGTCGGGCATGGAGAGGTACATCGGGACGGTAAGCATCACCGTCGTCGCGCCATCGATAAGCCTGCGCAACCGTTACGCCACCTACGGCGTCGACATGAACAACGCATCGATCGTCCTTCGTCTCGAGCATCACGAGCGAAATGTCCTCGATATACGGTCGGAGGAGTACGAGGGCGAGCTCGGCAAGGAGATGCTGCGAGAGGCGGGCGCCTCGGTCGTCATCCTCGCGGGCGACGCTGAGTTCGACTCGTGGAGCCACATTGTGCAGGAGTTCCCCAAACTCGAGAAACAGAAAGGGAACGAACCGCTCGTAAACAAGATGGTCAATTACCTCGCCTGCCATACGATCAAGGTCGCCCACCACGGAAGCATGCACAGCTCTCCTCTCGACGTGTACGAGAAGATGGGGCCCAAGCTCGCGGTCATCTCGACGAAACAGGAATCGAGCAGCTCGGCGGCCGGCACGCGGGATCTTTTCCCGCATGACCTGTGCGTCCGCGCGCTCGAGGAATGCAATGCCCGGATACTCACGACGGACGGCAGCCACGACACGGCGAAGACTGCTTCGGGTAAACCAGGAACTGTCGTGATCGCCGTCCCGCCGGGTGCGAAGCCCTGCTGGACGAAGCTCGGCGACAGCGCGTCCGAAAAAGCCGAAGTACAGGAAGTTATGAAACTCGAGGGATTCTGACAGAACTTTAAAACGCCTCGGACAGCCCGCTATCCTCGGCTCTCAGCCGACAAGAAGCGGCTTGATATGCCGCTCCCAGAGATTCGCTGTCACGTTGCGCGACACGGATTCTTCGGCGGCCTTGAGTGCGTCGAGATAGCGCGCACCCATCTTTGCGGCGACTCGGAACGCGACGTGGACGAGTTGGCGCATGCTCGGGTTGAAGCGCGGCTCCGAAGGATCGTGTCGCAGAGCGGCTGCAAGCTCCCATCCGCTCCAATCGTCGACAACCGAGGGCTCGGGCAAGGCGGCTCGGTCGATATCGACGACGGCCGCGTAGGGCGCGACGCACTCGTCCATGTTCTCGTAGGCGGCCCGGTAGACTTCCTTGGCTATGACCAGAGCCTCGCCGCCCGACTCGGCGAGCCCCACGATCTCTTCGAGCCAAGTAGTACCCGCCGTTTTGAGATGAATGCCGGCGCCTTCGCGGCGTACGATTTCGCCGATGCCTCGGTAGAGGCTGAATTTGTCCGAACCCGAATGGACCGATATCTTGAGGCTCGGCGGCAGACCGAAGGCCGTTGATGCCCATTTCGCAACCTTGACGTCAGCCTCGAATTCCTTTAAAAAAGCCGACACGTCTCCGACATAATCGACGCCCTTATTGAAACGCCCGGAGAATTTCGGCGCTATGGTCTGAACAGGGACGCCCTCGTCCGCGAGGGCGGCGAGAATGACCACGAGCTCCGCGGGACTCTGCGGCGCATCCGTCTCGTCCATCGAAACTTCGGTTATAAAATCATCCGACCTGCGCAGATCGCGGACGCGCCGGTAGGTCTTGGCCGCTTCGCTCACCGCATAGAGGTATCGCTCGGCGGCGGCCCTCATGGAACGCAGATCGAGGGCGGCGGGAAGACTCTTCGATGCCGCCAAATCTTTGTGCCTCCGCATGAAGACCTCGACTGCATCCGGGTCGGCGTCCATACCGATGAAATCGGCGACATCGAAGGTGAAAAAATCGCAGTACCGCGCGAACCTGTCCACCGTCGACAATCCCACATGATCGGCATCGACATGGTAGGGGCCGTCCCAGCCGGCGGCCTTGACCGCCGCGTCGGCGGCGGCGCGTTGATCTGCGGGCTGAGTGCCGATGAGCGTATGCTCGCGATTGGACTTATTCCACACGACAGCGGCCTCGACTCCGGCCTCCCGCGCCATCCTAAACGCGGCTATCTGAGCGACGCCCTGTCTGCCGAAGCGATCGCCTGTGCCTATCGAGAATCTTTCGATTGTTTTCATCGCAGCGCCCTTTCTCGATGCGGTCGATATGGTATAATTCTGCCGTCCTTTGTGTATGGCGTCAAGCAAAGTCGGATAAGCCCGCCCTGACACGGCCTGAACGTGCACGAACTCCGGCGGCTTATCGGAGGACGGCGATGGATCGAAGAGAATTTCTCAAACAGCTCGTGGGAATCGGAGCGGCCGGTGCAGCGATGTTTTTCACACGGGGCCGTCTTTGGGCGGCCGAGGCTGCGGCGGCATCGGGCGGAATGGACGCCCTACCGGATCTTGTAGCCGTCAAGGGAGGCGATCCTGCGGTCATGCTCGATCTCGCCTTGAAAGAAGTGGGCGGCATGGCGAGTTTCGTGCACAAGGGCCAAACCGTCGTCGTCAAGCCGAACATAGGATGGGATCAGCCGCCCGAGGCGGCGGCGAATACCAACCCGCGCCTGGTTAAGCGTGTTGTGGAGCACTGCATCGCGGCCGGAGCGAAGAAAGTCTACGTCTTCGACAACAGCTGCGATTCCGGTCCGCGCTGCTACGCGAACTCGCAGATCGAGCGTTATGCGAAAGAAGGCGGTGCCGAGGTCGTCTCGGGCGCCTCGAGCTCGTATTACCACGAGGTTCCGATTCCCGGGGCGCTCCGCCTTAAGAAAACGAAAGTACACGAACTCATCATCGAAAGCGACGTTTTCATCAACGTCCCCGTGCTCAAAAACCACTCGGGCGCGGGCATGACCTGCGCCATGAAGAACCTCATGGGAATCGTCTGGGACCGCGGATATTTCCACAGCAACAATCTCGACCAGTGTATCGCCGATTCCTGCCTTTACAAGAAACCTCATCTCAACATCGTCGATGCGTGGAAGGTCATGCTGTCGGGCGGTCCTCGAGGGTACTCTTCCAGCCGCTACTCTGAAGAAAAGATGCTTATGCTTTCGACCGACATCGTCGCGATCGACGCCGCTTCGGCCAAGGTTCTCGGTTTCCAGCCCGAGCGTTTCGGCTATATAGGCATGGGGGAGAAGCTCGGCCTGGGCAGGGCGGACACAACGAAGCTCGATATCCGCAGAATCACGGTATGAAAACTGATTCCGGTCAGAGCCCGGAATCCCGCGCAACAGCTCGATCCGGAGACCCCGCGCGCCCTGTCCTTGCTCGTTCTGCAAGAACGGCTGTCCTGATACTTCAATTTCTCGTTCTATTGCTATTCAGCTATATTTTTGTAACAAACGCATTCGACGCCGACGCCATCCGTTCCATTGCTGCATCATCGCAGATATTCCCCGGCCTCGCGCGGATTATCAGAACAACATTTGAAACAGTCATGTTCGGCGCATCGGCCGCCGCGATATTCGGGGCGGCGGTCACCGGATTCGCATTGCCGCTGGTACTTCTTTCGGCGCTGTTCGGGCGCTGGTACTGCGCCTTTCTCTGTCCGCTCGGCACGCTGCAAGCGATCGCCGCTTCAGTCAGTGCAAAAACAAGACACTACCGTAAAAACAAAAGCCTCGTGCGGATCGCCGCAGCTCTCTTTGTACTCGCTTTATCGCTTTTCGGAGCGATGGCCGCCGCGTCCTGGCTCGATCCCTGGTCGCTTTTCGGGCGCTTCGTCTCGTACGACATCCGTCCCTTCCTTCAACTTGTCTCAAGGGCGGACGCCCATGGATTCGGGATATCGACCGCGCTGCCCATCGCGGCTGTGATCGCTGCGATCCTCGTTTTATCCGCGGCATCGAAGAGCCGATGGTTCTGCTCCGTCCTCTGCCCTGTCGGGAGCCTCCTCGGCGCGCTGAACTGTATCGCCCCCTTCAAGTTCCGGATCGACGCCTCGTCCTGCATTTCCTGCGGTTCCTGCGAGATGCGCTGTCCCGCCGCCTGCATCGACCTCCACGGCAAGCGCATCGATGAAAGCCGCTGCGTCTCCTGCGCGTCCTGCGCCGCATCCTGTCCGACGGGAGCGGTTTACTACGGACGGCGGCGCCGCGATAAAAAAGTAATAACCGACGCGGCGAAATCAGACGGAACGGCTCCGAATTCGTCCGCGTCGTCCGAGGGCATGAGCCGCGCGGCTTTTCTCTCGATACTCGGAGGATGCGCGTCCGCGCTCGTCCTCGCAGCCCTGCCGGGGAGGAGGGCCGCCGCGCAGATCCCGCCTCGGTCCGGCGTTACTGTCCCTCCCGGTGCCGAATCGGTCGAACGATTTATCGAGACCTGCACGGCCTGTGGGCTTTGCATATCTGCATGTCCCTCCAGCGTACTTCAACCCTCGCTCGGAGAACTTGGTCCGCGAGGCCTGTACGCGCCGGCCCTCGATTTTTCGGTCTCGTACTGCCAATACGAGTGCACATCCTGTATGAACGTCTGTCCGAGCGGGGCGCTGAAGAAGATGCCGCTCGAGCGCAAGAAACTCGTGAAGATCGGCACAGCGTCGCTGGTCGAGGAATACTGCATCGTTTTCACAAATCGCACGAAATGCGGCGCCTGCGCCGAGCATTGCCCCACCGGCGCCGTGCGCATGGTCGCGCGGCAGGACGGCATACCCGAGCCTGTGTTCGATCCAGCGATATGCATCGGCTGCGGAGCCTGCCACCACGTCTGCCCCGTGCCCGGCAAGCGGGCGATCTCGGTCGCGGGACTCGCGGTGCACGGGACCGCGCTCGAGCCTGCGGTCGACTTTTCGAATAATGCAACGGCGGCGGAAGCGAACAAGGATGCGCTGTCCGGCGCAACGGTGCGCAAAGACGAATTCCCGTTCTAAGGAGGATGCAATGAACTCAAATCCGGTGATCGATATGATGGGCCGAAGGCTCAGACTCGGCGTGATAGGCGGAGGGCCGGGCTCGTTCATCGGAGCGACGCACCGCCAGGCCGCACGCATGGACGACCGCTACGAAATCGTCGCCGGAGCCCTGTCCTCGGACCCTGCGAAATCGCGCGCGCAGTGCCGGGAAATCGGACTTGAGCCCGAGCGCTCGTACGGATCCGCGCTCGAACTCATCGAAGCGGAGCGGAAAAGGAAGGACGGCGTCGACGTGGTCGCCATCATGACCCCGAACGACAGCCACTTCGAATACGCCTCCGCAGCTCTCCGCGCGGGCTTCGATGTGATCTGCGACAAACCCATGACGAACACGCTCGAAGACGCCGAGGCCCTCCATCGGCTGGCCCTTGAGACAGGACTCGTGTTCTGCCTCACGCACAACTATTCGGGCTACCCGATGGTGCGCCAGGCCCGCGAAATGGTTCGGACCGGTCTACTGGGCTCGATCAGACTTGTTCAGGCGGAATATGTGCAGGGAGGAAAAGCCCGCGAGGGCGAACCCGATCCCGCCTCCCCGCGCGCCTGGCGATTCGATCCGGTACGCGGCGGCCCGTCGGCGGTGCTCGGCGACATCGGCACGCACGCCCACCACCTGACGCGTTATATAACCGGCCTCGAAGTCGCCGCCCTCTCGGCCGACATCGGCGCGGTCGTCCCGGGAAGAAAAATTCACGACTATGCGGGGGCCCTGCTCAGGCTGGAGGGCGGAGCGCGGGGATGCTTCTGGGTCACGCAGGCCGCCGCCGGCGTCGAGAACAGCCTCGGCATCCGCGTCAGCGGATCGCTCGGCACGATCGAATGGAATCAGGAAACGCCGCAGCGCCTCGTCTTCAAACCGCTCGACGGCCCCTCCCAGGTCCTGACGCCGAACGGACCCGGCTGCCTCCCCCTCGCGGCGCGTTCGACCAGGCTGGTGAAAGGACATCCCGAGGGATTCCCCGAGGCCTTCGCCAACATCTACTCGGACGCCGCCGAGGCGATCGCCTCCCGCCGCTCGGGGAAGAAACCCGACCCACTCTCAATGACCTTCCCGACCTCGGCCGACGGACTCGCCGGTATCCGCTTCGTGCGCGCGATGATCGATTCAAGCTCGGCATCGGGCGCCTGGGTCGAGCTAAGGCGCTGACAGGCTGCCGACAAGCATCGAGTTTGTCATCGACCTGCTAAAAACCGCCGGCTCGCGAGCGCGCCTTCTCCATGGCGCGCGCGAAGCCGGGCAGGGATCCTCGTATCGTCGCGTCGTCAACACAGTAAGCTATACGAAAATAACCCGGCGTCCCGAAGCCCGAGCCCGGAACGACCAGGATGTTCTCCCCCCTCAGGATATCGACGAATTCCGCCTCGTCCGCGATGGGGCTTTTCGGGAAAAGGTAGAATGCACCTTCGGGCAGATCGAACTCGTAGCCCGCCGCGCGCAGACCGGACGCCAGGAGGTCCCGCTTTCTCTCGTAAATCGCGGCATCGACCCAGCACTCGCCCAGAGTCGCTATGAGCTTCTGCATGAGACTGGGCGCGTTGACAAAGCCGAGGATTCGGTTGGCCAGCGTCAGTGCGCCCATAACCGCGTCCACATCGTCCGCTGCGGGATTGACGGCCGCGTAGCCTATGCGCTCACCCGGCAGGGAGAGGTCCTTCGAGTGCGATGTCGCGACGATAGAGTTCGCATAATGCGCGAGCGGACTTGGAACAGCGGCTCCGCCGTAGGCGATGCGGCGGTAGGGCTCGTCCGAAACGAGGTAGATCGCCCGGCCGTACCTTTCGCCCGCCCTCGTCATAGCCCTTGCAAGCGCGTCGAGCGAGTCGGCCGAGTAGATTCTGCCGGTGGGATTATTGGGCGAGTTGACAAGAACCACCTTGGTCTTCGGCCCCATGGCGGCCTCGAGCGCCGGAACATCGAGCGAAAAATCGGGTCTCGAGGGAACCGCCCTCAAGACGCCTCCATGGTTGTCGGCGATAAAGCCGTACTCGACGAAGTAGGGCGAAGAGACGAGCACTTCGTCGCCCGGATCGAGCAGGGATTTGAAGATTATGTTGAGCGCCCCCGAGGCGCCGCAGGTTATGACGACATGTTTTGCCTCGACCGGGACAGCCAGCTCGCGGCGGAGACGATCGGCTATCGCCTGCCGCGCCTCGGGCAGTCCCGCATTGGGCATGTATGCATGAAGCGTCGGATCATCCGAGTTTATCAATTCCAAAAGCCGCGATTTCAACGCATCAGGCGGCGGGACATTCGGGTTGCCCAGACTGAAGTCGAAGACCTTGTCCGCGCCGTAGAGCTTCTTGAGCCGCGCGCCTTCCTCGAACATTTTGCGGATCATCGATCCCTTGTCCACAAACGACTTCATCTTCGCCGCGACCGCCATAACCAGACTCCTTTCGGGCGGAGAGGATAGCTCAAAGACGAGAAATAAAAAAGCGTCCCTATACTGGGAAAGAAGTGCGAAGCCAACGGTTGCTTAGTATCAACTTTCGGATAGCAAGAAAGGAGCATATACGGTGCGCGTCTATCCACTTCTTTTCTGATGCCTACAGGAAAAGACAACAGCCGCACAGAGCATCGTATCGGTATCGTCGGGCTTCAGGTGGATTTCGACGCAGGTCAGCGCTCCAAGTTTTCTTGAGCCAAAGCGAAGCCCTCCAATCGGCGGTCAGCCGCGGGACGGCGGCAACCGCCGTCCCGCGGAACCGAGCCAAGCAGGCTTCATTTTCTCCGCCGTATGCTGGATGATGAGGTCTTTGAAGCGCCGCCCTTGGCGCGAGTCAATGATTCATCGTCGTCGAAAACGGCGATAGTCCCGTTGAAGTTTATGACATCGCCCGGCTCGAGATCCTTCTTCGTCACCCTGCGGTTGTTCACCATGATCGCCTCGTCGCTCATTATGGTGAATCTGCGGGTCGTCGGGTCTTTTACTATGGTGACCGGACTCTTCTCGAGCCGGGTATTGCCGGTGATCGTAATATCCGCCGTCCGGTCCGCTCCGATGACGGTACGGTCGCCGACATTGAACACCTTTGTCCCCATTCCGACGCCCGGAGCGTAAAGCAGCGAAAGGTTGGCCGATACGCTGGGTTTTTCGAACTTGATAAGCGATAAAATGAACCAGATCAGAACGGCGAAGGGTGCAGCCAGGAAAATCCACCATGGAACGCGGCCTCCCGACTGTCCGAAAACCGTTCCGGTGTAGTAATAGCGGATCGAAGACGACTTCTTTCCAGCCGCGTCGTAGACGAGCTTCACGTAGCGCTTGTCTCCGCTCATCATCCCGGCCCGGTACTCGATCAAGGCTTCTGAAAGTATTTTTTCGCGGATCGTCTGATACGCCGAGCTCAGTTCATTCTCGTTCCTTGCGTCGAAAACATCGCCTCCCGAAAGCCGGGCTATGTCGGCGAGGCTGGAATCCTTCTCAGTCCCGAAATTCACGGCGAAGATGGTGATACCGTCGCGCAGAGCCTCGTCGAGCGCCTCATCGCTTGTAAATATCTTATTACCATATTCGGGATGGTCGGCCTTCTCGTACTTCGCGTAGGGGTAATTGATTCCATCGGAAAGCACCACAAGCGCCTTCCGCCCCCTGACCTCGCGCATGCCGCCGCTCGCCTCGATAATCGAAGCATACAGCTCGGTATAGCCTTCCTCCCGCGCCGGTTTCGAGATGCCGTCCAGAGCCGCCGCGACCTTGCGCCGGTCGCGCGCAGGATCGGTCAAAAGTTTGTATCGGGTGTTGAAGGACGCGAGCCCGACTGTGTCCTGACTGCCGGTGATGGACAGGAGAAAGGTCTCGACCGCGCGCTTCGCAATATAACTGCGGGTGTCCCTCTCGTCGACCGCCGCGGTGCTTTCGGGCGTCTCGTACATGCTCCCCGAATTGTCGATGAGAAACAAGAACGAAATTCCCTGCGTTTTGTTGCTTCCCGCCTTGACCGTCGTGCCCTGAACCTGCTCGAACGAGGCGCCGTCTATGGATTCGAAGACCGAAATCGAAGCCGGATCCGGATTTTCGACGGCCTCGCCCTTTGAATCGAGGAGGCGCGCGTACAGCCGGTTCCTCTGGGTGGTGAGAAGCGAACTCGAGTCAATCTGAGTGATGGATGCCGACTGCGTCCAGGCCGAGGCCGCAAAGCCGGCGAGGGACAAGACGGCGACTATCTTCCTGATCATGAGCTCCCCCTTAGCCGAAATAGCCGTACAGGAACTTCGCGCTCCCGATTTTGACGACGTCGTCCAGCTCCAATCGCGCGCTCGGCACGTCCTTGTCGTTGACGACGAGGAGGCCGTCCTTTTTCTCGATGAGGAGCTTCCCCCCGCGCTCGACTTTAATGAGCGCATGGAGGGGGGCGACATCCCTATACCCGCGAAGCGCTATATCGCGTCCTGGATCCGAGCCTATCGATATGCGCCGCTGATTCACGATGAATTCCTTGCCCTTCAAGGGGCCGTTCAGCGCTTTGAAGGTCCCCACAGCGAAACGCCGCTCAAGGAGGCAATAGAGCGACCCGATAAGTCCGGCCATGACGAGGAGGGCTATGAGGCGGCCGGCGAAAAAAGCGGGGACCGCCGTACTGAGCCACACGAACAAGAGCCCGCCGAGGAAACCGCCGACCGCCCCGCCGACCGCCCCGAGCGCGGTCTTCTTCGCCGAACCCGCCCGTATTCCTTCGCTGACGCCGATCGCCAAACCGACGATCGCCCATCCGGCCGCGCGCGCGAGAATAAACGGCAGGCCGACGGTGCGCGACGAGGTTTGCATGAGCGACTCGCCCGATACAAAAAGGATGGCCTGCGCGGCCAAAGCTCCGAGAACCCCGCCGATGATCCCGGTCGCGACGCCCGAAAGAGCGCCGGCGACGGCCTTTCGCGGCGAGGCGCTGAGAAGACCCTCGGTCGATCCGAAAAAGGCCCCCATCGCCGATCCAGCGACGACGCCGACCGCGATGCTGTAGAGAAGGTACGAGGGAAACGAGCTCTGGCCTGCGGCGCAGACCTCGATGAGCGGCCAGGCGAAGAGTGCGCCCAGCATCCCCACGACGACGATCAAGAGTCTTCTGACGAAATTGGTCATTGCATCCTCCGCGCACCGCGCCGAAACTAGTTATCTTTCATAAACTTCAGTCGATCTGCCGCGGAACCCGGCTCGATCCTGATCCTGAGCTCCTCGCCTGAGGCTATGACAAGGTCCTCGGCGGCCTTCCGGACGCCTGCCCTGGCCTCGAGACGAATTCGTCCCGGCGGCAGACTCAGACTCATGCTCTTTTTATCGCCGAAGGACAGGCGTTGCAGCGTCCTTACCGAGTCGAGAGAAACAACAGCGTCCAGGCCGTCGATCGAGAGCTGAAGCCCTTCGATGCTCGTCGTCACCGACAGTCTCCCCCCTATCGGCGCGAGTGATACGCGGAGCGACAGGACCGTCTGAAGCGGCCCCACATCGACAGCGATCACCGCCGGAGAAAATCCCGGCGCAGAGGCGCGGAAGCTGTAGCTTCTACCCGAGACAAGATCTGATTTCGGGAAGGTCTCGGCCTCGATCCACGATCCATCGGCGTCCTTGATGCCGAGCGAGGCCTTGGACGTTATATCTCTCCCCATACGTTCGTCGAAAATCCTGTACGAAAGCGTCAGAGGTTTGCGCTCGTGGCCGGAGTACGTGAACGAAAGCTCGACGCCGGATTCCATGCCGCCGGCTTTTTGCACCGCGAAGGGCGGAAGGTAGAAGGCCTCGGAGTACTGCTTTTCGCCTATCGTCATCCGAAGCTCGTAGTTGCCGGGCTTTACATAGAGAAGTCCGGACGAGAGTCGATTCGCAGAGCCGGCTTTCGACACAAGCCTCTCGAGCATGGGGAAGAAGCCCGGCATAGGCACGGACACCGCAGCATTCTTCGACGATCCCGCCCTGTCCCTCGGTATGAGCCTTGCGGATACAGGACTTTTCGAAGGACTTTCGCCCGATGCGAAATTCGCCTCGACCCTGAGCTTCCCGTACTCGTAAGGCCTAAGCAGCTCGAAATACGCGCCGCTGAAATAAGCCCAGCACGCCGCCCCCGCAAGCAGGGCCAGAATCGGCAATCCGACCGCGAGGACACGCCGGAGCACATGCCTGGCCTTTCGAGGCGGCGCCTTATATTCGAGGCCGTTCATCGCGGCGACAAGGCGTTTATGAAGTTCTTCGCCGTCCTCGTTCCTGAGACGGTGCCGAATGATTCTTATAACAGGCGCGAGGTCCTGGAAACGCTTCTCTTTCTTCGGCCTGATCATTTTTCCGATCAGGCGGGAGAAGGTCCTGTCGATCTTCGGATTCAGCTTGCGGACGTGGACATACTTCCCCTTCTGAATCGTGACAATGGTTTCGGGGGAAAAATTCCCGGGGAAGGGCTTCTTGCCCGTCGCCATCTCGTAGAGCATGACACCCATAGCGTAGATGTCCGCGCACTTGTCTACATTCCGCGTATTCTTGAACTGCTCGGGAGGCATGTAGGCGAAGGTGCCGAGGGTCATCCCCTGACGGGTGAGGCCCTCGTCGTCCTCGTCCTCGTAGCCCGCGATACCGAAATCAACGAGCTTCACCTCTCCTTTTCGGGAAATAAGCACGTTGGCCGGCTTGATGTCGCGGTGGATGACACCGTGATCGTGGGCGTACTCCAAGGCCTTGCAGACTCGGCCGAAGATGTACAGCCCAAGCTCATCGGCAAGCGTCCTCCTGCGGCGTATGAGCTCGTCGAGCGAGAAGCCGTCGACATATTCCTGAACGATGTAGTAAGAGTTCCCTTCCTTGAAGTGGTCGTAGACCGTCACGATGCCTTCGTGCTTGAAGTCCATCATGATGCGCGCCTCGCGCTTGAAGCGCTCGATGAATTCCGAACTGCCACGGACGGTCAGTTTCTTCAAGATCACGTTCCGCTTCAGGGTGGGATGGACCGCCTTATAAACGGCGCCCATCCCCCCCTGCGCGATGAGCTGGATTATTTTGTACTTGCCTACGCTTCCCGGAATACTCGCCATCGTCCTCAGGCTCCTTGCGCCGCCGCGGAGCGGACTTACGCCGCCCTACGCGACGACTGTCTTATTGACTTCGACGAAGTCGTCCATCAGCGCCTGCGTAACGTCCGCGAGCTTCTCTTCCTCGACCTCGGGCTTCATTTTCTTTGTAAAGCGCGCGATCTTGAGGATGGGACTCGTCTTGCGGACAGGGCCCTTCTTGAACGCGGCGACCGAATCGGTCTCGAAATCCCCCTCGAGCTGGGCAGATTCCTCGACCGCAGACTCGGGAACGTCCTTCCGCAGGCCAATGGGAGCGTACTCGCAGCGCCGCGTCCCGTCAACGAGCGGCCCTATGTTGAGGAGCGATCCCGAATAGGTCATGACGATGGCGCCCTGCTCGTCGTCGGCGCTGAAGAACTGCACTTCCTCCATCCCGTTTTCCACGACCGCCTGCTCGAAGGCGCTTTTCTTCTCGAGCCAGGATGTAGCCAGGGCTTCGAGGGTATCCTCACCTTCCGGCAGACCGGAGGGCTTCACCATCTGGCGGACATGATCTTGAATGAATGCATCGAGCGAATCGAAATTAACACCCATACTTTTCCTCCTAACCAAGGATACGCGAAAAACATAGCGCCGCCCGAGGCATATTCCAATTCTTCGATTGTTTTTTTTTACGGATTTTTCCGTGTTTTACGGAAATTCAGGGCTACACTTACATCTATCTTTATACTGGAAAAGGAGCTTTACCATGGAAGACACCTCCGTCGGTTCAACGGCAGAATCTCCATATTTACGCTTGCCGGAAGAAATTCGAGCACAGATCGACGCCCTCGCCGAAGGGCCGGACAGCCCCCGTCTGCCTGATATTAAAGAAAAACTCGCGGCCAACTGGCAGAGCAAATTCGAGCTTTTTGAATCGCAGGTAAAACTATTAGGAATGGAGATGCTCGAGAAACTCGAGGAAGGCGACACACGGGGCTTCATGGCACTGACCTACTCCGGCTCGATTCTGAGCGTGGGACCGGCCCAAGAAGAAGAATCGTCCCGCGGACTGCCCGGCAGCCGCTGGGTCGAGTATGTGCCGATAAAACTCCGACAGGATGTGCCCGAAATCGCTTCGGGATACGGCGCGATGATCGTCGGATCCGCGCTACGCGGCTCGTCGCTGCGCTTCGAGGGCGGGCCTGTCAAATCGACCTCGGCGGTCTATCGAATCGCGGCATGCCCGCCCGAGGTGTCGGCCGAAGAGCAGGACCGGCGCATCCGCGAGGCGGCGATATTCCTGACCCACAGTTTCATGAAGATGAACCGGACGCTTTCGACCGAACGTCAGGTCGGCGTCGAGCAGTTCACGTTGCGCGGTATGGCTCAGTACGTGGCACGCAAGAACGTTGTCGCCACCGTCCTTGTCAAACGCATTCTCGAGGATTTCTTCGCGACCGCCGAAGCCGGCATCCTCCTGGGAGAGCGCGTATCGCTGGGGAGACTGGGTTCCGCGACGCTCAAGACAAAACCGGCGCGCAAGGCCCGCGTCATAAAAAACCCACTAACAAAAGAAGAAATTCTGGTTCCCGCAAAGCCGGAAACCGCGGTGCCGAAATTCTCCTTTCATAAGGGCATCAAGGAGAAGGCTGCGGGGACTCCCATCGAGGACGAGGACGATTGATACGTTATACGGCGAGGGGCACGCGGACGCGGAACTCGCTCCCCTTCTCTCTACGAATGAATCTGATTTCGCCCCCGAAGGACTCGATCGCACGCTTACAATATGCGAGACCGAGTCCCAGCCCCTCGGCGATATGCCTCGTTGTCACGAAGGGCTCGAACAACTTGTCCTCGATTTCGGGATCGACCCCCGTGCCCTCGTCGAGGACCGCCACCTCGGCGAAGTCTCCATCCCGGCCGAGTCTGACATCGAGGGCGCCGCCCTTGGACATAGCTTGCAAGGCGTTTTGCAGCAGAGCCGCCCAAATCCGCACATACGCGGCTTCTGTGCCGCGCACGGGCGGAATGTCTTCGAACGATGTCCGCAGAACTACGGCCTTGGGCAGTCTGTTCTTGAAAAGAATGAGAGCACGCTCGATCGTCGTGCGCAGATCGACGGCGCCGACGGCCGGCTCATTCGAGCTTTCGATCGCGTAGTCTCGAACCGCCTGGACGATCTCCGCCGCCCGGCTCGAAGCCTCATCGATGACCCACAGCGAACGAATGATCGCCGAAAGACGATTCAGGGCGCGCGCGACTTCGCGTCCCCGCTCATCCGAAAAGACCATCAGCTCACCGTCGTCGAGCCCCGACAGCCCGGCGTCGGAAAGATCGAGGGCCAAGGAAGAGATATCTTTAGAGGTGATCCGCGAAAGCCGCCGCTCGAGATCAAGCAGCTCGTATGGAGCGGCGTCCTTGAAGTAATCGGGACGATCGAAAATACGGGCGGCGTATTGAAGGAAGAGCTTCTTTTGCCCGTCGTCTAGACACAAAAGACTCTCGGCGAATTTACCCTCGTCCCAAATCGAAACAACAGCCTGGCTCGAAGAGCGTATGGCGCCCAAGGGGCTGTTGAGGCCGTTCGCCATGCTGGCCGAGAAACGGCCCAGGGTTATCTCGCGCGCCGAACGCAGAACCGCGTTCTGCATTTCTTCGGTGCGACGGATCGCATTTTTAAGATTCTCGTTCGACCGCTCAAGCTCCTCGTTCGATTCCCGGAGTTCCCTCGTGCGATCGGAGACCTCCCGTTCGAGGCGCGCGTTAGCCGCCATCAAAAGGCGACGCTCCTTTCGCTTAAAAAAAGCCCGCAGCGACGCATAGACCGCGGCGGCGACGAGGAGGTAGAGCAGCGGCTGAAGCAGGGCCTGATAGCGTATCCAAGCGGGGGGAGGTTCGTTTATGAGCTCGACGCCGGGCGGTAACGTCTTCGGATTCGATCCGTATCGGACAAGCTCGCGGTAATCGGCGAAGGGCGTGACGAAGGCCGAGCCCTGCATCCAGTGCCCAGGCTCGATCCCGTCGAACACGAGACCGAGCGCCAGATCGGCGGCCCTTCGACCCCAGGGTTCCGGTGAAAAGCCTACGCCGCCGACGATTCCTCCATCCATGTGCGACCGCAGATACTCGAACATCGGCACGCCGTAGGTTTCGGTTATCGAGTTAACATACGGCTTGCCTGAAAGGAATATCCCCGAGCGATCGTACCAGCCGGGATTGAAGCCGATGACAAAGCTGTCTTCCGGCGAAATTCTGAGGTAGGGATCGGCGATCTCCTGCGACGTTGGATTGAGCACGAAGACGAACTCGAGATCAGGCGCGGCCCTCGAAAAACTCGCGCGGATCGCCTCGGCGTGGGACAGTTCGGAACCCACGAAGAGCAGAATCACGGCGCGCTTTCTCTTTGGAAAGACTTTTGCGGCGAACTCCACGTTCTTTTCTCCGATCCCCGAACTCTCGATGATGTATAGCGACTCGTCGGACGCGAACCTTCTGCGCCGTTCCTCGTTGCCGACGACATCGAAGGCCAAGGTCGGTGCGCCGGGGAAATATGCGCTTCGCAGATCAATCGATAGAAAGAACGCCGGATCCCCCTGAGCGACGATCAGAGTCGGAGCGCGGCCCCCCAGCCGCGCCGCGAGAGCCTCGATGCTGAGCCGTTTCGCCCTCTCCGACAGGGTATACGCTGTGGGTGCGAGGGGATAATGGAGAATCGAGGCAGAACTGTCGCGCTCCCTCCAGCGCGACAAAAACGACTCTAAAAGGACGTGGTCGGTCTTCTGGTCCGTCGTCGAAGTGATGAATACGATAATCGAGGGCGCGTTCCCCCCGGCAGCCGCATGAACCGCCGAAAAACCGAAGGCGAAAAGCGCAAACAGAATCGAACCGCGAATCCGCATAAAAAAAGCCTAATGCATCGCCGCCTATATTCAACCAGTGAAGGATTCAAGATAGGCCCCTGCAGTCTCGATCGCCGTCTGCGCCGCTGTAATGGCCGCCTCAGGCAGATCCGGCGCGATCGATCGACCTTCCCTGAGACCGGCTTCCCAAGATCGCAGCAGCTTAAGCGCGGTTTGCGCCCGCGCCGAGCCGAAAATATTGACGAGGGAGTGCAAAACCTGGCCGAGGCGTTCGTCCTCCGAATCAGCGAGACAGCGCCGTAGTTCTTCGAGTCGCCTGCTTCCGTCAGCCACGAAGGCTGAAAGCAGGGTTTCGAGGAACTCTCGGTTCCCTTTATAGGCCTCAAGCAGTCCCTCGATATCGAGAATCGCATCGACTGGAGGAGTAGAATCCGCCTGGTTGTTTTTCGCGAGGGGCGCGGTCCAATGCCTCCCCTTCTTCCGCCGGCCCGCGGCCTGCCTCGCGGCATCGAGAACAGCCTCCGCGCCGCCGGTTTTCGTCAGATAGCCGTCAAAACCTGATGCCAGAATGCCTTCCTTATCACCTGGAGCCGCATAGCCGGTCAGCGCGAAAAGAAGGGGACGGGGACGGCCGAGGGCGGCACAACCATCGAGTATGGCGCGGGCGGCCCGGCGGCCGTCCAGCTTCGGAAGAGCGATATCCATAAAAATCACGTCGAATTCCGAACCGAGGGCGGCGTCCACGGCTGTCTGCCCGTCTCCAGCCTCTACCACGGTGCAGCCGCCAAGCTCGAGGATGCGTCGAGTGTGATTTCTGCTGATTTCTTCATCATCGACGAGAAGAACACGGACAGCGGCGAGTTCCGGCTCTCCGGCCGAAGAACGCACAGGACTTCGGGAAGGTGCTTCAAGAGCGACGACGAAGCCGAATCGACTGCCCTCGCCGAACCTGCTCTGAACCTCGATATCAGATCCCATGAGCCTGGCAAGACCCCGAGCGAGGGGAAGTCCGAGCCCCAGGCCCTGCTCGACCGAGGTCCGGGATCCAGAGACGCGATAATACGGATCGAATATCTTTGCAAGCTCGTCGGAGGAGATACCCGGGCCGGTGTCCTCCACATCGAAGCGGATAAAACTCCTCCCTTCTTCCTCCGCCTTCAAAGATGCGGTGAACTTCACTGAACCCTCTTCTGTGTACTTCACCGCATTGCCGACCAGGTTTCCGAGAATCTGGAAGAGCCGCGCCCGGTCGCCGACGACCCGTGCCGGAAGCCGCTCGTCGTATTCGAAAACGAGCTTAATGCCCTTCTTGCGCGCCGAAGCGCCGAAGACGCCGAGCACGGAGTCGAAAAGACCGCGCAGGTCAAAGTTCTCGGATCTGAGCTCTATTCTGCCGTCATCGAGCGCGGAACGATCGAGCAGCTCTTCGACAAAGGCGCTCAGTCTCATCCCGGTCTCTTTGATGAGCCTGGCATCCGAGGCGGCGTTTTCGTCCCCCAGTGCGGTCTCGAGCCGCTCGGCGACGCCTACGATCCCGGTCATAGGGCCGCGTATATCATGGCTTACCGCGGATAAAAGATCGTGCTTCGCACGATTCGCCCGCTCGGCGGCCTCGAGCGCCGCAAGCGTCTCCCGATAGCGTCTGTCGAGCAGCTCTCCGGCCTCTTGAAACGCACGGGAAAGCACAATGACTTCCTCGATACCTTCATTCGGCCATTGCGTCTCGATGCCGGCGTCGGCGACGAGCGGTGCGGATTCCCGGTCGATGAACCGTTCTATGAAGCCGCGGGTCGCCAAGCCGAGCTGTTCGAGTGACGAGACCAGTATCTTGCTGGCATACGCCGATGCGAGCACGATCACGGCGACAGCGACAAAAGCGAACAAGGAGAGCGCGAGCGCAAAGACGATGACGGGTTCGGCCAGGGGGGACATATCGACGACGAATGCGGCCTTCCATCCCGGCGAAAATCCTCCATCCACATACTGGGAAAACGAGGCACAGGTAACGCGCCGTGCCGCAGCCATGAGCACCGGTCGCGCTCCGCGCTGGACCTCGATGGCCTCCCGGAAATCCCTCGCTCCACCCTCCGGCGGTATGTCCGCGGAGCAGGAAGCGGCGATTCTACCTTCAGAATCGATAATCCAGCCGCGGCTCTTGACAGGAAGCGTGATGCCGTCGAGCAACTCAACCATGGTCGCCGTGGTGAATACCGCGAAAGCACACCGCCGGGCGGGATCATCGGCGATCGGAGCGGCGAAAAGGATGAGGAGACGACCCTCGGAATCCGACTCAAGCGAGAGAGATCTGCCGCCGGTCGATCGCGCGTGAACGACTGCGGAGCTTCCCGACAGGTCCGATCCGGGCCGGTCCTGGGGCCGTGCAGCTGCGTCGAACGCCGAAGCGATGACCCTCCCCTCCCTGTCAAGAACACCGATCGAAACGATGTCCCGCCCGGAAGTTTTCATCGACTCGAACATTTCCTGAAGCATCGCATCCCGTCTTCCCGCAGTTGCCTCATGAGCAATCACATCGAGCCTCGCGTTTTTAACTTCTTCCCATAGCGGAATGATTCTCGTGTAAACGTCGGTCAAACTTTGAAGGCGTGTTCCAACCTCACGCTCGAGTCCCTTAATTCTCGTCATGCTCGTCATAACGATGAAAAGGAGGAAGGGGACCATGGCCAGGACTGCGGATGTTTCGAACACGACGCGGCGGAAAGGAATATTACGCTGATGCCCCAGGAGTGTGGTCAATTTTGCGTTTGCGGGAAGCCGGCGGGCGAAATCGGAAAGAAGCGATGCCGCGGTCGCGGAAACAACGGCGAATACAGCGATCATCGCTCCCGATAAAAGGGCCTCGGACAAGGGATAGCCTTCCATAAGTCTGGCTCCGACGATAAGCCACAGACCGAACACCCAGAATCCAGTGTCCACCAGCGCTGCATTGCGTTCACCGCGGTGGTAATAAAGGACGGCGACAGCAGCCTCGAGTATCGACACGGCGCAAAAGCCGAAATCACCCAAAACCGCGGCGCCGCAGGCCGACGCCGCGATGACCAGAGCACCGGCGACAGGACCTTGATAGATCAAAGCCATGAACCCGAAAAATGACCCGAGGTATACCCTGGTGCCGAGAAAAAGAGAAAGCGGAAAGACCGCGTTCAATGCGAATCCGAGCGCCGCATGAACGGCGGCCAAGACGATTCGCACAACGAGATGCGTATCAATGCGGCGTTTCACCCAGGAAAAATCCTTTCCGACAGAGAGCCTCGAGCGCCCCACCTGTGTTGTCGACGAAGCATACAGCGGATGACGGAATAATCCTCGTGTAGATTTTAGTCGGTGGCCGAGCTAGACGCAAATCTCGCGGGGCGGACATCGTGCTGGCACGTCGGCCTATAATATATAGTTTTCTCTATGCGTATGTTTATTCTAAAATCATACATTGATGTAGCTGACCCCTTGCGCGATTCTGCATAAAATGATACTCTGTTTCGCATATCGATACGAAATCGTTAAATAAGTAGCGGAATCGACGTCCAGCCGACCTCATCTACTTATTTTTAATGATTCAATCCTGCTTTTGTGGAGGGCGCCGTGAATAATTATGCAGAGGACTTTATTGCTGAAGTAATCGCGAAGAACCCAGGCGAGCCGGAGTTTCACCAGGCGGTGACCGAGGTCGTTCGTTCCCTCGCGCCGGTGATCGAGAAGAGCCCCCAGTACCGCAAGGCGAAGATCCTCGAGCGGATGGTTGTGCCTGAGCGGGCGATCATGTTCCGCGTGCCCTGGATCGACGACCGCGGCGAAATTCAGGTGAACCGCGGCTACCGTGTCGAAATGAACAGCGCGATCGGTCCATACAAAGGCGGCCTCCGCTTCCACTCGACCGTCTATCTCGGGCTTCTCAAGTTCCTCGCCTTCGAACAGGTCCTCAAAAATTCACTGACCACCCTTCCCATGGGCGGCGGCAAGGGCGGCTCCGACTTCGACCCCCACGGCAAGAGCGACATGGAAGTCATGCGCTTCTGCCAGAGTTTCATGACCGAGCTGTACCGCCACATCGGTCCTGACACCGATGTCCCCGCGGGCGATATCGGCGTCGGCGGCCGCGAGATCGGCTACATGTTCGGCCAGTACAAGCGCATCCGCAACGA
>CAZINN010000016.1:0-53376 GCA_964540615.1 uncultured Treponemataceae bacterium | reverse complement strand
CGGACTCTATGACGAGAGCGAGCATTTGATAACCTGTATCGATGTACGAAAAACGGACGCCCGGCTGCGCCGAAGGCTGGACCGAAGTCATGGCTTTGGCCGCTGTTTCGAGATCAGGCGCATCCTCATGGAAATCATCGAATGCCGTATCTGATATTCCGACTGAGTGGGAGATGAGATGCCGGATCGTCACATCGCCCCCGGAGCCGTCTGGAAAGCCGAACCAGGGCAGATACTTCCGGACCGGATCGTCGAGACTGAGGATCCGGTCCTGTGCGAGCGAAAGCAGGGCGAGCGAGATGAAGGATTTTTCGACCGCCGGCGCGATGAGCCTCGAATCAGAAGTTATCGCATTGCCGGCGCCGTCCTTGCCGAATCCGTCTATATACAGCACTCTTCCGTTCGAGACGGCCGCGACGGCATAACCGGAGATACCCTGCCGCATTCGTTCGACCCTGAAGAAAGAGGCCAGATCGCTGTATTTCTCAGGGGCGATATCAGGAGAGTACAATACGAGAAGCGCGGCCCCGGCGATGACCGTGAACGGCAGGATAATCCTGAACACCTTCATTGAGGCGGATTATAGCATGGTCGCGGCTTTCATCAGAGCATGAAGACCGATGGGCGGTAGGAATACTTATTATGGAAGAAATCACTCAGAGCCGCCCGGCTCGGCTGTTTTTCGGCTGAACCGGGCGGCTGAATATTTTCGACGAGGCAGGCGACGCCTGACTTAGATCGTGAACAAAAGATCCTGATACGTCGGATAGGGCCAGCGGGAGCGTTCGACAAGTTTTTCAGCCGCATCCACCTTTTCGCGCAGGGCGACCATCCGGGGCATCACGCTTTCGCGGTAAGCACGCGCCTCGGCCAATGGCTCCTCGATCTCCTGGACGCCGGCAAGAGCCTTTTCGAGCTTATCCGTCTCCTCGGCGATAGCGGCGCCGAGTTCAGCAAGCCTGCGGGCCCGCATCTCCTGAGGCGAGGACTGCGCCCCGACAGCCGCAAGAGCCGAGGCCGCGCGCGCAAAGTCCTCCGCCGAGGCGGTGACCGCCGGGAAGATGCACCGCTTGCACATCTCGACCATGATCCCGGCTTCGATGTTGATCTGCTTGGAATACTTCTCCAAGTAAATGACACAGCGGCTTTCGGCCTCCTCCTTGGAAAACACACCATGCCGAGTAAAAAGCTCCACTCCCGCTTTCGACGCAAACTCCGGGATAACCTCGACCGCGGCCCTGAAGCGGGGCAAACCCCGGCGCTCGGCTTCACGGTGCCACTCCTCCGAGTAACCGTTGCCGTTGAACACGACGCGGCGGTGCGCTTTATACGATTCGGCGATCAGCGCGCGCTCTTCCGCGGCCATATCAGCGCCCTTTTTAGCGGCAGCCTCGAGGCGGTCGGCGAACCGGGACAGCACTTCGGCCACGGCGGTGTTCAGCACGGCTGAAGGCGTGGCGACCGATTGCGAAGAGCCGACCATCCGGAACTCGAATTTATTCCCGGTAAAGGCGAAGGGACTGGTGCGGTTGCGATCGGTCAGGTCCTGCGGCAGTTTGGGCAGCGACGCCGCGCCTATTTCGAGCCTTCCGCCTTCCTTTGAAACAAAGGGCTTGCCTTCCGCGGCGGCGTCCAGCACCTCGGAGAGCTCATCTCCCAGGAAGACCGAGATGATCGCCGGCGGCGCCTCGTTCCCGCCGAGTCTGAGGTCGTTGCCGGATGTCGCGACCGAGGCGCGCATCTGCGGGGCGTAGCGATCGACCGCCTCGATGACCGCGGTTACAAAGAGAAGAAAACGCGCGTTCGAGGCCGGATCCGCACCAGGCTCGAGAAGATTGACGCCGGTATCCGTACCCAAGGCCCAGTTCACGTGCTTGCCCGATCCGTTTATTCCGGCAAAGGGCTTTTCGTGCAGGAGCGCGGCCAGTCCATGACGGGCGGCCACCTTGTTGATCATCTCCATCACCAACTGGTTCGTGTCGGCGGCCACGTTCGAAGTGGCGTACACGCAGGCGAGCTCGAACTGGTTCGGAGCGACCTCGTTATGCTGTGTCTTGGCGGAAACGCCCATCGCCCACAACTCGGCGTTCAACTCGCGCATGAAGGCGGCCACCTTCTCGGGGATGGCGCCGAAATAATGGTCCTCCATCTCCTGACCCTTCGCCGACATAGAACCGAACACCGTCCGTCCGGTCAGCACAAGGTCCGGCCTCTTTTCATACAGCTCGCGCGAGACGAGGAAATATTCCTGCTCGGGACCGACTGTCGGAGTGACGCGCTTCGCGTCCTCGATGCCGAGGGCGCGGAGGACGCGCAGAGCCTGGCGGTTCAATGCCTCGATCGAACGCAGAAGCGGGACTTTCTTGTCGAGCGCATGTCCGAAATAGGACACGAAGGCGGTCGGAATACAGAGCGTGACCGCGCCGCCGTTTCTCTTGATGAAGGCGGGACTGGTCACATCCCATGCCGTATAGCCTCGGGCCTCGAAGGTCGCCCGCAGTCCGCCCGAGGGGAAGGATGAGGCGTCGGGCTCGCCTTTCACGAGTTCCTTGCCCGAGAACTCGATGAGAATTCTTCCATCGCCGGTGGGCGAGATAAAAGAATCGTGTTTTTCAGCGGAGATGCCGGAAAGAGGATGGAACCAATGTGTAAAGTGCGTGGCTCCACGCTCGAGCGCCCAGTCGCGCATTGCGCTCGCGACAACCTCGGCGATGTCGAGGGTCAACTCACGCGTGCCCGCCTGCACCTTCAGCATCTCGGCATAGATGCTTTTGGGAAGTCGCTCGCGCATAACAGCGTTCGAGAAACAGTTGGCCCCGTAGAGGTCGGCTAATCCCGTCGTCTTCAGCTCATACCCGTTGGACATGATACTCTCCTTGCGCATAAATGGGTCAGCAAATCCATAGCAGATCCCGTGCCAGGAGAATAAGTCTTACTAATTCATTATCACATAATCGGCTGAAACCTATATCGCCCAAGAGACTTTCTACGAAAATGTAGAAACCGATAAGTTGTCTACATTGACGTACGAAATCGACGCCAATCGATTCCGTATCTATGCAAAGCAAGACCCATACGGCGCTCGGTGATGCCGAGGCGCCGGGCCGCTGCCGCCGAGTTTCCTCGACACATTTTGAGCGATTCGACAAGCAACTCCCGCTCGAGCCGCGCGATCGCGGCGTCGAGGGTGGAGCCGGGCGCTGTCCCCGTCGAGTCTGCGGATTGAAGACTCGGCGGGAGGTGATAGGAGTGAATAACTGAATCGGTTGAGAGGATGATCGCCCGTTCGATGCAGTTTTCGAGCTCGCGGACATTGCCGGGCCAATGATAGGTCATAAAGAGGTCGATGGCCGGACTGGATATTCTGAGAATCGGCTTGCCCGCCCGGCGGCCGTGCTTTTCGGCGAAATGATCTGCAAGGAGTACAATATCGCTGCGCCGTTCGCGGAGCGGCGGGACGCGGAGGGGGAAAACGTTCAGTCGCCAAAAAAGATCGGAACGGAAACGCCCCTCGGCCACTTCTTTCTCGAGATCGCGGTTGGTCGCGGCGATCACCCGGACATCGACATTCAACGTAGCCGATCCGCCTACACGCTGGAATTCGCCCTCTTGAATCACCCGAAGGAGCTTCGCCTGAACCGCCAGGGACAACTCCCCGATCTCATCGAGAAAGAGGGTGCCTCCGTCGGCCAACTCGAATCTGCCGCGCCGCATGTCCTGCGCGCCCGTAAAACTGCCCTTTTCATGACCGAAGAGCTCGCTTTCAATGACAGATTCAGGCAGAGCGGCGCAGTTCACGGCGACAAAGCTCTTGCGGGACCGCCTTGAACGTTCGTGCAGGGCCCGCGCGACGAGTTCCTTACCTGTCCCACTTTCACCGGTGATAAGAACTGTCGTCTCAGTCGAGGCCACCCGGTCCATCATAGCGAAGAGCTCGCGCATCGGAGCCGAGCGTCCGACAATAGTCGCGGGCGCCCAGCCTTCGTCGGGAGGGCATGCATTGTCTGACGCAAGGGGCAGGACTCTTCCTCTGACCGACTCATCGACCCTGTTTTCCCGGGAAAGACGGCGCCTAAGTCCTATCGCTTCGGCGACGAGGGCCGCCACGCCGATTGCCAGCGCCAGGGCCGCGTCGCGGTCGCGCGAGGTGCGGGAAAACGAAAGAGCGCCTGCGGCGGTTCCGCCGGACACCACCGGCACTGCAAAGGCTTCGCCGTCGGAAACAGAAGCTTCAGCCGCCAAGGCCTTGCCGAGCAAGCCTTCACCAAGAGGCACTCGTTTACCATTAAGTGCGGCGTCGGCGGGATCGGCGACTGCGACAATGCGCACATCACCGTAACCATCGTCAGGATCGGAAAGGGCTGCAATGCCGCCCCTCAACCCCGCCTTGTCATCAAGGAGGGTGAGAAGGGGCCCCATCGCCTCGGAAAGATCCGCATGCCGCCCCAGGAGACGGGAGGCTTCAAAAAGCACGGGCAAATCTGCGGGGTCAGGAATCAAAAGAGCTTGCCGTTCGTCACGCATACGCAATTATGGCCTAAAAGCTACATTTATGCAAGTTCCTAGTCTCAAAGGCATGAATACGTAGGATTTTTGCCCACTGATGACTATTTACATTTCATATATCGAGTTATTTGTTTCAAAAATCGATCGTTCGCCATCTCCGTCACAATTACTCGAATCGTGGAGTGATTACCGAGGATGTGGCAAAGCCGCCCCTCACAGCGTCGTACGGGTTTGCAACAAGGTTCGAGGAACTTCACACAGGCATGGCATCGATTCGCTCCGCCGCGCTATACTCGCCCGCGGAGGAAAATCATGGGCAAAAAGCTCGGAATCATCGGCGGGGGTAAAATCGGTGAAGCACTCGCCGCAGGCGTCGTCGCAAAAGGACTGCTTGCCGCCTCCGACATTCTGATTGCGGAACGTCTCGATTCCAGGCGTACAGAGCTGTCGACCAAGGGCTTTTGCGTCACAGCGGATAATCGTGAGGCGGTGCGCGCGTCGGATGCCGTCATACTTGCGGTGAAGCCCAAGGATGTTTCCGAGGTTCTCGGCGAAGTCAGAACCGAGTTCGGACCGAAAAAGCCTCTGATTTCCGTAGCTGCGGGCGTAAGTCTCGAAGTTCTTGAATCGGCCCTGCCGGCCGAAACTCCTGTTATACGCACCATGCCCAATATGGCGGTCGCGGTCGGCGAGGGGATGACCGTTCTTTCGCCGGGTTCGAACGTCGCCCAGGGCGTCCTCGAATGGGCGACCGAGCTTTTTCGATCTGTCGGACGCGCAATGGTTCTCGAAGAACGCCATCTGGATGCGGTCACGGGGCTCTCCGGATCAGGCCCGGCTTACGTCTATCTGATGATCGAATCGCTCGCCGACGGCGGGCTCAGGCTCGGCCTGCCCCGCGCGGCGGCGCTCGAGCTTGCGGCGCAAACCCTGCTCGGCGCGGCGCGTTATGCTCTTTTAACCGGCGAGCATCCGTCGAAGCTCAAAGACATGGTGACGACGCCTGCGGGCACGACTGTCGAGGGACTGTACGAGCTCGAGGCCGGAGGGGTGCGGGCGGCGCTGATAAACGCGGTGATGAAAGCCGCCGAACGATCTAAAGAGCTCTCGAAGAAACAATGACGCGGGATTTGGACGATTCGACGCGGCCGACCCGCGCGGAAATACGTCTCGGCGCGCTGGGCCGCAATATCGAACGCGCGCGGAAACTCGCGGGACCGGGGGTGAAAGTCATGGGCGTGGTCAAGGCCAACGCCTACGGCCACGGCTCGCCGCGCATGGCGATAGAGATGCTCGACCGCGGCGTCGATTATTTAGGTGTCGCCATAGCCGAGGAAGCGCTCGCCCTCCGCGAGGCGGGCCTTGCCGCGCCCATTCTGGTGCTCGGCTCGCCCCCGGATTCGATCATGCCCGCCTTGGTCGATGCGGGCGTCGAGTTCACGGTGCCCTCGGCTGAAAAAGCGCGCGCGGCAGAGGCCGCGGCGGCCGGAGGACGATGTCGAGCTCGGGTTCATCTGAAAATCGACACAGGCATGGAGCGGCTGGGCGAGCACTGGTACTCGGCGGAAAGGTTTCTCGATACGGTTTTTTCGCTGAGTCATCTCGAGCTCGTCGGGGTCTACTCGCACTTCGCCACATCGGACTGCGACATCGATTTCGCCCGCGTTCAATTAGCGCGCTTTCTGGAGGTCCTTGGTCTCCTCGAATCACGGGGCCGCAGACCTCCGCTCGCTCATATCGCCAACTCGGCCGCCCTCGCCGCCATACCCGAATCCAGGCTCGATATGGTCAGGCCCGGGATATTTCTCTATGGCTATGAAAACTCACCCGACAGTCATGTCGGACTCGAACCGGTCATGCGCCTCATCTCGCAGATCGCCTTCGTGAAGACTGTGCGCGCAGGCGCACGGGTGAGTTACGGCGGGATATGGACGGCGGAGCGCGATACTCGAATCGCCACGATTCCGGTCGGATACGGCGACGGATACAGCCGGTCGCTCTCCAATCGCGCCGAAGTTCTCGTCTCGGGCCGCCGCGTCCCGGTTGTCGGAAGAATCTGCATGGACCAGCTCATGGTCGATCTCGGGCCGGAGGGACGGGAAGATGTGGGGGAAGAGGTTCTTCTCTTCGGCGTGCGCGGAAACGCAGCTCTGCCCGGGGAAGAGCTTTGCAGGCTCATGGGCACAATTCCCTACGAGCTGACCTGTATGGTTTCGGAGCGTGTCCCCCGTATCTACGTGGAAGAGTGATTCGGGTCCGCCGATTCACGTGTCTGCGAAGGCCGCCGCCATGCCGCTCTCGTGCGTGCCCAGAAGGAGCTGGTAGCTTTCGGCGGCCAGAGCCTTGTATTCCTCGGGGCTGACCGAGCCTGCAAGTACTTTCATAGTCAGCGAGTCGGCGAGCGTCTCGAACAGGAAGATATGGCGCTTGAGTAGTTCGAGCCAGCCGGTGTCGGCGATCGCCGAGCTTCGAGCGAAGGCGAAGAGGCTCTCCAACACCTGCCCGGCCCCGAAGGTCGCGGCGCCGTCCGCGCCGCCCGAGAGGATGAATCTGCAGAGCCTCGGCCGTTCGAGGGCGAACGCGAGGAGCCTCTCGGCGAAGAGGCGGAAGGCTCCGAGAGGATTGCCCCCCTCGCTGCGAAGCTGATCGATTTCCTCAGGAAGACCGCTCCACAGCATCGTCCGGCCTTTGGCGAGGGCGGCCGCCAGGATAGCGTCGCGGTTGGCGTAGTAATTGTAGAGGGTCATGGCCGAAATACCCAGCCGGCTCGCGAGGCGCCGGGTGGAGAATTCCTCGACGCCGCCTTCCTCAATGAGGGCGACCGCCTCATTGACGACGAGATCGGTATCGACAATTTTCTTTCCCCTTCCCATCGCGTTCCTCCGTACTGTAAAGGATAGTGACGGAAATCAGGAATGCAATACGTACCATTGTTTATTATTGAGGCCGCCCTTCCCCGCGGCTTGGATCATCTGCTACCATGGAATCATGTATGTGTCTCAACGAAATCGCGGCGCAGCGTCTATAATCATTACGAGCGCGCTTCTGCTGATCGGCTCTGCAGTTGCAGGAGCCCAAGCTCCTTCTCCATGGAACGGAGCTGCGTTCTCTCTTGAGCCGAAGGAGATACTGAAGGCGGCATCCTCGGTCAAGACCGATAAAGACGATGCCGCGGTCTACCTCGTCGACGAAGAAACGTATCGTTTCGAAGCGGACGGAACGTCGCTCTACCGCTGCCGCGCGGCCTATAAACTCCTGAGCGAGAGCGGCGTCGAGGAGATGAAATCGGTATCCTGCAGCTACCAGCCCTGGAGGCAGGACAAGCCGGAGATACGGGCGCGTGTCATCGCGCCCTCGGGGAAGATTTATATCCTCGATCAAGCCACCCTCGCCGACCGGACCTCGCGCGAAGTCAAAGATGTGTACAGCGACAGCCGCACCCTCACAGCGCCCATCCCCGGCCTGGAGGTCGGCGCCGTGGTGGAGTACGAAATCACGCTGCGGGACCGCGCGCCTCAGCTTTCAGCGGGCGCCGTGTACCGTCGTGGATTCGGGTTCTATGTACCCATCTCCTATCGTTCAGTGACGGTGGACTGCGATGTCTCGATACCGCTTCGATACGCGAAGCGCGGTCCGGGTTCCGATACGATAAGCGTCGGTGATTCGACATCAGGCGATCGTCGAGTCGTCACGTTCACAGCGCGGGGATTGAAGGCGATACGCGAGATCGAGGAGTACATTCCCCGGGACGAGGTTGCGGTCGCCTGCGTGGAATTCTCGACGGCGGCGTCATGGCGTGCGGTGGCCGACGCCTACTCGGCCGTCGTCGAACCATTTCTATCCGACGCATCGGCCGAACGATTCGCCCTTCAGGCCTTGGGGGACACACCGAAGACCGAGAGGAACGCAGTCATATCCGCGATCATGGACAAAATCGGCCGCGACATCCGCTACACCGGCATCAATTTCGCCGAGAACGCGATCGTTCCCCATGCGCCGTCCGACACGATCGCTCGGGGATACGGCGATTGCAAGGACCAAGCCGTTCTGCTTGCGGCCTCCCTTCGCTCGCTCGGCATCGAGGCCCGACTCGCTCTCTTGAACGCGGATATCGATTCTGACGTTCTCGAAGAATTGCCGGGATTCGGCCTTTTTAACCACGCGATCGTCTACCTGCCTGAAGACAAGATATGGATCGATCCTACGGCGAACTACTTCCGCCCCGGCGACCTCCCCCCCTCGGATTTAGGCCGAAAGGCCCTCGTGATCGCCCCAGGCACGACCGGGCTGACGCGCACATTGGACACTCAAGTCAATCCAAGCCGGTATCACGAGCGCAGGACCTTCCTGCTCGCCGATTCGGGACCGGCTGCGGTCGTCGAGACGACGACCGTATCGGGTGTCATAGAAGCGGACTATCGATCGAGCTACGCATCGGGCGACCCGAGATCGATACGCGAGCATCTCGAGAAGTATGTAAAAGATATTTACAAAGCCGAATCCCTCGAGAGCTATACCACATCCGCCTTCCGCGACCTACGTACCCCGTTCACCCTTGAGATCAAGGCATCGAAGGCGCGGCGCGGCTACACGGATGACACATCCTCCATCGCGATCCTCCAGTCCGGGTCGCTCTTCAATTTCCTTCCCAGATTCCTGACCGAGGAAGCGGGGGGAAACGAGCCGCCGCGGACGATGGATGTCGAGCTTCCCTATTTGTATACCGCAGAACTCGAATTCAATCTCATCCCTCCTCCCGGCTTCAAAGCCGCGTCTCTGCCTGAATCGGGATCGAGGCGGCTCGGGCCGGCGAAACTCGATACTTCTTTCGCGCTCGGCACCGACGGAACAGTGACCGCCCTGTTCCGCTTCGACCCGGTGAAGGCAAGATACTCGCCGGCCGAGGTGAAGTCGCTGCGCGATGCCATTTTGGAATACTACGACGAAGACGCACCACGCGTGACCTTCGAGCAGATCGGCGAATCTCTGCTCGCCGCGGGGAAGTACCACGAAGCCCTGAAAGAATTCCACTCGCTCGCCTCGCTTCACCCGAAAAAAGCGATACATCGAATACAGATATCCAGGGCTTTGGAAGCCGCGGGTTTCGGGGGCGAAGCGAGAAAGGAAGCCCGGGCCGCCGTCAGCCTCGAGCCGACCTCGGCGAGCGCCCATGCGCGGCTCGCGTGGACATACATCCTCGGCCCCTTCGCGCGCCCATTCGAAGACGGCTGCGATCTCGATCGGGCGGCTCAGGAATACGCCGCAGCCGCCAAGCTGGATCCTTCGAATCTCACGTATGTCATGAACCAGGCTATTCTCGCCGAGTATGGTGAGGGCGATATCCGCTACGGCACGGGATCGGAGCTCGAGAAGGCGTTTTCGATATACGAAAAGCACAAGAAGGAGCTAAAAGGAAGCGACTGGGAGAACAACCCCCTCGTTCTTCTCATGCGGATGGGCCGGTTCAAGGAATTAAAAGATGCGACAAAAACTTCCCCTGCCAATAAGCAGCAGAAGGCGCTCTATCTCTGTTCGGCGGCGGCGCTCGACGGGAGCGCGGCGGCTTTGCGTGAGGCGTCGAGGGTCTGTCCGGCGGCGGACGAGCGCCGTGATGTTCTGAGTATGGCGGCATCCATGCTGCTGATGTCCCGCCGCTACCCCGAGGCGGCGGAGCTCATGGCGGCGGGGGCGAGGGGAGGCAAAAGCCAGACAGAACTTCTATCGCTCGCGGAACAGATCGCAAAGTTGAAACCGATAGAAGTCCCCGCCTCGCCGGGAAGCGACGCAGGATTATTCCTGGCGTCCTTCGCCAAGGCAGCCCTGGAGAGCCGGAGCTCTGCAGAGACGATCCTGCAGTTTTATGCAAAAAGCAGACGAGCCTCGCTGGAATCCCAGGAGTCGCTGCGCTCGTTTTCCTCGTCGCTCGCCTCTGTCGCAAAAAGCATTTCGGGCGACGACGACATACCCGCCGCGGTCGTCGCCGACATTATCGCAGGGCTTGGAGCGGCGACGACGCTGGAATCGGGACCGGCGATCGCCGTCCTGCACTCCTTCCCGGCCTTCCCCTCGCTCAATTCGGTCGCTTATTACATGACGATCGAAGACGGCGCGCTCAGAATCGTCGATATGGGCACCAGGCTGGTCAACATTGGACGAGAAATCCTGGATCTGCTCGATGCGGGGGATTTGGAAGCCGCGCGGGAATGGTTTTCCCTCCTCCGCTACCAATCGAACCGTAATTCACGATTTCCTTCATTATCAAAAACTCTTCTCGTCAAGGCCGGAGGGGATCCATCCACCGCCGACGAAAACCGAATGAGATTCGCCGCATCGCTCGCCCTCGCGCAGTCGTCTTCGGTCGGCGACTGTCTCCGCGCGCTGCCCTTCCTGCTCAAGTCGATCGATTCGATCGGCGACAAAGAGCTGCAGACATCAGCCGTTCAAATCGCAGCCTCGTGCCTTCTGAAAACAGGAGCCGGGAAAGAAGCCTCGAAACTCGCCGAAAGGCTCGAAAAACTAGCGCCTAATGATGAGTACTCAAACAGTCTCCGCGTCCGCTGTCTGGACGCCGCGGGCGAAAGCGCAAAAGCCGACGCGCTGATTTCCGCCGGCCTGGCGGCGGATCCGAACTCCGCGAGCTGGTTGAGAATCTCCGCCGAACATCAAGCAGACAACGGAAGATACGCCGAAGCCGTTCGATGTTATCTTGATATAATCAACAGAAACGCTTCTCGGGACGGCGATTTCAACCAGGCCGCGTGGTATTCGCTGTTCAGCGAAGAGGCTGATTTTGACGGGCTCGAATCAAAACGCGCGGTTCAGCGTCTTATGGACGGCTCTTCGGCCGAGGTCCACACCATCGCCTGCGTATTGGCCGAATCCGGTCGTTTCGTGGAAGCGCAGGAGGCGTTCCGCAAATACTTGTCTTTCGAGGACACGGATCCGCGATCGTCGGCGACCTGGCTCGTGTTCGGTCTCTATGCCGAAAGCTTCGGCCTCAAGGAAACAGCCGTTGATGCGTATCGAAAGACCAAAAATGACGAGAACAGAGCTGTCAAAGCGACAAGTCGCGAGCTTGCACGTTTACGGCTCCGGAAACTGGGGGTGCAATGATGAACTATCTCGACGTTCCCGCGCAGGAAGCCCATAGACTTGTCTGCGGCGGCGGCCTTGTGCTTATCTGCACGCGATCCCCCGCGGGAAGATACGATCTCGCCCCTGTCGCGTGGGTGTGCCCGCTCGACTACGAGCCGACCTCGCGCGTCCTCTTCGTCTGTGATCCAGGCCACCAGACCTTCCGCAACGTCGAATCGAGCGGGTGCTTCGCCCTGGCGCTGCCGACTCCGGCGCAACGCGGCCTTGTCGAAAAGGCGGGGTCCGCCTCGGGGAAGGACATCGACAAGTATTCGGCTTTTTCGATCACGTCCTTCACGGCCGAAAAAATCGATGTCCTTATTCCCGAGGCCGTCGCCGGATGGCTCGAGTGCCGCCGCCTCAGAACAATTTCCGAAGGCGCATCGTCGATCGTTCTCGGTGAGGTTGTACGCGCGAAGGCTGTATCCGAGGCATGGAAACACCGCCTGCACTATGTGTCCGAAGATCTGATGTACGCGCCCGGCGGACGGATTTGAAAATAGCACAATACCGAGGAACTCTTGCCGAGTGCCCATAGGTGATTCTGCCATCCTTGATGGTTGTCCGGCTTCCGTATACCATTATCCAGAGAGTAAATATGAAACCAAGCGATTATGAGCAGACATTGGTGCTCATCAAGCCCGATGCACTCAAAAATTCATTGACAGGCTATGTTCTATCTCTGCTTTCGGAGATCAATACCGGACTGCGTTTCGCGGGGATCAAAATCGTCCATGTCAGCCGGATGCTCGCCGAGGAGCATTATGCGGAGCATAGAGGAAAGGGATTCTACGAATCGCTTATCGACTACCTGCAGGGGAAAATACATTATCCGGACAATCCCGAAAAACGCCGCGTCGTGGCCTTTGTCTATTCCGGGACGAACGCCGTACAGAAAATCAGGGACATTGTCGGCCCCACGAATCCGCATAAGGCGCGGGACGAGAAGCCCGGAACCATACGGGCCCTGGGAACGATCGTCCACCTGAGCGATGAGGACGGGAAAAATCTGGGCGACCGCATGGACAATCTCATTCACGCTTCGGCCAACGCAGTCGAAGCCGAGCGCGAGATAAAGCTCTGGTTCAAGCCGGTGGACATTCCGCCGCTCATGCGGGTGTACGAGTCGATACAATCCGACAATCATTTCTATTTCAAAGGCGGACGCTTGGTGACTTCATTCGAAGATGGAAGCATCTGCCTCGTCGCGCCCGGCGACATCGTCTGGAAAAGCGATCTGGAGGCGATGCACGCCATCATCGAAGGCAGGCCCTCGCCCGTCGGCATCCAGGCGGTCGCGGCCAAGTATCTTATCAACGACGACCGCGTCAAAGACTAGACGAGCGGGATTTCCAGCCGACCAGCGCGCGCGCCACGGCGGCGTCCCCGCGTGATAATTCCGATACATAGGCGTCGACCCCCGCTTCGAGGCCCGACGCGGCCGCGTCGCAGCCGGAATACGAAGCCGCGAGTTCGTCGCCCGGCAGGATTTCAGCCTTGAACTCCGCGCGGATCGAGGAAACCCGCCCGCCTTTCCTCAGATCGGGCGGCGGGGCGTCCGCAAGCCAGTCGAGGATGAAGGCGTTGTTCACGTGGCCGTTGAGGTCGATGTGCCGTCCCCAGGCGCGTTGTGCGAACGAGATCGTCGGCGACGAGGCTTCGGGGATATCGAAGCAGAAGTTTTCTACGGGGTGCGGCTCCGCTCCGCGCATCTCGCGGTCGCCGAAGACGGCCTGCGGCCTGACGAGTTTCCGAGCCTCGGCGTCGACCACGAGATAGGCGTAGACCGCCCGCGCGAGCACGCGGCCGTCCGACCCCGTCATACGAAAATCGCGCAGAGCGAAAAGCCGTTCGACGCCCGCGGGCCAGGTCGATACGACGACGCGATCGCCCTCGCGCGGGCATTCGTCGACGCGGATGTCGACGCGGGAAAGCATCCACGTCATGCGTCGTTCGAGAAGATCGGATATTCCGACTCCGAGCTCGACCGCATGTGCTCCGGCGGCCTCTTGAAAGAAGTTGGCTATCGCGAAGGGCCGAAGAGGGCCGCCGTAGCCGCAGTCGAAACCGCGGACCTGGTATTCGACGGTAAGGGGATCGACGTAGTGCATGGCGCTGATTATTCCCTGCGGGCTTTCTTGTCGACCTTGGCGGCGATCAGCTGCCTGCGGAACTCCTCTGCGTCGGCGCGCACGGAATCGAGTATCTCCTGGGCCTTGAGAAAATCCGCGACCCTGAAACCGCGCAGTCTCGGCTTTCGATAGACCGCGATGCGCTTGTCCTCGGACCTGCGCTCCATGATCACCTTGCCCATGATCGAGTAGGAGCCGAGCAGGGCTTCGAGCGGGCCGGGCACCCGGGCTTCGGCGGATTCAGGCTCGCCCGAAACATCGACCGCCACGACGAAATCCGCAAGTCCCTCGAGACGTTCGAAGGGGACGGGATTCACGACTCCGCCGTCGACGCAGATCCTGCTGTCGATCTCGTAGGGCTGGAACACGCCGGGGATCGAGATGCTCGCCCTGACCGCGCTCGCGATGTCACCCTTCGAAAAGACGACCTCCTCGGCCTTCCAATAGTCCGTCGCGACGATTCTGAGCGGAATCGGCAGATCTTCGAAGCGCTTGACCGGAAGGATGCCGCGAAGCCATTCTTCGATCTTCTTCCCTTTTATGCCGATCGGCTCGTTGATCGCCGGCGCGTCGAGAAATCGGGGAAGATCGCGGATGGATATGTTCGTCGCGAGATCGCGCAGGCTGGAGCCGCTCATCCCGCCGGCATACAAAGCCCCTAGAAGGGCGCCCATGCTCGAACCGGCGACGGCGCTCACCTTGATCATGAGCTGATCAAGGACTTCGAGATAGGCGATATGAGCGAGCCCCCGCGCTCCTCCCGAACCGAGAGCAATCCCAACCTTCACGATACGTTTCCTTTCGATGTAAAAGAGTCGACAAATCGCTCCAGAACCGGCCTCAAGGCCGGATTCGCGGCCGCATCGCGGAGAATCGCATCGAGATAGCCGCTCGGATCGCCTGTATCGAGCCGTTCCCCCGACGCCCGCACAAATGCGACGCGGCCGGCGGCGATAAGCCGGTCGAGCGCATAGGTATGGAAATACTCCCCCGTCTTATGCTGTGCCCAACCTTCCTCGATATAGTCGAAGAAGTCCGGCGTATACAGATAGCGGCCGATCGAGACCTCGTGACTGGGCTCGCGGCCCTTGGCGGGCTTTTCGACGAAGAGCCGGACCGAGACTCCGTCGGGTTCCGGGTCGACGACCCCGTAGCGCGAAACATCGCCCGGCTCGAAGATCGTCGCCAACACCGACTTACCCGTTTTCTCGTAGACATCGATGAGCTGGCGCGCCAAGGGCGGCTGACCGATGTGGATGTCGTCCGGATACGCGACCACGCAGGTCTCTCCGCCGATAAACGGCTTGACCTGCAGAAGTGCGTGCCCGGTGCCGCGCATCTCGGTCTGGCGCACGAAGGTCACGCGGGCGGGCGGCGGCTCGATCAGCGAAAGCTTCTCCGTCCTGCCCTCGCGGCGGAACACTTCTTCGAGTTCGATCTCGCGGTCGAACCAGTCTTCGAGCGCCTTTTTCCGCCGCGAGGTGACGACGATGATCTCGTCAATGCCCGAAGCCACAAACTCATCGACGATGTACGCGATAGAAGGTTTCGTGCCGACCGGCAGGAGTTCCTTGGGGACGGTCTTGGTGACGGGGAGAAAGCGGGTGCCGTAGCCCGCCGCAATGATCACGCCTTTCATGGGGCGATCCTAGCCCGCCGAGCGGCCGACGGCAAGACGGCGCAGAACGAGCCTCGCCTCCGCCGCTCCGGGCCGCGGCCGCAGAAGCACGAGGCCGCGAAGGACCTCGGCCTCGCAGCCCTCGGTTTCGATCGCGAATCCGCGCGGAAACTGCAGTTCAGGAACGAAAATCTCGGTCGGCGCCGAAACGGTCTGATCGGGAGCATAGCGAAGCATGAAAACGCCCCGCCGCGCATCGAAGCGCATCTGGAGTATCTCGCCGGCGACCGCGCGCGCGTACGGTCGGACAAATCCGCGCAGAGCCCGGCCGCCCGAGTCGGCGGGATCTCCGGTCTCGGTTCTGCCCGCCTCGTAGTCGTCGCGGCAGAAGATCGACAGGTCCTCGCGGTTCCACAGGTCGCCGCGCCGATGTGTGTTGCCCGCGCTGTAATTCCAGATGGTCGAGTCGAGGAGGTTCGCGTCAACCGCGTCGTAGTAGGCGGAAAGCGCTTCTTCATGCGCGCGGTATCGTCCCGTGCGGTAGGCCCTGCCTCCTTTCAGATCGAAGGGAAGGCCGAACTCGCCCAGAAGCGAGGGAACAGCGCCCATGCGTTCCACGGCCCAGCGTTTGATCTCTCCCAGAGCCTCGATAAAGTACCGCCTAACGTTTTTTCCGCCCATGACCACGCGGCCGTGGCGCGCGTCGTAGGCGAGATATCGATGCTTTGTCTTCGTGACCAGTGTCAGGTCGTCGTACCAGTGCTGGGCGTCGACGACATTCTCCGGGTCAGATCCCCCCCAGCTCGGCCGATCGGCGTTCGGAACGCCCTCGACAAAAAGGGCGAAGCGGCGCGCCGCCTCCGTCGAGCCGCGGATGCCGCGCGCGAACCGCGCGATGAAGGGCTTGAGAAACGCTTCGACGGCATCCTCGCCGGACGCTGCGGCGAAATGGCCGGGACGCTTGAGTATCGGGGCCCCGCCTTCCTCGTCCCAGACCCCGGCGCGGCGCCACAGACACTCGACACCCTCTTTCCATGCGCGGAGTCCCTGCACACCGAGTCGTTCGTGCCCGACAACGACCTGCGAGAGGAGCCGGATACCGATGACCGCGGCATCGACTGCATACCCGGATCCCGCGAGCACGGCCTCCCAGGGAGAAGGAGTCGTCCCCATGGAGACCATCGAACCGAGCTTCCGCATATCGGCGCGTCCGATCCAGCCCAGGCTCGGTTCATTGAGACTGCCGAAACCGACGACGCAGGAAAACCGGGCGAGACGCCGCGCCACCTGGGACATCGCCGCGATATAGCGCCCCTGCAGGAACTCCTGGAGTGAGCGCCCCTCGAACCCGATGGGTCCTATGCCCGGCGCATATCTATCGCCCGCGAAAAACACGGTCCACATCGTCGCGCAGGCCAGCCTGTCGTAATTGGAAAACCAGATCATTTTTCTTGGATACGTTTCCCCCATCTCCTGATGGAGGAGTGCGGCGCCCGATGCATGCAGCCGTGAAGGCTCGAACCCGACAGCCTCGAGCGTCCACGCGGGCGCACCGTCGCCGCCCGTCCATCGACTCCACGCGTCCTGGTGCGGATCCACGAAGAACCGCATCCCATGTTTTTGAGCCTTGGCGACGATCCGCTCGAGGTACTCGAGATACTCCTCGTCGTATATTCCGGGGCCCTCGTGCTCGACCGCCTCCCAGGTGACCAAAAACCTAAGAAAGTCCATGCCCCATCGCTTTAGGCGGCTGAAATGCTCGTCGGCCTCCTCGAGAGGGAAGGGCCTGCCGACGAAGGAAACCTTCCTCCAGTCGTAAAAACCCTCTTTCAGACCGGTATATCCATCGGGATGCACGGGGACCTTCGAATCACCGCCGAGATTGACGCCTCTCAGGACAAGCCTTCTGCCCTCTTCGTCCCTCCACCTGTCATCGACGATTTTCATGGAGCCTCCCGCCGGGCAACTATACCGCTCCCTGACCTGCGGCGCAAACGCTCGCACCTGCCTTCCCTCCTGGTCAGTTTCCGCCTCCATTCAGCCGATAACAAAAAAGATGGGTATAGGTCGAGGGGAACGGAGAGCGCTCGCTGTCATCACCGACAACCGCTTTGGCGAAGATTCTATCGAGCGCAATGTGCTGGAAGCGGCGGGCGTCGAGCTCGTCGTCGCATCCTGTCGAAGCTCGTCGGAGGTAGCGACGGCCGGCCGCGAGGCCGACGCCCTGTTGGTGAACATGGCGCCGGTCGACGCGGCGGCGATAGACTCGTTGGAACACTGCACCGTAATCGCGCGCTATGGCGTGGGATTGGACAACATCGACCTGGATGCGGCGAAACGCCGCGGCATCATCGTCGCCAATGTCCCCGGTTATTGCGACCATGAGGTCGCCGAGCACGCGCTCGGCCTCATACTGGCCTGCGCGCGCGGTATACCGGTCCGAGATCGGGCTATCCGCGAAGGAAGATGGAATATAAACGTACAAGGCCGCAGACTTTCGGGCTCGATCCTGGGCATCCTCGGTTTCGGCGGCACCGGCAAGGCTCTCGCGCGGGCCGCGTTGGGCTTCGGCTTCGCCGAGATACTGATTTGGAGCCCGCATATAAGCAAAGAGCGCATCGATGAAGCCCTGGGCGCGGCCCCTGCGGCGATCGGGGCGGTGGTGCGCCCGGCTGAATTCGACGAGGTGTTTGCCCGCGCCGACTGGCTGTCCGTCCATGTCCCCCTGAAGCCCGAGACGCGCGGCCTCGTCGGCAGACGGGAACTCGGCTTGATGAAACCGGACGCGACATTGATCAATATTTCCCGCGGCCCGGTCGTCGACGAAGAAGCGCTCATCGCGGCCTTGTCAGAAGACAGATTGGCAGGCGCGGGCCTGGACGTGTTCACCGCCGAACCCCTGCCGGTCGGGAGCCGCCTGCGCTCGACGCGCGGCGTCGTCATGACCGACCATTCGGCATACGCCTCGCGCGAGTCGATCGCCGATCTGCGCAGGCGGACCGCAGAGAATGCTTTGGCCGTTCTTAAGGAGCGGGGGCGGATACTGCAATGACAGGTTGATGACGAGCATCGAGTTTGCCGTCAACCTGGTAGAGCTTCCCCGAAGAGTCAGTGGACGCTGTTCGAACTTGGACCCACGACCACAACCGACACGATCTTCCCTTCGGCGTTTTTCTCCCGTCTCGGATTGAGCGGATCGGGGACGACCTCGCCCTCGTATACGAAGGCGTAGCGGTGCGTCCCCTCAGGAAGCGGTAGGTCGAGGCTGTATACTCCGGGCTCTGTCTCGATAAGTTCGTGAATGAAGGGATCCCAGTTGTCGAAATCGCCGTAGACGGCGACCCTCTTTCCGTGTTCTGCGCGAAAGAGGAATCGCACGGTTCTGCCGTCCTCGGCGAGCAGCTTATAGGCCCCGAGCCTCCGATCGTCGAGATAGGGGACATCGAGAACCGAAACCTCGACCCGGGATGATACATCGGCGGTCGTTCTCGGATTCAATGGGTCTACCGTCCACGCCCCGTCGATGACGAGCCGGTACAATAGCGGTTCCCGCCTTGAAAGCGGCACCGGATACGCAAAAACAAAGACGCCCTGCTTGTTGCGGTCGAAGGGATGCAGTTCCGCGTAGCCCTCGTGCTCAAAGACCGCGGCGACGACGCGGTAGGGTCCCGACACCGATAAAACGACATTGCCGTTGATGACGCGGGGAGGAAGGGCGGTCCGAAGTCCGGCGAGAAAGACATGTAGATCGAGGTCCTCGACGAGGACATTGCCGTGCTTCACTTGGACAGGGCCTGCGGACGAAGATGCGCCGTGCTGTGCGGTCAAAGGCTGCACCGCCAGGGCGAGAGCGAAGCCCAGAAGTTTGAGATGGGTCGAGATTCTCACACAGAGAGTATCGGCGTGCAGGCGGCCCAGGCTCAAGTGTCTGTGTTCCTGCGGCGTCGTATTTCCTATACAAAGCGTAAAATCGTCCGTTAATATAGATAAGGGAAAGCATGCCGCGGCAACAGGACATCGATCAGTTCAAACTCGACCTCGCAGCCCTCGCCCACGAGGCTGAGGTGCTCGCCCGCTGGGGCGAAAAGCCCGAGATCGCGCAAAAACCCAGCGCCACGATCGCGCCGGCGGTGGAAGAAGGCATGCCCCCGGATTTCGCCCAGCTCCTCGACGATCTTCCCATCGAGTCCGATCGAAGCGGGGCGGCCCCCGCGTCGAAGACGGAAAGGTCCGATGAGTTCCCACGACCCTCGGAGAGTGCCGCCGAGGATTTCGGAGAACTCGAATCGATCCCCGAAGAGGAAGCCGCGCCTGAAGCCTTTTCCGGGATCACTGCGCCTCCGCAGGCGCCCGAAAGCGGGGCCGCCGCCCCCGAAGAGGACTTCTCATTCGACGTGGCGTCGTTCGTCGAGCCAGAGGGCGGACTGCCGGCGGCGGAAGAGCCGGGAGTGGAGTCCTTTGAATTCGAGGAACCTGCTCCCGGACCCGCCGCGGCCGAAGAATCCCCGCCGTCACCTCTGGACTTCGAAACCGCAGGGGCGGACGAGACGAGCCGACAAACTCCTATCGATGAATCCGAGACCATGGCGTTCGAGGAGTTAGGCGATTTCAACCTCAATGCGGGAGACGAAACAGGCGGTCAAATGACCGCCTTCGAAGAGCCGGCCGCCCGGCGCGCTGAATCAGGCGGCGGATTTCAGGATTTTTCCATTCCCGATTTCGGAACCGAACCTGCAGCCGAACCCGGCGCTCCTGTTCCAGAGCCGGCCGCGCCGGAAGAGAGCGCCGCGGCGGCACAGGACGCCTTCGATTCCTTCAGTTTCGAAGAATCGACGGGCGCGGCTGCCTTTGAACTCCCGAATATCGGCTCTTCGTCCCTCGATATCGACGAAGAGATCGCATCCCTGGGCGAGGAAGCCCCTCCCGCCGACACCTTCAAGCTCGACCAGGAATGGGGAGGATTCGCACTTCCAGGACAGGCCCCGCCCCGCCCCGAAGCCCCGCGTCCACAGCGCATACCGAGGGAAACGGCGAAGGCCGAAGCCGCGGAAGAGTACAAGCCCATATCGCTTTCCGAGTCCGAGGTGGATGCGCTGCAGGATTCACTGCTTTCGTACCCCTTGAATCTCCGCGTCGCGATAGAAGACATCCTGGCGAACGGCAAAGGCACCGAAGCTCAAAGATCAAATCTCGTCTGGGCGATGGTAGACGGAGCCTCGCCGGCTGACGCCGCGGCGATCGCGGGGAAAATCCTGAAACGCATCATCGAGATCCCCAAAGGTTATCAAAAAAGAACCGGCGCCGCTTTCGAGGCGAAAAAGGGGACTCTCGCCTACGCCTTTGTAAAGACATTTCTCCCCGCACTCCGCATCGGATTCCTCGTCATGGCCGCCGCGGGGCTGGTCGGCTATCTGGGCTGGAAGCTCATCTACATACCGCTGTCGGCGAACTCCCTGTATAGAACCGGTTATGAAAGAATCGCCGAAGAACGCTACCTCGAGGCCGAGGAGTCCTTTTCCAAGGCCGTCAAGACCAAGGAATACATCATCTGGTATTACCGCTACGCCGAAGCCTACGCGGCGAAACGGCAGTACATCCTCGCCGAGCGGAAGTACGCCTCGCTGATCGAACGCCATCCACGAGAAGCCGAGGGCATACTCGCGTGGGCGCGACTGGAGCGGGAGCAGATGAAATACGAGGAGGCCGTCAAAGTTCTCAAGGGCGCGCCGCGGCGCTCCGGAGACGAATCGACGCGCGGCATGACCGGCCTGCTGTCATGGGATTACTTCAATAAGGATGGGCTTCTCCTCCTGGGCGACATCTACCTCGATTGGGCCGACGAAGATCCCTCAAAATACGCCGAGGCGCGGAGAGCCTACGCCACGCTCATCGAGCACTACGGCGACAAGCCGGTCTTCCTTGAGCGAATGCTTCTGTATTTCATTCGGACCGATAAATACGAGGAAGTCCGGCCGCTCAAGCAGAGTCTCGTTTCAGATGTGAAAACAACGCCGCTCGGCGCCTCGACGCTGGCGGAGCTCGGCGGTTATTTGCTCGACAAAGGCATGCTCGAAGACATTCGACCGATTCTCCTTAAATCGGTTCAGAAAGATCCTGCGCTCGCGGAAGGCTATTACCAGCTCTCCCGGTATTATCGCGGCGCCGATATCCCCGACGAGGAGCGTAAGGCCCTCGATAAAGCGGTGCGGACTTTCGCCGCCATGCGCGCGCTTACGCCGAGGCAGGCTGGGATGTACATCGACAGCCTCATCTGGCGGGGGCGGCTCCTCCTCGCATCCGACGAGTGGCTCAGCGCCGAACTCGACTTCGCCGCCGCGGCGGCAGAATACGAGAAGGGGCTTGAACTCAGACGGCTGAAACGGAGAGCGCGCTTCGGCGAAGCCTACGCGGGATTGGGCGAGGTCGCGTTCTGGCAGCGGGACGATCTCGACGTGGCGCTCGGGTACTACGAGCGCGCGGAGAAAAACGGCTACTCGACCTCGACGACGTACTATAGAAAAGCGAATATTTTGTATCGCAAAAAGCGTTACGCCGAATCATTGGAGCAGTTCTACCAATCGATGCGGAACGGCGAAGACAGCCCCTACACACTCTTCGCGTTCGGATGCGCGCTTTACGCCCGAGGCGATTTTTTCGCGGCCGAGGCCCAGTTCAGGACGCTCGCCGAACGGATGGAAAAGGCTCTTTCGAACATCGATCAGCCCATGCCGCAGGAACGCGCGTCCGAAATCGAAGTCTTCAGGCTCGGGCTCAAAGCCCAGAACAATCTCGGCGTCGCGATCTACAGAACGGCGTCCCGGGCGGGGGACGCACGGCGGAGAGCCGACGCCATGGCGGCCCTTGCCCGGTCGATCAAGCTGTACGACTCATTATCAATGGCCCCCTACGCGATCGAAACACCTCCGACCCGCAATCTCGGCCTGATAAACATGAACAAGATGCTCGGCGCAGCCAGAGGAGAAGAGTTGGAGATATTCGCCGAGATAGAAAAGGACCCCAAATATCCACAGCAGTAAGCGTTCGTTTTTTGTCCCCCTTGATGAACCACTTCAGCAGCCCGGGATCGATCCATTTTTGAATGCTACCACGTACTGCTTGTTCAGGGGGCTTACATCAAGTCGTCGAGAACCTTGCGCAGAATCTCCAATCCTCGATCGATCTCCTCATCGCCGATGACAAGCGGCGGCAGAAGCCGCACGACATTCTCGCCCGCAGTCAACACGAGAAGCCCCTTCTCTATGCACTTCATCTTTACGGTGTCGGGCGCTATAGAGACGACGATTCCGATCATGAGGCCGCGGCCCCGGACCTCGAGCACGAGCGGATGTTTCCACGACTGTATAACCGAAAGCATCCGCCCGCCCTTGCGCGCGACCGAATCCAGAAAATGCGGGGACAGGAGCGTCGCGAGAACGGTCCGCGCCGCTGCCGCAGCCAGTGGATTTCCGCCGAAGGTCGTGCCGTGGTCGCCCTTTCCCAGAACCCGCGCGGCCTCCCCCCGCGCGAGGGCGGCGCCGATCGGAATCCCGCCGGCGAGACCCTTCGCCATCGTGACGACATCGGGCTTTATGCCGAGTCGGTCGATCGCCAGAAAGCTTCCCGTCCTGCCGAAGCCGCACTGGATTTCGTCCGCGATAAACAGAACACCCCGCGCGGCGCACAGCCTCGCGGCCTGCTCGATATACCTGTCGTCGAGGGGCACGACGCCGCTCTCGCCCTGAAGCGGCTCAATCATGAGCGCGCAGACATCATCGGCGAGCGCGGCGTCGAGGGCGGCCGTGTCGTTCGCGGGCACGTGGGAGAAACCGGGCGTCAGCGGCGCGAAATGCGCGTGGAACTTCTCCTGCCCCGTGGCCGCGAGCGTGGTGACCGTTCTGCCGTGGAACGAACCGATGAGCGTGACGATGCGCGATTTCGATGCACCCTTCGGGCCCCGCCCCTCGCCCCACTTGCGCGCGATCTTGATCGCGCACTCGTTCGCCTCGGCCCCGGAATTGCACAAAAAGACCGCATCCATGCCGGCGGCCGCGCAAAGCTCGACGGAGAGCTGGGCGGCCTCCCTCGTCTGGTAGTAATTCGAGACATGGATGAGCCGGGCCGCTTGCTCCGCTATGGTCTTCACGAGCGCTGGATGCGCGTGGCCCAGGCTGCTGACGCCGATACCGCTCGTGAAATCGATATACGTCTTTCCGTTCTCGTCCTCGAGCGTAGAGCCCGAGCCCCGGACGAGCACCACTCCCGTCCGCTTGTAGGTGTCCATCGTCTTGTCTTCGATCATGTTATCATCGTCCCTATGCCTGCGTCGGTGAACAGCTCCATGAGGAGCGAGTGCGGCACGCGGCCGTCGATGATGTGGGCCCTGCCCACGCCGTCTTCGACCGCCTTCGCGCAGCACTCCACCTTGGGGATCATGCCCTTGCTCACGATCCCTTCCTTGATCAACGCCGCCGCTTCGGATCGCGGCAGTTCCCGGACGAGCGTCCCCGGATCGTCGATGTTCCGCAGGATGCCGGGGACGTCCGTCAAGAGTATCAGTTTTTCGGCGCCGATCGCCGCGGCTATCGCGGCGGCGGCCGTATCGGCGTTGACGTTATACGATCTCGGAGCCGGGCCCGTATCATCGGCCGCGGATGCGATCGTCGCGACGACGGGCAGAAAGCCTCCGTCGAGCGCGGCCCCGAGCGGCGCCGTATCAACCGACTCGATCTCGCCGACCAGACCGAGGTCGGCGCCTTTGGAAAACCTGCGGGCCTTGAGAAGGCCGCCGTCGATGCCGCAGAGTCCGAGCGCGCGACAGCCGGAGCGCTCCAGGAGATTGACAAGGTCCTTGTTGACCGCGCCGGCGAGGACCATCTGCACGACATCCATGGTCTCCTCGTCGGTGTAGCGCAGACCGTTCACGAACTTCGGCTCCTTGCCCAGACGGCGGAGCATGGCGTCGATCTCGGGGCCGCCGCCGTGGACCAGCACCGTGCGGATGCCGACGCAGCTCATGAGCGCGAGGTCCGCCGCGACGTCCGCCCGGAGAGCCTCGTTGACCATCGCGGCGCCGCCGTACTTCACGACGACGGTCTTCCCGCGGAATTCCTTGATGTAGGGCAGGGCCTGCGAAAGAACCGCGGCCCGCTCGTTGCTCGTCACATTCTTCTCCTTATGTTCTGTAATCGCCGTTGATTTTCACATACTCGTAGCTCAGATCGCAGCCCCAGGCGGCCGCCTCGGCCTTTCCGCAGCCCATATCGACAAGGATGCTTACTTCCTCGGCGCCGAGGACGAGCTTCGCCTTTTCCTCGCTGAAAGGGATTCCCGCCCCATCGACACATACCTCGAGATAGCCGCGCGGGCTCTCGAAGGCGAGACGTACTTTCGAAGGGTCGAAATCGACGCCGGAATAACCGAGCGCGCAGAGCACCCGCCCCCAGTTCGCGTCGGCGCCGAAGAGCGCGGTCTTGACGAGGCTGGACGAAATGACCGACTTAGCCAGAATCTCGGCGTCCTCCTCGGTCGCGGCCCCGGAGACGATGCATTCGATCAGCTTCGTCGCCCCCTCGCCGTCGCGGGCCATCATGCGGACGATCCTCGTACACAACCAATTGAGCGCCTCGGCGAAGGCGCGGAAGTCGGAATTGCGCTCTGTTATAGGAATATTGCCCGCCATGCCGTTCGCGAGCACGACGACCATATCGTTGGTGCTGGTGTCTCCGTCGACCGAGAGTCGATTGAAGGTGCGCCGCACGCTCGATGAGAGGCACTCCTGGAGAAGGGGCTGCGAGATCGCGCAGTCCGTGGTGATGAAGCACAGCATCGTCGCCATGTTCGGGTGGATCATGCCCGAGCCCTTGGCCATCGCGCCCAGCGTGACTATCTTCCCGCCCAGTTCGATCTCGACCGCCGCCTCCTTTTTCATTGTATCCGTGGTCATGATCGCCTCGCGCGCGGCGATCGAACCCTCCTTCGAGAGCCCGGCGACAAGCTCGTCCATGCCCGCCTCAATCGGACCGACATCGAGCGGCACGCCGATGACGCCGGTCGAGGCGACGACGACGTCCTCGGCCTTGACCGGGAGGCGCTCGGCGACCAAGGCCGCCATGCGCCGCGCCGCCGCGATCCCCGCCTCGCCGGTGCAGGTGTTCGCATTGCCCGAATTAGCGATGATCGCCTGGGCCGCGCCGTCGGCCAGATGCTCCTTGGTTACGACCAGGGGCTGACCGATGACCTTGTTCCGCGTGTAACACGCCGCCGCCGCACATCTCCGTTCGGACCAGACAAGCGCAAGGTCCTTCTTCGTTCCCGTCTTTTTTATTCCGACCCTGATCCCCGACGCGGTGAATCCGATCGGCGCCGTAATTCCGCCCCGTACTTCTTTCATGCCATGTCTCTCTTTCCCGTCACACCGCGGGGGGGAGCATCGAAATACCGGCCCCCTCGTCGAAGCCGAGCGCGATGTTCATATTTTGGACGGCCTGCCCGGCCGCGCCCTTCACCATGTTGTCGACAGCCGAAACGATGATCGCCGTCCTCTCGTCCCGCGCGCGATGTACCGAGATATCGCAGTAGTTGGAGAAGCGCACGTTCCGGTTCGTGGCGACGAGACCCTCGGGCAGAACACGCACAAAGCGCTCCCGCGCGTAGAACGAAGCGTAGGCTTCCCGGAGCTCCTCATCGCTCATAGGCTTTGCAAGCCGGAAGTAGATCGTGGCCACGATGCCGCGGCCCATGGGCGCGAGGTGGGGAGTGAAGACAGCTGACACCGGGGCGCCGGCCATGACGGAAAGCACCGAATTGATCTCGGGGCCGTGCCGATGCTCGCCGATTTTGTACGGCGCGATCGAGTCGGCGCACTCGGGATAGTGCGTGGCCTTGGTCGGCTCCTTGCCGGCGCCGGTCACGCCTGATTTCGCATCGATAATGACGCCCTCCCGCTCGGCGAGGCCCAGCTTGAGCGCGGGGAAGAGGCCGAGCGTCGCGGCTGTCGGATAGCAGCCCGGATTGCCGATGATCCGCGCGGATGCGATCGCAGCCCTGTTAAGCTCGGGGAGGCCGTACACCGACTTCGTATGAAGTTCCGGCTTTGTGTAAGCCTTGCCATACCAGGTCTTATAGGTCGCCTCGTCGCCGCCGAAGCGGAAATCGGCGGAGAGGTCGATGAACAGTGCGCCTTTTTCTTCACAGGCGGCTGCGACATCCTCGGCGTGACCTGCGGGGAGCGAGCAGAAAACCACATCCGCCGCCTCGACCGCCTGCGCCCTGTCGACGAGGATTCCGGCCTTGGAGGCCCCTAAAAGATTCGGATACACGGCAGACATCAACTCGCCGCCCGAACTTGCCGAGCTCAAGGCGAGCGTTCCGACCTCGGGATGAGCCATGAGAATTCTTGCGAGCTCGGCGCCCGCGTAGCCTGTGGCACCGATAACCGCGCACGTGACCATACGACAACTCCCTCGTATACGCTGCTTCGCAGGCACCGAAGCGCCGGGAAGTGCAAGCTGACCGAGCCGCACGAGGCGTCTCGGTTTTCTACAGAGTGACGAAAACGTAGGATTTTGTCATCACTCTACAGACTCTGGGGCTTCGAACAACTTCCGTATTTCGAAGTCTACCGTAAAAAGCGCAATTCCTGCAAAGGAATTGCGGGAGAACCCTCCAACCCAAGCGGGTTTTGAGGTTCTCGTTGTTCCTTTCAATACAAGGGTTACAAACGACGGAAGGAAGAAGCGGCGGGGGAATACGGGCTGATAAGCCAGAGCGGGGAAAAACCGAGGTTTACAGGGGGAGACAGAATCCCGCTAACACTGTCCATAGAGGTCATGATCGACTCCTCGATGCATATTTATACGTATATTGCCGCAAATTTGCATCGTTGTCAAGGAATATGCGTATTTTTATGCGATTCAACTGCCGGCATTTCCATCGCCTGATGCCGCCGTTGACCCGACTCCTCTCATCCGCGCGGCGGGAAGGTCTTTCTGAGCAGTTGTACGATATCCAGCGCAAGGCCGATCGAGGGGCCGTCCATACCGAAATCGAGGAGCACATCCTTGCGTTCACGCGCGCACCAGGACCGAAGGCGGCGGGCTCGCTCGTTCTCCGTGTCGTTGGATCGCGCGATCCTGACCAGAGCCGCGATCTCCTCGGCGGTGAACATCTTCCAGACCGAGCCGCAAACTATATGATAGGTCGAGCCGTCCTTGGAGCGTTCGAGACGCAGGGCCGAACGCTCGGCGACCGGGGCCCGTTCCCTGCTGTCCGCGATTCGATCGGCGAGGGCGTTGAGCCGTTCGACTTCCATGTTGTAGCGATGCACCCGGGCCTGTTCGAGGAGAAAGGCGAGGCCTTCTTCGTCGAGTTCGGGCAGGAGTGCCAATAATTCGTTCATAGTTTTTGAGGGCTTCTTCCCGCCTCCAGCCCTCTCGACCGCCCCGGTTTTAGCCGCAGACCGGGAGGTGCTGGACTTCGACCGCGCAGCCGCGGATTTCGATACAGGTTTTTTCGAAGACGGAGTTGCTGGTTTTTTGTCGGTGGTTCTCGGCATCGCTCATCGCCTCCCGTTGCAGTATATCGCCTCGAAGCCTTATTACCAGCCTTGCCGCGGTTCATGGCGGCATGTATCCTCTGCGCAGGGGGCTGTGATGAGAGGCGACCTCAGGCGGATGCGCAAGAATCTCGACGGCGAGCGCGATGCGATCTTTCTTTACGAGAAGCTCGCCGAGGCCGAGCCGAACCCCGATCTCGCCGAGGTCTATCGGAGACTGGCCGCCACCGAGCGGAAACACGCCGAACTGTGGGAACGCAAGCTGACCGAGGCCGGCGCCCCGCCCGGGCCGTTCAAGCCCTCCTGGCGGGCGAGAATGAACGCCCGTCTCGCCGCGCGATACGGAACGCAATCCGTCGTAGCCTCGATCGCCGCGGTCGAATCCCGGGCCGCGGGCGTCTACGACGGGCAGGCCGACGCCGAAGCCGCGGGGATGCCGCGCGATGAGCGGTCTCATGCGCGGGTATTCCGGGTGCTCGCCCGCGAGGCCTCGGGATTATCAGGCGGAGACGTCGCCCGCGTCGAGGGCCGGCACCGCGCCGGCGGCAACGCCCTGCGCGCGGGGACCCTGGGTGCGAACGACGGCCTCGTGTCGGTGTACAGCCTGGTGATGGGTGTCGCAGGCGCCGGCGTCGATCAACGGGCGATCTTGATCACCGGGGCGGCCGGACTGCTTTCGGGGGCTCTCTCGATGGCCCTCGGCGAATGGATATCGGTTCAGAGCTCGCGCGAGCTCTATGAACGACAAATCGGCATCGAGCGCGAAGAACTGGCCGATTCGCCCGAGGAGGAGGCCGAGGAGCTCGCCCTCATCTATCGAGCGAAGGGGCTTTCGCCCGAAGAGGCGAAGTTGACCGCCGAGCGCATCCTGGCGGGCGGCACCGAATCCGCGCTCGACACCCTCGCGCGCGAAGAACTCGGGATAGACAAAGAAGAGCTCGGCGGCTCGGCCTGGGAGGCCGCGTTCACGTCCTTCGGCCTTTTCGCCGCGGGAGCCCTTGTCCCCACCCTGCCTTATGTCTTTTTTTCGGGAACCGCGGGCATTATCGCGAGCACCGCCGCCAGTGTTCTCGGCCTTTTCACCATCGGTGCGCTGACAACCCTGATGACCGGCAGGAATCCTCTGCTTTACGGCCTGCGGCATGTCGGAATCGGACTTCTCGCGGCTGCGGTCACCTTCGGCATCGGAAGTCTCATCGGTGTCAATCTCGGCGGTTGAGCACGAGGGGTTCGAAAGAATCAGAAGTTGCTAAACCCGTTTACCTCACGTTAGCCGACAAAACTCGCTGTTTCGTTGATGATTTCGCTACAAAACAGGTCATGTTTCTGCCGATAGATCAATCGACACCGTCGGCCGAACAGCCTGCGGCGTCTGAATCGGCCGAAACGCTGCTAGCGGAGTCACATGGACGTGAAAGACAGCTCGGAAACAGCGGTAATCGTCGATGCGGCCAACGATGTGGCTCGACTGCGGGAGGAAAACGCGAAACTGGCGCGCCGAGTCGCGGAACTCGAGCGTAAAATCTCCCTCCAGCCCCAGACGGGACTTCCCACTCATTTCAGGCTCGAACTCGAACTTGAAGAAATGATCGACGCTCATCGGCGTCACTGCGATAGAAAAGGGTTCACTGTTCTCATCGTCCAACTCGGTGATAATTACTCTATCGTCCGCAAAACCTTGAAAGCTTCGGTCAGCGAATGGATCCTCTATCAGACCGGCTGCAGAATCGCCAGCCTTCTCAGGTCGGAGGATCGGGTGTTTCATACACGCGAAAACGAATTCGTTCTGCTTCTGCCGAGCATAAAAGGACAGGTTCTGGCGGATTTTCTGAATAAACTTATCGCACGGCTTTCAGAGCCGCACATCTTCTCGGGCTTCAATGTCGCGATCAAAACGGCGATGGGGGCCTCGTATTGGCCCGAGCACGGCGAAGAGCGTTCCGCGATTCTGCACCGCGCGGACATCGCAGCCGGCGCGGCGGTCGAAGAACGCAAGCCCTTCGTTCTTTTCCGCGCTGAGCTGTTGATGAAAGCGGTCGAGCGGGTCGAGCTTCAGAATTCCATCATCAGGGCGATCGAGAGCGCAGGCTCGCGCGACGATGCGCTGGGCGATCAGTTCACCCTCTACTATCAGCCGAAACTGTTTTGCGATTTCTTCGACGGGGAAGTCCTCCACGTCTCGCGGATCGAGGCCGAGGCCTTGATCCGATGGCGCCACCCCGAAAAAGGAATGATCCTTCCCGACAAGTTCATACCCCTCGCGGAAGAGACGGGGCTCATACTTCCCATGGGGAAATGGCTCATCTATCAGTGCGCGCGGCGGCTCGCGGCTTGGGACGCCGAGGGCAGGAAAACCGCCGGCATCTCCATGAATCTTTCAATAAACCTTTCAGCCCGGCAGTTCCATTCACAGGATGCCGCGGATATTCTCGCGTCGGCGCTCGCCTCGACCGGGGTGTCTCCTGAGCGCTTTACCATCGAGTTGACCGAGACGAGTCTCTTCGAGGATCCCGAGGAGACGTCGAAGACCTTGGCGCGTTTCTCCGATCTCGGCGTCCGGATATCGGTCGATGATTTCGGCACGGGATACTCATCGCTGAGCCATCTGCACCGCTTCCCGCTCAATGAAATAAAAATCGACCGGCTCTTCATCGAAGGACTCACGACGAGCCGACAGGACAAAATCATCGTCAGCTCTCTCATTTCTATCGCGAAGGGCTTGGGACTGAACCTCGTCGCCGAAGGCGTTGAAAAATTGGACGCTCTCAAAATGTTGTGGGAGATGGGCTGCACCGGGTTCCAGGGGTTCATCTTCGCTCCGGCCATGCCTCCCGACGACTTCGCGGCGTACTGCGATTCGGTCGAGGCCAAGGGCATGAGGATCAGACCATAAAACCCTTGTGACTCGGTCTGCTATAAAAAATGAACTCAATTGCTGATTATGAGATCGAATGAGCCGAGGAAAAGCTGCACAACCGCGGGATCGAACTGACTCCCCGAAGCTCCGGCGATGTAGTTGAGCGTGGCCGCCTCGTCCAGGGCCTTGCGGTAGGGGCGGTCGTGGGTCAGCGCGTCCCATACGTCGGCCACCGCGAAGACACGGGCGCTGAAGGGGATCGCCTCGCCCCGAAGTCCGCGGGGATAGCCTTCGCCGTCCCAGCGCTCGTGGTGGCACCACGGAATATCCATCGCCTGCCTCAGGAAGGGGACGTCCTCGAGCAGATCGCGCGCGATGGAAGGATGCCGCCGCACAATCTCCCGCTCATGCTCGTCCAAGGGGCCGGGTTTGTGCAGGATGGCGTCGGGGATGCCGATTTTCCCTATGTCATGTAGAAGGGCGCCGCGCCGCAGGAGGGCGATGCTCTCTTCGTCCATGCCGAAGGCGCGCGCGAGCGTGGTCGTGATCGACGCGACGCGGAGACTGTGACCCTCGGTCTCGTGATCGCGCAGGTCGAGGGCTTTCGAAAGTATCTCGATGCTGCTGTCGTAGGACTTAAGAAGTTCACGATCGGCGCGCCGCAGTCCCTCGAGGAGGGCCGCGTTCCGCAGCGCCGCGGCGGCCTGGCCGGCGAAGGCCTCGGCGGCGCGTATCTCATCCTCGTCAAAACTCCCGCCGCCCTCGCGGACGATGAGCGCCGCGCCCAGTGCGCCGGCCGGGCCTCGGAGCGGCAGGCAGAGCACACAGCCGTCCTCCCCATCTTCGACTATGGTTTTGTCGACCGCACGCTTCCACATGCTCTCGACCATATGCCCCAAAGGTCGGCGCGGCCCCGACCGCCATTCCCGCGAGGCTCGGGTTTCGAGAAGTCCGCGCGATCCGACAAGAAAGACCTGGGCGGCATCGTAGGCGACGATCCAGTTGAGATAATCCAAAAGCTCCTCGAGCAGGGCGTTGGAGTCCGGGCTTCTGCTGAGAGCGAGACTCGCCGCGCGGTACGAGGCGGCGGCCTGCCGGGCGCGCCGGTCGTCGGCCGCGAGAATACGCGCCTGTCGTGCAAGCGATTCAAGCCGCTCCGCCAAAGAGGCGCCCTCGGCATACGACTCCGAGGCGGAATCGGGAAGACCGGCCGCCCCGCCGAAGAGCGCCTCGGTGAGCGCTGAAAGGGCGGCTTCCTCGCGCTCGCTCAATCCTCCGTCCATACCGCCTCGCCCGAGAGGATGCGCTTAACGAGTTCCGAAAACCTTCTCCCGTCGATCGGTTTGCCGATGAATCCGTCGAAGCCCGCGGCCTTGCACCGCTCGATATCGTAGTGCGTGACGCTCGCCGTGAGCGCGACCACCTTTGTTTTTGAAAGCTCGGGATTCGCGCGTATTTCAGCGAGAACCGTATAACCGTCTTTTTTGGGCAGATGGAGGTCGAGGAACACGAGATCGTACTTCGTGCCCGATCTCGACAGATAGTCGGCGGCGTCGCCTTCGATTTCGCAGCAGCGTTCGGGAGACACGCCCGAAAGTCGGAGCAGGCGTGATATGACGATTCTGTTGTCGGCATCGTCGTCGACAACGAGCACCTTGACCTCGCGCGGACCCGGCTTCATCTCCCCGCCCCCGCCTGAGGCGTTTTCCGCGCAAGCGGGCGCGTTCGCCTGCCCCCCGCCGCCCGCGCCGATTCCGATGCCGAGCGCGGGATGGTAAAGCGGAATATCGACCCCTCGCCTTTCTTCGATTCGGCCCACAACCTTCCCCCCTGCAGTTCAACAAGTTGCTTCGACAACGGAAGACCCAGTCCTGAGCCGCCCGCCTGTCTGTCCTTATCGTCGTCCAGTTGGACAAATTCGGCGAATGCCTTCGGAATATCCTCGGCCTCCATACCGATGCCCGTGTCGCGGACTTCTACGACGACCTCGGTTTCGGATGCACGGGCGCCGAGCCGAACCGAGCCCGAAGACGTAAATTTAACAGCGTTTGCGATGAGATTAAAGAGGACCTGCCTGGTCTTGACACGATCCGCGAGCACCGGCGGCAGACTCTCGGGCAGTTCGTTGATGAGCTCGACATCAGGAGATCGATCGAGTCCGGCCGCGGTCCTCAGCACCGAGGACGCGAGGGAACGAAGGTCGACCGGCTCGATCTTGAGCTGCATGCGGCCGGCTTCGATCCTCGAAAGATCGAGAACATCGTTGATCAGTCCCAGGAGGTGCCGTCCTGCAGCCTCTATTCTCGATGAGATATCGACGACGGCCTTCGAGGGAGCTGCGCCTTCGTCGACTCCTTCTTGAAGAAGGTAGGCGAGGTTGATGATCGAATTGAGCGGCGTACGCAGCTCGTGGGTCATGTTTGCGAGAAAGCGCGATTTGAGCCGGTTCGCTTCCTCGGCTTCGGCCCGCGCGGCGCATGCGGATTCGTAGAGCATCGCCGCGCGCTTCGCTTCTTCGGTCGCCCTTCGGTGCAGCCGCGCGTTTGCGATTGCGACCGCGGCCTGCCGCGCCAATGCCGAAAGAAAATCGAGGTCGTCGGGCTGGAAATCCGATTCGCCGCCCCCCCTCCATACCGCCATGACGCCGGCCACAGCGCCGGAAATGAGCAGAGGCGCGGCGATGAGCTTGCGGCCCGGCGATTCACTTCTCCCCGAAAGGTCGAAACAGTCTGGATCGGACGTGACATCGTTGACGATGAGCCCGGAGGCCGTGGACACCACGCGTGCGATGATGCCCGTGTCCGCGGGGATCCGGAATTCGCGGAAATGATCGGCATGCACGCCCACGGACACAACGGCGCGGAGCGAGCTGTCGTGTTCCACAAAAAACACCGCCGCGGTATCCCGGCACAAGAGCGACTGCGCGCGCTGCGCGATCCGCCGCAGAACTTCGTCGAGATCGAGACTCTCGCCGATCTCGCGACCCGCGTCGGCGATAGCCGCGGCTTCCGCCGCCTTGCGCCTTGCTTCCTCGTAGAGCCGTGCGTTTCGTATGCCTGCGCCGACGGTCGATGCGATGGTCGTCAAAAAGCGCAGGTCATCCTCGGAAAAGGCGTGCTCGCGTTCGTAGGACTGCGCGCAGAGCACGCCCAGCGCGCGGTCGCCCGAAAGAATGGGCACACCGAGCCAACTCAGAGGCTCCCGCCCCGGCAGTGCGCTCGCGCCGAGTCGAGAGAGTGCGTCGCCGACCTTTTCACCCACGTAGAGCGTCTTAAGCTCGCGCAGGACATGCGAACAGAGCCCCTCTCCATAGGAGAAAGGACCGTAGGCTTCGCGCCTGCCGCTGTTCGAATAATACGGCACACGCACGAGGGCGGCGTCCTCGTCCCACACAGCGACATAAACCACGCCCGCCCGGAACAGCGTTTGTATCTGCTCGCCGACGACCTCGCACAACTCGTCGACGGTGAGGCGGGAGGCGACCGCCGCGCCTACCCTATTGACCGCCTCGAGTTCGCCGAGCCGGCGCATTGTCTCGGAATAAAGCCGCGCATTACGCACAGCCACCGCGGCGAGGTCGGCGAACAAGGCCGCTCCGGCGAGCTCGCCTGCGCCGTAGACCCCCAGGCGGCCCGAGTACACCGAGAGCAGGCCGATCACCTCGCCCGAGGCTTTCAGCGGAACGCCCATCCACGATCGCATCATGCTGATGTCCGCCGCCATGTCGGCGGTGTTCCATCGCGGATCATCGTGCAGGTCAGCGAGCACGACCGGCTCTCCGCTTTCGATGACCAGTCGATTGAGCGGAAGACGATCGAGATCGCAGCGTCGGCCTACAAAGGCGGATTTTTCGGTCGGCCCTTTCGCAGCCCGCACTTCGAGATTCGAGCCCCTCAAAAGTAAAATCGAACAGAAATCGACGGGAATCAGGAGCCCGATCGAGTCGAGCACGCGCACGAGAACTTCGTCCACGTCGAGCGTGGACGCGAGGGTCCTCGACAGACCGAGTACAACTTCGGCCGCAGCGCCGGACTCGTTTGTCTCCTGAGCCGCCATGTAACGGAATTGTACAACGCGTTTTTCGAAACCCGCAACACAGCAAAACTCAAATTTAGATCACGAAGGCGTCAGGATCGGGGCGGCTGCTTTCGATCAAACGGCGCTGATCCTCGGTCTGAGGCGAGGACGATGCAGGCGTATCGGTCGATACGCGGAGCGCGGAGATAAGCTCGACGACTGCGGAGGCTGAGACAAGCCCTTTTCTGACCAGGAAGGACCCGACGACCGTTCCAGTGCGGCCCAGCCCTCCGAGACAGTGCAGGTAGACCGAATGCCCTGAATGAAGAAGCCTCTCGATTTCGCCGAGGACGAGACTCAGGCGCTCAACGTCGGCCGACATATCCTGAAGGGAGATTCGTTTGTACACGACCCCGCCGCCGCGCCTGGAAGCGGCCCGCTGCAGGCGATCCTCGTACGAATACGCGATCGAGCGCTCGCCTTCGACCGTGAGATCGATAAAGGCGTCGATTCCCGCGCCGATGAGGGCGTCGAGATCGCCGGCATCCGCGTCGGGATACCCTCCGGCGAGAAATTTGCCGGGCAGAACCCAATACGAGCGCGGAAGCGGCGCCGGATGGGCGACGAGGCTGGCGAGTCGTTCCGCAAGGGCGGCGATTTCGCCGCCGCGTGCGATGGATGAGCGCCATTTCTGCGGAACGGCCCCGACACCGTATGCAAGCCCCGCAAGGCCCCCCGCGACGGCGGCCGTGGTATCCGCGTCCTCTCCGAGGTTGACGGCCGCGAGCGCGCAGGAGGTGTAATCCGATGTAGTCACAAGGCAGTAAAGAGCGGCTTCAAGACAATGCACCACATAGCCCGAGCCGCGCACATCGTCGCGGGTGAGCTCGGTCAGGGGCCTGTCGAGGATGCGCGAGTAAGATGCAGCCTGGGCTGCGACCCGGCCGGGAAGGGTCGGCAGCAGACGCCGGGCCTCGGCCGCCGCCACCTCGACGGCGGCGGCCGGCTCATATCCCTCGAGAAGCCGGGACGCGACCAGACAGTGGAGCCAGCATCCGAAGAGACTCCGCGGATGTCCGTGAGTATATGCCGAGTAGGATGCGACCGCACGAAAGCGCTCAGGCTCGGGCAGCGTGGAGAGCCATATCGAGGCGGGGAGGATGCGCATGAGCGAGCCGTTCCCGTTGTCGTTCTCGCCCCTGCCGCCGGCCGTGACCGCCGGCATCCCCGAACGGATATGCGTCAGGGCGCGGTACGTGGAGCCGCCGACGCCGAAGGCTGCGCCCCGGGCCGTCCACCTTCCCTCGTCGAGCCAGGCGAGAGAACGGCGGCCCGCGTCTTCGGGATCGAAGCCCCTCAGGACGATGCTCTCGGCCAGGCAGAGGGCGAGAGAGGTATCGTCGGACCAGACACCTTGTTCGGTCAGCCAGACGCCGCCCGCCCGCATATCCACGACTGGATCGGCGTCGCGGCATGCGCGCGGCTCGTTTTCGACCGGCACGCCGAGCGCGTCGCCGACCGCGAGGCCGACAAGGCCGCCTATGACACGGTCGCGTTTGGACACAGGAATTTTCATTTCAGCCTCCGCATCGCCGCGCGGCCGCGCCTGCGCATAACCGTCAAAAACCGCTCGAAATTCCACAGTTTTCCCGGCGACCGCCGCTTGACGTCGAGCCACAGCATGAGGTTGGACGGCTCGTTCCTGTCGGAGCCCGGGGCGGGCCAGGGCGGAGGCGGCTCTATCCAGCTGCCATCAACCCGCCGCATGTGCGATCGGTCCGAGGAGAATCGGGCGATGTACTCATCCGCGCGGATGACTCGAAACCGGACATCCGCGCGCGCAGGACTCCCCGGCGGGAATGTGTCTTCGAGATATCGTTCAAACGCACAGGGGAAGGGCAGATCCGTATCAAGGTCGAGAACAACCGCGCCCTCGGCGGGATCGAGCGCGGCCGCGAAGACGTGATAGTCCCAATGCACAAGCCCATCCACCGGCCTGCCCGCGCGCTGGCGCATCATCGGAACGTTCCGCTTCTGGTTCGTCACCATGACGGCCCAGGCATCCCAGCCGGCCAGTTCCGGCCGTGCGAGAAGCTTCCAGATATTCTCCTCGCAATAGAATGGCTGGTAGTCCAGATTTCCGCGGGACAAGGGGAACATGCCGCCTAGTATACCACTGCGCGCGGATCAGGCGAGCGGAGGAAACGCCCGGCCGACAGGCCCACATCGCCGCGTCAAGCCTGGGTCCGCCGCTCGAATTCTTTGAGAAACTCCTTAGGCAGAACCAAGCACTCCTTGGTCTTCGCGCTCGTCGGCGCCCAGAAGATCGACTCGTCCTTGAGCATGCGGTAGACAGCCGCCTCGATCTCGTCCTGGGCGGCGCCGATGTGGGTGTTGATCCAGGCCTTCATCTGCTCGATGTTGACCTTGATACCGCCGTCGTGGATGGGCTCTCCGCGCCGGGCTGCGAAATCGACCATGCTCCGGGCGATGCGCTCCTTAGGCATCGTCTCGATGAGATCGGAGAACTGATCGTTGGATCGACGAATCCTTGCCGACAGGACTTTTATTATTTTGAGCGCGAATTTCCCATTCGAGAGGATCATGGACTCGAAGGTCGGCCCGTCAACGGCGAGCACTCTTGTCCTGCGCGCCGCGATCGCGGTGGCGGAACGAGGCCTGTCGTCGAGCAGCGCCATCTCGCCGAAAAAGTCGTTCGGCGTATCCACGATTTTCAATACAGCCTCGCCCCGCTCGACCTTTTTCCTGAGTTCGACCGCACCCTCGAGCAGAACGTACATGAGGTCGCCCTTCTCGCCCTCCCGGAATATCACGTCACCGGATTCGAAGCTCTTTATAGTGTCGCCAGCCATAGAAGGTAGTCTATTACCCGGAAGCAGAAGGATGCAAGAAGTTCAGCCGCATGCGAAACCGACCGTTCACCGTCCCTCGTAGCCCAGCACGTCCTTCTCAAGCTCGGTTTTGTAGGCGAGCAGTTCCATTAAAAGCCCCTTCTCGCGCGCGGGCGTGTCCGGATTTTCGAGCCGCTGCGCGACGACCTTGCCGTACGTGCCCAGGTCCGTCGCGCCGGCGAGGGGCGGAAGCTGAAGGCGGCTTGCGCAGAACTCGCGCCACCTGGCCGCCTCCTGCGGACTCAATGTCTCGGGGAAGTTGCGCGCGTACAGGCGCCTGAGCATCTGCGCGGGCCGGTCGTCGACAAAACGCAGCTTGTAGAGCGCCGCCTTCGCGGCCGCGGCCCCCTTGGACGCGATCCGCTCGTGGATGAGGGCGAAGGTCTCTGCGTCCCGCTCGGGGAAAAAACCGTCGGCGTAGATGCGCAGCTCGGGGTCGGAGCTTCCTTCCGGGACCTCCTGCATCTCGAAGACCGCGACCATCTTCTGCAAGAGATCGCGCTCGGCCTTGATAAAGCGGAGATGCTCCTTGCATGCCGCCAAGTCCAGTCCGAGACGCGCCGCAGCTGATTCGCTCAAGGTGCCCAGCGGCGCCAGGAAGGGGCAGCGGTTCAGTCGTATCCTGACCAGGGGGACGCGCTCGACCTCGAGTTCCGAGGCCTTCGTGAACACGCGCCTGCGTATCTCCTCGACCGGGAGCCCGACAATATCAGAAGGATCGAAGCGCAGGTCGATGGCCACCAGCTGGTTTCGGTTTTCCGGATCGATCGAAAGGGGGGCGACGAGGGTCGTGCAGCCCTTGTCCGAAGTATATGCGGCCGAGGTGTGCACGAGGGCCGTCCGATCCACAAGATCGATGAGAGAGCGGAGCGAGTCGCGCGTCCTGTGGTTCCAGTACCATTCGTAGAGCTTTGGCTGGCGGGCGCGCACAAGACGCGCCAAATCGATCGTCGCGAGGACATCCGACATCGCGTCGTGCGCGGACTCGTGCGACACCCCGTTCGCCTTGGCGAGCGCGGTGAGTGTGAAGATAGGTTTACCATCCTCGTCTTCGGGCCACACGAGCCCCTCCGGCCGAAGATCGCGCGCCGCCCGCATGAGGTCGATGAGGTCCCATCTCGAATTGCCGCCGCGCCACTCGCGCTCGTAGGGATCGTAGAGATTGCGGTAGAACAGGTTGCGGATAAACTCGTCGTCGAACTGCAGCGTGTTGTAGCCCGCGCTCGTCGTGCCCGCTTCCGTCATTGCGGCCCGCACGGCGGTCGCGAACTCGTAGTCGCACAGCCCCTCGGTTTTCGCGAACTGCGGCGTGATGCCGTGGACGAGGCAGGACAGGGGACTCGGCAGGTAATCGGGCGTCGGCTTGCAGTAGAGAAGGATTCTCTCGCCGGTCGCCTCCAAGGACTCGTCGGTGCGGACGGCGGCGAACTGCGCTATGCGATCGTAACGCGGCTCGAGGCCGAAGGTCTCCAGATCGTACCAGAGGATAGAAGCGGGCATGGGGCTGATGATAGCACAGGGAGACTCCCTAGGACGACAGAGCGGCGCCTTTATCGGCCGCCGCTTTCGGCAGGCTCCGGAAGTAGATGATGGACAAGACAAGCGAAGATGCGAAGAAGGCCGTCGCGACGATATCGAAAGAAGGATCGATAAGCTCTCCGCGCTCGGCCAGGTTGACGAGGTCCGCGGCGACGATAGCCGGCATCAAGGTGACGGTCTTGACCAGGAGCACGCCGGAGAAGAAATAGCCCTCGCTGCGGCGCCGCAGGGCCAGGCAGGCGGCGATGACCATGCCGGGAAAGAGGATCGCAAGGTCTAGGATCATGAAGGCGCTCGCCGACCTCATGCCCGCCGCCTCGCCTGCGAAGGCCGATTTCAGCAATGGCGGCAGCTCGATCGCGATCCCCGTAAAGGCCGCAGCGAAGATGAGAAAGGCGGACACGGCGACCCGCGGGATGCGCGAGCCCGCCTCCGTCAGGACCTTGGACGGCGCGAGCGAGAGCGCGATGAATATGAATGCGTAGACGGAGGCCCCGAAGATAGCCAGATAGGCGAGATAGAGCGGAGTGTCGGCCAGGCCGAAGGAATAATAGCCATAGGTATAGGAATAGTAGGAAAGGCAACCGAGGCTGATCATAGCTCCGGGGAGCGATGAGCGCCGCGCGGCGAGAAAGGCCGGTACGAAGACGAAGAGGACGATGAGCGACACCATATCTTGGCCCAGGAAGGCTTCTCGGGACGCGGCGCAGGAAGAGCCCTCATAGAATCCCGGAACGGAAATTCCGACGAGAGTCGATGCGGCGACGAAGGCGGCTATAGCGCACAGCGCCGCAAGAGTCGGGGTCTTGATCACTTTCTTGCTCCTTGGCTCGCGTATCGCCCTCGTGGAGACAGCTTCTCGACGAGGGCGTCGAAGACGATTCTGGCCGATGCCGCCGTCTCATCGATGAAATGCTTCCTACTCCTGGTCGCGACCTTGCCCGTCAGGAACTCCGAAACCGCCCCTACCAGGTATCGGTAGATCGTCTCGGTCGCGAAGCCGATCGCGGCCCCGGATAGCCGGCCGCCCGAGGCCGCCGCGACGATCATCCCCATCTCCCGTCCCCTGGCCTCGCCGTCATCGAGTACGTTCTTGCGCGCGCCTCCGGCAGGCTTCTCGAAAAGGTAGAAGTAGAGCCAGCCCGGGTGATCCGCGGCGAATCCCAGGAAAGCGCGGGCGGCCGCGTCGAAAGGGTCTTGCCGCGCCTTCGGGCCGCGCATGGCCTTCCCTATGGCGCCCGAGTACTCGGCCGAGATGCGAAGCAGCGCCTCGGCCTTGAGATATTCGATCCCCGCGAAGTGATTGTAGACATTGGGAGCCGAGCATCCGATTATCCGCGCGATTTCCCTGACGCCGACTCCCGCGGCTCCGCCGCCGGAATCGATCAAGTCCAGAGCGGCTCTCAGTATCCTCTCGCGGAAGCCCGAGTCGTCCGTCATGGCGTAGCCCTCCGGTTGATTAACGGTGTTAATCTACAACCGCGGCGAGACAACGTCAAGCCATCCCGCGCGCGGCGACGGCCCCGGCTCATTAAGAACGGGCGCCGGGGCGCCCGGGCTGAGGCGGAACTTCGGATGTGAACCTAGGAAAGGGGACTCCCGTGAACCGTCCACCCCCGAAAAGGGGTGAGGCCGGGAGGACTTCCTACACCAGACGTCTACTTGCTCAGCCCGGGCGCCTCGGCGCCCGGATTCCTCGGCGAGCCGGCTTTCGTCGAGGCAGCCGGCTCCTCTCTACAATGTAATGAATATACGGTCGTCAAGGTTACCTTCCCGCAAGCGCTCCCAGGTCGAGCCAGGCCGAATACTCATCGACAAGCGCCTGATACAGCGCATCCTCGGCCTGAGCGAGAGAGAGGGCGGCGGATTCGTTCTCGAGCTCGGAGTAGCTGCCGTGCTCGAAGAGGAAGGCCGCTTCGTCGCGGATCTCGGCCGCCTGATCCCGCGAAAGCCGCTGGTTCTCGGTCGCGATCGCCGTGGTCTTGACCTTGGCGACAGCCTGAGCGTATTCGCTCTCCTGCGCGATCCTCGCCTGGGCGAGAGACTTGGCCGCCAGCGAGAGCCGAGCTTCGGCCAGCGCCTTCTCCTCGCCCTTCACGTCGTCGAGGCTCAGCGTGAGAGAGGCGGAGAGGGAGGCGGTTGGATCGCCCTCGCGGAGAAATGAGAACCCCGCGGACAAAGACAGATCGGGTTCGAACAGCCAAATCGACTTGGCGGATGAAGCTTTTGCCTGAAGATCGAGTTCGGCCGAGCGGACCGAATAGCCTGCGGCGGGGCCGGAACTCTCTACACCCGCGAAAGAGGTTTTCAGTGCGGACAAAGCGCTCTCGAGCTCTTCAGAGCTGAGCGTTTTGATGACGATATCTTCTCCGGAGGGCGCCAGGAGCTTGAGCATATCGGCCTTGGCGTTCCGCGCGCTCGTCTGTTGTGCGATAAGCTCGGACCTGGCCGTCGACCAATCCTTCAGCGCTTCGGAGACGTCGTCGAGACTCACAGTATCGGGATCGATATCGTAGGCGGCCTTCGCCGCCGCGTATGCGTCCTCGGCATACACCGCCGCTCTTTCTTTCGTCGCAAGCTGGCGTTCGGCGGCCATCCACGCGAGCACTGCCTTGACCGCCGCGACACCGGCGTTCCTGCCGGCGTCTTCGGCCGCGGCGACGGCTTTCTCGTAGGCGATCTTTTTCTGCGTCCTCGTATCATCATGGACAAGAGGCTTGACGGTAGCGGCGACCTCTCCCGACAGATCATCGGCAAGCGACGCCGAGAGGCTCAGCTGATCGACGAGAGGGATACTCAACGATGTGGAAAATCCTGAACTCGCAAGCGAAGAGGAACCAGAGGCGTCCGCACCCGAATACGAATAGCTTCCGCTCAATGTCGAGGATTTGATCTTGACAAGGTCAGGCACCTCCAGTTCCGCTTCCTCGACGGCGAGAAGAGCCTCCGCGTAATCGATGCTTACCTTCCTGCCGAGCTCCGCCACCTCCTCGAGCGTCGAGAGCGTCACTGTCTGCGGGAAGGCGCCGGCCGCCAGCGCAACCAGGAGAATCACGAACGCCGCCCTGCCTGTCTTGATGGCAACCCTCATATCATACCTCTCTCAGGACATCGGAGATATTGCCTTTCACGGCGCCGAAGGCCGGCAAGGCTCCGAGAATGCCGCCGCATCCCAATGCGAGCGCCATACCGCCCGCAACCGACAAAGGATCGAGACCGGCGGCGTCACGGAATTGGTCGGATATCTCACTGATCAGCGGCGCGATCGTATTCAATACAGGCTTCGCAAACAGCACGGCGAGAATGAGACCGATGACAGCGCCGAAGAAGCTCAAGGCGACCGACCAGCTCCAGAACTCCTTGACAACAGTCGCCTGCGACGCGCCCAAGGCCCGCTCGAGGGCGATCTCCCTGCGGCGGCCGAGGAGTTCGACGACCATAACGCTGAAGATGCCCATTGTGCTGATGACGAGGAGCACAATGCCGAGGATATTCACGGATACCGTAAAGATCGCGATGGCCTGCCTGAGCTGCTCGAGATAGGTCGAGCTTCCGCGCGACGACCCTTCCCACACAGCCACTTTGATGTCTTCCCCGTAATCATTGACCAATGTCTCGCTGATCGCGGCCTGGGCTTTTTTGATCGAGGAGGTCGTTGATTTCACGACAAAAGTCCCGGACATCATTCGTATCTGAAATGTCGCGTTCATGCCGGCGGGGATCATCGCGGTATAAGGATAGACGAGGTCGGCGATTCCGTATGAACGTCGCGCGACCTCGCTGGGGTCCTTGAAAACACCGGTCACCGTATACTGTGTGATGAGATTTTGACTCTCCTGCTGACCCCGAGGTCCGCGGAAGATTTGCATTCCCGGCGGTTGAATCTGCCTGCCTATCGCGGATTCGGCAGATCCGAAAAGAATATTCGCCAGCGTTTCGCTGATCCAGACGCGCTTCCGTCCCTGGGAAAGGTCGTCGGCAACCATCGGCGCGCCGGCGACAGTCTCGAGAGAGAACACATCGAAATACTCGGGGCTCGTTCCGACAGCGCTGCGGAGACGATATGTTGTACCGCCGACGGTGATCGAGTCGAAGGGCGGAGAATCCACAATAGCGGCGGCCGAGACGACGCCGGATTCTGCGACGACTTTTTCGGGCGCCTCGGCGTCCCATTCCGCGCGCCGGTTCCGTTCGAGGGTTCCGTCGGACTTCCACGTCGCATTCGATACATAGAGCACCGATCCAGATTTCGCCATGCCGGCGGCGACTCTGTCCCTTATGATCGCCGCGGCGCTGAACGAGATTATCAAGATGCCCGTGCCCAAGGCGACCGACAGGACGGTCAAGGTTATTTTCACCGGCGATTTCCGCCAGTGTCGGATCATCATGGTTAAGAACTTCTTCATACGAATATTCCTTTCACGGAATCACGCCGTGATGTGGACAAAAAATCACGCAGCCCGCATCGCATCCGCCGGGACAATCCTGGAATTCTGCCAGGCCGGAACTATTGAACAGACCATGGTCAGGATCCACGACAGCGCGACCCCGACGAGCACGAAAAGCCAGGATCCGCCGAATAATCCGAGCGCGTCCTGCATCGTCCGCGAAAGAGGGAACGCAAAGGCGCCGCCCAGAATCGATCCGGCGACTGCTACCGCGGTCGCTTCCGATGCGAACAACTTGAGCACTGACAGCCGCGATGCGCCCAAAGCCATCATGATACCGACGCCCTTGCGCATGCGCAGGCCGCGGCTCATGAGTATGTGAGACACATTGACCAGAGCGATGAAAAGTCCCGACAGCGCAAGGACGAGAATGAGCAGACTGATGCCCGAATTGCGGTTCATAAGTTTCTGCGCCTCGCTGCGCGGATTCGAAATAGTGATCTGCGACTCGCCGAAACGCGACTCGAACCATGAGCTCAGAATGCCGGCGGTTTCATCGAGCTTCGAAGGATCTGAAACGGCGAAGCGCAGCATGGTGTTGAAACTCCACATGCGCGGCATGCCGCCCCTGCCGGCGAATGTCTTATACGGAGCGAAAAACGCCTCGTCGATGGACGACTGCCCATAGGGTGCGAGCACGCCCACGACAAGGAGCTTGCCCTCGCGTGACAGAAGCTTCTTGCCGATGAGTTCCGAAACCTGCAGCTTCCCTGCGGCGATTTTCTCAGCCGCCTTCGAACCGAGCACGACGGCGTTCGCATCACCGGAAGCATCCGACTCGGTGAGCAAACTGCCCGCGGCCGCCGTCAGAGACCAGGCGTTGAAAAACTGCGGCGTCACCCGGAAGCCCGCAAGTTCTTCGAAATCCACGATTATGAGGTCGGCCTGCGCCTGGGCCTTTTTAAGATCATCCTCGGTCATAAAACGGGGCTGCTGCTGTTGCTGGCGAGCGGCGGCTGCGGCGGTTGAATCAGCAGGAGCGGTGGCAGGAGAGGCTGTACCGCTTTGCCCGCCCCCCTCGGCGACCGCTTCACCGGAGGGCGGCGCGGCTGTTCCTCCGTCTTCCTCGGGAGGCGCCATAGCAGCGGGCGGTGATTCAGTCCCTCCACTCGAGGCGATCTGCGCCATAAACGCAGTCCTCATCGCATTCTCCTCCGCGATGGTCTGCGCGTTGATGAACCGTATCTCATCGCGGTTTTGAATGTATGCGTACGCGATCGCCGGCGCGAGCTCGGCCGCGTCCAGATCTGACGCCGTGAGCGCGATATTCGCGGCGGTCGGCCGCCTGACTGCGGGAGCGGCCATTTCTTCGGCGCTCGAACGCGCGCTCACGACAAGCTCGCGGTACGTGGGCGAGGCAAGCATATCGCTGCCGGCTTTCAGCGTATTCGCCAAGAGCGAAAAACCCGAGGAGGCCGCGCCGACGCCGAGAGCGACGGCGAGGATAAGCAGGCCGGATTCGACGATACGTGAAGAAAATCTCCGCGCTATGACCTTCCCCGCCTCGCTACGCATCGGCTGCCCCCTGCGCCCCGGCCTTTCTGTTCTCATCGCCGATGAGCATCCCATCCTTGATCGAGAGCCGCCGGTGCGCGCGCCTGCCCTGTTCCGGGTTATGGGTGACCATCAGTATGGTGACGCCCTTCGCGTTGAGCGACTCAAGCATGCTCATTATCTCCTCGCCGCGGTCGGTCGGAAGATTCCCCGTCGGCTCGTCCGCGAGAATGACGTCGGGATCGTTCGCGAGGGCGCGGGCGATCGCGACCCTTTGCTGCTCGCCGCCCGACATCATCGTCGGCAGGTGATGCAGTCGATGAGAAAGTCCGACCTCCGAAAGAAGAAGCTCCGCCCGCTCTTTACGCTTACGAAAGGGTATACCCGCGTAGCCCATGGGCAGCATGACGTTCTCGAGAGCCGAAAGCTCGGAGAAAAGATTGAAGCTTTGGAATATAAAACCGAAGTGCTTATTCCGTATCCGCGCGTGCTCCCGATCGGGAAGAGATGTGATGTCGTAGTCCTCGAGAAAATACCGCCCCGACGTCGCGGTATCCAAAATGCCCAGGATATGCAGGAGCGTCGACTTCCCCGACCCGGATGGGCCCATGACTGCGACGTACTCGCCGCGTTCGATGGTGAGATCGACGTCCTTGAGAGCGGTGATGGTTCCGCCGATCAGCTCGTATTCCTTGCAGATTCCCTTCAAACTAATCATGCCTATCTCCTCTTACTTCAGTTCGACGACCGATTCGTCGATGAACTCTGAATAACTCGAAACGATAATGCGGTCCCCGGCCTCGAGTCCTTTGACAACCTCGACCTGATTCCCCTGAATCTCTCCGAACTCGACAGCGACTTTTCGCGCCTTCTTCCCTTCGATCTTGTACACGTACTTCTGCGATCCAGTGGTCAGGTACGCCCCCCTGGGCAGCACGAGTGCGTTTTCTTTCGTACCGAGTGGAATGGTGGCGACCGCGGAGGCGCCCGGAGTCAAGCTCGATCCCGCCTCGGGCTTTGCCTTTACGGAAACAGTCGCGGTGAGCCCGTCCGACGCGAGACTGGCGACTCTTCCGATCGAGGTGATCGTCGCAATAACGGTGGTGGCGCCGATGGTGGCGGTTATCTTGTCCCCTACTTTTATCGCCGAGACATACTGCTCGCCGACATCGAAATCGAGGTATGTCCCCGAACGATCCGCAATGGTCATTATCGTCGCGCCCTGTGCTATCAATGTCCCAGGGACGAGAATGTCCGACGAAATCGAAAGCACTTCGCCGGCGATAGGACTCTTGATTCTTGCCTCCTCTATGTCCTTATCGGTCCTGGCGAGTTCCGTTTCGAGCTGCGTTATGGTAGCTTCCTGCTTCTCTATGGCGATCGCGCGCTGCCGCTTCAGGTTTTCCAGCTCTTTTTCGGCATCCTCTCTGTTTTCAAGAAGCTCGTTGAGGGCGTCGACCGCGTCGTCGTACTCGCTTTTTCGTGAACTTTTTATCTCAACAAGGGCTTTTTTCGTCTCGACCTCCTTCTCCGCTTCGGCGATCTCGACCGCGAGCCGCTTCAATGATCTTTCTTTAGCCTCTATCTGATAATCATAATCGTTATAGACGCTTTTCAATGAAACCTTCGCGACAGCCAGCTCGGCGACGAGATCTTTTCGATCATCCTCGAGATCGGGGACCGAAAGCGACGCAAGCACCTGTCCCTTTTTGACCGTGTCTCCTTCGGAAACGTACACGCTCTGGGCGTAACCTTCCTGAGGGCTGGGCACTGACATCTCGACCGATACGACCACGGTTCCGCTTGCCTCGGTGGTTTTCACGAAATCCTTGGTTTCGACCGCCCCGATCGTGTACCCCTTGATCGATTTTGTACCTCCGCCGGCGCCGCCGAGAACCGCCGCCACGGTTATGACCGCCGCGGCCATAGCGCCGATACCGATGACCATCTTGATCTTCCTGCCTTTAGGGGAACTCGGCTTCACGTCCTCGATATTGACAATCCTTCGGGCTCCTGCTTCATCCACCTGCCTACCCTCCGGACAATAAGCTAACGCATCCGCGCCTTCGCATGGTGAACACTGAGTAAAAGGAATGTAAACTGCGTAAAATACCCAATATCCCACAGCGGCGCATGTGGAGATTTTTTTTCGTCGCGAGTATTATTGATTTATGGCACTGAGGCTGAAACCATCCGACCTGGGCGCGAAAATATCAATACCGCTTATCGCAGCCGCGGTCGTTCTCGTCGCCGCGATTCAATACAGCTGGTTCAGCGGCGCGGCCGCGAAAGAAATAGAGGACGCGGAACGTTCTTTGCACGCGATCGTATGGCAGGCCCTCGCCCGCGAGTTTCAGCGCTACGCCCCCTTGGTCGGCGACCTGCGGGAACTTCTGAGCCGTGATCGGCTGAGCACGCTCGACCTGAAGAAATTTCTGGAACGGGAGTACATGATCTACGGCCCCTCGGGCGCCTCGCCCCGGCTCATCGAATCAGTCTACATACTGACAGGGCCCGACCAGCCGTCGGCTTGTATCTTTAATCCGGCCGCCGAAAAATGGGAAACCGTGAAAGAAAAATTTCCTCCGCCGATTCAGAAGCGGATAAAGGATGGAAACGGTCCAAGCATAAACTTCGTCGAACTCGGTTCTTCTCCGCACGAAGCGAAAGGTTTTCTCATCGCCTCGCGGAGCGGAGCACAAGCGACAACCGTCGCCGTCGGCATCGACAGCTCCGGCTTTTTTGAGGTTTATCTCAAGCCGGCCATCGCCGGAGTTCTTCCCGGATCCGAGATAGAATGGACAAACACTCATGATACGGCGGACGATGCGCCTTCACGTTTCGAAACCCGCAGGCCTGCGTTCAATCCTATCTCCGCCCTTTTGGGGTTCTCCTCAGCGCGGGCCCGCACCTTCATAGTGCCGGTTTCGATCGGTCTCGGCTCGTTCTACCGCTCTGAGCCCGGCCGCGACCGCGGCGCTATTGCGCCGATCATTGCGAATGAGCGCGCCTCAGTCCCTGACTTCCCCGCACAGAGGAATCTCCCGGGGATGCGCATGGCCGTCATAACACTGAGCTCTTCCTCGGCCGTCGGCTCGATCGAGCGAAGACTCGCCCTTAACTGGCTTCTCGGAACCGGTCTAGTTATAGGACTCGGCACGGCCCTTGTAATGTCGGTGCTCCAGAAAAGACGGCTCGCGCTGACGCGCCAGCGCGAGAGGGAGTTCGTCGCGTCGGTGACCCACGAGCTCAGGACGCCCGTCACCGCCATCCGCTCGGCCGCCGACAACATCCGACGCGGCATCGTTCAGGGGGACCGGTTTACTTCATACGGCGAGATGATACACAACGAGGCTCTCAGGCTCGGATCGATGGTGGAGGAAGTTATTCTTTATTCTCGCGTCGAAGACCGATCGCCGCCTCCGCCGTCCCTCGCCCGGATCGAAACGAATTCGTTTTTGGACAGCCTGAGGTCGCCGCTCGAGACGATAGCTAAAGCCGAGGGGGTCAGGCTCGTGTGGGACTTCGGCGCGCTGCCGCAGAGCTTCATGGGCGAGGCCGAGACCATACGCCTCATACTGTCGAACCTCGTCACGAACTCGATCTACCACGCCTATTCCGGCGAAGAGAAAGGCGACGTGCGCATCGTGGGGAGGACCAGTCTCCCCTCTTCGATCCGATTCATCGTCGAAGACGACGGCAGGGGCATCGCGAAAAACGAAGCCGATCTCGTCTTCGACGCATTTTACCGGGACGAGACCAGTCGGCTGCGTAACGAAAAGGGTTCGGGCCTGGGCCTCTTCATCGCGCGGAGGAAGGCGCGCGAGCTCGGAGGCGAGCTTAGTTTCGAAAGTCCCTACCGCCGCATCGACGGCTCGCGGAGGCCGGGATGCCGTTTCGTGCTCGAGCTTCCGTTGATAGAGGGGGAAGGCGATGCTCGATAAGGTGCGCGTTCTCCTCATCGAAGACGATCCCGGCATCCGCATGACGCTCGAGGATCGGCTTGCGGCCGAAGGCTGTATAGTCGCATCGCGGGCCGACGGTCTGTCCGGCGAAGTTGCGGCGAAGTCCGGCGACTACGACATTGTATTGCTCGACCTTATGCTGCCCGGCCGCGACGGACTTTCCCTGTGCCGAAATCTCAGAGCGGCCGGCTGCCGCGTGCCCGTCATCATGCTCACGGCGCGGGGGGCGGACATGGACATCGTCGTCGGGCTCAAAGAGGGCGCCGACGACTACGTCCCCAAGCCCTTCGATTCAAATGTATTGATCGCGCGCATGGAGGCGCTTCTGCGCAGGGCGCGCTCGGGCGAGGGATCGAAGGGAAACTCGATCTCCGGGAAGATACGCTTCGGGGCGTTCACGCTCGACGCGGACAAAGGAGAGCTCCTGCGCGGTGGCGAGGTCGTGCCGCTCAACGCGCAGGAGTACCGGCTTTTGGAGTTTCTCGCCTCGAATCCGAACAGGGTCATCGGCCGCGACGAGATGCTCGACTCGGTGTGGGGCTACGACAGCGAGACGACGACGCGGACCATCGACGTCCACATCGCCCGCCTGCGCCAGCGCCTGGGCGAGTCCGACCTGCCGCGCCACATACTGACGATCCGCGGCCGTGGTTATAAATTCGTACCATGACCTTCCGGGAAATGCGCAGGCGCACCGCGGCCGGGCTCCTGGCCGCCGCGGCCGCCGCCCTCGTCGCCGCGGCGCTGTCCGCATCCTGCTCGAAACGCCGAGAATCCAAACCCCATATCGGCGTCGTCCTGCGGTCATTCGATGATCACTTCTCGTCGGCTGTCAAAAAAGCGCTGATCCAGACCGCCGGAGGCAGGGCCGGTCTCGAGTTCGCCGACAGCCGGCTTAGCGCGGTCGAGCAGCTGTCATGGGTTGAGGTGTTCGCCGAACGCAGAACACAAACGATCATCGTCGATCCGGTCGACGCTCTCTCCGCGCGCTCGGCGATCGCCGCCGCAAAGGCGAAAGACGTCCCCGTCGTTTTCATAGGAGAAAGGCCCTCAGCCGAGGCGATAAGCTCATGGGATAAGGCTTTCTATGTCGGATCGAAGGACTTTGAAATCGGCGCGGTCATGGCGGGGATTCTGGCGGAGCACTGGAAGAAGCACCAATCCGCCGACATCGACAAGGACGGCATTCTGCAGTACATACTGCTCACTGCAGACCGCGCGACCGGCGGCGTGAAGGATCGCGTGAGCGGCATCAAAACGACCCTGGCCGGTTCCGGGCTCCGGTCGCGATGCCTGGCCGAGGAAATGACGGATACAAGGGGCTCGGAGGCGAGGGCCAAGGCGGCGGAAGCCTTACACCGGTACGGCCCCCGCATCGAAGCCTTCGTTTGCACCGACTGGGACATCACTCTGCAGGCGGTCGAAGCCTGCGAGGCTGCAGGCGGCTTTCAAAACCTGACGCCGCCCATCGTGGGATTCTGCAGCTCGGCCTCGTCGCCGCGGCTCAAGGCCGCCCTTGCATCGGGCGGATTGATCGGAGCGGCCTGCATGGATACCGAGGCGGTCGCCGCAGCAGCCCTCGAACTCAGCCTGAGCCTCGCCGAAGGCGAAAATCCGCCGTCATCCGGCGAGGTCCAGGGCGACGCGAAATACAGCTGGATACCTTTTGTGAAAACGACGAAGGAGGAAGCGGCCCTCATCCGCTGAGCGGCGATCTTCCTCCTCCTCTATCGAAAAGCGGTAATAATCCGAGCGCCTACATCTCCTCGGCGATCGCGCACCAGAGCTGCCAGACCGCCTTGGCCTTCTGGTTCGCATTGATTGGATACGAATGCGCGGAGGAGCAGTCCCACCACTGCCCCGGATGGGCATCCTGCCATTCCAGTGCCCAGTTACCATCGCCTTCTGTCGGGGTCCCGGGATCACCCCCATTATCAGTCGTTCCGCCGCTGTTATTCGCGTCGTAGTTGCAATCGTCTGTGACATACCGATCGCCGTAATACTCGCCGTCCGGATCGTAGCACTCGATATCGTAGAAATCGTAGAGCCACTTGTCGTTTTCGACGCAGTAGTCGCGGATGATCTGATTGTACCGATGCACCTGGCCTAAAAGCCCGCCGCCGTCCGCGTGACCGGTCATATAGACGAAAACGACGCCGGGATACTCGACCTCCAACTGCGAAATAACCTCAAGATAGTGATTGATATCATCCTCGGTCGTGGAACCGTAGCCGATCTGACCGCACCAGGATGCCATCACGACATTCGTGTCTGGATAATTTGGAAGAAAATCGCGTACGGCCTCGGCAAACAACTCCGCCGAATTCGAGACGCTGCTTGAATCAAAGGCGCCGACGTCGGGCGACTGCTCGCTGACGTTCAGCCCCCCATCCCCATTCAGCGTATACCAGCCATTGCCGCCGTAAAACTCGTCCATTCCAGCTATACCGGTAATGAGCTGCCCCCCATGCGAGGTGTGCCAGTACGCGATGTGGAGATCAGTCTTGGCGTCCGCGATCCGGTCCTCGGTGATCCCCTCGACAGTCGAATACTCGTGGTCGATGATCATCCCGCCTATGCTGCTGCTAAGGTGAGTACCGATGATGCACGACGAGGCCGAAAGAGCCGCCAGGATACAAGCATAAAACAACAAACGTTTCATGACATCCTCCCTGGGATCAGGACTAAAAATAAAATATTAACCCGAGCAGAACCCGAGAGCCGTCCGAGCCCTCGGTGCCCAGGCTGATCGTGACTCCTTGGGCGTCGATCGCCGCGAGGAACTGGTACTCGGCGAAGCACGATATCGTAGGCAGGAGCTTGACCTCGACGCCGCCCGCCGCACCGAAATACAGATCTATCAGCGTATCCGCGTCGGTGTAAGCCAAGGTTTGAAACCCGAGCAATGCGCCGAGATAGGGCGAGGCGGAACTCTTTCCCCGCGCCGGATGCCAGAGTCCTGCAAGTCCCAGGCCGAACTCGGTGCGGGTGGCTGCGGTGTCGCCTTCGGGGTTGTTGTAATCGAGCCTGAGCAGGGCCCGGGCCGCGATCTTCGGCGTCGCCCAGTACAGCACACCGACTCCGGCCTGGTAGCCGTCCTCGAAACCGTCGAGCGCGAGAAGATTTTTCGCATCGAAGAGAAGGCCCCACTGGTTAGAGGCCGAGGCTTTGCCCTGAGCAAAGGCCGTGGAAGAAAGAGCGAGGGCTGTCACAAGAGCATAGATCACATACCTTCGTTTCATGATTCGTCCTTTTTGCAGTATTCGAAGTCCCTGAGATCAATAACTATATCGTGAGAAGTTCCTCGAATCTTGTTGAAAGTGCCTCGAAGCTTGTTGCGCCGCCTTATGCCTCGAATATTCCGGGGGAATTTTAGTTATATGTTTCAAAATGACACACTTAGCGGGCTGCTGACAAAGGCGAAAGCACCTTTGTCGGCAGCATCTTTAATGTTGCAATTGCATAACAGGTTGATGGCAAGCATCGAGTTTGTCATCAACCTCTTAGGACGCCGCAACAAGCTTCGAGGAACCCCATACATCTTGCCGCCCGCGTTGATCTCGGGCTATTCTCTGGCGTAGCATGAACGAAAACCGTATCCGTGGACTGTCTTGGTCCTGGCGCCGGCCGGTTCCGCCAGCCGCATAGACCGACCCTGCAGGGCTTGTCGAAGGCGACGCGCTTGTGCGGAAAGCGCAGAGGCGGAAACCGATGCCGCCGGTCCGTCGCGGCCGAGGCGCGGCGACTTCGCCGCTCACACCACTAGTTCGGAGAACATCAGTATGGAACGCAAGCGCATACTCACGGGCGACCGGCCCACCGGTAAATTGCACCTCGGCCACTATATCGGTTCGCTTCAAAACCGCGTCAGGCTGCAGGACGAGTATGAGTGTTTCTTTATCGTGGCCGATCTGCATACCCTGACCACCAAGCCCGAAAAAGAAAACATCGAAGCTTTGGCTGACAATGTCAGGTCGGCGGTGCTCGACTATCTTTCGGTGGGCATCGATCCGGCGAAGTCGGTCATCTACCTTCAATCCGCCGTGCCCGAGGTCTGCGAGCTTTCGCTTTTTTTCGAGAACCTCATCACCGTGCCGCGGCTCTCGCGCGTGCCGAGTTTGAAGGAGATGGCTCAGGGCGCCGGCATCGAGGAAATGCCCTTCGGCCTCCTGGGATATCCCGTGCTCCAGGCCGCCGACAT